>JAVMKC010000118.1:7171-53283 GCA_031732795.1 Accumulibacter sp. | reverse complement strand
CTGCGATGGACGGCTTCCGCTTCCGGCCACAGACCACTACGTCGGGCATGGCGAAGGAAGGCGCCCGCTTTGCCGTCAACCCCCCTGGCCTTTTCCACTGCCCGCCAGCGAAAGCAACAAGAGGAAGACCGCCGAAAGCGTCAGTTTGCTCTGGCGAACAAAGGCCTTCGGGGGAAGAGAAAGCCCTCGTAAAGAGAGACGATCCGGAATCAGCTGAAGAAACGCGTCAAAAACAGACGATAGCTGGCATGCATTTTGCAAACCGTTTCCGTGTCATTATCATGGTCTACAGGTAGAAATAGTCTTGTACATCAATGGCATAGAGTGGATTATACCGGGATTTGGCCTAATTCAACAGCATTGCCTCGGGCACCCCGCCGCCTCGCAGCGGATCGCATCTTTGGCCCACGTTTCCGGCAGATACAAGTCGGCATCCACTACGCTGGGCGTTGGCATCGATCACCCGTTGCAGACGCACCGCGCGCCGATCCCAATTGGATTCGCCACGTATGATGCAGCGGCTGATAGCGGCTGTCGGCTACGCTTTCCGCCATGCACTCGAGGTTACGACGCGAACTTTGGAACAGCCCGTGCAGATACTGGCGCGCCGTGTCTTCGACCGAACGGGTCCGGCTTTGAAAGCAATGGAGATAGGGCGTGAGGTGCGAATCGAAATGCTCTAGTGCCGAAGTAATCACCGCAGATATGCTATCGACGCATTGGAGTTGACATTGTCATCTACAACTCAAGGAAAAGATTGAACAATCACGACACATGACGTTCTACCACATGACAAACGTGGATCACCGGAAGGCGAATACGAATTTGAGAAAGTAGAATTAGGGGTTGAGAAACCCCTAAAATCAGGGCACAAGGGCGGAAAGGCGAGTCGGCAGGCTCGCTTTCTAAGCCACCGCAGAATTGTTCCGTTCAGCGCGACATCGGCGCCCGATGCCCCGGTGGCAGTGCTGAAACGAAAAATTCACAACCGCTGAGCAGGCGCGGGGTCGACGCGGTGCTGGCGGATATCGAATCCGGCCATACAGGCATGGCACGGCGTATCGCCGGGATGGGCGAGGACTTTCAGTTTCGCGAGATTCTGGATCTGTTACAGGCTTGCCAGCGCTAGGTTGCGGGCATCCGGGTCGCTGCTGGTCTGCCGTTCGCCGCCGCGGCCGCAGCTTGAAAAGTCGCGCGCAGCCGCGCTACTGGGAGGCGGTTGCCGATCAGCACGATACGCGATGTACGCGTTTGCCCAGGTGCCCAGGGCTCACCGTAAGCGAAGCCGGCGACGCGCTGTACGCCCTGAAAGATGAGTTTGCGGCTTTCGTCCGGGATGGCGAGGATTCCCTTGTAGCGCAGCAACTCGTCGCCCAATTCGTCGACCAGCGACTGGACGAAAAGACCGATTTGCTCAAGGTCAACCTCACCAGCCTCGAGCAGAAAGGATGAAATCTCGTCCTCGTGCGCGGCCGGTCGGCGCGACCAGCTGATGGCAGCGGGTGCTGGCATCGGCGCGAAACGAGCAGGAGAAAGGCTGGCGGAATCGGCGGCGAGGAGCGAGGCATTGAGATTGAAGCCTCCGATGCCGAGCAGCGAACCAGGTTCGGCGTGCCCGTTCTGCAGCAACTGCTGAGCTGCGCGCGGGTTGATGCAGCGTAGCCGCTCGGACAGCGAGGAAATCGCAGCCGCGTCGACCAGATCGCACTTGGCGAGCAGCAGCCGGTCGGCGAACCCGACCTGGCGCTGAACGACGCGATGTTGATCGAGCTGCCCGTTGGCATGCAACGCATCGACGACGACGACGATGCCGTCGAGCATGAAGTCGTCGCGCAGCTCCGGCGCAGCAAAGAAGGTCTGGGCGACGGCCCCGGGGTCGGCGAGCCCGGTCGTCTCGATGACGATCCAGTCGAAGGCCAGCCTGCCGGCTGCCCGTTGCGCGGCCAGATCGCGCAGGCCACGCACCAGGTCGGCGCTGACCGTGCAGCAGACGCAACCGTTGGTCAGTTCAACGAGGCCGCCCGGTTGGCGGGAAAGGAGCTGGCTGTCGATGTTGACGGCGCCGAACTCGTTTTCGACCACAGCAAAGCGCCGGCCTTGGGGTTGATTGAGCAACGCGTTGAGAACCGTCGTCTTGCCGGCGCCGAGAAAACCCGAGAGCAGGGTGACGGGGATGGGTAAGGCGGGGGTCGGGTTCATCGGTGGTCGATGGAGGAGAAGAGAGCAGGGCGCGGACGCCAGGAGTTTCGTTTGCGCCGGAGCAATGTGCCGGTTTTCCGACGCGGTCAACAACAGCCGCCGGAGCGGCCGGAACCGTACCTCGCTTCCTGGCGATTGCGGAAGAACTCCGTTTCGCTCATCACCGGCAGGTCGGGATGCGTCGCCCGCATGTGGGCGACATAGGTGCCGTAATCGGGCAGGCCGACCATCAATCTGGCCGCCTGCCCGAGATACGTGCCGAACCTCGCGAGGTCGTTGAACACGGACTGTCAGGCTCCGGCGGAGGGGATCGCCTCGTACGGCATCTCGCGACTGGTCACGCGGTCGTCACGCCAGGCTTTCAGGCTCGCGATAATCGTGTAGCAGAGCATGCTGACGACGACGAAGATGAAGAAGATCGCCAGCGCGGCGTCCAAATGGTTGTTGAACACGATCTGCTGCATTTGTTCGACGCTCTTTGCCGGGGCCAGGAGCTCACCCCGGTCGAGCGCGGCTTGGAACTTGTCGGCGAGAGCCAGGAAGCCGATCTTTGGATTGGTGTGGAAGACCTTCTCCCAACCGGCAGTCAGCGTGCAGACGAGCAGCCAGGAGGCCGGCACGATGGTCACCCAGGCATGCTTCTGCCGCTTCATCTTGAACAGGACGACCGTGCACAGCATCAGCGCCACACCCGCCAGCATCTGGTTCGAGATGCCGAACAGCGGCCACAGGCTGTTGATGCCGCCGAGCGGATCGACGACGCCCTGGTACAGGATGTAACCCCAGGCAGCAACACACAGAGCGGTAGCCGTCAGGTTGGACGGCCAGGAGTTGATCTGTCGCAAGGCTGGCACGAAGGTGCCGAGCAGATCCTGCAGCATGAAACGTCCGGCACGTGTCCCGGCGTCGCAGGCGGTGAGGATGAACAGCGCTTCGAAAAGAATGGCGAAGTGGTACCAGAAAGCCATCATCGCCTGCCCGCCGAAGACCTGCGAAAAGATCTGGGCCATTCCCACGGCCAGCGTCGGCGCGCCGCCCGCGCGCGAGAGGATGCTGTTTTCGCCAACATCCTTGGCAGTCTGCGTGAGCACCTCCGGGGTGATCACGAAGCCCCACTGCGAAATCACCTGCGCAGCGCCTTCGACCGTCTTGCCGATGATCGCTGGCGCGCTGTTCATTGCGAAGTAGACGCCCGGATCGATGACCGAAGCGGCGACTATCGCCATGATCGCCACGAACGACTCCATCAGCATGCCGCCGTAACCGATCATGCGCGCGTTCTTTTCGTTGTCGAGCAGCTTCGGCGTCGTTCCTGAGGAGATCAGTGCATGGAAGCCGGAAACCGCGCCACAGGCGATGGTGATGAAGATGAACGGAAACAGGCTTCCCGACCACACCGGGCCAGTACCGTCGACGAACTGGGTAACGGCCGGCATGCGCAGATTCGGTGCGACGTAGACCATGCACAGGGCGAGACCGACGATGGTGCCGATTTTCAGGAAGGTCGACAGGTAGTCGCGCGGTGCGAGCAGCAGCCACACCGGCAAGACCGACGCGACGAAGCCGTAGATGATCAGCATCCAGGTCAGTTGCTTGCCGTTGAAGGTGAATAACGGCGCCCAGGTAGCGCTCTCGGCGACCTGACCGCCGACCAGGATGGCGGCAACCAGCAGCACGAAGCCGACGAGCGAGATTTCGCCGACACGCCCTGGGCGGATGAAGCGGTTGTAGACGCCCATGAACATGGCGATCGGGATCGTCGCGGCGACGGTGAAGGTTCCCCAGGGGCTTTCCGCCAGCGCTTTGACGACAATCAGCGCCAGAACAGCGAGGATGATCACCATGATCATGAAGGTCCCGAAGAGGGCGATGATACCCGGGACGAAACCGAGCTCCGACTTGACAAGGTCGCCGAGCGAGCGCCCGTCACGACGCGTCGAGACGAAGAGCACCATGAAGTCCTGTACGGCGCCGGCGATGACGACGCCGACGATGATCCACAGCGTTCCCGGCAGGTAGCCCATCTGTGCGGCCAGCACCGGGCCGACCAGCGGGCCGGCGCCGGCGATCGCCGCGAAGTGGTGACCGAACAGGATGTACTTGTTGGTCGGCACGTAGTCGAGGCCGTCGTTGTGACGGACAGCCGGCGTCGCACGCGTCGGGTCGAGCTGCATCACCTGGTCGGCGATGAACAGGCTGTAGTAGCGGTAAGCGACGAGATAGATCGAAACCGCAGCAGTGACGATCCACAAGGCGTTGATGGTTTCGCCACGCGACAGCGCCACGGTGCCGAGGGAGAATACCCCGACTGCCGTCAAGAACCACCAGATGGCATGTTTGGAAACGATGTTCACGGCCCCTCCAGGAGTGAATTGTGTCATGGCGGTGGGCTGCAGCCTCTCGCAAAGCTGCCGACGCCGCCGCGGGAAACCGGTCGTCGAAGCCTGGTGAATGGCTGATCGACCAGGCACTGACAGGAAGTAAGCCCGCGGCGCGGGGACTCCTGACCTAGTGCAGCACGCAATCTAGCCCTGATTCTGGCCGCCGTGCGTACCATCTGGCGAGCGGTCGCTGCGCGGATTGAGCGGTGTCCCGGGCCCGCCGAATGGCGCTGTTGCCCCAGTTGGGAAGTCGCGCGGCCCATAGAAACACGCGTCGCTGGGGTCGGCCTGCTTCCTCGCGTCATGCGTTGGCGATCTCCCTGTCGAGCCGCGGCGATCGAATGACCGCCCGGCGTCTGCCGCGGTGAGTGACGATCGCGGGCGGCGAGTGCGCGCATGATCCCGAGGCAGGCTGCGTGCGGTGACGTGTTCGGGATCGATCGACCAGGACCAACGTTCTGACGGGAACGCGAACCGGCGGTTTCGTGCACACTGAAAGGCGCCTATACTCGCCGTTCTCGTCAAACCAACCGGCCTTGCGCACGCTGCGATGTTTTCCCGTATTCAGACGCGTTATTTCCGCAGCCTCAAGGCCGTCGATCAGGTCTTGGCACCGATGCAGGCGCTGGTCGGGCCAAACGCGAGTGGCAAGACGACCTTTCTTGACGTGATCGGTTTGTTGAGCGACCTGGTGCGCCAGCGAGGCGACGTGCGCGAGACCATCCTGTCACGCAGCGCGAGTTTCGACAAACTGATCTGGCAGGGGCCCGAGCGGGACTCCGACCCGAGAAACGCGTTTCAGCTTGCCGTCGAGGCGCCAATTCCGAAGGCCGTCCGCGCGCGCATGGCCGAAGACAAACGCCGCTTCACGTTCGTGCGCTACGAACTGGAGGTCGGCTTTGATGCGGCGAGCAATGAGCTGGGCCTCAACCATGAGACGCTGTCCTTGCGCACAAGCAACGAGGACGATCTGCCCGTGCAACGGGATCTCTTTCCGTTGGTACGGCAAGATGCGCCGTCGATATTCGTCGGTAAAGGACGACCGGGCTACAAGGTGGTAATGAAGAAGACACCCGGTGGCAACGACAACTACTACACCGAGGGGGCGAAGTCGTACTCCCCGTCGTTTCGTCTTGGGCGCGGCAAGCTGGCCCTAACGCACATCCCTGCCGATGAGGCCAGCTTTCCGGTCAGTTCGTGGTTTCGCGATCTGCTCGAGACGGGGGTGCGGAAGGTGGTACTGAACAGTCAGATCATTCGCCGAGCGAGTCCTCCGGGGCTGGGTCGCGACTTCCAGACGAATGGTGCGAACCTGCCATGGGTAATAGCCGAGTTGCGGCGCGATCGGCAGCGCTTTGAACACTGGCTGGATCATGTACGCACCGCACTGGAGGACATCGCCGACATCGACACGATCGAACGTGAGGACGATCGCCACCGCTATCTGGTGATCAAGTACGCCAACGGTGCTGAGGTGCCCTCGTGGCTGGCCTCCGACGGTACCCTGCGCCTGTTGGCATTGACGATAACGGCTTACTTGAAGGATCTCGATGGCGTCTTCCTGATCGAAGAGCCGGAAAACGGCATCCATCCGCGCGCCATCGAGACCGTCATCCAGTCGCTCTCGTCGATTTATGACGGTCAGGTGCTCATTGCCACGCACAGTCCGGTAGCGCTGAACATGCTCGACCCCGCGCAGATTCTTTGTTTTGCCAAGGACAGCACGGGCGCGACGGACATCGTTGCCGGCGACCGGCATCCTGCCCTGCAGCAATGGAGACAAGGGAAGCCCGATCTCGGCGTCCTGTTTGCTGCCGGCATTCTGAGCTGAGACGGCCGTGCAGGACCTGGTGGTGCTGGTTGCCGACAAGAACATGCAGTTTGCCCTGCGCGGTGCGCTGGGCCGCCCACAAGCCCTGGGAACCCGGCCGTTGACTTGGGACATCCGCCCGCACATGGGTCGTGACGGCGGTGTGCGGACGAGTGGCGCCGACATGCTGGCATGCGACGCTGGCCGTTTTTCGCACGCGCTCATGCTTTTGGATTTTCAAGGCTGCGGGCATGAGGAACGGGAAACTCCTTTGTCGCTGGAAGGAAAACTGGACGAGCAACTGCAACGCGTCTGGGGGTCGCGTGCCAAGTGCATCGTCATCGCGCCGGAAGTCGATATATGGCTCTGGGGAAGCGATCGCGTGCTGCACGAAGCTCTTCAGTGGTCCGCGGAGGAATCGATTCGTGACTGGCTGCGCCACCGCGGTTTCGAATTCGATGCTGCCGGCAAGCCGCTGCAGCCGAAGGAGGCGATCGAAGCCGTTTGCCGTAGGCAAAAGCGGCCGCGGTCTTCGGCCATCTACGAGAGCATCACGGGACGCGTCAGTCTTCAACACTGCACTGACCAGGCGTTCCAGCGATTGCGAGCGCAGCTCCTTGCCTGGTTCGCGCCGTGAGTGCAAGACATCACGCCAGGTGGCAAGCGTCGGCTGGGCGATTGCACGTTTGTTCTTGTGACAGAATCGGCGGGGCGAAATCGCTCACGGAATCAGCAGGCGATCCTTCATCTCGCGCAGATGACGGCGGCTGACCGGCACCCGTCTGCCGCTGCGCGTGACGATCTCGGCGGCGCCATTGTCGAGCAACTCGATCTCGGCGATCTGATCGAGGTTGACCAGGAACTGTCGGTGGCAACGAATCAAGGACGAACGCTCTTGCAGGATCTTGAGGCTCAGTTCGGTGGTTCCCTGCCGCTCCTTACCGACGACCTGGACGCCGGCGATGTCGGTGTGGACGAACTCCACTTCGTCGAGCGGCAGAAGAAAGATGCGGCTGCGGCCGAAACAGGGAACCTGGCGCAGCTTCTCGGCCGATCCCGGAAACGCCGTGCCGGAGCGCCGGACTCCCGAGCGCAACCAGTCGAGCGTGCGGGCCAGCCGTTGCGGGTCGATTGGCTTGAGGAGGTAATCGGCGGCGTGTTCCTCGAAGGCTTGCAAGGCGTGTTCATCGTAGGCGGTGACGAAGACGATCTGCGGCAGCGCCGAAGCGTCGATCATGCCGACCATTTCGAGCCCGCTCACGCGCGGCATCTGAATGTCGAGGAAGACGACATCCGGACGCAGGCGACGGATGGCCGACAGCCCTTCGATCGCGTTGGCGCATTCGCCCAGCACCTCGATGTCGGCGGCTGCGGCGAGCAGGGCCCTGAGTTCCTCGCGCGAGGGTGCTTCGTCATCAATGATCAGCGCAGTCAGCATGGTGCAAGTTCCTCTTCCACCGGTAGACGAATAGCCACGCGCGTCCAGCAATCGCGTTCGCAGCTCACCTCGATGCCGTAAGCCGCACCGTAGCGAATCTTGATCCGCCGATCGACCAGGTTCATCCCCAGGCCTTCGCCTCCCGGTGTCGGCCGATACAGGCCGGCGCTGTCCTCGACGACGATCGTCAGCACGCCCTCCTGCCGTTGGGCGCTGATCCGGATGGTTCCCGCCTCGAGCATCTGGGCGATGCCGTACTTGATCGCGTTCTCGATGATCGGTTGCAGCGAGAAGGCAGGTAGACGCAGCCGCTGCAGATCGGCGGGAACGGCGTACTGGACATCGAGGCGATCGGCGAAGCGCGCTTGTTCGATGCGCAGGTAGGCATCGACATGCTCGATTTCATCGCCGAGCGTCGCCTCGTTGCCGACCCGCTTGAGGCTTTTGCGGAAGAAGGTCGACAGGTATTGCACAAGCTGCCGCGCCGCCTCCGGGTCGCGGCGAATCACTGCCGCCAGCGTGTTCAGCGCATTGAACAGGAAATGCGGGTTGATCTGCGCCTGCAGGAGCTTGATTTCCGATTGCGCGAGCAGTCGTTTCTGTTCCTCGATCCGGCCGGCAAGCACCTGATTGGAGAGCAGGCGTGCGATCCCTTCGCCGAGCGTGCGATTGAGCGAGGAAAACAGTTTCCGCTTCGGTTCGTAAAGCTTGATCGTCCCGAAGACATGGTTGGCTTCATCGCGCAGCGGGATGACCAGACACGAACCGAGCTTGCAGTCCTTGCTCAGCGAACAGCAGTAGGGAAGGGTGGCTCCGTCGGCATAGACGACTTCATTGTGTTCAATGGCGTGTCGCGTGTGCGGTGAAGCAATGGGCGTACCCGGCAGATGGTGGTCGGCACCGATGCCGACGAAGCCGAGCAGCTTTTCGCTATCGGTGATCGCCACCGCACCGACGCCGGTTTCTTCCTGAATGACGCTCGCCATGCGCTTGCAGTTATGCTCGTTGAAGCCCTGCAGGAGCACGCCGACCGAGCGCTCGGCAATGCGCAGCGCTTTCGCCGAGAAGGCAATCGAATACTTCTCCAGCGTTTCCCGGCGGTCGAGAATCAGGCGCATGAAGAGGGCCGCTCCGACGGCATTGGTCAGCGTCATCGGCAGCACGATATGCGCGACCAGGCGGGCAGCCTGGTCGAACGGCCTGGCCATGAGCAGGATGATCAGCATCTGTAGCAACTCGGCGCCGAGCGTCGTCCAGAACGCAAGTGTCGGGCTGAGCAGCCGGTCGGCGCGCTGGCTGCGCAGCAGGTAGAGGTGCAGGCAGCCGCCGATCACGCCTTCGGCGGTCGTAGACACCGCGCAGGCGGCGTCGGTGAAGCCGCCGAGCGAGTAGCGATGCAGGCCGCCGGTGAGGCCGACGGCAAGGCCCACCACCGGTCCACCGAAAAGGCCGCCGAGGACGGCGCCGATGGCACGCGTGTTGGCGATGGCGCCTTCGATCTGGAAGCCGAGGTAGGTGCCCATGACGCAGAAGCCGGAAAACACCAGGTAGCAGACCAGCCTGCCGGGCAGGCGCACGGTTACCTGCATCAGCGGCGCGAACAGCGGCGTCTTGCTCAGCAGGTAGGCGATCACGAGATAGACGCACATCTGCTGCATCAGGCTGCCGATCAGTTCCAGATGATTGATTTCGTCGAGCATCATGGTCTGCGTGTCGGGAGGTGGATCGGGCCGATTCTACGACCTTGTCGCGCAAACGGCGCTGCTCGATGCATGCGGCCGCCGGAACGCTGTGCATCGGGAAGCGATAGCCGAGAGCGACGGCCCCGGAATTTCGCACAGCACGATGAGTGCTCGGCTTGCCCCATCGAAGGACTGCGGCCGCAGCCGCAGAACGAGCGATAGCATGACAAGAACGGCGACGCGGAAGCACGCGCCGGGTTTCTCGAGGTGCAGGTGGCGCAAGCGCTGATCCGGACCAGACCAAGCTGCACGCCAAGATCGGCCTCCGGCGCTGGAGAACCAGTTCTTGGCGACGACGCTCAGCCAGGCGGGCGAGCTTGCCGCAAGACGATGATCGACCGCAAGCACAAGCTCCGGGTCTGCTACCCGTTCGGCTTACTCCTTCTGTCCGCCGTGCTCGACCGGACCCCGAGGCAGGTGCTCGCCTGGCGGCCCACCAAGGCCTTGGCGACTGACTCCTCTCGCGCTGCGCTGGGCGAGGCCATGCACTGCACGGCTGCCGGCAAAGTCGGGCAGCAGCGAGGTGCTGAGGCCTCAGTGCAACCTCGACAAGTTCGTCTGACGCAGGTCACGATGCCATCGCTGAAAGCGACGGGGTCGGTCCAAGCGACGGGGTCGGTCCGACTGTCGGGAACGCGGCAAACGCGGCGTATCTGTCCGCGAAGCACGGAACGTCAGCAAGTCCGCGCGTGGTCGATGGCGGGTGTCGCTGACCCAGCCCGGTTCCGTCGTGCTTCCGTTGTGCTTCTTCGGACCAATTGGCCTTGCGAGGCGTGCAAACGAGTAGGGATTTGCTGCATCGAACCGCCGGCTACGGCAACCGCGCTACGGCGAGTGGAAGCCGACCGCCCGACCACCCGACCGCTTTACCACTCGCCGCTCTCGTTGGCCAGGATTTCTTCCAGTTCGACCAGATCCTTGCGGTTCTGGCGGATGATCAGGACGAAGACACCCGCCAGGAGCACGGCGAAGGCCAGCGCCGGCAGAGCCTGCCAGGCTGCGCCGTCGACGAATAACTGCGTCATATCACCCGCACGCGGATCACGTGCTCAAGCGCACTGATCGCGGCGACCACATCGTCGCTTGGCGGATGTTCGACATCGATGATATTGAAAGCCAATTCACCGCGGCTCTTGTTCATCATGTCGACGACGTTGACCTTGCTTTCGGCGAGGACCGATAGCACCTGACCGAGCACGCCGGGAACGTTGTTGTTCGAGAAAGTGATACGCGCCGTGCCGGGTCGGCGCTCCATGACGACCTTCGGGAAGTTGACCGAATTGACGATGTTGCCGTTTTCCAGATAGTTCACCAACTGGTTGGCGGCCATCACGGCGCAGTTTTCTTCGGATTCCTCGGTGCTCGCACCAATGTGCGGCATGGCGATGACTCTGGGATGGCCAAGCAGGGCCAATTCGGGGAAGTCGCACACGTATTTGCCCAGTCGACCGGCGTCGAGACTGCGCAGAACCGCTTGCGCATCGACGATCGCGTCGCGCGCAAAGTTGAGCAGGACGGCGCCCTGCTTGATCGTTGCCAGCGTGTCGGCGTTGATCATGTGGCGCGTGGCGTCTGCTGCCGGGACGTGCAGCGAGACGTAGTCGGAGCGCGCGAGCAGCGCTTGCAGGTTCTCCATGCGGCCAACGTCGCTGGACAAACGCCATGCGGCGTCGATCGACAGCACCGGATCGAAGCCGATCACCTGCATCCCCATGGCCAGCGCCATATTGGCGACCATCGAGCCGATCGCGCCCAGGCCGACGATACCGAGCGTCTTGCCGCGAATTTCGCTGCCGGCAAAGCGCGCCTTCTCCTTCTCCAGGCGCTGCGACATCTCGCTGGGGTCGCTCAGATCGGCCAGCGACTGGACGTAGTTCACAGCGCCATCGGGGTCACACAGCGCCATCGGGGTCACACAGCGCCATCGGGGTCACAGCGCCATCGGGGTCAGGTCTTGTATTTAATCATTTTTCAACTATGATTTTTGGATGTCCAGGCCATGAAGAATAGAGCTTGGACCACCAACAGCACCAAAAGGGACTAGGCTCAATTTGCTCAGAGGTGGTGAAAAATCTACTGCGCGGCCAATTTGTGGCGTTGCTCACTCACTCCTCGCCTATCCTTTGATAGCTCTCTTCGCTCGCTCGCGCCAAGCATTTTGACCTGCTTGTGACAATTTCTTCACAACCTCTCAGAACACGCTTCACTTTAAGCCCGAAACCGGCTCGCAAGCAGCCATCGTGGCATCTATACTGAGTTTCAAGCGTGCTGGTCTGGCGGATTTTCCGGCGTCCAAGGTGGGATCGATGGCTGGCGGCACGCGGCGCTGTTTTGGACAGGCGCTGTATCGACCGTCCGCCCAGAAGGAGAAATGACGATGAATCTGAGTAACGCCGTCTCAAGTCGCCCGACGGTGACCCCCTATCAACCCACGAATGTATCGCGACCCGCACAGTCTCCAGCGACCAATCCGGTTCACGCGCGTCAGGAAGCGTCGAGTGCCAAGGTCGACATCAGCGCTGCTGCTCGCCAAGCCGCTGCCCGGGATCGGGTAAACGCGACTTCTGACCGAGCGGCGGCGGCCAGAACCACCAGTTCCACAGCCGCCAGCGTCCCGGCGGTCTCGAATGCGTCGGTCAGCAGTGCGGCCAACTCATCGTCTAAAACCGCTTCCGCGGCTCCTTCTGCAGCCAATCCTCCCGAGAAAACTGCCACCGTGGCGACCGGCGAGTCCTCGCAGGCTGAAAGAGCGGTGGCTGAACGTTCTGAACGCTCTCCCCGCGCGCAACGTGCTCTCAATCTGTTCAATGACAACGCTGGAAGCAGTGTCAAACCGCCGACGTCGCCTGCGGTTCGTCTCACTGCTTGAAGCGTCGACCGACGCTCCCGTTGTTTCCCCGGTGCGGGCCGACCTGGGTTGATCGGGTCATCGGATGATCGCCGGTCTATCTGGCGTCGCGCCGTCATTCGCGGCGTCTGTGCCGACCGTCAGTACTTCAGGAAATGCCGGTAGCGCTAGTGGTGCCGACGACGTCCAGGGGGCTGACTCCGCGCGACGTCGTACGGATCGCACGGGGCAGCGGTCGGGCGTATCCGGGAAACTGCTCTCCGACAACGACTTGCGGCGAGTACGCGCGCTGCAGCAACGCGATCGTCAGGTGCGCAGTCATGAAATGGCGCATCTCGCCGCCGGGGGTAATCTGGTGCGCAGTGGCGCCAGTTTCACTTACGAAAGTGCTCCAGACGGTCAGCGTTATGCCATTGGCGGCGAAGTGTCGATCGATATCTCGCCGGGCCGCACCCCTGAGGAGACGATCAGCAAGGCTGCCCGGATCAAGGCGGCGGCACTTGCTCCCGCCGATCCGTCTGCCCAAGACCGCCAGATCGCCGCCTTGGCGACGCGGATGGCGATGCAGGCGAGCATCGATCTGAGCCGGCAGAGCCAAAACGGCACCGAAGCAGCGGATCGGCAAGCCCGTTCCCAATCGGCCGGCGATCGGATGCGTGTCGCCTACAACGCTGATTCCGCGAGTTCGAATGGTCAACCGTCGGCAATCGATCTTTTGGCGTGAAATGAGTGCGGCTGATCAGCGGCCGTCGCTGGTCTCGAGCATGTGCCAGATAGTGAAATCCGACACAACCAAGTGACGAGACTTTGTCGTACGATTCGCCCGCATGCCCTGTGGCCAATCCGTGTTCGCTTTCCGTGCAAGCAGGCGAGATCTTGAAGTAGGGAGATCTTTTCGCCGGATTGAATGGTCACCCTTACTCTTTATCAACCATTTCGACGAGTGGCGCTTTCTGGAGCATCCTTCTCGCTGCAGCCAGCGCGCCCCTTTTCTTCCGTTGCCCATCCCGCCAACCTACCGCGGATAACCGAGATTCCATGAAAGAAAGACTTTCCGGCCAGATCGATCTGAGCAAGCTGTTCGACTTCAACAGCGTTCCGTTACCACTGGCTTCGCTCTCCTGGCGCGGCGATGATTTTGCCCATGATGGCAGCGCCGCCTGCGTGTCGATTGGCTCGCCCGCGCTGCGTGAACCAGGAGAACCGTCCGGAGGGCGTCAGAACGCTTCGGCGGCGGAGTTGCTTGCCGCCTGGCGACACTCTGGACAGGCCATTGGCGACCGACTCGGCGGTGCTTATGCGCTGGTGATCATCGATAACTCTCGCCGCTGCGTGTTTCTCGCCGTCGATCGTTTCGCCATCGAAACCTTGTGTTATCGCCAAAATGACCAGACGCTTGCGTTCTCGGATCGCGCCGATTGCGTTCCCGGTCGGAGTGACGACCTCGACCCGCAGGCGATTTATGATTACCTGTATTTCCACATGATTCCCGCGCCGCGGACGATCTTCCAGCAGGTGCAGCGTCTGCCGGCTGCCTACAGCCTGTTTGTCGATGCGCAAGGCCCGGTGTTGCACCGTCATGGATCTTTACGTTTCGATGAACGGCATCGGCAATCGTTCGCCGATGCCCGCGAGGCTTTTCGCCGTTTCATTGCCGACAGTGTCGCCGAACAAATCGGGCAACATTCGCGGGTAGGGGCGTTTCTTTCCGGAGGTACCGACAGTTCGACGGTTGCCGGCATGCTCTGCCGGATTACCGGCAAAGCGGCGCCGGTGTACTCGATCGGTTTCGATGCTCAAGGCTACGATGAGATGGAATACGCCCGGATCGCCGCCAAGCATTTCGGCTGCGAGCACCACGAGTATTACGTGACGCCGGCCGATCTGGTTGCCAGTCTGCCGGCGGTAGCGCAACATCACGATCAGCCCTTTGGCAACTCGTCGGCGTTGCCGGCCTATTACTGCGCCAAGCTTGCCCGCGCCGATGGCTGCGACAAGATGCTCGCCGGCGACGGTGGCGACGAACTCTTTGGCGGCAACTCGCGTTATGCGACACAGAAACTGTTCAATTACTACCAGAGCGTTCCGCACAGTCTGCGGCAACTGATCGAACCCTTGTGCACCGACGCCAGTCCGCTGCGTCGCATTCCCGTCTTTCGGCAAGCAACGGGGTATGTCCGTCACTCGCGAATTCCGATGCCGGACCGGATGCAAAGTTTCAACCTGATCGTCCAGCTCGATCCAGCTCAAGTGCTGACACCGGGGCTGCTCGCCCAAATCGATCTCGGCGAACCGAGCCGGCACATGCGGTCGACGTGGGCGGAGTCCCAGGGTGCCGGCCTGATCAATCGCATGCTGGCTTATGATTGGCGCTACACGCTGGCCGACAGTGACTTGCCGAAGGTCCGTGGTGCGACGCAGATGGCCGGGATTGCAGTTGCTTATCCTTTCCTGTCGGATGCGATCACCGATTTTTCGATGCAACTGTCGCCGGACTGGAAGGTGAAAGGGAGGAAACTGCGCTGGTTCTTCAAGGAAGCACTGCGTGGTTTCTTGCCTGACGAAATCATCACCAAAAAGAAAAAGGGCTTTGGTCTGCCGTTTGGCGTCTGGGCGTCACGCGATCCGGCGCTGAAAGCGTTGGCCGAGGACTCTCTCCGACAACTGGCCAGACGCGGCATCGTCCGTGAGGAGTTCATTGAACGACTGGTCAAGGAATATCTGCCTGAGCACCCGGCGTACTACGGTGAAATGGTCTGGATTCTGACCATTCTCGAACAATGGCTGCGTGGACAGAACGCCGGCTCGTTATCGACATGAGTCTGACCCGACTTGAGCCTGGATGGCCTCTGGATGTTGCGTTTCGCTACCAACGATCACTGTCGTACCAAGTGGCCATTGGGCAAAATTTTTCTCTCGATGGTCAACGAAGTAGGTAGGTAATCCATGGCGCCGTCTGTTAGCATCGCGTGGCGAAGTTTGTCACTGGAGGAATGAGCGATGCGTCTTGATGATCAGAGCGCCAGCAGCAATGTCGAAGACCGTCGGGGTGGCGGTGGTGTCGTCGGCCGGGGTACCGTCGGCGTTGGAACGGTCGTTCTGGCGCTGGCCGCGAGCTATTTTTTCGGTATCGACCCGTCGGTGATCATGGGTCTTTCAGCCAACAACAATCGTCCATCGGTCAACCAGCCGGCACACAAACCGCCGGCAAACGACGAAATGGCGACCTTTGTTTCCAAAGTGCTCGGCAGTACCGAGCAAACTTGGCATCAGGTCTTCAACGAGGCGGGGCGGCGCTATCAAGACCCGAAACTGGTTCTGTTTACCGGAGCGACGCCCACGGCTTGCGGGACCGGCAGTTCAGCGATGGGACCGTTCTACTGTCCGGGCGATCAGAAGGTGTACATCGATCTGGCGTTCTATCGCGATCTTCGCGAACGCTTTAAAGCGCCCGGTGAATTTGCGCAAGCGTATGTCATCGCTCATGAAGTCGGGCACCATGTGCAGAATCTGCTGGGTATTTCCGACAAGGTCAGCGCCGCGCAACAGCGCACCAGCAAAGCCAACGCCAACGCCTTGTCGGTGCGTCTCGAATTGCAGGCCGACTGCTTCGCCGGCGTCTGGGGGAATCGTGCCGACAGCATGAAAAAAATTCTCGAACCCGGCGAGATCGAACAGGCATTGACCGCCGCCTCGGCGATTGGCGATGATCGCCTGCAACGGCAGGCGCAAGGGCATGTCGTTCCCGAATCTTTTACCCATGGCACGTCGGCGCAGCGCGTGCAATGGTTCAAACGGGGAATGGAAACCGGTGACATTCGCCAGTGCGATACCTTCAGCGTGAGCGCGTTGTAACGTTGTAATTTATCGACCATGTCCCGACGCTTTCGTTTGCTCTGCTTGAGCGGCTTGATGGCGCTGTTGTCCGCTCTGCTCGTACCGTCGCTGGCTGGCGCTGGCTTGCCGAAGAGCAGCAACGTCCCGGGCGGTATCGTCCGAGTGCCGCTGGCGCCCTGGTCGGAAAGTGCCCCGCCGCCACAGGCCTGGTTGGACGAGCAACGGGTGTTGGTCATGGCAGAAGGGGGCCAGTGGGTTGCTCTGGTCGGGTTGTCACTGGATCGCCAACCTGGTACCTACCACTTGCGCATCGAAGGCGCGCCGGAAAAACGGCAGGCAAGTTTCGTGATCCATGCCAAACACTATCCGGCGCAGCATATCACCTTGCAGGACAGCGGCAAGGTGGATCTGTCAGACGCCGATCTGGCCCGTGTCGAAGGTGAAATGGCCAAGATTCAGCGCTTGAAACGTCATTGGCGGGAATCCGAATTCACCGATACGCAATTCGCGCTGCCGGCAGAGGGAAAACTCAGCGGTCGCTTTGGTCTGCGGCGTTATTTCAACGGCCAGGCGAGAGCGCCGCATGCCGGCTTCGACATCGCTGTTCCTCGCGGTTCAGCGGTTCGGGCCAATGCCAGTGGCGTCGTCCTCGACGTTGGCGAGTATTTTTTCAATGGCAAGACCGTTTTCGTCGATCACGGCAACGGTTTGTTGAGCATGTATTGCCATCTCGACCGCATCGATGTCTCGGTCGGACAGACGGTCGACAAGCGACAAGTGCTGGGCTTGTCGGGAATGACCGGCCGGGCGACCGGTCCGCATTTGCATTGGAGCGTGATTCTCAACGGAGCGATGGTGGACCCCGAGTTGTTCGTTGTCCGTCCTGCTTCGAAACGCTGATCCAGTGTCACAATGGCCGTTCGTTACCGCTTTCCGGGTGGAGGCGGTTTCAGGTGCCTATCCCGCGCGGAACTTCGCCATTTCCTGGCGATGAGAACACTCCTTGTCGACGCACTCGACGTACAGGTATAGCGCGTGTTCGCGGATGGCGAAACCGTGCTCGGCCGCCGCCGCCGCCTGCCGCCGTTCGATTTCGGCATCGACAAATTCTTCGACCCGGCCACAATCGAGGCATACCATATGGTCATGATGTGGGCCGACTCGGCGCTCGAATACCGCTTTTCCTGACTCGAAAAAATGCCGTTCGAGGATGCCGGCCTGTTCGAACTGGGTCAGGACACGATAAACCGTTGCCAAGCCGATATCCACGTTTTCAGCCAGCAATTGACGATAGACATCTTCGGCGGAAAGATGGCGGACTGCCGTCTTTTCGAAAAGCGACAGGATTTTGAGGCGCGGCAAAGTGGCTTTCAGTCCGGTGCTCTTCAGATCATTGGCGTTACTCATCGGGATCCCTTGGCTGGCAACGACTGGGGTAGCAAAGTTTTTCAGTTATGATATACCTATAGGCAAGGTGTCGAGCAGCGTATCGCCATCTGCTCAAGGTCCTTACGGCGCAGCATCGGCCATTTCTCATCCTCCGTGTCACCATTTCCTGCTCAACGAACACATGATCGACTCCCGACTCCTGGTTTTTGCTGCCGCGCTGAGTGTGCTTGCCGGCTGCTCATCCGTGCCGCGCATTGTCAATGAATACCGCATCGATATTCAACAAGGCAATGTATTGACTCAGGAAATGGTTTCTCAGTTACGTCCCGGCCTGTCCCGGGATCAGGTGCGCTTCATTCTCGGTTCCCCCATGTTGACCGACATGTTTCACGCCGATCGATGGGATTACGCGTATTGGCTCAAAAAGGGCAGTGGTGAACCAGTCGAATCACGCCGGTTTTCTGTCTTTTTCGATACCGAGGGCAAACTGAGCAAAGTGACCGGCGATGTCGCTCCGGCAACCAGCAAAGAGCCGATGGTCATTTCCGAAACACGCAATCGGGAACTGGCCATCAGTGAACTCGCCGATGACGGTACGACCACGCCGCCTGAATCGGGGCCAGGCTTCTTTCAACGGCTCATGGAAAGCGTGGGGTTTTAGGATGAGTGAATTGACAATCGCTGTCGCCGGTGCTGGTGGCCGGATGGGCCAAATGCTCGTCGAAGCCGTTCTCAAGGATGTCGACTGTCAACTGGTCGCTGCTTTCGACCAGCCCGGTACTCCGGCCATCGGCAAGGACGCCGGCGAGATGATCGGGCGGCCTTGTGGCATTACGATCAGTGATGATTTTTCTGCCGCCATTGCCCGTGCGCAATGTTTGATCGATTTTACCCGTCCGACCGGAACCTTGCGCCATCTTGCCGTCTGCCGCCAGAACGGCACCCGGATGGTCATCGGGACCACGGGTTTCGACGACGACGGCAAAGCGGCCATCGCTGCTGCCGCACAGGACATTCCCATCGTTTTTGCGCCAAACATGAGCGTCGGTGTCAATGTCGTTTTCAAGTTGCTCGACTTGGCGTCGCGAATTATGAACGAGGGTTACGATATCGAGATCGTCGAGGCCCATCATCGGCACAAAGTCGATGCCCCGTCCGGAACGGCATTGCGCATGGGTGAAGTGGTCGCCCGGGCGCTTGGCCGGGATCTCGAAGCGTGTTCGATTTACGGCCGCCAGGGAGTCACCGGTGAAAGAGAGTCGTCGACCATCGGCTTTGCCACCATTCGTGGTGGTGACATCGTCGGTGACCACACGGTGATGTATTGCGGAGTCGGCGAACGGGTCGAAATCGGCCACAAGGCCAGCAGCCGAATGCCGTACGCGCTGGGTAGTCTGCGGGCGGCCCGTTTTCTTCGAGATCAGCAGTCCGGCCTGTTCGACATGCAGGACGTTCTCGGCCTGCGCTGAATCCGCTACTGGCTCTTCGTCAAGATGAGACGATTTTGGCGCTGAAAATCCCGATCCTGGCCGCTCAACTGGTCAGTGTGCTGGGGCAGACTCCCGAACGGGAAATCGATCGTCTGTTGACGGACATGGCTGGTCAGAGCCCGAAACTGGCCAAAACCACCACCCAAATCCTGCAACTCGCGGATAGCCTGTTAGCCAGCTTTGGCCGCCTGCAAACCGTCCAGGCGGAATTGTCCGGCGACGCCTTTTCACAATGGAATCTGCGTAACGGACGGATCGAATCCGGGCGCGGTTGGAAAGCACTGCTTGGCTACCAACAGGGCGATCTTGCCGACAGTCTGGTGGCTTGGCGCAGTCTGGCCGAACCTGACGACCTCAAAGCATTCGATGCGGCCGTGGCGGCTCACACCCAAGGGAAAACCGCCTTTTTTCAAAGCGCGTGCCGGCTTCGCGATCAATCCGGACAATGGCGCTGGTTGTTGCTGAAAGGGAGGATTTCCGCTTATGACGAGCACAACATTCCTTCGCACGTGATGCTTCTGCAACGCGATATCACCGATTTCAAGCAGGCCGAAGCCGCCGCCTGGGTGGCGAAAGATTCGGCCGAAGCGGCCAACCGGGCACGCGGCAACTTTCTGGCCAACATGAGCCATGAAATTCGTACACCGATGAACGGGATCATCGGCATGACCGATCTGGCACTGGATACTCAACTCGACGCCGAGCAGCGCTACTACCTCAAGACAGTGAAGTCGTCAGCCGAATCGTTGTTGGCGATTCTCAACGATATTCTCGATTTTTCGAAAATCGAAGCCGGGAAATTGCGCTTCGAAGAAGTCCCGTTTTCTTTGTCGGCGTTGGTTTTCGACGCCACTCGTGCGCAGGCGGTCATGGCTCATGCCAAGGGATTGGAAGTCCTGGTGACCGTGGCGCCCGACGTTCCTTCGCGTATCGTCGGCGATCCGACACGCTTGCGTCAGGTGCTGATCAATCTGCTCGGCAATGCCATCAAATTCACCGAAGTCGGCGAAATTTCGTTGACCGTGTCGGTCGAAGAACGTGCTCCAGCCGAAGTCTCGTTGCGTTTTGCGGTACGGGATACCGGCATTGGCATTCCCAGCGAGCGGCAAGCGGTCATTTTTGAGTCGTTCTCACAGGCCGATGATTCGATGACCCGCCGTTTCGGTGGTACGGGTTTGGGGCTGAGTATCTGCACGCACCTGGTGCAATTGATGCATGGACGTCTTTGGCTGGAAAGCGTTGAAGGCAAAGGTTCGCAATTCTTCTTCAACGGCCGTTTCACCATCGACACCACGGTGGCCGAAGAGCCTTCGGCAGTGACCTTCAAAGATCAACGGGCTTTGATTCTTGCCCATCATCCCGCTGTGGCGACCCAGTTGGCAGAGATGCTCGAGCGTTTGGGCATCGAACCCTCGATCCTCAAGGATACGGCCAGCGCCTTGCGGACCATCACCAAATCCCGCGCGGTCGGTTTCCCGTTCAATTTTCTGTTGATTGATGCCTCGGTGCCAGAAAGCGGCGGGTTGTCGATTGCCGATTCCTGGCGTCAGGAACCGCATCCCGAAAAACTGATCGTCTTGCTGACCACCGAACAGCAGCGCGACGATCTGTCGGGGCTGCGAGGGATCGAGGGCGCCACCCATTTGGTCAAACCGATCGCACCGGACGACCTGTTGGCCGCCTTGACGCTGCTCGCGGCGCCTCCGGAAAACCATTTTTTCCTGAAGCCGGCCATTTTGCCGGACGAAAACCGTTCGCCGGCTTCGCCGGTCAAAGTGCTGCTGGTCGAAGACAATCCGGTCAATCAGGAACTGGCCAGCCGGCTGCTGAGCAAATATGGTTATCACATCACCCTGGCCAACAACGGTGCAGAGGCGATTGAATATTTTGAAAAACAAGAGTTCGACCTGATTCTGATGGACATGCAGATGCCGGTGATGGGCGGCATCGAAGCAACGGAAACGATCCGCGCCCGGGAAATGCGCCGCAGTTGGGTGATGTCTCACCAATTTCGTTCGGTGAGCATCATCGCCATGACCGCCAATGCCATGGAAGGCAACCGGGAACGTTGTTTGCAGGCCGGGATGAACGAGTACGTCGCCAAGCCGCTGAAAGCTCAGGATTTGTACGCCGCCATCGATCGCTGTCTCGGTGTGCGAAATGCCAGTGACGACGTTGCCACACCAGATATCGATGTCCAGGCATCGTCATTGAATCTGATGGCAGCGGTACGCGACCTCGGTGATCAGCAGTTGCTGCTGACCATGATCAGCATGTTTCTCGGCGAATGGGACCGTCATCTGCTCGAAATCGCTACCGCCATCGACGAGCGGGATCGGAGCCAACTGAAGATGAGCGCGCATACCGTCAAAAGTTTGTTGGCCATGTTCCATGCCGAGAAGGCGCGGCGATTGGCTGCAGAGCTCGAACAAACCACCAGAACCGAGTCAGACTCGCCGGATTGGTACCGGTGCGCGCAGCTTGCCGAAAGGCTCAACCTGGAAATGGCGAAACTCAAACCAGCCTTTGAACGGTTCGTCGGCGATACAACTCGCGACAACTTTCTTTGACCCTTGCTTCGCGCAGATGGTCGCCATCTGCCAGAGGAGCTACTCCGGTGGCCGGCGCTCAGAAAAATCCTGCCAGTTGAATCGTCGATCGATCACGAGCGATTCCGCATCGCACTTGGGCAATATCGATAGACCCGTGTGGAAATGGCAAAACCGCGTCTCTAACCGGTATAATCCCAAGGCTTGCAAGAATTTGAGCGGGAGGGCGATGCGCCCGTCCCGCTTTTGTATCTCTGTGACGTCAAACCCCGCGTGCCAGCTTCTGCGTTCGATAGGAGTTTTTTTGTGTCCCTGTTACCCACTTCGCCGCCTGCAATGCTCGCCTTGGCCGACGGTTCGGTCTTTCACGGCCAGGCAATAGGCGCCACCGGCTTTACCAGTGGCGAAGTTGTGTTCAACACGGCCATCACCGGCTACCAGGAAATTCTTACCGATCCTTCTTACTGCCGCCAGATCGTCACTTTGACATATCCGCATATCGGTAATGTCGGCTGCAATGCGGACGATTTCGAATCCCGTGGCAATTTTTCGGCCGGTTTAGTGATCCGGGATTTGCCGGTGCGTTCGGAGAACTGGCGGCAGGAGGAGAATCTTTCGGCGTATCTGCGGCGGCATGGCATTGTTGCCATCGCCGGTGTGGATACCCGACGCTTGACGCGGATTCTGCGCGAAAAAGGCGCCCAAGCCGGATGCATCGTCGCCGGTGTCGTCGATCCGGCGCAAGCCCTTGCCGAAGCGCGTGCCTTTCCCGGGCTGGCGGGCATGGATCTGGCCAAAGTGGTCAGCACCGATCAACCGTACGTTTGGCACGCTGGTGAATGGGCGCTGACCGGCTATCAGACGCCGCCGCCGCCACGCTTCCATGTGGTCGCCTACGACTTCGGCGTCAAACACAATATTCTGCGTTTACTGGCGATGCGCGGCTGCCGGTTGACCGTCGTTCCCGCGCAAACCCCGGCGGCGGCGGTGCTGTCTTACCAGCCGGACGGGATTTTTCTGTCGAACGGTCCGGGCGATCCCGAGCCTTGTGATTACGCCATTACGGCGATCCGCGAATTTCTTGACCGTCGGTTGCCGGTTTTCGGCATCTGTCTCGGTCACCAATTGCTGGCTCTCGCTTCCGGGGCGAAAACCCTGAAAATGAAATTCGGCCACCATGGCGCCAATCATCCGGTCAAGGACCTGCAGACCGGACAGGTGTTGATCACCAGCCAGAACCACGGTTTTGCCGTCGATCCGGCCACTTTGCCGGCCACCGTCGAGTCGACGCATGTTTCGCTGTTCGACGGTTCCTTGCAAGGTATTGCCCGAACCGATCGACCCGCCTTTTCGTTCCAAGGCCATCCAGAAGCCAGTCCTGGTCCGCACGACATCGCTTATCTGTTCGACCGTTTCGTCCATCTGATGCAAGAGCACAAGGCGCAACATGCCTAAGCGTACAGACCTCCAGAGTATTTTGATCATTGGCGCCGGCCCGATCGTCATCGGCCAGGCCTGCGAGTTCGACTATTCCGGCGCACAAGCCTGCAAGGCGTTGCGCGAGGAAGGTTACCGAGTCATTCTGGTCAATTCCAATCCGGCAACGATCATGACCGACCCCGGAATGGCCGATGTGACCTACATCGAACCGATTATTTGGCAGGTGGTCGAGAAAATCATTGAGCGGGAGCGTCCGGATGCCCTGCTGCCGACGATGGGCGGCCAGACGGCGCTGAATTGTGCGCTCGATCTGGCGCGGCACGGTGTGCTGCAGCGCCACGGTGTCGAGATGATCGGTGCCACGAAGCAGGCGATCGACAAAGCCGAAGACCGCGAACAGTTCAAGGCGGCGATGACTCGTATCGGCCTGGGTTCGGCGCGTTCAGCGGTCGCCCACTCGCTGGAAGTTGCCTTGCAGGTCCAGGCGATGATCGGCTACCCGGCGATCATTCGGCCGTCGTTTACCATGGGCGGGTCGGGTGGCGGCATTGCTTACAACCAGGAGGAATTCGTCGCCATCTGCAAACGCGGTCTCGAAGCCAGTCCGACCAACGAGCTGTTGATCGAAGAATCGCTGATCGGCTGGAAAGAGTTCGAGATGGAGGTGGTGCGCGACAAGAAAGACAATTGCATCATCGTCTGTTCGATCGAAAACCTCGACCCGATGGGGGTGCATACCGGAGATTCGATCACCGTTGCCCCGGCGCAGACGCTGACCGACAAGGAATACCAGATCATGCGCGACGCATCGATCGCCGTGTTGCGCGAAATCGGTGTCGATACCGGTGGTTCGAACGTCCAGTTCGCCATTTCTCCGGTCGATGGGCGGATGATCGTCATCGAGATGAACCCGCGTGTCTCGCGATCATCGGCGCTGGCGTCCAAGGCCACCGGTTTTCCGATCGCCAAAGTGGCGGCCAAACTGGCGGTCGGTTACACCCTCGACGAACTGGCCAATGATATTACCGGCGGCAGAACGCCGGCGTCCTTCGAGCCGTCGATCGACTATGTGGTGACCAAGGTGCCGCGTTTTGCCTTCGAGAAATTCCCCGAAGCCGACTCGCGGCTGACCACGCAGATGAAATCGGTCGGCGAAGTGATGGCCATCGGTCGAACCTTTCAGGAATCGCTGCAAAAAGCTTTGCGCGGGCTGGAAGTCGGTGTCGACGGCTTCGACGAGCGCAGCGTCGATCGTGAAGAAATCGAAATCGCCCTCAGCGAAGCCCGCCCCGAACGGATCTGGTACATCGCCGACGCCTTCCGTATCGGTTTGAATCTGGAAGAGATTCATCAACTGACGGCGATCGATCCGTGGTTTCTGGCGCAGATCGAGGATTTGTATCGCAAAGCCGAAGCGATCCGCGGTCGGCTGCTGAGCTCGCTGTCACGCGATGAATTCTGGTATCTGAAACGTGCCGGCTTTTCCGACAAGCGGCTGGCGACGCTCTTGCACAGCACGCAGACCGCCGTACGTCAGCGGCGGCATGAGTTGCAGGTGCGGCCGGTGTATAAGCGCGTCGACACCTGCGCCGCCGAGTTTGCCACCGATACGGCGTACATGTACTCGACTTATGAGGAAGAGTGCGAAGCCCGGCCGAGCGAACGACAGAAGATCATGGTTCTCGGCGGTGGTCCGAATCGTATCGGTCAGGGCATCGAGTTCGATTACTGTTGCGTGCATGCGGCGCTGGCGATGCGCGAAGACGGCTACGAAACGATCATGGTCAATTGCAATCCGGAAACGGTGTCCACCGATTACGATACCTCGGACCGTCTGTATTTCGAGCCCTTGACCCTTGAAGACGTGCTGGAAATCGTCGCCGTCGAAAAACCGCTCGGCGTGATCGTCCAGTACGGCGGGCAAACGCCGCTCAAACTGGCGCGTGACCTGGAAGCCAACGGCGTGCCGATCATCGGCACCAGCCCGGACATGATCGACGCGGCCGAAGACCGTGAGCGTTTTCAGAAGTTGTTGCACGAGTTGGGCCTGAAACAGCCGCCGAACCGTACGGCGCGCACCGAAGCCGATGCCTTGCGTCTGGCGGCGGAGATCGGTTACCCGCTGGTCGTTCGCCCATCGTACGTGCTGGGTGGCCGGGCGATGGAAATCGTCCACGACGCGCGCGACCTCGAGCGTTACATGCGTGAGGCGGTGAAAGTGTCCAACGACTCGCCCGTGCTGCTCGACCGTTTTCTCAACGATGCATCGGAAGTCGACGTCGATGCGTTGTGTGATGGTGAAGAGGTGCTGATCGGTGGCGTGATGGAACACATCGAACAAGCCGGGGTGCACTCTGGCGATTCGGCCTGTTCATTGCCGCCATACTCCCTGTCGCCGGAACTGCAGGATGAAATGCGTCGGCAGACCCGGCTGATGGCCAAAGGATTGAACGTTTGCGGACTGATGAACGTGCAGTTCGCCATCCAGAACGGCATTGTCTATGTTCTGGAGGTCAATCCGCGCGCCTCGCGGACCGTGCCGTTCGTTTCCAAAGCCACCGGCCTGCCGCTGGCCAAGGTCGCTGCCCGGTGCATGGTCGGCAAGTCGCTGGCCAGTCAGGGACTGCGTGACGAAGTGATCCCGACCCACTTCTCGGTCAAGGAAGCCGTCTTCCCGTTCGCCAAGTTCCCCGGCGTCGATACCATCCTTGGCCCGGAAATGAAATCCACCGGCGAAGTGATGGGCGTCGGCACCTCCTTTTCCGAAGCCTTCGTCAAGAGTCAGATCGCCGCCAGCGTCCGCCTGCCGCGTTCGGGGCTGGTGTTCATCAGCGTCAAGGATTCAGACAAGCCGAAGGCGGTGGCGATTGCTGCCGAATTGCAGGCGGCCGGCTTTACCCTGCTGGCGACTCGCGGTACCGCGACGGCAATCGCCGCCGCCGGCATTCCCGTTACGCCGGTCAATAAGGTGGCCGAAGGCCGGCCGCATGTGGTGGACATGATCAAGAACAACGAAGTGGTGCTGATCGTCAATACCGTCGATGAAAAGCGCAAGGCAATCAGCGACTCGCGATCGATCCGCACGTCCGGGCTGGCGACGCGAGTGCCGATCTTTACCACCATCTGGGGCGCCGAAGCCGCCGCGGCGGGTATCCGCAATCGCGGCGAACTGGTGGTTTACCCGATACAGGAACTGCACGCGCAACTGAGTTAGTTAATCCTCGCCTCCGTCATGGCTGCTTCCCGGCGTCGCGACGGCTTCTGGTTGGTGACCAAAGCATGAGCAAGATACCGTTGACCCTCAACGGCGCCGAAAAACTGCGCGCCGAATTGCAGTACTTGAAAACCGTCGAACGTCCGCGGGCGATTGCCGCGATCGCAGAAGCGCGGTCGCACGGCGATCTTTCGGAAAACGCCGAATACGATGCGGCCAAGGAACGGCAAGGCTTCGTCGAAGGGCGGATCAAGGAAGTGGAGAGCAAACTGGCCAACGCCCAGATCATCGATCCCAAATTACTCGACGCCGATGGACGTTGCGTATTCGGAGCAACGCTCGATCTGGAGGACCAGGATTCGGGAGCGCGCGTGTCGTACCAGATCGTCGGCGAAGACGAAGCGGACATCAAAGCCGGCAAGATTTCGGTGAACTCGCCGATCGCCCGAGCCCTGATCGGCAAATTCGCCGGCGATATCGCCCAGGTGCAGGCGCCTGCAGGCCTGCGCGAGTACGAAGTACTCGACGTCCGCTACGAGTGAGCGGTCTTCTCTGGGTTGCGGGTCATAGAAAACAGCCATGCGCCGTCTGGCCGATGCCTTGTATCAGATCATCCTGACCTGGTGGGTTGGCGGGCTGTGGACCGTCGGTTTCGTCGTCGCACCGATGCTTTTCTCGACATTGGCCGGCAACCGTCCGCTGGCGGGTGCGCTTGCCGGCCGGCTGTTTGAACTGATCGGCTGGATCGGTCTGGCGTGCGCCTGTTATCTCCTGCCGTATCTGCTGTTCCGTCTACGCAGCACAACGTTCAAACGTTGGCATTTCTGGTTGGTCGTCGTCATGACCCTGCTGACCGCGGTGAGTCTATTCGGTATTCAACCGTTGCTGGCCGAACTCAAGACCGATGCCTTGCCGCGTGAGGTGATGGAAAGTGTCTTACGTGACCGCTTTGCCACTTGGCACGGCATTTCCAGCGGCTTGTACGTGTTGCAGAGCGTGCTCGGTCTGCTGCTGATCAGCGGCGTATTGCGCGGTGGGCGCTAGGAGCCTGTCGGACTTGAGGCTGATCGACTGCGCCGGAGGGAAAGCAGTCCATTTTTCCCCGATTGCTCGTTGCATAGATCCACCATGCGCCTCGAAATCGGGAAAAACTGTCCTCGCTTTCCCTCTCGGCTCGCAACGATCGCTCAAGTCCGACAGGCGCCTAGCGGGTCTGGTGTTTCCTGCGGTCGATCGTTCGCGCAACAACCGGCCGACGATGGTGTGCCGCATCCATTGAGGGACGGTCGATGCGTTTTGATGGCCGCCGACGAGCGGGCGCTGCCTGGTCCACCTCGGCTGGCGGTCGCCAAAGAACCAACAGCTTGCCGATGTGTTGCACCGGCGCGGCTTGCAGCACGTCGCACAACTGGGTCAAGAATTGTTCACGGGACTCGCGGTCGGCATGGTAGACCCGGATCTTGATCAACTGATGAGCCGTGAGGCTGATGTCGATTTCCTTGAGCACCGACTCGGAGAGACCATTCTGGCTGATGGAAACCACGGCATGCAACGCGTGGGCGCGGGCGCGCAACGCGCGGCGGGTGTCGGAATCGAGAGCAAGCATCATTGACCTTTCTTGAACAGCGCATTTTAACGAGTTTCCCGCCATGAATCGAACCCGAACGAGCAACGCCTGGTTGCGTGAACACGTGACCGACTGCTACGTGCGGCGGGCCAAGGCCGAAGGTTATCGCTCACGGGCCGCCTACAAACTGCTCGCCATCGATGCCAAGGATCATTTGATCCATCCCGGCGACCGGATCGTCGATCTCGGTGCCAGCCCGGGCGGATGGTGCCAGGTGGTGGCCAGAAAATTGGCCGGTCGGGGTCAGATCGTTGCCGTCGACCTGCTGGACATGGCGCCTTTGGCCGGCGTCACCTTCCTTCAGGGGGATTTCCGCGAAGATCAGGTCCTCACGCAGTTGCAGGCGTTGCTTGCCGGCGAGAAATTGGCTCTTGTTCTTTCCGACATGTCGCCCAATATCTCCGGTGTCGCGCTCTCCGATCAGGCCCGGGTGATGCATCTGGCCGAACTGGCGCTCGATTTTGCCGATAATTGGTTGAAACCCGATGGCGCTTTACTGGTCAAAGTTTTCCAGGGTCATAGTTATGAGCAGTTTGTCGCGCGAATGCGGCAAATTTTCCAGCAGGTGGCGCCGCGCAAGCCTGACGCCTCCCGCGATCGCAGCCCGGAGATCTACTTGCTGGGCAGAAAACTGCGCCGTTGAGCGTGGCAAGACGGTGCAACATTGATGCAGATCATGCGAATCGGTTTAGAATGCCGCAATGATCGGCATCGACGAGGTGCCTGCTGCCGGCTACCGCCGGCATTCAAGAAAGGGTAGCGTTTTGAATAACATGTTCAAAAATCTGGCGGTCTGGCTGGTCATCGGGCTGGTGTTGATGACGGTTTTCAATCAATTGAGCACCCGCCAGGCGCCACAGTCGTCGATGGAATATTCGCAATTCATCGAAGAGGTCGGCAAGGGCACGATTGCCAAGGTGGTGATCGAAGGGCGGGTGCTGAAGGCAACGACCACCGATGGTCGAAAACTGACCAGTTACGCACCGCCCGATTTGTGGATGGTTTCCGACCTGCTCAAGCATGGCGTCAAGATCGAAGCCAAACCCGAGGAAGAGCAATCCTTCCTGATGAATATCTTCGTCAGTTGGTTCCCGATGCTTCTGTTGATCGGCGTCTGGATCTTCTTCATGCGCCAGATGCAGGGCGGCGGCCGGGGAGGCGCTTTTTCCTTTGGCAAGAGCAAGGCGCGTCTGCTCGACGAATCGACCAACAACATCACTTTCGCCGACGTTGCCGGCTGCGACGAGGCCAAGGAGGAAGTCTCCGAACTGGTGGATTTTCTCCGCGACCCGACAAAGTTTCAAAAGCTTGGTGGGCGGATTCCGAAAGGCGTGCTGCTGGTCGGCAATCCGGGGACCGGTAAAACGCTGCTTGCCAAAGCCATTGCCGGCGAAGCCAAAGTGCCGTTCTTCTCGATTTCGGGTTCGGATTTCGTTGAAATGTTCGTCGGCGTCGGCGCGGCGCGCGTTCGTGACATGTTCGAGAACGCCAAAAAGCACGCGCCCTGCATCGTTTTCATCGACGAACTCGACGCCGTCGGTCGCCAGCGAGGCGCCGGCCTGGGTGGTGGTAACGATGAACGCGAGCAGACGCTCAACCAGATGCTGGTCGAAATGGACGGTTTCGAAGGCAGTGTCGGGGTGATCGTCATCGCCGCCACCAACCGACCGGACGTTCTCGATCCCGCGCTGATGCGTCCTGGCCGTTTCGACCGCCAAGTGGTCGTTCCGCTGCCCGATATTCGCGGACGCGAACAAATTCTGGTCGTGCACATGCGCAAAGTGCCGATCGCTCCCGACGTCAAGGCGGACATCATTGCTCGCGGCACGCCGGGTTTTTCGGGCGCCGATTTGGCCAATCTGGTCAATGAAGCCGCCTTGTTCGCCGCGCGCAGCAACAAACGCCTGGTCGACATGGACGATTTCGAAAAAGCCAAGGACAAGATCATGATGGGCGCCGAGCGGCGCAGCATGGTGATGAACGAAGAGGAGCGGCGCAATACGGCCTACCATGAAGCCGGACACGCCGTCGTCGCCAAATTGATGCCGAAATCCGATCCGGTGCATAAGGTGACGATCATCCCGCGCGGCCGTGCGCTCGGGGTGACCATGCAGTTGCCGGAGGACGATCGTTACGCGTACGACCGCGTCTATCTGATGAGTCGGATTGCCGTGCTCTTTGGCGGCCGTATCGCCGAAGAGCTGTTCATGAATCAGATGACCACTGGTGCGTCGAATGACTTCGAACGGGCGACGCAGATGGCCCGCGACATGGTGACCCGCTACGGGATGTCCGACGTTCTCGGACCGATGGTCTATGGCGAGAACGAAGGCGAGGTTTTCCTTGGCCGCTCGGTGACTACGCACAAGAACCTGTCGGAAGCGACCATGGAAAAGGTCGATGCCGAAATTCGCCGGATCATCGACCAGCAGTATGCCTTGGCGCGTCGGTTGTTGGATGAGAATAGCGACAAGGTCGAGGCCATGGCGCAGGCGCTGCTCGAAGTGGAAACCCTCGACAGCGACCAGATCAACGACATCATGGAAGGCAAGGCGCCTCGTCCATCGAAACAAGTCACCAACAAGTCCAGCAGCACCCCGGACAGCCGTCCTCCGGATGCCGCGCCGAGCGCTGCCGCACCCGCATGATCAGTCAGGCTCGACGGGGTGCCTGAAATCGCCTTTTCCCTGCCGCGGGATACCCGTGACAGCTTATCGACAGCGAGGCAGGGAGAATGAATTTTCATTGAATGAACTCCGTTGAATGAATCTTCGTTGCGGTGACTTTCTGCTATCGCTTGATCGTCCGCTGGTGATGGGCATCGTCAACCTGACGCCCGATTCCTTTTCCGGCGACGGCGTGGCGGAAACTCCCGAAAAAGCGATTGCACTTGCGTACCGTCAGTTGGAAAACGGTGCCGACCTGCTCGACCTCGGCGCCGAGTCGTCGCGCCCGGGTGCACAGGCGACGTCTCTCGACGAGGAATTGCGCCGACTGATTCCGGTGCTGACGGCGCTGCGCGATTGCGGGGTGCCGCTGTCCGTAGACACCTACAAACCCGAAGTGATGCGCGTGGCCCTGGACATGGGCGTGGCGATGATCAACGACATCTACGCTTTGCGTATGCCCGGAGCGCTCGAAGCGGTAGCCGCCAGCCGTTGTGCGATCTGCTTGATGCACATGCAGGGGCAGCCGCTGACCATGCAACAGCAGCCGCACTATGACGACGTGGTCGACGATGTCGCCGGTTTTCTGGCGGAGCGCTTGGCCGCAGCCAAGCAGTCCGGTATCGGGCGCGATCGGCTGCTGATCGACCCTGGATTCGGTTTCGGCAAGACTCTCGATCACAACCGTCAACTGTTCCGGGCGCTGGAAAAATTCACTCGTCTGGAGGCAGCCCTATTGGTTGGCGTTTCCCGCAAATCGATGCTCGGCGGTATCACCGGCCGACCGGTCGAACAACGCTTGGCCGCGAGCGTAGCCGCCGTTTTGCTGGCCGTCCAGCGCGGTGCACGGGTTCTCCGTGTCCATGATGTCGCCGAAACACGCGACGCGTTGGCTGTCTGGCATGCTCTCGGGCCGACGGCGGTGATAAATCAACATTCGACAGCCAAGTAGTTGACAGTGTCTTCACCATTCTCCCATTAGAATGAAGATATCTGGCCGTTATGGCTATTTATCGATCAGACCGGGAGAAGGACATCGTGTCAAGAAAGTTTTTTGGAACCGACGGCGTTCGTGGACGGGTCGGGGAAGCACCGATCACGCCAGATTTCGTCATGCGACTGGGGCACGCCGCCGGCCGGGTACTGGCTGCGCACGACGTGGCCCGCAGTCACGTCAAAGCAGGCGAACGCCCTGCGGTGCTGATCGGTAAAGACACGCGCATCTCGGGATACATGATGGAAGCGGCGTTGGAAGCGGGTTTTTCCGCCGCCGGAGTCGATGTCTGCCTGGTCGGACCGATGCCGACGCCGGCGATTGCCTACCTGACCCGCGCCTTGCGCCTGCTGGCCGGGATCGTCATTTCGGCCTCACACAATCCGTACTACGATAATGGAATCAAATTCTTCTCCGCGCAGGGCACCAAACTGCCCGACGAGCTCGAGTCGGAGATCGAGGCGGAAATGGACGAGCCGTTGTCGTGCGTGCCGTCGGCCGGACTCGGCCGTGCCAAACGGATCAACGATGCCGACGGACGCTACATCGAGTTTTGTAAAAGCACGTTTCCTTTCGACAAGGATTTGCGCGGTCTGAAAATCGTCGTCGACTGTGCCAATGGTGCGGCCTATCACTTGGCGCCACCGGTTTTCCATGAACTGGGGGCCGAAATATTTTCCATCGGCACCGAACCCAATGGACTGAACATCAATCACGAGGTCGGCGCGACGGCACCGGCAGCGCTACGTGAGGCGGTACTGGCGCATTCTGCCGACCTCGGCGTCGCCCTCGATGGCGATGGTGACCGAGTGATGATGGTCGATGCCAGCGGCACGATTTACGATGGTGATCAATTGCTGTTGGCCATCGTCCGCAGTCGCCTGCGCCAAGGGCCGGTTTCCGGAGTCGTCGGCACCTTGATGACCAACCTCGCCTTCGAGCATGCGCTGGCCGAGTTGCGGATCCCGTTCGTCCGTGCCGCCGTTGGCGACCGCTATGTGATGGATATGTTGCGGCAGCAGGGCTGGCTGTACGGGGGCGAAAACTCCGGACACATTCTCTGCCTCGACCGGCATACCACCGGTGACGGCATCGTTTCGGCGTTGCAAGTGCTTTCCGCGCTTCAGGAAGCCGACTGCGATCTGGCGACGTTGCTCGGCGGTCTCAAACTCTATCCGCAGAAACTGATCAACGTTGCTCTGAGCAAAGGATTTCCCTGGAAGGACAATGCCTTGATTGCCGACACGCAACGCGAGGTCGAGGCGGAACTCGGCGATGGTGGTCGGGTGCTGCTGCGGGCTTCCGGTACCGAACCGTTGCTACGGGTGATGGTCGAAGGCCAGGATGCGGGCTTGGTTAATAAAGCGGCGGAAAAACTGGCCTCTGCGGTTCGAGAAGCGGTTTCTTCGTAATTACGCGCTCCTGTGGCGGGATGGGATCAAACTCGCCATGGGTTGCCTGTTGCGTAGGTAGATCTCATTTTCGCGTGGCAAGAGGTCTGCCGAAGGTTGCTTGGCAGGGCAGGCCGCGGGTAAATCCGGCACAATGCCGGTTTTACCGAATTTTGCCGGCTCGCCATCTTTCGCCATGTCGCATCGCCTCGCTGTTGCCCTGATGGTTCTCGTCACCTTGTTGTGGAGTATCGCCGGGGTGGTAGCTCGTTCACTCGAATTTGCCGCCAGTTTCGAGGTGACTTTCTGGCGCAGCCTGTTCAATGCCCTGGCCTTGAGTATCGCGCTCACTGCCATGCGCGGTCCGGGATTGTGGCCCGGATTGTGCCGTGCATCGTGGGTGGTGTGGCTGTCGGGGGTGTGCTGGGCGGTGATGTTCACCGCTTTCATGCTGGCGATCACCTTGACGACGGTGGCCAACGTGCTGGTGACGATGGCCATCGGGCCGCTGGTTACCGCCTTGTTCGCCCGACTGTTTCTCGGCCATCGTTTGCCGTTGCGCACCTGGCTGGCGGCGCTGGTCGCCGGCACCGGCATTGCCTGGATGTTCGGCCAGGAAGCACGGACCGGGGTGTCGCTGACCGGCACCGTGGTCGCGTTGGCGGTGCCGTTGGCGGCGGCGCTCAATTTCACGATCATGCAGCATGTCGGCCACCAGCGTGCTGAACAGGCGGCGGCGCAGGACATGCTGCCGGCGGTGCTGATCGGCGCCCTGCTGTCGGCGTTATCGACCCTGCCACTGGCCTACCCCTTTCAAGCCTCGACGCATGATCTCGGTTTGCTGGCCTTGCTGGGAACGGTGCAACTGGCAATCCCCTGTTTGCTGGTGGTCCACCTGTCAAGAGTCCTGGCGGCGCCGGAAATCGCCTTGCTCGGGCTGCTGGAAGTGGTTTTTGGCGTGACCTGGGCCTGGTTGGGCGCCGGCGAACAACCCCGGACCGGCACTCTGTTCGGCGGCGCATTGGTCCTCGGCGCCTTGTTGGCCAACGAATTGCTGGCTTTGCACCAGAGTCGGACGGCGGCCCGCTGACTGGCGAACCATTCGCCAACTGATTTCCCACATCCGACAAAACAGCGTTTCATCCTGCCTCCGGGTCCCACGGTCGCCCGAGCGATGACTTTTTTCGTCGCCCCAGGAAATCGCTCTGCAGTTTCCAGAAAAAGGACCGTTTTAATTCTTCAGTTTTGACAAGCGTCATTGAACGGGTTTTTGAACAGGCGAGTCGCCCTTGCGTGCCGACTCCCGCCGGACAGGAAGTCGCTTCCTGCGCGAGAGCCGGATCATCGCCCGGGCTGCCGTAATCGCTTCAACCGATTGAGTCGACTAAATTTTTGAACGGGACATCGAAACAGACCTCGGACTCGAAAAGGCCGGAAAACGAAGAGTGAAGATGCTGAGCCGAACCGGCATCTTTGGCCGACCATCGCTTCAATCGTCGTCAAAGTGCATCGTTTAATTATAAATCACTAATTTTATGATCTTATCGGCAAGAGGGATTTGTGCAATACTCAATGCGGTGCGCCGGTTTTGCCGCGCTGAATTCAGGAGTATGGGAAAAACATGAACAAACAGTATTCCGGATTACGGTCACGCAGTGCGGCGCTGGCCTTGGAGCCACGGTTGATGTTCGATGGCGCGATGGCCGTGGACGTTCAGCAACAGCAACCGGTTAGCGACCACGGCGACGTTCCCGCCACTACGGCCGAGCCGACGCCATCCTGGTCACCGACGCCGGCCAGCGTCGAGCTTTCGTCCGATGCCGCGAATGGCGACCGGGTGCTGTATATCGTCGACAGCCGTGTGGCCAACGACGCGGCGCTGTTGGCCACCGTGCCGGCCGGTGCGACGCTGAGCGTTGTTTCGGCGCAGGAAGACGCGCTGACCGCGATCAGTCAGGCGATCGCCGATGCTTCGCGTAGTGCACCACTCGACGCGGTGCACATCATCAGCCACGGTCGCCAGGGGGCGCTCGAAATCGGCGCCACCGGCATCGATGGCGCGCTGCTCGAGGCGAATTCGACGTTACTGACCTCCTGGGCCGGGCATCTGTCCGCCTCGGCCGACATCCTGCTGTACGGTTGTGACGTCGGTGCCGGCGCCGACGGCGCCGCGCTGGTGACGCGTCTGGCGGCGCTGACCGCCGCCGACGTGGCGGCATCGACCAACGCCACCGGCAGCGCGGTGCGCGGTGGCGACTGGCGTCTGGAAAGGGCCAGCGGGCCGATCGAAGCAAGCGCCTTTGCGGCGTATGGATATTCCGGCCTGCTCGGCAGCGCGCCGACGATCACCGACACCGCCACCCAGCCGCGAGCGACCGCCGAGGATACGCCGCTGACGATCACTGGCGTGACCGTCGCCGACGCGGACAGCAATTCGCCGACCCTCCAGGCGACCCTGACGATCACCGCCGGAACGATCTCGCTCGCCGGTTCCGGCGGTGATCACGGCGCCAGCGTGACGCTTACCGGTGGTGCGGCGGCGATCAACAACGCCTTGAACGGGATGATTTTCACGCCGGATGCCCACCTCAACGGCAAGAACGCCTCGCCGTCGATCGTTTTGGCGGTTACCGACCTGACCAACGTCGATGGACCGAGCACGCTGACGATCACGCCGGTGGTTTCACCGGTCAACGACGCGCCGGTGGTCAGTGGCAGCAGCGCGCTGGTAGTCAATGAAGGCGGCACGGCGAGCTACGCCGCGGCGACCGTGCTGGGCAGCGAAGGCTTTACGCAGAGCCAGTTGGGCTTGACCGACGTCGACAACAGCGCCGTGCAGACCATCGCCAAGATCGCCGGCCTGCCGTCGCACGGTACCTTGAAGATCAACGGCAGCCCGGTGGCCATCGGCGCCACTTTGTCGCTAGCCGATATCCAACAGCTTTCCTATACCCATGACGGTAGTCAGGTCGGGTCCAGCGGGGCCGACGATACCTTCAAACTGACGTTCGACGACGGCGCCGGCGGCCTGCTCACCGATCAAGTGCTCACCGTACATATCAATCCGGTCGATCAGGCACCCGCGGTCACCGCCAACATCACGGTCATCGAGGGTGAAAGCAACGTCCGCCTGGACAACAACGGCGCCTTGCCCGCCCTCGTCGGCGGCAACCGCGGATGGATCAACGTCGTCGATGCGGACGATACGACCTTTACGTACCAGATCACCAGCCTGCCAGGACACGGCACGCTGAGATATGCCGGCACGCCGATCCTGGCGGCCACGCCAGGCACGCCGTTCATCGTCGCCGATATCAGCCTGTTGACCTACAGTCATGACGGCAGCGAAACCCTGCTCGACAGCTTCGATCTGTCGGTCACCGACGCCGGTGGTGGGACTGGCGTCAGCGCGACGACCACCGCGACGGTCCACCTGCACATTTACCCCAACGACGACGACCCGGTGTTGACGAACAACGTTCCGCAAACGCTGAGCGGCTCGTCGATGATCGTCACCAACGCCATGCTGCGGGTCAGCGACGTCGATTCGCCACCGGCCAATCTGACCTACACCCTGACCGCGGTGCCGGATCCCAACCTCGGCTATTTCATGCTCGGTGGCCAGTTGTTGACTCTCGGCGCCGGTTTCACGCAGGCCGACATCGATGCCGGCGCACTGGTTTACGTTTCGCGGCAGCAACCGAGCGGCACGCCACGCACCGACAGTATCAACTTCACCGTCAAAGACAGCGGCCAACGCATTCTGCCCGATGCGCGCGACGGAGGTATTTACGACAACCCGGCGCAAAACAGCCCGTTGACCGTCAACACCTTCAGCATCACCGTGCCGACCACCGAGCCGGTCGACGGCAACCCCTTGCCGCTGCCTTTGCCGATCAACACCGCCCCGACGCCGGGAGGAACCCGGCATCTCGACATCCTGGAAAGCGGCAGCGAGACGCTGACCAGTGGCGCGCTCGGCATGCTCGACGCCACCGACGCCGAGCAAACGGCCAGCCAACTGGTCTACCGCCTGCATTCGCTGCCGGCCAGCGGCGCGGTAACCCTCAACGGCTCCCGGCTGCTGGTCAATCAGACGTTTACTCAGGAGGATGTGGATCTGGGTCGGGTCGCTTTCGTGCATGACGGCGACGAGATTTTCAACGACCACTTCACCTACTCCGTCTCTGACGGCAAACTGGTCAGCACCGTACAGACGTTCACGCTCAGCATCACGCCACAGAACGATACGCCGCTGGCCACTCCTTCGATCGCCTTCGTCGCCGGAGGGCAGTCGATCGCCCTGCTGCCCGGCAATATTGCTTTGAGCGACGCCGACAACTCGGTTTCCGACCTGACGCCGGAAACCGGCTACGCCATCGACCAGGCGCTGAGCTTCCGGATCACCCAGCTGCCAGCGTACGGCAGCCTGACACTGGATGGCGTTGCGGTGAACGTCGGCGACGTCGTCACCAGCGCTCAACTGGCCGCCGGCAAGCTGATTTATCTGCACGACAATAGCGAGCATTACACCGACCAGATCAAACTCGTGCCGCTCGACAGCGCCGGGGTGAGCGGCGGATCGATCACCGCCACCAACCAGTCGAGCGCAGGCGCCGAAGTGACCCTGCCGATCGGCATCTATCCGATCAACGACGCGCCGACGTATTTTTCCAAATCGCAGTTGATCGCCGGCGAAGCCGGAGCGATTCAGGAAGGGGCTACGGCGATCATCGGCGGCGCCACCGGCTACGCGACGGTCAACGGTATTTCCGGCAGCGGCGTGCCGACAGCGGCCGCCGGAGCGCATCTGGTCTTCGGCGACAACGACAATTCATCGATCCAGCGGCAATACCGGATCACCGCCGCGCCGACCACTGGTCAACTGCTGCTCAGCGGTGTCGCGCTCGGCGTCAATTCGGTGTTCACCCAGGACGACCTCGACAATGGCCGGATCAGCTACCGGCACAACGGCAGCGAAATTTATGCCGACAGTTTCAGCTACGTGGTCAGCGACGGCGACTACGTCGTCAACGATTCGCAAACCTTCGCCCAGGGAGCGACGCCCAGCGCCTCGACCTACCATATCGAAATCACCCCGCGCAACGACCTGCCGACACTGACCGTTCCCAGCCGGATCAACGCGTTTGCCGCCGGCGCCGGGACGACGGCGGTGGCCGGGATCAGCATTACCGACATCGACATGACCGATGGACTGACCAGCGGCGAGACCGATTTCATCCGCGTCGAAGTGCAGGTGCTCGACAATGCCGACGCACTCGTTGCCGCCGCCCAGCTCTCCTACACCGCCAGTGATCCCAGCGGCGGGCTGGCTTACGTCAGCGGCAAGAACAGCAACAGCCTGATCATTCAGGGCAGCAAGGCGCAGGTCGATGCGGCGATCGCTTCGCTGACCGTCGCCTTCACTACCGACGCCGACGCCAGCAACTACAAGATCCGCGTCACCGTCGACGACCGGCTGTACGACAGCGGCGGCGTGCTGGATACCGGCGCCAACGGCGGACCAGGACCGCTCAATGCCGATGGCACGACCATCGATGCTGCCCACAACCGTGTCAGCAAGGACATCGTCCTGTACGCTTCGAACAGCAACGACCCGCCGACCTTGACCAACGCCAGCGCCTACTCGGTCAATGAGGATGTCACGCTGCCGCTGAACGGCTTCACGCTCAGCGACGTCGACAGTTTCGATCAGAACGTCACCGTTACCGTCCGTCTGTACAGCGATGCCGGTCATACCACGCTGGCCAATGCCGCGACCGAAGGCCGGCTGAACCTCGGCGCGACCACCGGGTTGGCCGCGTCGTCCGGTTCCGGCAGCAACACCATCACGCTGACCGGTCCGATCGACAAAGTGCAGGATGCTTTGAACGCGCTGACCTTCAACGGCGCGAGCAACTTCAACAACGGCCCGCTGTATCTCCAAACGACAGTCACCGACTTCAACCACGCCGGCGGTTCCCAGACGGCGACGGTCGATAACACCATCACTCTGGTGCCGGTCAACGACGCCCCGACCCTGAGCGTCCCCGGCAACCAGACGATGGCCGCCGGCATCAGCCTGACCCTGCCGGCCACCTTTGCCATCGGCGACACGGTCGATATCGCCCAAGGCGCCATTGATTATGTCGAAGTGACCGTTGCCGCGACGAGCGGCGGCGTTCCCTACGGCTCGCTCAGCGCCGTGGCCAGCGGTACGGCTTTCGTGGATACCAGCGACCCGACGGCGATCGTCATCTCCGGGTCGTTCGCCGATGTCCAGGCGACGCTGAACGCGATGACCTACCAGCCGAACAACCCCAACGTCGATCAGACCATCCTCATCACCACCACCGTCGATGACCAGGCCAACGGGCAGGAAATAACCGGTATCGGCGGCAACAACACCGTCCAGAAGACGTTCACCATCAACATTTCCGGCACCAATGACGCGCCCTCGGTCACCGCACCGGCAACACTGACGGTCAATGAGGACAGCACGAACAACACGATCGGCGGCCTGTCGATTGCTGATCCCGATGATTTCGGCGCCATCGAAAAAGTCACTCTCGACCTCGGCGCCTCGCCCAAAGGCACGCTGACTCTGGGCACGATCACCGGGCTGGCTTTCAGCACCGGTGACGGCACCAACGATGGCAAGATGGTGTTCACCGGCACCAAAGCGGCAATCAACACCGCGCTGGCGACGCTCAAATTCACGCCGACCGCCAACCTCAACACCGTTGGCGGTGCCAATGACCAGTTGTTGACCATTACCGTAGACGACCAGGGAAATACCGGTGTCGGCGGTCCGCTGACCGATAGTAAAACCGTCAACATCACCATTGCCCCGATCAACGACGCGCCGACACGTATCGCCGCCAGCACCACTCTGGGCAGTATCGCCGAAGACAGCGCGCCGGCCGGTTCGACGGTCAGCGCGATCTTCACCCCGGCCTTCTCCGACGCCACCGATACGCAGACCGGCGGTTCGTCGGCCAACGCCTTGGCCGGCGTCGCCATCGTCGGCAACGCTGCCACCGCTGCGCAGGGCAAATGGCAGTACGACAGCGGCGGCGGCTGGACCGACCTGCCGACCGCGCCTTCGCTGACGTCGTCTTTCCTGCTCAAGGCCACCGATCAACTCCGTTTCCTGCCGGCCGCCAACTGGAACGGCACGCCGGGATCGCTCACCGTACGCCTGATCGACGACTCGGCCGGCGCAGTAAGCACCGGCAGCGGTCCGAATCTGAGCGGTGCGGCCACTGGCGGCACCACCGCCTATGCCGATTCTTCGAATGCCGTTACCCTCGGCGTCACCGTCACACCGGTCAATGACGCACCGGTGGCCAGCGGCAGCCTCAGCTTGTCGGCGATCAACGAAGACACCGCGGCGCCCGGTGGCGCGACGGTCGCCTCGCTGGCCAGCGGCCATTATTCGGACACCACCGATACCGTCAGCGGCGGCTCTTCGGCCACTGCGTTGGGCGGCATGGCGATCGTCGGCAACACCGCCGACTCGGTGACGCAAGGCGTTTGGAAATATTCCACCGACAACGGTACGAGCTGGACCGTCGTGCCGGCGACGGTTGGCGACAGCAGCGCCCTGGTCCTGCCGACCACCGCCAAGATCGCCTTCTTCCCGGTCGCCAATTACGCCGGCACGCCGGGCGGCTTGTCGGTCCGCCTGGCCGATTCGGCGCAGACCTTGTCGACAAGCACCGACCTCTCCGGCGTGCTCGGTGGAACCAACACCTGGTCGGCCGCGGCGATTCCGCTGAACACGACGGTCAACCCGGTCAATGACCTGCCGAGCATTACCGGTCTGGCCGGCGCACCGGCGCTGATCGAACAACAGGCGACGCCGGTCCGGCTCGACGCCGACGGCACTGCCAGCGTCGCCGACCCCGAACTGAACCTCAGCGTCTCCGGCTGGAACGGCGCGACGCTGACCGTGCAGCGCAGCGGCACGGCTTCGGCCAGCGACGTGTTCAGCTTTTTCGATGCTTCGGGAACGGCGGGCGACAACAATGGTGTCGAACTGTCCGGGGCCAATCTGTTGGTCGATGGGCTGACCATCGGCACGGTGAGCAACAGCGGCGGCCAGTTGGTGATCACCTTCAACAACAACGCCGACGCGACTCGCGTCGGTACGGCGATGGGCGCGGTCGCCTACCGCAATACCGCCGACGTGCCGCCGGCGACCGTGCAGATCAATTTCCTGCTCAACGACCAGAACAGCCTGACCGGCGGCAGCGGCACCGCCGGCAGCGGTCAGAATCAGGGCAGCGGCGGCATGCTGACCGCGCTGGCGTCGGTGAATGTCGCCATTACCCAGGTGAACGACGCTCCGACTCTCAGTGGCCTCGACGCCGTGCGCAGTGGCAATTACCTCGAAAACGGCAGTGTCGTGCAGATCGATGGCGACGCCGTGCTGGCCGACCCGGAACTCGACGCGAACAGCTGGAACAAAGCGACGCTGACCGTTGCCCGCAGCGGCGGCGCCAACGCCGACGACGTTTTCGGCGCCACCGGCAGCCTGAGCCTGTCGGGCAGCGGCAGCGGCAACGTGCTGGTCTTCGGCACCGTCGTCGGTACCTATGTTCAATCCGGCGGCCAGTTGACGATCACCTTCAACGCCAGCGCCACCGCTGCGCGTGCCGATGCCGTGCTGCAGGGGCTGACCTATCGTAACGCCAGCGAAGATCCGCCTGCGTCGGTCACCCTGAGCTACACGGTCAACGACCAGAACCCGACCACCGGCGGCAGCGGTACGGCCGGCAGCGGTGTCGACCAGGGTACCGGCGGCCAATTGCTGGCCAGCGGCGAGATCGTGATCAACATCACCCCGGTCAACGATGCGCCGGTCTTTTCCGCCGCACCGCCCGCCGTGGCCTATACCGAACAGGGTACGGCAGTAACGGTCGATGGCGCATTGACCTTGAGTGATGTCGACGACACGACGATGAACTCGGCCAACGTCACCATCGGCGGTTTCGTTTCCGGTGACCTCCTGTCGGTGGACACCGGAAGCACCGGCATCGTCGCCAATTACAATCCCGCTACCGGGGTGCTGACCCTGAGCGGCGCGGCGAGCACAGCCGATTATCAGACGGTATTACGCTCGCTGACCTTCGCCAGCAGCAGCGACGACCCGACGGTCAACACCAGCGCCGCCAGCCGGACGCTGAATTATTCCGTTACCGACGGCAACTCCGACGGCGCCGGCGCGCAAACGGCCACCACCAGTCGTGCGCTCACCCTGACGCCGATCAACGATGCGCCGGTCGTGAGCAACGCCAGCCACAACTACAGCTATACCGAAAACGCGCCGGCCATCACCCTCGAGACGGGACTCGGCACGACCGATGTCGACGATACGCAGCTCGTCTCGGCCGTGGTACGCATCATCAGCGGCCTGACGGCCGGCGACCGGCTCAATTTCACCGATCAGGCCGGCATCACCGGCGTCTACACCCCGGCGACCGGTACGCTGACGCTCAGCGGTACGGCTTCGCTGGCGGCCTACCAGACCGCGCTGCGCAGCATTACCTTCGATTCAACGTCCGAGAACCCGGGCAACGCCACGCGGACCATCGAGTGGACGGTGCGCGACGCCAACTCCGACGCCGCGCCGAACGGCCAGCAAACGTCGACACCCGTAACGACGACGGTCGATGTCACACCGATAAATGACCTGCCGGTGGCGCAACCCGATGTCAATTCGCTGGCCAAGACGGCGAGCTCCCCGGTCAGCGGCTCGCTGCTGGCAAACGACAGCGATGTCGACGGCGGGCCGCTGACGGTCACCGCACTGGCTGGCGGGACGGTCGATACACCGCTGGTCCGGTCCACCGGCAGCCTGACCGTCCATGCCGACGGCAGCTACAGCTTCACCGTCAATACCGCCGACGCGGCGGTCGCCGCGCTCGGTGCCGGTCAGACGCTGGTCGAAACTTACACCTATACCGTTTCCGACGGTCAGGGCGGCGCAGCCAGCGCCACGCTGACGATCACCATCGTCGGCAGCAACAATCCGCCCGTCGCGGTGGACGACGCCAACGACATCGACGAGGGAACGCCGAGCGTCAGCGCCACGGTATTGATCAACGACAGCGACCTGAACAGCGATACGCTGACCGTCACCGGCATCGTTTCCGGTGCCGACCGGCCCGCGGCCGACACCGTCGCCGTCAGCGGCCCTGGCACTTCTGTCACCGGTGTGTATGGCCAATTGTTCATCGCCCCCGATGGCAACTACAGCTATACGTTCGACAACGCCAACCCGACGGTCAACGCGCTGGCCGTCGGCGAAACGTTGGTGGACCGCTACACCTACGCCATCAGCGACGGCAAGGGCGGCTTGGCAACGGCGAACATCGTCATCACCATCCACGGCACCAACGACGTTCCGGATGCGGTGAACGACGTCAGCAGCGTACCGGCCAACGCGCCGAGCGTCGCCGGCAACGCCTTGGCCAACGACCGCGATCCAGATGCCACCGATCCGTTGACCGTCAGCGCGGTCGCTGGGCTTCCCGGCAACGTCGGGACCCCGGTGACTGGCAGCTATGGCAGTCTGACGCTCAATGTCGACGGCAGCTACACCTTCACCCCCAACACCACCACCGCCAAAGCGCTGGCCGCCGGGCAGACTGCCACCGACACCTTCAGCTATACCCTCAGTGATGGCCACGGTGGTACCGACACCGCCACGGTGACGATCACCCTCACCGGCGTCAACGATACGCCAATCGCCAAGCCCGATACCAACAGCCTTACCGAAGACCAACCGGTGGCCAGCGGCAATGTGCTGAGCGGCCAGCAGACCACCGGCGGTGGCGTGACGACGATCGTGCCCGATAACGCCGACAGCGATCCCGACACCGGCGACAGCCTGCAAGTGATCGCCCTGCACAACGCCGGCGGTGTCGCCGGTTCGCCGGGGGTGCCGTTGAACGGGGATTTCGGCCAATTGACCCTCAACGCCGACGGCAGCTACAGCTACACCCTCGATACCAGCAACCCGGTCGTCCAGGGGCTCGTCAGCGACGAAACCCGGCACGAAACGTTCAGCTACCAGATTAGCGACGGCCAGGGAGGTACCGCCTGGACGACCTTGAGCATCGACATCGTCGGCCAGAACGACCCGCCGCAAGCCAACGACGACGCTTTTGCGACGGTCGACACCGCCGGCTTGCCGGGCGGAACGCCGATAGCCGGCAATGTGCTGACCAACGACAGCGATCCGGACAGCAACGACCTGCTGACGGTCAGCGCGGTCAGTGGTGGTACGGTCGGCGGCGCGACCACGGGAACCTTCGGCACCCTGCATCTCAACGCTGACGGCAGCTTCACCTACGACGTCGACCAGACCGATCCGGTCATCCAGACCCTGAAAACCGGTGAATCTCGGATCGAAACCTTTACTTACACCATCAGTGACGGTCACGGTGGCAGCTCGATGGCGACGATCACCATCACCATCCATGGCACCAACAATGCCCCGTACGCCGGCAACGACCAGAATCAGGTTTCCGAAGACCAGGTCCAAGCCAGCGGTAACGTCATCAGTGGCGTCCAGACGACCGGCAGCGGTGTCAGCTCGACGATCGTCAGCGCGCAGGACATCGACCCGGACAGCGATCCGCTGACCGTCACCGTCATTCGCCGCGCCGACCCGGCGCTCGACTACGGCGCGGTCGGCGCCGGGTACGCCGGCGACTTCGGCACCCTGACTCTCAACGCCAACGGCAGCTACACATATCTGCTCGACAACACCAACGCCGAAGTCCAGGCGCTGAAAGCCGGCGAAACGCGGACCGACATCTTCGTTTACACCATCAACGACGGTCGTGGCATCGACGTCGAGGCGACGTTGACCGTGCTCATCACCGGCGTCAACGACCTGCCGGTCGCCCAGCCGGACAGCAATCATCTGGTCGAGGATACGGCGACCCCGGCGAGCGGCAACGTGCTGGCCAACGACAGCGATATCGATCACCAGGCGCTGTTGACGGTCAGCGGCGTGGTGGCGGGCAACGCCGGTTCGGCGCCTAGCGGTTCGGTCGGCAGCGCTGTGACGGGCAGTTACGGCACGTTGACCCTCTCCGCCGATGGCAGTTACAGCTACCAGCTCGACAACGGCAATCCACTGGTGCAAGCCTTGTCGGTCGGCGCAACGCTCACCGACATCTTCACCTACGCCATTTCCGACGGAGAAGGCGGCACGGCTTACACCACCTTGACCCTGACCATCGCCGGACAAAACGATCCGCCGGTGGCGCAGGCCGATAGCAATGCGGTAAGCGCCGGTACAGGTTCCCCGGTCAGCGGCGACCTGACCCCGGGAACCGTTGGTCAGGATAGCGACATTGATGGCGATGCGTTGACCGTGACCGGTTTCACCAACTCCGCCGGCGCCGCGGGAATCGTCGATGGCGGCGCCCTGGCTGGCCATTATGGCAGCCTGCAAGTTGCCGCCGATGGCAGTTACAACTACCAGCTCGACAACGCCAACACCGCGGTCCTGGCCTTGAAAGCCGGCGATACGGTCAGCGAGACCTTCACCTACACCATCAGCGACGGTCACGGCGGCTATTCGACCAGCACCCTGACGGTGACCATCACCGGCCGTAATGATCCCCCGGTGGCCGTCGACGACGGCCCGCTGTCGACCAACGAAGACACGCCGCTGCCCGGCATCAGCGTTCTGCCGAACGACAGCGACGTCGATGGCGATCCGCTGACGGTGACCGGCGCCAGCGTACCGTCCAACCAAGGCACGGTGACCGTCAACCCCGACGGCACGCTCGACTTCACGCCGGCGGCCAACTTCAACGGCCCGGCGACGATCAGCTACACCATCAGCGACGGTCACGGCGGCACGTCGACGGCGACGGTGACGATCAACGTCGCGCCGGTGAACGACCCGCCGGTGGCGACCAACGACGGTCCGCTATCGACCAACGAAGACACGACGCTGACCGGCATCAGCGTCCTACCGAACGATACTGACATCGATGGCGACACGCTGGCGGTTACCGGCGCCAGCGTACCGTCCAACCAAGGCACGGTGACCGTCAACCCCGACGGCA
>JAVMKC010000118.1:0-7071 GCA_031732795.1 Accumulibacter sp. | reverse complement strand
CACTCGACTTCACGCCGGCGGCCAACTTCAACGGCCTGGCGACGATCAGCTACACCATCAGTGACGGTCACGGCGGCACCGCCAATGCGACGGTGACGATCAACGTCGCGCCGGTCAACGACCCGCCGGTGGCAACCGGCGACCAGGGTGGATCACCGGACGGGCAACCGGTAACGCTGACGCCGTTGGCCAACGACAGTGATCTGGAAGGCGATCCGCTGACCATCACCCAGATCGGTGGCACCGCCATCACTCCCGGCGGATCGGTCGACCTGCCGTCCGGCGTGGTGACTCTCAATCCCGATGGGACCTTGACGTTCGCACCCAAGCCGGGTGTTCAGGGAGATGTGGCGTTCGACTACCAAATCTCGGATGGTCATGGCGGTAGTGCTACGGCGACTGTGACGCTGACGATCGTTCCCGCGGGCAATGTGCAGCCAGTACCGGAAAACATGCCGTCCGATCCGGCCGTACACCTGTTCGGCAGCCAGAGCGGCGATCCGAGCGTGTTCCGAGAAGGCGACACTTTTACGGCCATGCCGCGCCTGCCGATTCCTTTCCAACCGGTGATCTTCGTCAATCAGGAAGTCGAAGCCTCGCAAGCCGCACGGCAGGTCACCGACCAGCTCGGTTTCAGCGATCCGCGCGTCGTCCGTTACGGCGAGATCGAATCGACTTCCATGGCGGCCGGGCTGGGTTTCGACCCGGCGTTGTTCGTCCAGCATGCGGTCCGCGCCTCGCAAGCGGAAAGCGCATTTCTCGACGACGTGGTTTTCGGGCGCCGTTCGCGGATCAATTTGAGCAGCGACTGGCGGCTGCAAACGCCGGAACTGATGCAGGCCGATCCTTTGCAGCCGGCACCGGGTGACGGCCAAACGGGCGGGCGGGACGATCTGGCGCACGCCGCGCCGATAGCCGAGCCGCCGCAGGACGCCGCCATCCCCCGGCTGGCGTCGGATGAGCCCGGGCCGGACCGCCCGCTCCAGTCCGCCGCACCCTCCTTCTCCGAGCAATTGCGCCGTGCCGCCAGCCGCGCGCCGACCGCGGCCGTCAAACCCACCTCTCTTGACCGTAGCTGATCCACTTTTCGACAGGACGATGATACCCACCATGCGCTTACCGAAAAAATCGACTCTCCGACCGACCCGTCGTTTACTGGCGGCCTGCGTGCTGCCTTTCCTGCTGGCCAGTTGCGGTTCGCTGACGCCCGTTCCCTATACCCAGGAGGAAATCCGCCAGCGGGTCAATGAAGACCGGCTGAACATGTACGCCGACCAGGAGCCGGTGACCGGCCCGATCACCTTCCATGAGGCGACGGCGCGGGCCCTGAAATACAACCTCGACTACCGGATGAAGCTGATGGAGAACGCGCTGTCGCGCAGCCTCAGCGACGTTGCCGGCTATGAGATGCTGCCCCGGCTGGTCGCCGGCGCCGGTTATGCCTGGCGCAACAACGACTCCGGCGGTCAGTCGATCGGCATCGAAGACCGCATCGAAACCCTGCGTCCGTCCACCTCGCAGGAGCGCGAACGCTGGCTGGCCAATCTGACCTTTTCCTGGAACGCGCTCGATTTCGGCGTTTCGTACATCCGTGCCCGCCAGAAGGCCGACCAGGTGCTGATGGCCGAGGAGCGGCGGCGCAAAGTGGCGCAGAACGTCCAGCAGGACGTGCGCAACAGTTATTGGCGAGCCCTTGGCGCGCAAAAACTGGTCGGTCGTGTCGACGCCCTGATCAAGCGGGTGAACAAGGCGCTGGCCCAATCGCGCGAAGTGCAGAAGCAGGGCCTGATGCCGGTCTCGCAGATTCTCTCCTATCAGCGGGCGCTGCTCGACGCGGTGAATCTGCTCACCCTGCGCCGGCAGGACCTCGAACTGGCGCGCACCGAACTCACCGCGCTGATGTCGATTCCACCGGGTACGCCCTACACCCTGGCCGATATCGGCGAGGAATCGTTGCCGCCGGTACCGGGCAACATCGACGAACTCGAAGTGATGGCGCTCGAAAAACGGCCGGAAATCATGGAGGAATGGTATCGCCGCCGGGTTACCGAAAACGACATCCGGGCCGCGAAAGTGCTGCTCTTCCCGAATCTGACGGTCGATGTCGGCCCGCAATACGACTCCAACAAGTACAACTACAACAGTCATTGGGTAGACCTCGGCGCCCGGCTGTCGTGGAACCTGCTCAAAGTCCTGCAATGGCCGGCGCTCGACCAGGCGCAGGCCAATCAGAACAAGACCGACGACATGCGGCGGATGGCGCTGTCGATGGCCGTGCTGACCCAGGTGCGGATCGGCGTTCAGCGTTACGAGCTGGCGATGTCCGAACTCAGATTCGCCGAAGAAAGCCTGCAGGTGGATCGTGGCCTGCTCAATTTCGCCCAGGCGGCGGCGAAGACCAAGTTCGATTCCGAACTGGAAGTGATCCGCACCGAAGCCCGTGCGCTGCTCGCCGAATACCAGCGTTACGCGTCCTACTCCAACGCCCAGGCGGCGTGGGGCCGGCTATATAATTCGGTCGGCCTCGACCCCTTCCCGGAAGCGATCGAGAAGGACGACATCAAGACACTGGCCAAGACCATGGAGCAGACCCTCACCGATGTACAACGCAATGTCTTCAAGAGCAAAACGGCCAAGCCCTGAGCGGGCCGGGTGGGCTGGGTGGCGACCGGCCGCCGCTTGGCTCCATCAGTCCGCCCGTCGTCTGGTGGCCCTGTGCGGCGTCGGCCTGACCGGTCTGACCCTCGCCCAGGCGCCCGCCCAGACCCCCGCCCCCGCTCCCGCGCCGGTGGACCCGAACGCCATCCGCGTCCAGCTCAGCCCGGAACTGGAAACGACGCTGGCCGCGCAGATGGCCGGCCGGATTTCGGCGCTCAACGTCTCACTCGGCGCGCCGGTGGCCAAGGGCAAAACCCTGGTCGCCTTCGACTGCGCTGAAACCCAGGCCAAGCTGCAGATGGCCCAGGCCGAATACGCCTCGGCCAAGGAAACCTACGACACCAAACGCAACCTGCGCCGGCTCGAAGCGGCCGGCGACATGGAAGTGTCGCTGGCCAAATCGGCAGTCGACCGTTCGCAGGCGGCGATCGGCGTCAGCAAGGCGCAACTCGGGCAATGCGTGGTCACCGCGCCGTTTTCCGGCCGGGTGGTCCGTCTGCACGTCAAACCGCACCAGGGAGTCAATATCAGCGCGCCGCTGATCGATCTGGTCAGCGACGGACCGCTCAAGCTGCGCCTGAACGCGCCATCGAGTCTGTTGCGCACCTTGCGCGTCGGCCAGTCGTTCGACGTCGACATCAACGAAACCGGCAAGACCTACCCGGCGAAAGTGACGGCGATCAACGCCCGGGTCGATGCGGTGGCGCAAACCGTCGAACTCGAAGGCCGGATCGACGGCCGGCCCAGCGAACTGCTGGCCGGGATGACCGGCATCGCGCGCTTCCCGGCCGCACGCTGATCGTCCCGATGCACGGGGTTGGCGGCGAAGCGGGCTTCGCGCAGATCGCCGCGCTCGAAGCGCGGGCCCGCGCCGCCGATACGCTGGTCGAACTGGCATTCTCGATCGCCAACGACAGCTACGCACTGCTCCCCTTCCGCCAGGCGCTGGTCTTCGACGGTGCCGGCCGGGACGCCGCGCTGCTCGCCGTCTCGGGGCTGGCACGACCAGCGGAAGACAGTCCCTACCTGGTGTGGCTGCGCCGGTGCTGGCCGTGGCTGGTTGACCGGCTGAATGAGCGGTTGAACGAGCGGCTCGGCGAGGCCACGGCGATCTGGCAGACCTTGCCCGCCGACGCCCCGGCCGAAATCGCCGACGGCTGGCGTGAATGGTGGCCGACCGGCGTCTTCGCGCAAACGATCCGCCGCCGTAGCGGTGAGGGGCTGGGCTGGGCAGTTTACCTGCTCGATACGCCGCCAAACGACAGCCAAGTGGCAATGGTCGCCTATCTGGCGCAAAGCTGGGGTTACGGCTGGGAAATGCTCACCGGACGCGGCGATTCACCGGCACGGCGCCTGCGCCAGTGGCTGAGCGGGCCGCGACGGCGTTGGCTGGCGGCGGCGGTCGCCGCGCTGCTGCTGATGCCGGTCCGCCAGTCGGCGCTGGCACCGGCCGAAGTGATCCCGCTCGACGCCGCGGTGGTCGCCTCGCCACTCGACGGCGTCATCCGCGCGGTGCACGTGCGGCCGAACCAGCCGGTCAAAGCCGGCCAGCGGCTGTTCTCGCTCGACGACACCACCCTGCGCAACCGTCTGGAAGTGGCGCAAAAATCGATTGCCGTCGCCGACGCCGAACTGATGGCCACGACGCAGAAATCATTCGACACCCCGCAAAGCCGTAGCGAACTGGCGCCGCTCACCGGCCGAGCGCATGAAAAGCGCGCCGAACTGGCGGCGGTCAACGCCCAACTCGGGCGGATCGACGTCACCGCCGCCGAGGACGGCGTCGTCGTCTTCGGCGACCCGGAAGACTGGCGCGGCAAGCCGGTCAGCACCGGCGAGCGGATCATGCTGCTCGCCAAGCCCGACCGGCCCGGCGTGCTGGTCCATCTGCCGGTGGCCGACGCCATCACCCTCGACGTCGGCGCGCCGATGACCCTCTTTCTGACCGTGCAACCCCTGCAACCACTGGACGCCACGCTGACCGAAACCAGTTATCAAGCGGTGCTGTCCCCCGACGGCATCGCCAGCTACCGCCTGCGCGGCACCTTCGCCGCCGACGACAGCCGGCAGGCGCGGATCGGCCTGCGTGGCACGGCCAAGGTGTACGGCGGCTGGGCCTGCCTGGGCTACGCCATGCTGCGCCGTCCGCTGGCCAGTTTTCGCGAATGGAGCGGTTGGTGATCGTTGCCGAAGCCGTCTTTGCCCCGCTGCGGGAAGACCTGCGTCTGCACGACGCCGCACCGGACCGCGACGGTGCGCCGGCCTGGTCGATCCAGGACCCGGTGAGCAACCGTTTTTACCGCATCGGCTGGCTGGAATTCGAATGCCTGCTGCGCTGGCCGGGCAGTCCGGCGCAGATCGCCGACGACATCTCGCAGAACACCCCGCTGGCCGTAGACCGTGAAACGGTCGAAAACTTCGGCCGCTTCCTCGAACGTCACCGCCTGCTGCGGCCCACGCCGGCCAAAGTGCGCCAGATGGCCGCCGAAGCGGCGAAAGTCGGCTGGCGCGACTGGCGCTGGTGGCTGCACCACTATCTGTTCATCCGCATCCCGCTGGTCCGCCCGCAACGACTGCTTACCGCGCTGCTGCCATGGGTTCGCCCGCTGGCTTCGCCGGGCGGATTGGCACTCGTGCTGGCACTCGGCGTGCTCGGCGTACTGCTGGCCGCTAGGCGCTGGGACGAATTCACCCACGCCCTGGTCGACACCCTGACCTGGAGCGGCCTCGGCGGCTTCGCCCTGGCACTGATCGTCTCCAAGACCCTGCACGAACTGGGGCACGCGCTGGTCGCCACCCGTTACGGCCTGCGCGTCGCACACATGGGGCTGGCGCTGGTCGTCCTCTGGCCGATGCTGTACACCGACACCGGCGAAGCCTGGAAACTCAAATCCGCCCGGCAGCGTCTGGCCGTCTCCTCGGCCGGCATCGTCGTCGAACTGGCACTGGCGGCGCTGGCCACCTTGTGCTGGGCGCTGATCGACGACGGACCCGCGCGGCAGGCGGCGCTGTACCTGGCGACCACCGTCTGGCTGCTGACGCTGGCGGTCAATGCCAGCCCGTTCATGCGCTTCGACGGCTACTTCATCCTCTCCGACGCCCTCGATTTCCCCAATCTGCATCAACGTGCCGGCGACCTCGCCCGGGCCGGCCTGCGCCGCCGGCTGCTCGGCTGGCAGGAAGCGGACCCGGAAACCCTGTCACCGGCGTTCCGGCGCACCCTGATCGCCTTTGCCTGGGCCACCTGGGGATACCGGCTGGTCGTATTCACCGGCATTGCCGTCGCCGTCTACCTCTTCTTCTTCAAAGCGCTGGGCCTCGTCCTCTTCGCCGTCGAAATCGCCTGGTTCATCGTCCTGCCGATCTGGCGCGAACTGGTCGTCTGGCGCGCGCGTTGGCGTGAAACGCCGCGCCGCCACGCCCGTCGTCTGGCGCTGCTGCTCGCCGTGCCACTGGTGATCGGCCTGATTCCCCAGTCCCCGACCATCAAAGCGCCCGCTGTTGCCCAGCCGGCGCACCGGCAATTGGTATACCCGCCGTTCGCCGCCCGCATCGACCAACTGCAGCCTCCCGGCGCAGTACGTACCGGCCAGCCGCTGGTCCGATTCGCCGCCCCCGATCTGGCGCCCAAAGCCCAGCTCGCCGCCGCCGGCATCGACTCGCTGAACAGCCGGCTGGCCGGATTGACCGCCGAAAGCGCCGGCATCGAACAACAATCAGCGACCCGCGAGCGGCTCGGCGAAAAACTGGCCGAGTCGCAAGCCGTACGTCAGGAAGCGGCACGACTGGCTATCGCCGCCGACTTCGACGGCGAATGGGTCGACGTCGACCCGCTGCTGCGTCCCGGCAGTTGGGTCGGTACGCGCACGCCGGTCGGCCTGCTGGTCGACCGGCGGCAATGGATCGTCGACGCCTACGTCGACGAACGCCAGATCGGCCGCCTGCAAACCGGCGCCCCGGCGCGCTTCCGGCCGCGTGGCGCCTGGTCGGCGATCGACGCCACGGTCAGCGACATCGACTCCACCCGCAGCCCGCGCCTCGAACACCCGCTGCTCGACGCCCGCCACGGTGGACCGATCGCCACCCAACCCGGCGAACGCGCCTCGCTGCCGGTCGACAGCCTGTACCGCGTCCGCCTGACACTCAATGAACCCCTGTCCGACAACCGGGAAACCCGCGGCATCGCCCTGATCGACGGCCAGCGCAGCGTGCCATTGTGGCAAGGATTCAAGCGCCTGGCAGCGGTGATCGTTCGGGAAAGCGGCTTCTGACTGCGTGGTCCGGAAGTGACGTTCAGTATCGGAAGGCGCGCGGTGTCGCCCCCGCGCCGTTGATATGCCAGCGACAAAGCGCTTTTCTAGGGAAACGCTGAATAATTGATGTTTTGGTTACGATGCGCGGGGGACTTGGCGA
>JAVMKC010000117.1:0-10351 GCA_031732795.1 Accumulibacter sp. | reverse complement strand
ACGCAGGGCGCCGCCTTGACTGTCGGTATCCAAACCACCGCTGTCACTGCCGATAAAGGCTACGACAGCGATGAGTGGGTCGAAACCATCGAGGCAACCGGGGCGATTGCCAACATCCCTCCCCGGAGCAATCGGAAGAACAAACGTCCTATCGATTGGCATCGCTACAAGGCTCGTCATCTGGTCGAGTGTTTCTTTAATCGACTCAAACAGTTTCGTCGTATTGCCACCCGATATGACAAACTTGCCAATCGATTCAATGCCTTTCTTCATCTGGCTTGTGCTTATGTCTGGCTACTGTGAACACGCCCTAGGCTCTGGCTGTGCTCACGCAAGTCGTTGCTGCAATAGGCCGCATCCATGAGGTCGTACAGGTTGGTGACGCGTCGGCGCTGATCAGCGACAGGGTATGGCGGCCAGGCTGTCGTGCATCGAGGCGCTGGAGAGCAGTACCGCAATCGGTACGCCACAATCGGCGGTGTCGAGATGTCGCTTGTAGCCGCTCCAACTGTTCTTGTAGCCTTGGGCATTGCACGTCGTGCCGCGATCACACGCCGTCGGGATCTCATCGAGCATTTGCGCCAAAGTATGCCCGCGTTGGCGCTGAATCGGGGATGCCTTCGCGGCCGGACGCGCTTCGCCACGCCGAGGTCGGCCTCGCGTGCTCGCCGGCGCCTGTATTTCAGGCGCCGTCCCTTCGGCAGGGCTCTGTTCCGCCGGAAACAGGGTCGATTGCGCCGTGGCAGCCGCGTTCACTGCGAGCGTTTCCTTCTGCGACGGATGTTCGCGTGCTTCGATGGCCGTGCCATCGCGACTGAGATGCCCGATCAGTTGATCCCCGAGATGTTCCTTGACCAGGGCTTCATGCACGCGCTGGCCCAGGCCGGTTTCGGCAAACTCGTCGAAGGCGCGCGAGAACGTGGCTTCGGAAGGCAGTGTCTTGCACAGCGGGAATCCACAGATGCGGCGCAGCGCACGGTCGATCGTCAGCCGCTCTATCAGCCCAACGGTCGTCGCTAACCCCAACACCGCCTTGGCCACAAAAGCGTTCGCCAGCCAAGCTCGCTCGAAGGGCGGACGCCCCACTCCACACCACGATGTTCCCGTAAAGTCCTCAATGCGTATCCATTCCAGGATGTGGATCACCTGCTCCAGCTTCGGCGTCAGCGGACCGAATCGCTCGGCCAACTCTGGCACCAGTTCGTGTTGAATCACGTGCCACCGTTGCATGATCCGGTGGGGGTGGGTCGTATTCATCTCGCGGGTTTTATGATCTTGGTCTCGATAACCACATCATGCCAGAAGTGGCAGCCCGCCTCCCACGCTCTTGCCTACAGTCGCGAAAAATTGGCTTCGCACTGCGAGTTTTGCAAGAGGCTCCTGCGTCTCGTCTCCGCTCTGCTCGCCGAGTGCGACGAGGAGTGGATGACCGGCAAGGTCTATCTCAACTTGAAGGATTGATCTACCTATCCCGATGGAATCGCCACGGATTATTTACAGAAAGAGGGTTGCATTGCCAATCGTGGAGTCGCCCATGACACTTGCTTTAATGAGCCGACAGCAAGTTGCGACGGAAAATCTTCCAGACCGTGGCCAATTGGCGAGTAAAACGCCGTCCGGAATGTCTTGGAAAAAAATGATCTACAATTCAATATCCACCTTTCATTCCCTCGTAAATTTCCTGATAAATCAACTATCGATGTTATTTAATATTTTTCCTCAGCGCCCGGATCATCCCCTGGCGCACGACAAAGAATTGAAGCGGATCGTTGCCGAGATCCGCAAGGCACCGGCTAGCCAGGCTATAGAGGAAGTCAATAGCTGGTTCGAGTCGTTGAAGTACGCAGAAAAATTCTCTATCGACAGCTATTTCAACATCGTCAGCCAGCTTGACGATGCGGCTCAAGTCCATTTGCGGCGCATGAAAAGGGAATATCTCAGCTTGGCCGAATCTTCGAAAGTCGAAGAAGAGCGTCAATGGACTCGCAATTATGCTTATTACCGGGAAGCGGCGACGCTTTACGAATCATGTCTTGAACGCGCCCGTTCCGAGCCAAAGAACAAGTCGGCCGAGGCGTTCAAAACGACATTGCCATTACTCGATGCCCGCCTGCAGGCCTTGCGGACTCACCAGATCAAGTGGCTGGCTTATCGCTATACCACGACCGATGAACCGCTTTGGCGGGCACTCGGTCGCACATTCGCTGCGGCCGAAGAGGCCGGTTACGCGAATAAATTGATGCCGTTGTATACCTCACAACGCAGTTTGACCAGTGTTCTTCAGCAGTACCTGCACGCCGTAGTCTTCCATGTGTCATCACTGGACCGCCTGACCCTGGAGCAGATCGATCTTGCTGATCGTCTGATCGTGCATTTCCTGCCGGGATTCGTCTTTTCTGCCAATGTCCAGCCTGGGAGCTACTGGCTGAATATTGGCAGCGGGATGGCACCCTCCCGGCCGACGCGCAAACCCGAGGGATCACCCGCAGGAATCCGCTTTCTCTCGGCAACGGTGGCGTTCAAGGCGCTCAGTAGTCTGACGGAAACCCTTGAACGAGGTGAGATGCCGGGCGACCTCGATCTCGGCGAGCAATCTTCGTCTGGGGCCTTGTTGTCGGTTGCACGCCATCTGCGCTTGTATTGGGCACCGAACCCACCACAACGACGTCATGTCCGCCATCAAGTTGCCACCCGGATGTCGGTGGTCAGCGATTTTTTCGAAATCCACAAGGTTTTCGCTCATGCGTTGCGCGAGCTTCGCCATATGCCGGGAGCGGCCAACTGGTCGTCGGATAATGTCAGTTTGGGCGGCTTTCGCGCTTGCTGCGAGGGTAAGACCGATGGAATCCTCAAATTGGGGTCACTGATCTGTGTTCAGCCTGAGGGCAGCCAGAGCCAAATGCTCGGCGCCATCCGCCGAATCAGCCGGCGGCGTGACGGCCATGCCGATCTCGGGGTGCAGGTGCTCGCCAAACAGGCACGTGCCATCCAATTGCAACCACGACGCAGCGGATTTTCAGCAGCCAACCAAATACCGGGTCTTTGGCTCTCCGATTCCGGCCCATCCGGTCTGCTGCGTATCATTTTGCCGATTGGCCAGTTCAACGTCCGCGAAACGATGGAGTTTCATTATGCCGGGCAATCCCGTTTGTTGACCCCCCTGGAAATCGAAGAAAGCGGCACCGATTACGAAGTCGCCCGCTTCCGCGACTCGGGCTGAATAACGGTCCGGGAAGTGCTCAGCGGTTGCGAATAAATCTACGGTGCGGCCAAGCTGCGGTGTTGATCGCTCGCGCACTTCTGGCCCATCCAGTCTCGTCGTTCGCGCGCGTCTGGCATCTTGACCACGTTTCCTCACAACCGCTCAGATCGTTGTGGGGTCGGCAGCCGGTTTTGCCGCCGATTTCGGTCGGAATGCTCGTACCACCTGCGCATTGGTCTCGACCCGTGGACAGCCAAGCAACTCCAGACAGTAGGGCACGGCGGCGAAAATCCCGTTGATCAATGTCGTGCCGTCGGCCGCGCGCACGCCTTCGAGAGTTTCACGGATCGACTTCGGTTGTCCGGGCAGGTTGAGGATCAGTGATCGCCCGCGGATCACGCCGACCTGCCGGGAAAGAATCGCCGTCGGCACGAAATGCAGGCTGATCCGTCGCATTTCCTCTCCAAAGCCCGGCAGGTGTTTGTCGGCGATGGCCAGAGTGGCTTCCGGGGTAACGTCGCGAGGAGTCGGACCGGTACCGCCGGTGGTCAATACCAGATGACAACCAAGCGCATCGACCAGTTCGATCAACGTACTTTCGATCGTCGGCCGGTCATCGGCGATCAAGCGGCTGGTTGCTCGCCACGGACTGCACAGCGCCTGAGCGAACCATTGTTCGAGGGCAGGCAGTCCCTGATCAGTGTAAACCCCTTGGCTGGCGCGGTCGCTGATCGACACCAGACCGATCTGCAAGGTCGATTGATCATTCGGCATGTTCTTCGTCCTGAACCAAGGGTGATTGTTCGGCAAGAATGTTCGCTTTGAGAAACTGGAAAAGTTCTCGATAGCGACGCGGCGGCTTGCCTTGCGCCTGTTCCAGCAGCGCGGCGCGGCGCAAGGCTCGCAACTGTTGCAGGTCGATGCCGGGCATTTCGGCAAGCAGGCGAGAAAGAACCTGTTCATCGGCTAACAACTCGTCGCGCAGTTTTTCGAGACGGTGAAGTTTGGCGATTTCCGATGCCGAGTCGCCGCGTACCGCCGCCAGCGCCAGGCGGACCGGTTCGACATCGACTTCGCGCATCAGTCTGCCGATATATTGCAGTTGTCGCCTTCGTGCTCCGTCATGCCGTCGCATGCCTTGCGCGGTGTTGATTGCACTACGCAGATCGTCGGGCAGGTCGATACGCCGTAGTCGATCTGGAGACAGGCTGACCATTTCCTCGCCCAATGACTGCAACTCGATCATCGATTTCTTGCGCTTGGTTTTCGAGAGGGGTTCGGGTGAGTCGTGGTCTGAAGCGCTCATCGGCGGCTGAATCATTCTCTGGCAAGGGAGATCGAAAGAAACCGCGGCCCGTACTGCCCGCGGGGCTTGGCGGCGAACTGCTATGATACCGGCTTTGCCCTTTCGCTGACTCGACTCATGGCCCATCCTTCGCGTTCAACTCCCGGCGACAGCCGCTTCAGTCATTCCTTCGACACGCTCCGGGAATTGGCGCAGGATGTTTTGGCTTATGCCAAAACGCGCTCGGCCAGTGCATGCGAAGTCGACATTTCCGACGGTTTCGGGCAGTCGGTAACGGTCCGCTGCGGCGAAATCGAAACCATCGAATACAATCGGGACAAATCGATCGCCGTCACCGCTTATCTGGGGCAGCACAAAGGGCAGGCCAGCACCTCGGTTTTTGCAGCCAGTGCGCTGCGCGAGACGGTCGACGCGGCGATCGACATCGCCCGCTTCACTGCCGCCGATCCCTGTGCCGGTTTGCCGGATGTCGATCGTTTGGCGCTCGATTTCGATCGCCACCCCGATCTCGATCTCCATCATCCATGGCTGCTGTCAGTCGATCAGGCCGTGGAAGTGGCCCACCGTTGTGAGCAGGCGGCTTTTGCGTTCAGCCCGCAAATCAGCAATTCGGAAGGCAGCACGGTATCAATCCAGGAGGGACAATTCGTTTCCGCCAACAGCCTGGGCTTCATCGGCGGCTTTCCGACCTCCAGGCACTATCTCTCCTGCGCGGTCATCGCTGGCACGGGAGAAACGATGCAGCGTGACGATTGGTACTCGACGGCCCGCGACCCAGCCGCGATCGATTCTCCGGAAACCGTCGGCATCACCGCCGCTCAGCGCGCCCTGGCCCGTGTGGGCGCCAGAAAAATCGGCACCCGCAAAGTGCCGGTCATCTTCGAAGCGCCGTTGGCGGCCTCACTGATCGGCAGTTTCGTGCATGCGGTCAGCGGTGGCAGCCTGTACCGGAAAACGACTTTTCTGACCGATAGTCTCGGCAAGCGCGTCTTTTCGAAAAGGGTCAATATCAGCGAGCGGCCTCACTTGCCTCGCGCGTTGGCCAGCAGCTATTTCGATAATGACGGTGTGGCCACCCAGGATCGCGAAGTGCTGGTCGATGGTCGCCTGCAAGGCTATTTTCTCAGCACCTATACCGCGCGAAAACTGGGTTTGAGCACCACCGGCAATGCCGGCGGCAGCCACAATCTGCTGGTACACCCCGGCAAACGCGATTTGGCTGGACTGCTCAAAAAAATGGACCGGGGCCTGCTGGTCACCGAACTGCTCGGCCATGGCATCAATTACGTAACCGGCGATTATTCGCGCGGAGCCGCGGGTTACTGGGTCGAAAAGGGGCGGATCGTCCATCCGGTCGAAGAAATCACCATTGCCGGCAATCTGCGCGACATGTTCCGCAACGTCGCCGGTGTCGGCAACGATGTGCTCGTTCGTGGCTCGAAGCAGGTTGGCTCGCTGCTGATCGAAGAAATGAAAGTAGCCGGGAGTTGATCCCTCCGGCGGTCTCTGCTCTTGCGGGGTGATTCAGCCGGCGTCGTTCCCACGTAGAGTCGAACAGTTGTCTGCGCTCCGCCGACAACACGCGGAGCGCAGACCGGGCCAGCCGCCGGGACGTCCATCGGCCACGTCCTCAGCCGCCGACGACTCAAACTGCGGCCAGAGCCTGTTCGAGATCGGCGATCAGGTCGTCGATATGTTCGATCCCGACCGACAAGCGCACCATTTCTTCCGACACCCCGGCTTTCGCCAGCTCGGTCGGAGAGAGTTGCCGGTGGGTGGTCGATGCCGGATGGCAGGCCAACGATTTGTTGTCGCCGATATTGACCAGCCGGGTGAATAGTTGCAGCGCATCCTGGAAGCGCTTGCCGGCTTCGGCGCCGCTGCAATCGCTGCCTTTGACCCCGAAGGTCAACACGCCCGACGCCCGCCCGCCCAGATATTTCTTGGCCAACGCATTTTCGGGATGATTGGCCAAGCCGGCATACTTTACCCAGGCCACTTTGGCGTGGCTGCCGAGATAGGCGGCTATTTTCTCGGTATTGTCGCAAACTCGCTCCATGCGCAACGGCAAGGTCTCCAATCCTTGCAGAATCAGGAAGCAGTTGAGCGGCGAAATCGCGGCGCCCATATTGCGCAAGGGAACCACCCGCGCCCGGCCGATGTACGCAGCCGGACCGAGGGCTTCGGTGTACACCACGCCGTGATACGAGACATCCGGCTCGTTGAGCCGCCGGAAGCGCGCTTTGTGTTCCGCCCAGGGAAATCTGCCGCTGTCGACGATCATTCCGCCCAAGGAATTGCCGTGTCCGCCGATGTATTTGGTCAGCGAATGCACGATGATATCGGCGCCGTGTTCGAACGGACGGCACAAGTAGGGAGACGGAACGGTGTTGTCGACGATCAACGGTACGCCATGACGATGGGCGATTTCGGCAAGAGCCTCGAAGTCGGTAATGTTGCCCAGCGGATTGCCGATCGATTCACAATAGAGGGCTTTGGTTTTGCCGTCGATCAGTTTTTCGAAGCTAGCCGGGTTGGCGTAGTCGGCAAAGCGGACGTCGAGGCCATACTGCGGCAAGGTGTGGGCAAAAAGGTTGTAGGTACCGCCATAGAGGGTCGAGGCTGAAACGATGTTGTCGCCCGCTTCGGCGATCGTTTGAATGGCGTAAGTGATCGCCGCCTGTCCAGAAGCCAGTGCCAAGCCGGCGATGCCGCCTTCCAGCGCGGCGACTCTTTTCTCGAGCACATCCTGCGTCGGATTCATGATCCGGGTGTAAATGTTGCCGGCAACTTTGAGGTCGAACAGGTCGGCTCCGTGCTGGGTATTGTCGAAAGCGTAGGCAACGGTTTGATAAATCGGCACCGCTACCGCGCGGGTCGTCGGTTCAGGACCATAGCCGGCATGTACGGCAAGCGTTTCGAGCTTCATTGGCAACTTCCTTTTCTGATGGAGATGAGGTCTTCGCGAGTGATCCAATCGAACGGAAATCTTAACATTTCAAACGGTCGCCATCCGGCGGCCACCAAAAATCACCGGACAATTGTCTGAGTTCTATGCAAAACCGAGGCGTTCGGTACGAAAGATGTCCAAGTTGCCATGATAAGGCGCCGAACCTTGGTAGCACTCCTGCACCGTGTCGAAACACGGTGCAGAGGGTTGAAGCTCATTACCCGTTAATTGAAATGTCATTTATGTGTGTAACGAGACTACATTCAGAGAGATCGTTGAAATGGAGGACACGTTGGCAGCCGAAGTCCGTTCGAGTCTGAAGACGGCCCATCCGCCATGTCGCCGACAGTACTGCATCACCAATGCCATCATCTTGTCTACCGGCGCCTTTCGGTGCGTCACCTGCTCTAGCCGACGATCGACCAACCTCACCAACCCTTCCGTTTCGTAACGCCACAGGTCCCGACAGAACGTCCGATCGCATACCCCCAGCAGACTCGCCGCCTCCTCCTGCGTCAACCGCCCAGAATCCCAACTCTCGTTTCTCTAAACCTCACCTCCCTGATTTCCTGTGGCAATTCTCTCCGCCTCATCTCGTCTTTCCTTCAGCCCAAGACAAACCGGACAGATTACGTGTTCCGTACATCACCGCTTGGATTCGCTCTTGAAATCGGCGAACAATGATTTTATTATTAGCACTCGTTGGCTTTGAGTGCTAATACCGCTGTGTCCCTTCCTGGGAACGGGATTAGCTCACTTTTTCGTTATGTGCCTAACCCGAGGAGAAACTGCATGAAAATTCGTCCGTTGCATGATCGCGTGATCGTCAAGCGCCTTGAAGAAGAGCGCCGGACGGCCTCCGGTATCGTTATTCCGGATGCCGCCGCTGAGAAGCCGGATCAAGGTGAAATTCGCGCCGTTGGCAATGGCAAGCTGCTCGACGATGGATCCGTCCGCGCCCTGGCGGTGAAAGTCGGCGACCGCGTGCTGTTCGGCAAGTATGCCGGCCAGACGGTCAAGGTCGATGGCGAGGAACTGCTCGTCATGCGCGAGGAAGACATCATGGGAGTCATCGAGCAGTAATCCCGACAGTCTGCCGGCACGATGCCGCCGGGCCGTCAGCGCCCGAATTCCAGAATCGAATACAAATCCTTAGATCATCAAGTAATTTAGGAGTTAATGCACATGGCAGCTAAAGACGTCAAATTTGGCGATTCCGCTCGTTCACGCATGGTGGAAGGCGTGAATATCCTGGCCGACGCCGTCAAGATCACTCTCGGTCCGAAAGGCCGCAACGTGGTTCTCGAGCGTTCGTACGGCGCACCGACCGTCACCAAGGATGGGGTGTCGGTGGCCAAGGAAGTCGAACTCAAGGACAAGTTCGCCAATATGGGCGCACAAATGCTCAAGGAAGTGGCTTCGAAGACCTCCGACATCGCCGGCGACGGAACGACCACCGCGACCGTTCTGGCGCAGTCGATCGTCCGCGAAGGGATGAAATATGTCGCCGCCGGCATGAATCCGATGGATCTCAAGCGGGGCATCGACAAAGCCGTTCTCGCCACCGTCGAAGAGCTCAAGAAACTGTCCAAGCCGTGCTCGACGAGCAAGGAAATCGCCCAGGTCGGCTCGATCTCGGCGAACGCCGATGTCGACATCGGCGACATCATCGCCCGGGCGATGGACAAGGTCGGCAAGGAAGGCGTGATCACCGTCGAAGACGGCAAGTCCCTGAGCAATGAACTCGATGTCGTCGAAGGGATGCAGTTCGATCGCGGCTACCTCAGCCCGTATTTCATCAACAACAACGACAAGCAGAACGCCATTCTCGAAAGCCCGTTCGTACTGATTTTCGACAAGAAAATCTCGAACATCCGCGACCTGCTGCCGGTACTCGAACAAGTGGCCAAAGCTAGTCGTCCGCTCCTGATCGTTGCCGAAGACGTCGATGGCGAAGCGCTGGCCACCCTGGTGGTCAACAATATCCGTGGCATTCTGAAAACCTGTGCCGTCAAGGCGCCGGGCTTCGGTGACCGCCGGAAAGCGATGCTCGAAGATATCGCCATCCTGACCGGTGGCCAAGTCATTGCCGAAGAAGTCGGCCTGACGCTCGAAAAAGCAACGCTCAACGACCTGGGTCAAGCCAAGCGCATCGAAATCGGCAAAGAAAACACGACGATCATCGACGGTGCCGGTAACACCGCCAATATCGAAGCACGCGTCAAGCAGATTCGTGCGCAGATCGAAACCGCGACCAGCGACTACGACAAGGAGAAACTCCAGGAGCGCGTCGCCAAACTGGCCGGTGGCGTGGCCCTGATCAAAGTCGGCGCAGCGACCGAAGTCGAAATGAAAGAGAAAAAGGCCCGCGTCGAGGACGCGCTGCACGCGACCCGTGCCGCGGTCGAGGAAGGCATCGTCGCCGGCGGTGGCGTGGCATTGCTGCGTGCCCGCGCGGCGGTGGCCGCGCTCAAGGGCGACAATCACGATCAGGATGCCGGCATCAAGATCGTTCTACGCGCCATGGAGCAGCCGCTGCGCGAAATCGTCGCCAACGCCGGTGACGAGCCGTCGGTAGTGGTCAACGCCGTTCTGCAGGGTGCCGGCAACTTCGGCTACAACGCCGCGACCGGCGAATATGGCGATCTGGTCGAAATGGGTGTTCTCGATCCGACCAAAGTCACCCGGACGGCTTTGCAGAACGCCGCTTCGATCGCTGGCCTGATGCTGACCACCGACTGCATGGTCGCCGAACTGGCGGAGGAAAAACCGGCCATGGGTATGGGCGGTGGCGGTATGGGCGGCATGGGTGGTATGGGCGGCATGGGCGGTATGGACATGTAATTCTGTAAGCGACCGTTGATAACTTATTGAATATCAACGGTTATCTTAC
>JAVMKC010000116.1:0-10373 GCA_031732795.1 Accumulibacter sp. | reverse complement strand
AAGATATCCAACTTGCTTCGAGCAAGATGACGGGTGCGGACCGCCGGGCGTTTCACATCAGCGTCGGGGTCAGGTCTTGCATTTAATCATTTTCCTGCGATGATTTCCGGATGTTCTGTCTGGTTCCCAAGGTCCGCCTTGGGAACCAGAAACAATCATGATCGGTAGTGAGGCTTCGCGGGAATGACGTTGCCGATTCCCGCCGATCGTCATCGCTGTCACTACGTCAAGGCCAAGGTGAGCGTGCTGCGTCATACCGACCGTACGCTGGCGATCCTTCATGGCCCGCGCAAGTTAGCCGACTATGACGAAGCCGGCAAAGTCATTCCTTCGAATTTGAAGGGGGCTGCGTAGGTCCGCCGCGGCTGCCCGTGGCGGGAAAATCGGTTCCGGGTACGCTTCTCCACCGCTTTCCCCGCCATGGTCAAAGCGGACAATTCATGTGCTACAAAACCGGACAATTCTATTTGCTGCCAACTATAACTCAGCGAGTTACCCCCTCGGAAGTCTCTGCGTCAAATAGGGGTTGAGTGCGATTTTTAGCCGCTGACGGATCGGTTGGGGTTGCTTCAATCGATCTGCAGTCTGAATCGCGCAACTTGACTCGCCGATCAGTAAACTCCCGTCTTTTTCCGTCGGCTATAGCGTCTGAGTGGTGATCTGTTTCAGTTCATTGCTGACATGGGCGATCATCAGGCGCATGCCTTTCGAAATCATCCGCGATCCGGTTACAGCGAATAGTGGCCATGCCGGTGTCTTCTCGGCTTCCAGTATCGGAACCAGGCGTCCGGAAAGCACGCTGTGGTGGGCCACGTGGCGAGGCAGCAGCGCAACGCCCTGGCCGTCCTCGGCCAAGGCACGCAACAGCGAGACGCTGTTGGCCGAGATCACGCATGGTCCGGGCGCTCCTGGCCATTTGTGGGGGCCGATCACCCAAGGCATCGCTCCGGATGAGGTTTGCAGATTCAAGCACGAGGCGTTTTCGAGCTGCATCGGTGAATCGATCGGGCCGTGTCGCTGCAGATAGGCGGGTGCAGCGAACACCCCGCTTTGGATCGTGCCAATTCGGCGCGCGACGACGCGGTCGTCAGTGATCTTGCCGATGCGGAACGCCAGGTCCACGGGGTCGGAAAAAAGATCGGCTGTCCGTGATGAAAGATCAAATTCGACGCGCAGACCGGGTGAGGCAGCGACGAAGCGGGCAATGATCGGGCCAAGAACGGCGACACCCAGATCGACGGGCATGGCGATGCGAATGCGCTCCTGCATGGTGCGACTGCGCTCCAGTGCGTCCTGCGCGGCGGCGGCCGCCGCCATGACCTCGAGGCAGCGTTCGTAGTACGGGCCGGCGACCGGAGTCAGGGCCACCTTTCGAGTCGTGCGCTGAAACAACTGCACGCCGATCCGTCGTTCCATTGCCGCGATGCGTCGGGAGAGGGTCGGTGCTGGTATTCCCAGGCGCGCGGCGGCGCGGCTGAAACTCTCGGTACGTGCGATTTCAACGAAGAGCGCCACGTCGGCCAGCAGGACGGCAGCGCCTGAAACTTCGGCAGATTGTTTCATTATTGAAATTCTATATTCCGTTTCTGATATCTCTGATTCTACTGCCGCTGTCGTACCATTTGACCATCGGCCGTTCAAGGCGGCCGGTCAATTGATGGTAAGGAGATCAGCGATGAATTTCATGGCAGTCATCCAGACCCTGCCGGCCCGTCCTGGACATCCGGCACGCATGACCCCTGCCACACCGCAGGAACAGGTCGATCAGTTTCCGGAGGATTGGCGCGTCATCGATGAACTCGCCGAATTTGCCTTTTCGCTCGACGGCGTCGTCGAGCAAGAGACGCAGATCGCGCCTGACGGTTCGCGGAGCCTGACCCTGCCCGAACAGACCACGGCGCCGCGCACCGCTTTTCTCGTCGGCCGTGAGTTTGCCCATATCCACAATCCACCGACCGGCAGCCTGCACCTGACGCTGCCCGAGCCTTACCGCACGATGGCCATCGGCAAGGGCTGGGTGCTGCGGCATCCATTCGCGTTGCGCAACCCTGCGGCCGCCGACGCCGTGTTCGTCTTCGCGCCGCGCGACCGCGAGGAACTCGCCTGGACGAAGCTGCTCCTGCAGATTTCACACGCCTACGCCCACGGCACGCTCGCCAGTTGATCCGCCGTTTTCGATCCACTTTTTCTGGAGGTCAGACATGCCCAACATCGTCGTGGTTTGTCATTCCGGCGACGGCCATACCCAAGGCACGGCTGAAAAAGTGGCGAACGGCACCGACGAGATGTTGCCAGGTGACCTCGAAACCGCCCGTCAGTTCGGCGAGCGCGTGACCGCTGTCGTCCAACACTGGGTTCGCTGACAGCAACCGAGTTGGCACAATTTTGTGCGAAGGGAGAACCGCCTTGAGCAAAACCATCTGTGTGATTGGCGCATCGGCCGGTGTTGGTCTGCATTGCGTTCGGGTCGCGCTTACGCGTGGGCATCGTGTCGTCACGCTGTCACGGAGCGTCGACTCGCTCCCTGACGACCCTGCGCTGACCCGAATCCAGGGCAGCGCCACGAATGTTGAGACCCTGCGACGCGCGGTGGCCGGTGCCGACGCGGTTCTCGTCTGCCTCGGCACGGGCATGAGCACCAAGGCGACGACGCTGTATTCGGATTTTGGTCGGGCTCTGGGCGAGATCGAGACTGAATTGGCGGATACGCCGCTCATCGTGCTGACCGGGTTTGGTGCCGGCGAGAGCGGTCAATATCACGGCTTGTTGATGGGACTGCTGTTCCGCTTCGTGCTGAAGGAAGTTTATGTGGACAAAACCCGCCTGGAACAGAAGGTCGAAGCTTCCCGTCTCGACTGGATGCTGGTCCGTCCTGGCCGGCTGACCGACGGCGCTTCAAGCGGTCCCGCGCGAGTGCAGGTGGATTATCGACGGGGGATGAAGGTCGGCAGCATTCCGAGACAAACGGTGGCGGAATTCATGGTCGACCAGGCGGAAGCTCCGGCTTACCTGAAACGGCGACCGGCGCTATCGGCGCGTTGAACGCGGAGCCGGTCCGTGAGGTATGCGAGATCAGGCTGAAGCCGGCGGGGTATCGTCTGCGTCTGCTTTTGCGTTTGCTTCGTCGATCAACAATTTCCGGACGGTATCGATCCGTGCGCGGGGCCGGTTCCGTCCGTCACGGGTTTTGAAATTGACGCGTTCCTGATCAGGGGGATAGATGACCAGATTGACGGTGGCGGAATCGTCGAAGGTCAGCACCGCTTCGGCGCGGTCAGTGCGCGGAACGCTGTGCCGATAATCGATTTTCTCGTTGAGCAGGAAAATTTCGACCTCCTTGGCGCTATCCGGAAACAACTGAATGTCGATTTCGGCGTGCCGGCCGGCGCTGCCTTCGAGGACGCTGCCGCTCAGGTAGGGTTTGAAGCGTTGCAACCAGACCATGAGACGTAGCGCGGCCCGCCGCAGTTCGTCGAGCCGGGCGCATGCGTCATCCTCTTGGAAGAGTCGTTGGTAGACACGCTGTTGTTCTTCGATTTCATGGTCGTCCGGCAGTTCGGCGCGATCGCTGACTCCCAGTTGCCGGGCCGCTTTGCGCTTTGCCCGGCTGATGTCCCCGGCGCCTTCTTCGACCAATAAACGGGCGGCGACCCGGGCGACATGGCTGCGCTGGCGTTCTTTTCGATGGTTCATGGTCAATTTGGCAAAGCGACGATGACAGGATGAGGAGAATCCCAAGGGAGGCCGGCGGGGTCATCGAACACCGTGGTTGCTGATGTCGATCCGGCGGCTGGTTTTCGAGACTTTACGTTGTGGGGGAGCCTCGTGATCCGGGAGGCCGGGAATATCGACTGCCGGCCCGCCCATCAGTCATCCGCTGCCGCCGCCGAACCATCGATACGCCGGGAAGATGCCCGCCGAATCGCCGACAAAGGCGTACAATCGCCGGTTTTTTAGCGGATTCTAACCTGGATTGACGACATGCATATTCATATCCTTGGCATTGGCGGCACGTTCATGGGCGGTCTGGCGCAAATCGCCCGGGCGGCGGGATTCCGGGTGACGGGCTGCGACCTGGCGGTTTATCCGCCGATGAGCGGGCAACTGGCCAGCGCGGAAATCGATTTCGTCGAAGGCTATGATGCCGCGCAGACAGCGTTCGAGCCCGATTGCTTCGTCATCGGCAACGCCATTTCGCGCGGCAACCCGTTGCTCGAGGCCATTCTCGACCGTGATCTGCCTTACGTGTCCGGTCCGCAGTGGCTGGCCGAAAACATCCTGAAAAAAAACTGGGTCCTGGCGGTCGCCGGCACGCACGGCAAAACGACCACCGCGTCGATGCTGGCGTGGATTCTCGAAGACGCCGGTCTGGCGCCCGGTTTTCTGATCGGCGGCGTGCCCTTGAATTTCGGCGTTTCGGCGCGTCTGGCCGGTCGCGGCAGCGATACGCCGTTCTTCGTCATCGAGGCCGACGAGTACGACACCGCTTTTTGTGACAAACGCTCGAAGTTCGTTCATTACCATCCCCGGACGACGGTGCTGAACAACCTGGAGTTCGATCATGCGGACATTTTCAGCGATTTGGCGGCGATCGAAACGCAGTTTCACCATCTGGTGCGCACTCTGCCCAGCAATGGCCTGATCGTTTCGAATGCCGGGCAAGCCAGCCTCGAACGTGTGCTGGCCCGCGGTTGCTGGACGCCGGTCGAGCGCTTCAATGATCCACAAGGCTGGCAGGTGATCGGTGACCAAAGCGGCGCATCGTGGCAGGTGGTTAACGGAGATGAGGTCGCGGGGGCGCTGAACTGGTCGCTCAGCGGCGCGCACAATCGGCAAAACGCGCTTGCCGCGCTGCTGGCGGCACGGCATGTCGGCGTGCCGCTGAGCCGGGGGTTGGCGGCGCTGTCGCGCTTCAAGAACGTCAAACGGCGTCTGGAGTGTCGCGGCAGCGTCGATGGCGTCAGCCTCTACGACGATTTCGCCCATCACCCGACGGCGATCGCCACGACGATTCAGGGGCTGCGCGAAAAGACGACGACCGGCCGTCTGCTGGCCGTTCTCGAGCCGCGGTCGAATACCATGAAACTGGGGGTGATGAAAGCGGCGCTGCCGGAGAGTCTGGCCTTGGCCGATCGGGTGTTCTGTTACGCCGCCGGACTCGATTGGGACGCCGCCGCGGCGCTGGCGCCGCTGGGCGACAAAGCGGTCGTCGACAACGATCTCGACCGTTTGATCGGCCGGGTGACCGACAGCGCTACGGCCGGCGACCAGATTCTGGTGATGAGCAACGGCGGCTTCGGCGGCATTCACGATAAGCTGTTGTCGGCCTTGGCCGATCGGGAAGCCGCGCGCCGTTCAGCGCAGGCGTCAACGCAGAAAATGGTCGGCGAGCAGGGCGGCGAAGAGTAAGGTCAGGTAAATGATCGAGTAGCGGAAAGTTTTCCGGGCCAGCTTGTCGCTGTAGTCGCGCCACAGAACGATGCTGTAGACCAGGAACACGCCGTCGAGCAGCAAGGCTGCCGCCAGATACCACGGGCCGCTCATGCCCAGGGTGTAGGGCAGCACCGTCGTCGCGCTGAGCATCACCACGTACAGCAGGCTGTGCAAGCAGGTGAAGCGGATGCCGTGCGTCACCGGCAGCATCGGCAGCCCCGATTTTTCGTAATCCAGGCGGCGATAGCAGGCCAGCGCCCAAAAATGCGGCGGCGTCCAGATGAAGACGATCAGAAAGAGGACCAGCGCTTCCGGGCCGACCTGGCCGGTGATCGCCGACCAGCCGAGCAGCGGCGGCATCGCTCCCGAAGCGCCGCCGATGACGATGTTCATCGGTGTCGCCGGCTTGAGCAGCACGGTGTAGATCAGAGCGTAGCCGAGGAAGGTGGCCAGGGTCAGCCACATCGTCAGCGGATTGACGAAAGCGTGCAGAATCCACAAACCGGCGGCACCGACCAGCGTCGCCAGCGTCAGCGCTTCCGGCGCCGAAATTTCGCCGCGCACCGTCGGCCGGGCGCGCGTCCGCGCCATCCGCGCGTCGATCTGCTGTTCGATCAGGCAGTTGATCGCCGCCGCCGCGCCGGCGACCAGGGCGATACCTACCGAGGCGGCGATGAACAGGGCAAACGGCGGGAACCCTGGCGCGGCCAGGAACATGCCGATCATCGCCGTGAATACGATCAGGCTGTTCACCCGCGGCTTGCAGAGTTCGAAAAAAGCCGTCAGGCGCTGCCCGAGCGGGCGTCTTTGTCTGCTGAGGACGGTCATCGTTCGATCCTTTCTATCCAACCCAGGAATATTTCAAAAGCCGTTCCAAATCCTTGAGCATGCCCGCCATGTCCGGTTGCGCCGGATAACGCATCATGACATTGCCCAAAGGATCGACGACGTAGAAACGGTGTTGCCGGCCATCGAAGAAAGTGCGCATCGTCGCGCCGGCTTGGTCATCGTCCGGTGCGGCGACCAGCAGGTCCGGATAGGCGGCGCGAATGGCCGCCAGGCCCGGGTCGGCGCGCAGCCCAGCCAGGCTGTCGCCGATCAGCACCCGGCGCAGGCGGACCATTTCCTTGTTCAACGCCACTTGCACTTGGCGAATCTGTTGCAGATCGCGCTGACACGCCGCCGCGCAATCGCCGGCGTTGACCAGGATCAAAGACCACTTCCGCCGCAAATCCTCGGCCGGCAGCGACTGGCCGTCGACACTGCTCAGCCCGTTTGCCGGCAGCGGTCGCGGTGGCTGGATCAACTCGCCGTGGTTGGCCAGCTTCGACGGTTGCCATTCGAACCAGTAAAGCGCGAAAGCGACAGCGAAAGGCAGGGCCAGCAGGGCGATGATCAACAGCAGCGTTTTGCGTCCCTGAGTGAGTGAGGCGGCGGCGTAAGTCATGATGAACCGGCGAGCAGCCGTTGGCGAGCCTCGCGGACGGTCAGCACCAGCCAGATGATCAGCGTCGCCGCGGCGAAACCCCACCACTGGTAGGCGTAGCCCAGGTGCCGTTCGATCCGCTCATCGGGGCGCGGCCATTGACGGACGAAACCGCCGGCCTCACTGGTCGGCGACATTTCGATGACCACCGGCTGCACCGGAAAATCGACCGCTTGCCGGTAACGCGCCAGATTCAGGTTCTGCCACACCGTCTGCCAAGCGCTGCCGGCAGCCGCTTCCGGCGCCAGCGTCAGATAGCGCGTTCCGGGGACGATGGCCGTGCCGGTGATTTCCTGCACGCCGGCCGGTGTCGCCACTTGCGGCCAGCGGCTGTGATCGGCCAGCGCCGGCACCCAGCCGCGATTGACCAGCACGCGCATCTCACTGCCTTCGAGGCGTAACGGGGTCAGCACGTGATAGCCGGCCTGCTCGTGGTGGATGCGGTTGTCGATCAGAATCTGCCGTCGTTCGTCGTAGACGCCGCGTGCGACGACCTGCCGGTAACGCAACGACTCCGGATCGGCGTCGGTGAGCGGCATCTGTACCGGCGGTTCGGCGCGGCGGCTGTCGAGCAGGGCTTGCAGCGTCTGCTTGTCGGCCGCTTTTTTCCATTGCCATTGACCGAAGGAGATGAACGACGGCACCAGCACCAGCACAGCCAGCGTCGGCAGCAGACGCGGACGAACGCAACGCAACGTGGCGAAGATCATCTGCCAGCCGTTTGCCGAGCGGTGCGCGCTGCGAGCATAATCGGCGCTCCCTTTGTCGGAGTCCGCCATGTTCAAGCTCATCGTCATTCTCTTGCTGTTTGCCGTCGTGGGAAGCCTGTTCTCGGGGCTTTTCTTTCTTTACCGCGACCGTGGCACAGGCGTCCGCACCGCTCAGGCGCTGACGCTGCGCATCGGTCTGTCGATTCTGATTTTCGCCTTGCTGCTGATCGGCTTCCGTTTCGGCTGGATTCCGGGTTACAGCCAATAAACGAGTACGAACAAGCCCAGCCAGACGACATCGACGAAGTGCCAGTACCAGGCGACGCCTTCGAAGGCGAAATGCCGTTCGGCGCTGAAATGTCCTTTCAGGCTGCGGCCGAAGACCACCATCAGCATGATCGCGCCGAGCGTGACGTGAAAGCCGTGGAAGCCGGTGAGCATGAAGAAGGTCGCGCCATAGACGCCGGCGCCGAGAGTCAGGCCCAGCTCGGTGTACGCGTGATGGTATTCCCAGGCCTGGAAGCCGAGGAAGACCACGCCGAGGACGATGGTCAGGAACAAGCCCAGATTCAACTGGCTACGGTTGTTTTTCAACAGCCCCCAGTGCGCCCAGGTCAGGGTGGCGCCTGAACTCAACAGCAGCGCGGTATTCAACGCCGGGACGCCCCAGGCGCCCATCGGCGTGAAAGCGGCGCCTTTCGGACCGGCCGACGGCCAGGCGGCGGTGAAATCCTTCCACAGCGAAAACGCCGGGTCCATGCCGGCCAAGGCCGGGACGGAAATGTTGCGCACATAGAACAAGGCGCCGAAAAAGGCGGCAAAAAAAGCCACTTCCGAGGCGATGAACCACACCATGCCGTAACGGAACGATTTGTCTTCCCATTCCTGATAGGCGCCGGTCTGGTTCTCATGAATCACCTTGCCGAACCAGTGATAGACCACGTAGAGGATGAGCAACGCGGCGGCGATCATGATCCAGCGTCCGGGCGCAAAGGCGTTCATCTGCAGGATGAAGCCCAGGGCGAGCAGGAAAATGCCGCCGGAAAGGATGAACGGATACGGGCTGGGCTGCGGTACGAAATAGTGGTGCGGATGCGGCGAGGTGTAGGAGGTCATTCGTCACTCTCTTTCTTTGGATACGGTTTTCTGGCCTTCGGCGTTGAAAAAGGCGTACGACAGGGTCACGGTCCGGATCTGCTCGTCGATTTCCGGTTTGACGATGAAGGTCAGCGGCAACTCCTTGCTTTCCCCGGGTGCCAGCGTCTGCTGCGAGAAACAGAAACAATCGAGCTTTTCGAAATGCTGTGCCGCCTGGCCCGGCGAGACGCTGGGAACCGCCTGGCCGACGATCGGCCGGTCGGAGGTGTTGCGAACCAGAAACTTGGCCAGATGCAATTCGCCCGGATGCAGGTCGAGATGGGGGGTCAGCGGGCGCATTTCCCAGGGCAGTCCGGGCATCACCGTGCCGGTGAATTCGACGGTGACGACACGGCTCAAGTCGATCCGCGACGGAGCCGGCGCCACGCCACGGATGCCGCCGACGCCGAGCGTTCCTTCGTTGCTGGTCTTGCCGTTGAAGCCGGTCGCCGCGCACAGCACGTCATAAAGCGGCACCATGGCAAAGGCGAAAGCGAACGCCGCCGCCACCAGCGCCATGAGTTTGACGATAAGCCACCGGTTGGCGCGCGGACGCGGCAAGGTTTCACTGGCGGGTGAGCTGTTCATGGTCACGAGCGGTAATAAATGAAACCGAGTGCATAAATCGCCAGCGCCACCGCACCGAGCACCCAGGCCAGCCGCCGGCTGGCGGCGCGGCGGCGGTCGAGTTCGGCGGCGGCTTCCAGCCTTTCCGACGGAGTGGTCATCCTGTTTCCCTTGACGGCGACCGATGAATTACTTGATCACCGGCTGGGTTTCCCAGGAATGATGCGGCGGCGGCGAGGACAGATCCCATTCCAGGCCCTCGGCACCTTCCCAGACCTTGGCGCTCGCTTTCGCACCACCCTTGACGCACTTGTAGATGTTGATCGCGAACAGTAGTTGCGAGAAGCCGAGAATGAACGCGCCGACCGTCGAAATGGCGTTGAACTCGACGAACTGCAGCGCATAGTCGGGAATCCGCCGCGGCATGCCGGCCAGGCCCAGGAAGAACTGCGGCATGAAGGTCAGATTGAACGACACGACTGTCAGCCAGAAATGCCATTTGCCGAGCGTTTCGCTGAACATGTGGCCGGTCCACTTCGGCAGCCAGTAATACACCCCGGTCATCACGCCCATGATGCCGCCGGCGAACAGCGCGTAGTGGAAGTGGGCAACGACGAAATAACTGTGGTGATATTGCGCATCGGCGGCAACATCGGCCAGCACCAGACCGGTCAGACCGGCCAGACCGAACAGAACGATGAAGCCCTGCGCGAACAGCATCGGCGTTTCGAAGCTCATCGCGCCGCGCCACATCGTCGCCACCCAGCAGAAAAAGAGCACCGCCAGCGGCAGCGAAATGAACATCGTGCTGTACATGAAGTAGAGCAGCGCCGGCACCGGCATTCCGGCGGTGAAGAAGTGGTGCGCCCAGACGATCACCGACAGCACGCCGATGGCGATGAACGAATAGACCTGCGCCTTGTAACCGTAGATCGGCTTGCGCGAGAAAGTGCCGAGCACATGCGGAATCAGCCCCCAGATCGGCAGCAGCAGGATATAGACCTCGGGATGGCCGAAGAACCAGAACAGGTGCTGGAAGA
>JAVMKC010000115.1:0-205452 GCA_031732795.1 Accumulibacter sp. | reverse complement strand
CGTTATCAATGTGAGACGATGATGTCATCAATGTAAAGTTAGCGCTTATGCCCCTGACCCCAGTGGTGTGACCCCAGTGGCATAACCCTGACCCCAGTGGTTGCACAGAGATAGCCGCCCTGCTCGGCTAAAGGCAATGGAAAAAGCAGGGCGGCAGCCTGACAGCAAAAAGCCCCGCTTTTTGGGGCGGGGCCTTGCTGCAGGCCGCTGCGTCAGTGCTGGCCGTTATGGCGGACTGATTGGGCGAGCTTCTGGGCAATGATGGCGTTCAGCGAAGTGCCCGCCTGCGCCGCCTCGATGGCCAGCGCACGATGTACCCGCTTGTCGATACGCACGTTGAACTGTCCGCTGTAATCCTTCTTCGCGGGCGCGACCGGAACGGCCTCGCCCCGTTTGCGGTAGCTCTCCTTGATGCCTTCCCACGCGACCGCCAGCTCGTTCAAAGCAGCTTCCGGCGTTTCGGCAAAGGCTGAAGTGCCGGGCAACTCGACAAAGTGCGCCAGCCAGTCGCCGTCCTCGTCGAGGTAAAGATTGACACTGTAGCCGTCAAAACGGTCGTTGGTCGCCATTTCAAACCTCCTCGTCACGCCTGCCGTGCTGTTGTAGAAACTGTTCGACCTGATAACCCTTGGCCTTGCCGTCGCGGCCTTCCTGTATCGAAAGCCGCGCCCCGGTCGGGGCATACCAGATTTGATGACTGCCGGTCTGGTGATCGAAGTTCCAGCCCGACTGGCGCAGCAGCGTCTGAAAATCTGCGAAAGACAGCCCGCGTGGATTGTTCAGAGCTTTCGCCAGCAGCTTTTCCTGTTTCGTCATTCTGTCCGGCCCTCTCATATGTAACTATATACGGTTACACACGAAGGTCAAGAAAAAAGCGCTTGGGGTGGTTCAGCAAGTGCGGCATGACCCAGAGATAGCCGCCCTGCCCGCCCGAAAGCAACGGGAAAAAGCAGGTTGGCAGAAGACGGACAGCAAAAAGCCCCGCCTTGTGGGGCGGGGCTTGGTAACGATGTGGTCAGCCTTCTTCCGGCAACGAAAAATCTACCAAAGGGGTCAGTATTTTGCTGGTCGCCCAGCACTCCTTCTTGAACGCACGGTGGTAGATGTCGATGTCGGCTTGAGAAGCACGGGCCGTGGCTGCGGCAAAGTCGTAATCTCTGGCCCGCATAATGTAGATGAGGTAGTCGCCGTCTGAAAGCTTGGGGTCACACGAAAGTTTGGGGTCAGAAGCTTGGGGTCACAGAAGCTTGGGGTCAGGTCTTGCAATCACGCACCCATGTCCAACCACCCCTGCGCTCCAGACGACCGTCCGGGAAAAGGAAACAAAAGACGGCCGACCCGTAGAGAGATCAGGCCGTCAAGAATCGCCTGGTCTGCCTCGCAGGCCTTTCACCCATGCCGCCAGACGGGCGGCCGCTTGCTGATGAATGCGTCGATCCCCTCGGCGGCGTCTTCGGTCATCATGTTGCAGGCCATCGCTTCCGCGGCGTACTGGTAGGCGGCTTCCAGACCCATTTCGAGTTGTTTGTAGAACATCTGTTTGCCGATGCGGATCGCCGATGCTGATTTGTTGACGATCGATTGCGCGAGCCGGCTGACTTCGGCATCCAGTTCGGCGGGAGCGACGACGCGGTTGATCAGGCCTTGCCGGCAAGCGGTCGCCGCATCGATGAAATCGCCGGTCAGCAGCATTTCGAATGCCGCCTTGCGGCCGAGATTGCGCGACAGGCCGACGCCGGGCGTGGCGCAGAACAGGCCGACGTTGATTCCGGAGGTGGCGAAACGGGCGCTGTCGGCGGCCACCGCCAGATCGCACATCGAGACCAGTTGACAGCCGGCGGCGGTGGCAATGGCGTGCACGCGGGCGATCACCGGCTGCGGCATCTCGGTCAAGGTCATCATCATCCGGCCGCAACGGCGGAACAGGTCCTGCATGAATGCCTTGTCGGGATTGGCGCGCATTTCCTTGAGATCGTGACCGGCGCAAAAGGCTTTGCCGGCACCGGCGATGACCACCACCCGTACCGCTGGATCGTCGGCGATGGCGTCGAGCTGTGCTTGCAGCGCGGCGATCATCGCCTGCGACAGCGAATTGAACTGTTGCGGACGGTTGAGGGTCAGCGTGGCGACGCCGGCGGCGTCGGTGCGCAGAACGTAGGGTTCGTCAGTGGCGGCGGGTTGTGGATGGCTCATGGGTTTTTCCTTTGTGTTTCTTTTGCGTTCTCTTTTCGTCTGCGGTGGGAAACGCGCCATGCCGGCCGCCCGGGGTGCTTTCGACCGGCGGCATGGCGTGAGTTCAGCGGTGGTGAAGAAATCTATGATGCGGCCCATCCGCGGCGTTGTTCACTCGCGCCGGGGATCTCGTCTTCTGGTGACGATTTCTTCGCCACCACTCATTCGATCGCCGCCGATGATTTGGCTTGTTCGCGCAGAACGTATTTCTGGATTTTGCCGGTCGAGGTTTTCGGCAGGATGCACGTCACCACCCGCTTGGGAACCTTGAAGCGGGCCATGTGCTGCCGGCAGAAGTCGATGATTTCCTGTTCGGTGACGCTGGCCCCGTCGCGCAGTTCGAGGAAGGCGCAGGGCACTTCGCCCCAGGTCGGGTCGGGGGTGGCGACGACGGCGGCGGCGATCACCGCCGGATGCTTGTACAACACATCTTCGACTTCGATCGACGAAATGTTTTCGCCGCCGGAGATGATCACGTCTTTCGAGCGGTCCTTGATCTTGACGTAGCCATCCGGATGCATCACCGCCAGATCGCCGGTGTGGTACCAGCCGCCGGCGAAGGATTCTTCGCTGGCTTTCGGGTTCTTGAGATAGCCTTTCATGGTCAGGTTGCCGCGGAACATGATTTCGCCCATCGTTTCGCCGTCCCACGGCACTTCTTCCATCGTCGCCGGGTCGCGGACGGTGATGCCTTCCTGAGCGTGGTAGCGGACCCCTTGGCGACCGTTCAGATCGACCTGCTCGGCCAGCGGCAGGCCCGCCCAGTGTTCATGCTTGGCGCAAACGGCAGCCGGGCCGTAGGTTTCGGTCAATCCGTAAACGTGCGTCAGGTCGACGCCGATATTGGCCATGGCTTCGATCACCGCCGCCGGTGGCGGCGCGGCGGCGATCAGTCCGGCAACTTTCTGGTTGATTCCCTCGCGCATTGCCGCCGGGGCATTGGCCATCAGGCTATGGACGATCGGCGCGCCACAGTAGTGGGTCACGCCGTGCTCGCGGATGGCTTCGAAGATCAGTTTTGGATCGACCCGGCGCAGGCAGACGTTGGTGCCGGCGTTGGCGGCCATCGTCCACACGAAGCACCAACCGTTGCAGTGGAACATCGGCAGGGTCCACAGGTAGATCGAATGTGGCCGCATACCCCAACTGACGATATTGCTCATCGAATTGAGATAGGCGCCGCGATGGTGATAGACGACGCCTTTCGGGTTGCCGGTGGTTCCCGAGGTGTAGTTGAGCGAAATGGCGTTCCATTCGTCGCCTGGTCCGCGCCAGACGAAATCGGGGCTGCCGGCGGCGACGAACGCTTCATATTCCAAGGTTCCCAGCCGCTCACCCGGACCGGTGTATTCGGGATCGTCCACATCGATGACGATCAGCGGCCGTTGCAAGCCGGCCAGGGCTTTTTTCACCGTCGGCGAATATTCACGATCGGTGATCAGCACCTTGGCTTCGCCATGCTCGAGCATGAAGGCGATCGTCTCGGCGTCGAGGCGGGTATTGAGCGTGTTCAACACCGCGCCGAGCACCGGTACGCCGAAATGGCACTCGATCATCTCCGGGGTGTTGTTGAGCATCACCGCGACGGTGTCTCCTTCGCCGATACCGTGATCGGCCAGGGCCGAGGCCAACCGGCGCACCCGGGTGTAGGTTTGCAGCCAGGTGAAACGACGCTGGCCATGAATCACCGCTGTGCGTTCCGGATAGATGTAGGCGGTACGGGCGATAAAAGTCAGCGGAGTCAGAGGGGTGTAGTTGGCCGTGTTTTTATCGAGGCCTTGGTTGTAGATATTCTGCATTCTCTGAATCCTCCTGTCGGTGGGTAAATTATCGAGATGACACCGCCTGTGTACTGACGGCTTGCATACGGCAGTCATTCAGACTGCCACGTTTTTCGGCATCATTCAACCATTCTGCAAGCTGTTGCGTCAATTCGTCACCGGTGGCGACCAACGCCGAAACCCCACCGCGGGCATCGGCCGAAAGCGCATCCCGAAGGATCGTCAGCCGGTGCTCCGCCACTACACGCCGTTGGCTGTCGGACAACTGAGCCGTGCCGTGCAACTCTCCGCGGCTGCTTTGCGGGTCGACGAAGATCTGCGAAAACATTTGCAATTCCACCCGCAGCACGCATTGCCCCGTTCCGGGACCCGCGTTGCCAACGAGCGCCAACCGATGACGCAGGCGCTGGCCGAGCAATTGACTGGGTGAGGCCGCCCAGCGACTGTGCGCGTAACTCCGCCATTTGAGCGGGTCGTCGTAAAGCAGGCGATAAGCGACGGCGGTGGTGTCGAGCCAGTTCGGCACCTTGACTTCCAGCGCCAGCGTCGACCACGGTCCGCTGTCGAGCAGCGGCGGCGTCGGCAAGCCGAAATCATAGACTTCGCTCTGTGCCGGAGCCCGGCCGGTATCGGCGCAGGCGACGAGCAGCCACAACAGCGGAACGAGCGCCGATTTTTTCATGGCCTGGCTCTGCTGTCCGACCCGGGAACGACGAACCCGGGTTCGCCCGGCCCCGGTGGCTGGGGGCGTCGACCGAAAACCAGGCTCTGCGGCGAATCTTCGAGCATTTGCAGCACTCGTCCGAGTTGTTGCGAGTTGGCCGTCAAATCATTGCCCAGATCGTTGAGTCGTGGCAGCAGCGTACCGACGCCCTGCCCGCCCGGATCGGCGATCAGTTTGTCCAGCCGCTCGCTGACCAGGCGCAAGCGCCCGGTCAGTTGGCGGAGTTCGCTCATCAACGGCGCCGCTTCGGCCGCCGCCTGCCCGGCATGCGCGAGAGTCGTCTGCAGCGAACGGACATTGGCCGGGGTCAGCAGTTGTTCGAGCCGGGCGGCGATGGCTCGGGTGCTGGCGGTCGTCGCTTCGAGGTTGGCGACGATGTTGTCGAAGCTTGGGCTATCCAGAACTTCATTGGCGTTGGCCAGCAGATCGCGTGCCTGCCGCAAGGTTGCACCGCCGGTCTCGGAGAGCTCCTGAATCAGTGACGGGCGCATGGTGATACGCGGCAAGACCGGGTTCCCGCCGAGCAGGGACGCCACCGGCGCGCCTCCCGGCAAGGGCGTCAGATCGCCACCTTCCTGTTCGAGCAGGATGTGGGCGATGCCGGTAATCCCCTGATAGCCGAGCCGGGCGGTGGTGCCATGGGTCATCGGCACCGATTTGTTGATGCTGATCCGCACCAGGATGTTCGCCGCATCGTCCGGGTCGAGATCGATCGCCTGCACTTTACCAACCCGGATGCCGCGGTAACGGACTTGCCCTTGCAGGTTCAGCCCGGTGACGTTTTGCCGGGTGACGACATAAAACTCCTGGGTCGCCTCGTGCCTGCCGCCGAACCACCAGAATGCCAGAGCGGTGACGGCACCGAGCAGCACGGCGAACAAGCCTGCGGCCAGGGCATGCGAACGATTTTCCATGACCAACCTATCCTTCGCTAGATCTTCGTTAGATCTTGGTTCATCCCGCCGGACGTCCGACACCGAAGAAGTTGTCGATGAACGGATGGGCGACGGTGCGCACCTCGGCCGGCGTTCCACAAGCGACGATGCGCTGATCGGCCAGCACCGCCAGCCGCGTGGCCAAGGCGTCGAGGGTAGCCAGATCGTGAGTGATCATCAAGACCGTGAATGTCAATTCTTTCTGCAAGGTGGCGATCAGCCGGACGAAATTGGCACTGCGGTCCTGATCCAGACCGGCGGTCGGCTCGTCGAGGACCAGTAATTCGGGTTCCAGCGCCAGCGCTCGCGCCAGGGCGACGCGTTTGACCATTCCTCCCGACAACTCGGCGGGCATCAACCGCGCATGTCGGGGTTCGAGTTCGACCATCGTCAGCTTCAGCCGCACCAGATCGTCGATCAGCGCTTCATCGAAACGCCGCAGTTCGCGCAACGGAAAGGCGATGTTGTCATGTACCGACAACGCCGAAAACAGCGCGCCGTGTTGAAACAACACGCCGAAGCGGCGACGCAGCGCGCGCTGCCGTAGCGGATCGGCATCGAGGACCGGCTGACCGAACAAGCTGACCTCGCCGGACTTGGGAACCGACAGACCGACGATCGCCCGGAGCAAGGTAGTCTTGCCGCTGCCCGAACCGCCGACCAGCGCCAGCACCTGACCGCGGTCGACGCGCAGATCGACGCCGCGATGGACCAGCAGATCGCCGAACTGGGTATGCAGATCGCGGACGGCGATCACCGGCGTGTCCGTTTTGCCGATCTCTCCGTTCACAATGGAATGCCGATGCCGCGAGTCAGGACGGCGAAAACCGCGTCGACCAGTATCGACACCGTGATCGCGGTCACCACCGCGGCCGTGGTCCGCGCCGACAGACTTTCGGTGTTCGGCGCGACGCGCAACCCGAAATGGCAGGCGATGAGGGAGATCAGCACTCCGAAAACCACCCCTTTGGCGATACCGATCCACCAGTTGGCCACCGGCACCACCCGCGGCAGCGCCTCGATGAAAAAACCATACGACAAATCCATCTGCAACTTGGCGGAGATCATGCCGCCGACGATGCCGGTCACCGAACACCAGACGACCAGCAGCGGCATCGCCACCGTCAACGCCAGCACTTTCGGCAACACCAGTCGCAAGCTGCGCGACACGCCCATCGTCGCCAGGGCATCGATTTCCTCGGTGACCCGCATCACGCCGATCTGCGCGGTCATCGCCGATCCGGAACGCCCGGCGACCAGCACCGCCACCAATACCGGGCCGAGTTCGCGGACGATGCCGATCCCCAACAGATTGACGATCAACACGTCGGCACCGAGTGATTTCAGTTGCAGGGCGGCCAGATACGAGACGACGACGCCGATCAGAAAACCGATCAAGGTCGTCACCGGCAGGGCTTGCGCGCCGCTCTTGTAGAGGTGCGCCGAGAATTCGCGCCAGGGGATGTCGCCTGGGTGGCGACAGAGATGGACGAGATCGAGAATCAACTGGCCGAACAGCGCGATCATTCCCTGCAGGTGATCGACGGCCTTCAGTACCAGCCGGCCCACAACGAGCAACGGCCAGAGCGGATCTCGCACCGGTGGTGACGGACGGTCACCGCTTCCGGCGCCGGCGGCGGCGCGCTCGATGACCTGACGATGCGCCGCCGACAAGGCGATCGCCGACGGCCAGCGCCGTCCCCAGGCCTGCCAGAGCAGCAGCGCCGCGGCGCTGTCGAGCCGGAGGATGGTTTGCAACTGCCATTCCACCGGCCGGGCCGCCAACTCACGCAACCGGGTTTGCAAGGCGGTGACCGGGGTAGGTAGACCGGCCAGGGTCCATTCGCCGGCCAGTTCGACGCGGACGACGCCTTCGGCCTCGGCAACGCGTAACGTCGCTGCCAGCGTGTCCTCACCGTTAACCGGCATTGCTCGGACGCGAACCGCTGTCATTCAAGGATCGCGCCGGCCGTCCGATCGTTCAGATCGGCTTACGCGCCGGCTCGACGGCAGTTGGCGGCTGATCGGCGAGTGCTTTGACTCGCAAGCGGATGCCGACCCGCCGCCAGCGCATCGTTTCGTCATCGAGCGCCGCGGCGGTCATCGGGTTGGCGTCCAGCCACTCTTCCGGCAGATCGATCTGAAAACCGACCGGCATTTCCCGGACCAGCAGATTCGGCCATGGCTGATCTTCGCGGGAACGATGCAGCAGCACCGCCAGACGCAGACAGAACACCAACCGCCAGTTCGGATCGCCGACCGGCATCGCGGCCAATTTCTGCAATTTGCCGCGTTGCCCGAGCACCAATAACGCCAGCCGCGCCTGGTCGCGCTTGGAAAAACCGGGCATGTCGGCATGCGTCAGGATGTAAGCGCCATGCTTGTGCGCCTCGTTGTGAGCCACCGAAACGCCGATCTCGTGCAAGGAGGTCGCCCAGCGCAAAAAATGCGCATCGTTTTCGTTTTCCGGCGCGTCGAGCTGAATCAACTGACCGAGCAGAGTCAGCGCGGTGCGTTCGACACGGATGATCTGCTCTTCGTCGGCCTGATAACGCCGCACGAACTGGACGACCGTCTGGTCGCGGGTGTCATGATGTTCGAAACGGCCGAGCAGGTCGTAAAGCACGCCGAGCGGCAGAGCACCGTCGGTATAAGTCATGTGCTCGATCTCCAGCTCCGAAAAAACGGCGCACATGATCGCCAGCACGCCGGGCAGAATCGCCACCCGGTCGTTGCGCATGCCCTGCAAACCCAACGCTTCGGCCGAACCAGCCTGGATCAGCAACTGGCGCAGTTTGCCGAGTCCTTCCCGGCTGATGCCGCTCATTCCTGCCGGATTCAAGCCGTTGGCGTCGAGAATGTCAGCAATCTCCTGCGCCGACCCCGACGATCCGACGGCTTCGTGCCAACCCAGGCGACGATAATCGGCAGCGATGGTCTCGATTTCCCGCGCCGCTGCCACTTCGGCGGCCTGCATCCGTTTCTTGTCGACCCGGCCTTCCGGGAAAAAGCGTTGCCGGTAGCTGATACAGCCCATGAACAACGATTCCATCATCAGCGGCACGGTATTTTCACCGATGATGAATTCCGTCGAACCGCCGCCGATATCCACCACCAGCCGACGGTGGCCGGCCACCGGCAGCGCATTCGAGGCACCGATGAAGATCAGACGCGCTTCCTCGCGGCCACCAATCAGTTCGATCGGAAAACCGAGCGCCGCTTCGGCCAGCGGCAACACCAGATGCGAATTGCGGGCAACACGCATCGCGTCGGTGGTCACCGCACGGACGGTCTCCGGCGCGAAGCTGCGCAAACGCTCGCCGAAACGGCGCAGGGCGTCGATCGCCCGCTGTTGCGAGGCATGATCGAGAAGTTTTTCCCGGGTCAGCCCGGCGCCGAGACGCACCGGCTCCTTGAGAGTATCCAGCGGATGGATGCGGTCGCCGACGATGCGGCCGACCTGTAAGCGAAAACTATTGGACCCGAGGTCGACTCCGGCGATCAATTCGTAGCTCATCGATGATTAATGGCTGTGAGTGGAGGAAAAATGGCAGGCGAACAAGCCGGCGCAAACCATTCGGCGGTCTGCGATTTTACCATTTGGACGGGTGTCGATCGCCCGTCCAAGCCATCGAAACCGCCTTTGGTCGACATTACGGAGCGAAATGACGGCACAGACTGTCAAGCAAACAAATGATCGCTGTAATATGCAGATCGTCGAATTGACGCCAAACCAATCTTTTTAATCCTGACGGAATAGACCGATGACCACTGATTCCCAGACCTCCGAGACTCCCACCGTGCATTCACCCAGCGGCTTTCCTGCGGATTATTTCCAGAACCGTGAGATGGGCCTGCTCGGTTTCAACAAACGGGTGTTGTATCAGGCGAAAAACCCGCGCACTCCCTTGCTCGAACGTCTGCGTTTTCTGTGCATCGTCAGCAGCAACCTCGACGAATTCTTCGAAATCCGCGTCGCCGGGATCAAGGAGCAGTTGAAGCTCGGTTCGGTGGCGATCACCACCGACGGCAAGACCGCCCGCGAAGTCTATCAGTTGGTCAGCGACGAGACGCACGCGCTGGTCAAGGAGCAGTACTCGCTCCTCAACGATGAGATCCTGCCGGCGATGGCCAAGGAAAGCATCCACTTCGACAAGCGTTTGGACTGGAACCCGGCGCAGCGCGAATGGATCCGCGACTTCTTCTTCCGTGAAGTGATGCCGGTGATCACGCCGATCGGTCTCGATCCGTCGCATCCTTTTCCGCGCGTGTTGAACAAGAGCCTGAATTTCGCCGTCGAACTCGAAGGACGCGACGCTTTCGGCCGGAGTTCCGGCGCAGCCATCGTCCAGGCGCCGCGCGTTCTGCCGCGGGTGATCCGCCTGCCGCGCGAACTGGGTAGCAGCGAATACACCTTCGTCTTCCTGTCGTCGATCCTGCACGAATTCGTCCATGAGCTGTTCGCCGGCATGAAGGTGCTCGGTTGCTATCAATTCCGCGTCACCCGCAACAGCGACCTGTTCGTCGATGAGGAGGAAGTCAAGAACCTGCGGACCAAGATCCAGGGCGAACTGCCGCAACGCAACTTCGGCGACGCGGTACGCCTGGAGGTTGCCGACAACTGCTCGGACGCGATGATCGAATTCCTGCTCGGTCAATTCAATCTCAGCGAGAGCGATCTGTATCGCGTTGCCGGTCCGGTCAACCTGGCGCGACTGATGCAGGTGCCGGACTGGGTTTTGCGCAACGATCTGAAATTCCAGCCGTTCAACCCGGGGCTGCCGAAAGCCCTGCATAAATGCCATAGCGTTTTCGACGCCATCCGCGGCGGTGACATCCTGCTTCATCATCCGTACCAGAGCTTCACGCCGGTGATCGACCTGCTCGAACAATCGGCGCTCGACCCGCAGGTGGTGGCGATCAAGATGACCGTCTACCGTACCGGCACCGATTCGGTATTGATGCAATCGCTGCTGCGCGCGGCGCAGAACGGCAAGGAAGTCACCGTCGTCGTCGAACTGATGGCCCGCTTCGACGAAGAAGCGAACATCGGCTGGGCCACCCGGCTCGAGGAAGTCGGCGCGCACGTCGTCTACGGGGTCGTCGGCTACAAGACGCACGCCAAGATGTTGATGGTCGTCCGCCGCGAGGAAGGCAAATCCGGCAGCATCCTGCGGCGCTACGTTCATCTCGGCACCGGCAACTATCACCCGAAAACCGCCCGGATCTACTCCGATTTCGGGTTGTTGACCTGCAATGAGGACATCGGCAACGACACCAACGAGGTCTTCAAGCAGCTCACCGGTCTCGGCCTGGCGCAGACGCTGACCCATCTCTGGCAGGCGCCGTTCAGCCTGCAGGCCAACGTCGTCGCCGGCATCCGTGCCGAAGCCGAAGCCGCCCGTGCCGGCAAACGCTCCCGGATCATCGCCAAGATGAATTCGCTGCTCGAACCGGAAACGATCGCCGCGCTGTACGACGCCTCTCAGGCGGGCGTCAAGATCGACATGATCGTACGCGGCGTTTGCGGTCTGCGCGCCGGTGTCAAGGGACTCTCGGAAAACATCACCGTCCGTTCGATCATCGGCCGGCAGCTCGAACATCACCGGGTGTTCTACTTCCACGCCGGTGGCGAGGAGAAAGTGTATCTATCCAGCGCCGACTGGATGGAACGCAACTTCTTCCGACGCATCGAACTGGCGTTCCCGGTTCTCGACCGCAAGTTGAAACGGCGGGTGATCGCCGAAGGGTTGCAGATTTATCTGAACGACAACCAGCAGGCGTGGGAGTTGAACCCCGACGGCAGTTACCACCTGCGTCGTGGTTCGCGCACCAGTCCGCACTCGGCACAGGCCGAACTGATCGAGCAACTCAAGGCCTAGGAGCCTGTCGGGCTTGAGGCTGATCGACTGCGCTGGTGGCAAAGCGGTCCATTTTTCCCCGATTTCTCGTTACATAGACCTACTATGCGCCTCGAAATCGAGAAAAACTGTCCTCGCTTTCCCACTCGGCTCGCAAGGATCGCTCGAGTCCGACAGGCGCCGAGGAATCAGCATCCGTGCGGGGGGCGACGGGCACGGTCGTCGAACCCCGCCAGCGCTTGCCCCACTCATATGCGTCGGACGCTGACCACGCTTTCGACGTTGTGCAACAAGCCCAGCAGTCGGTTGAGCTGTCCGATGCTGCCGACCTCGACGGTAAAAGACATATTGAACTGTGCCCCGCGTCGCTGGCTGCTCGACGCGATGACGTTGACTTTTTCACGAGCGAAAACGTCGAACACGTCGCGTTGCAGTTCCTGCCGGTCATGACCGTCGACAGCGATGTCGACGGCGAAGACTCCCCCGATGTCGCCGCTCCAGGTGGTTTCGATGACCCGCTCGGGGAACAGCGTGCGCATGTTCACAAGATTGCTGCAGTCGGCACGATGCACCGAAACGCCCTTGCCCCGAGTGACGAAGCCGACGATCGGATCGGGTGGCACCGGCTTGCAGCAGCCGGCCATCTGCGTCAGCAGGCGACCGACACCGACGACCAGCACCCCTTGCTCGCCGGATTCGCTCGCCGGACGGCTGCGACGGGCCGGCATTTCGCCGAGCACCCGTTCGTCGACCGGCATCTCGCTGCCGCGCGCCGCCACTTGCAGTTGCCGCAGATTCAGGCGCGCCCGAGCGACTTCGATGAACAGGTCGTCGCTTCGGGCAAAACCCAGCTTGCCGGCCAGTTCGTCGAGATTGACGCCGATCAGCCCCATCCGCTGCAATTCCCGGCTGACGATCGCCCGTCCTTCGGACAGCGTATCCTCCAGCGCCAGGCTGGCGAACCACTGGCGGACCTTGGCCCGCGCTCGATGGGTCGTCAGAAAGCCGAGCGCCGGATTCAGCCAGTCGCGTGACGGACCGCCCTGTTTGACGAGCACGATCTCGACCTGCTGACCGGTCGCCAACGGCGTGTTCAGCGCCTGCAACGCGCCATCGACTTTGGCGCCGCGGCACCGATGGCCGATGTCGGTATGCACGCGGTAGGCGAAATCGACCGGTGTCGCGCCCCGCGGCAGATCGATCACCCGTCCCTGCGGGGTCAGCACGTAGATCGTCTCGTCGAAAGCCGCCTGCTTGTAATGCGTGATCCAGTCCGACGATTCCGGGATTTCTTCGCGCCAGGTGAGCAACTGACGCAAGCGGGCGATCTTTTCGTCGTAACGGTCTTCCGAAACCGCGCCGCTACCTTCTTTATATCGCCAATGCGCGGCGACGCCCAGTTCGGCGTGACGATGCATCTCGTGGGTGCGAATCTGCACCTCCAACGCCCGACCGTCCGGACAATGCACCGCGGTATGCAAGGAGCGGTAGTTGTTGCCCTTCGGGTTCGAGATGTAATCGTCGAACTCCTTGGGAATCGGCGACCACAGATGATGGACGATGCCCAGCGCGGCGTAACAATCCTTTTCTTCGTCAACCACCACCCGCAAAGCACGGACGTCATAAACCTGCGAAAAATCAACGCCCTTGTTGCGCATCTTGTTCCAGATGCTGTAGATATGCTTCGGCCGTCCATAAACCTCGGCACCGACGATGCCGGCCGCCGTCAGTTCGGCCTTGACACGCCGCACGGCGTCGGCAATGAACTGCTCGCGTTCGATGCGCTTTTCGTCCAGGTGGTTGGCGATCTGCTTATAGATCGCTGGATGCAGAAAGCGGAACGAGAGATCCTCGAGTTCCCACTTCAATTCCCAGACGCCGAGGCGGTTGGCAAGCGGCGAGTAGAGCGCCAGCGTTTCGCGGGCCACCTGCAGGCGCAGATCGTCAGCTTCGCCGGCGTAATGACGCAGCGTCTGCGTCCGAGAGGCCAGACGCAGCAGGACGACGCGAATATCCTCGACCATCGCCAGCAGCATCTTGCGCAGCACTTCGACCTGCGCCTTCATCTCCTGCGGGTTCTTGTCGTCGGCCGCGGTGGAATGGGCGACGAAACGACGGGTGATCGGACGCACGCGATTGAGCCGTGATACGCCATCGACCAGATGCGCGACACGGCGTCCGAACTCCTTTTCCAGCGGTTGCAGGCCCTTCTCCTGCAGCAGCGGCACCGCGAAGAGCAGCGCGGCCAGCCGGCAATCGACGTCGAGCTTCAATCCGGCGACGATCAACGCCACCCCCAGCGCATGCGCCCAGACGCTCTCGCCGCTGCCGAGCCGTGTGTCGCCGTACACCGAACGCGCCAGATCGACGGCCAGATGCAGACTATTCACCTCGGCTGGTGACAGTCCGTCGCCGAGAGTGAGCAGCAATTGCTCGTGGTCGCTCTGTGCGGCGACGGAGTGGACAACAGAAACCATGGCTTTGATTATAAGTGGCGCTCAACGTTACGGCATAATCCGTTTGTCACCACGGGTTACCATTCGTCACCTCCCACCAGCCGAACGCCGATGTCCGCCCGCTTGGTCCACCCTTATCTGCTGCTGATCCTGACGACGCTGTTCTGGTCGGGGAACATGGTGCTCGGCCGGGCCTTGCGCGATCAGGTGCCGCCGCTGTCGCTGGCGTTCTGGCGGTGGACGATCGCGCTGATGCTGACCTTGCCGCTGGCCTGGCCGCACCTGCGCAGCCAATGGCCACTGCTCCGGCAACACTGGCGGACGGTATCGGTTCTCGGTCTGCTCGGCGTCGGCGGTTACAACACCCTGGCCTACATCGGCTTGAACCACACGCCGGCGACCAACGCCGTTCTGCTCAATTCCTTCATTCCGGTGGCGACGATCGCCCTGTCCTGGGCCTTTCTCGGCAAACATCTGCGCCGCATCGAATGGCTGGGCGTGCTGCTGTCGCTGTTCGGCGTGACGGTCATCGTCTGCCGCGGCGACTGGCAGACCCTGGCGGCGCTGCGGCTGAATGTCGGTGACCTGTGGATGCTCGGTGCGGTATTCACCTGGGCGCTATACACCATCGGCTTGCAATGGCGTCCGCCAGGCGTCCACCCGATGCTGCTGCTCGCCGCATTCACCGTCGTCGGTCTCGGCGCCCTGGCACCGGCGTACGCCTGGGAAATCGCCCAGGGCCGCCTGATCGTCGTCAGCCCGGTTTCGCTGGCCGGTATCGCCTACACCGGCGTTTTTCCGGGCTTCCTGGGTTATGTGTTCTACAACCGCGCCGTCGGCGAAGTCGGTGCCAGCAAGGCCAGCCTGTTCATTCATCTAATGCCGGTATTCGGCACCCTGTTGTCGGCGATCTTTCTCGACGAAATTCCGCACGCTTACCACTACCTCGGCATAGCGCTGATTTTCGCCGGCATCTACCTGACGACCGCCAGCCGTTCGAAAGTTCAATCGACGTGATCGGCAAACTGGTCGACTGGTGGCGAGACCGCCGGCAGCCGCCGACGATTCCCGAAGAATTGTGGCGGCAGACGCTGGCCGGTCTGCCGTTTCTCCAGGCGCTCGACGCCGATGCCGAGCGTCGGCTGCGCCAACTCAGCGAAGCTTTTCTCGCTGAAAAGGAATTCACCGCCGCCGGCGGGCTCGAGTTGACCGACGCGATCTGCGTATCGATCGCCGCCCAGGGCTGCCTGCCGATTCTCGAACTCGGCCTGGCGGCGTATCGCGGCTGGGTCGGCATCGTCGTCTATCCCGACCAGTTCCTGATCCCGCGCCGGACCGAAGATGAATTCGGCGTGGTCCATGAATACCAGGAAATCGCCGCCGGCGAAGCCTGGCACGGCGGGCCGCTGCTCATTTCGTGGTCCGACGTGCAACAAGCCGGCAGCGGTTACAACGTCGTGATTCACGAATTCGCCCATAAACTGGACATGGTGAACGGTGAAGCCGACGGTATGCCGCCGCTGCCCGACCCGGCCGCGCGCGCCGATTGGCAAAAGGTGCTGCAGGCCAGCTACGCCGATTTCTGCGCCTGGGTCGACGAAGCCGAAAGTCGCGGCGAAGAGCCTTTTTTCGACCCTTATGCCGCCGAAAACCCCGGTGAATTCTTCGCCGTGATGAGCGAGGCGTTCTTCGAAACGCCGCATGAGCTGCTCGCCGAGTACCCTGAACTCTACGCCAGATTCAGCGCCTTCTACCGTCAGAACCCGGCTGCGCGCATGCCATCGACCGACGGCGAATGATTCACGGTGACAGCAAACGGTCATCCAAGCGATCACCCAAACGAGCAACCCGAACGGTCACCCGAACGGGCAACCCTAACGATCGCCCGTTCGGGCGATAAAGCGCGCGATCGCCGCGCAAACCGCCGCCGGCTGATCACGGTGCGGCGAATGCCGGCAGTCGGCCAGTTTCAACAGCTCGACGTCGCCGGCGGCCTCGGCGATGCAGTCGATCTGCCGCATCGTCGCGTACTCGTCGTCGTGCCCCTGGATCGCCAGAATCGGACAGCGAATCGCCGGCAGGGCATCGGTGATCCGCCAGTCGCGGAATCCGGGTGACAGCCAGGTATCGTGCCAGGCGTAGAAAACCGCCGCAGGATCGCGATGATAGCGGGCCAGCCGTAGCGGCCAATCGCTGCTGGCGAAATGTTCGCCAGCGCGCCGGATGCCGGCCAGCGCTTTTTCCTCGACGAACTCGTGCGGCGCCAGCACCACCGCTCCGGCCAGATCCTCGGGAAACGCCGCCGCGAAAATCAAGGCGATCGAACCGCCGTCACTGTGCCCGACCAGCAGCGGCCGTTCGATGGCCAACGCCGCCAGCAGCCGCGGCAGCCGTTGCAATGCTTCCTCGTGCAGATAGTGCATCGTCCGCGTCGCCGTCAGCGGACCCGACCAGCCGTATCCTTGCCGCGACCAGACCAGCGTCCGGCAACCGGTCGCCGCCGCCAGACGATCGGGAAAATCGCGCCACATCGCCACGCTGCCCAGCCCCTCGTGCAGCAGCACCAGCGTCGGCGCGGAGCGGTTTCCCGGCAATAGCCGATACTCCAGCGGCACGCCGTCGATTTCGATCTGGATCATCGCCCGGCTGCTGCGGAAATCGTTGCCGACGCCAGATCGGCAGGTCCAGCAGCCTTCGGCAGTCCGCCGAGAATGCGCACTTCGCGCTGCTGAAAGGGAATTTCGATGCCGTTTTCCTTGAAAGCGCGCCAGATCGCCAGGTTGATCGCCGAGCGGACACCGCCGCTGCCCGCTTGCGGATCATTGATCCAGAACACCAAGTCAAGGTTGATGCCGCTATCGGCAAACATCGTCAGTTGCGCCTGCGGTGCCGGATCGTCGAGCACCCGCGGCTGCTCGGCGGCGGCGGCGACCATCAACTGCATCGCCCGTTCCAGATCGGCGTCGTAAGCAACCTGCACCGAAATGGACAGGCGGATCCGGCTGTCGGAAAACGACTCGTTGCGGATGATGTTCGACACCAGGTATTCGTTGGGGATGATCACTTCGATTCCGGTCAGCGTGCGGACGACGGTGTAGCGGACGGTGATCTGGCTGACGACGCCGCTGGTCGCGGGATCGACGGCGATGACATTGCCAATGCGGATCGAGCGGTCGAGCAGCAGAATGAAGCCGCTGACGTAGTTGCTGGCGATTTTCTGCAAGCCGAGGCCGAGGCCGACGGCCAGCGCGCCGCTGAATACCGACAGCGCGGTGATGTCGATGCCGACCAGCGACAGACTGAGCAGCAGGGCGATCACCGACAGCACCGCCTTGACCAGCCGTCCAAGGACGACGCGCAGATTCGAATCGAGCGTTTCGCTGGCCAGCAGACGCCGCTCGATCAGCCCGGCCAACCACAAGGCGATGACGGCAGTGGCGATGACCGTCACCAGCCCGTTGAGCAGAGTCCACAGGTCGAGTTTCTGTTTGCCGATATGCAGGGTGATCTGCTCGAGGAATTCGATCAGCGGTTCGGCGAGGCCGCTCAAATGTAACGCCAGCCCGAACCAGATCGTCGAGGCGACGAAACGTTCGGAACTGACCAGCCAGCCGCTGGGTGAAAAAGCGTAGCGCAGAAAGTAGATCACCACCCGCACCAGTGCCATCGAGGTCATCAGCGGAATCGCCACATCGAGCAGACTGACTGGGCCGAGATGCCAGATTTTGAAGGCTTTTCGGGCAATCACGACGAAGAGCAAGGCCAGCAGGGGAAAGAACAAGCGCCGCAAGCTGCCCGCCCCGAAGGCACGCAGCGCGCCGTGCGTCTCGCTGACCTGGGTCAATTCATGGCGCCGTCCGTAGCGGGCCAGCACCCAGGCCAGCAGCAGGCAGGCCAGCAGCGCCAGCAGTTGCCACAGAAAAGCCGGATTGCTGACGTCCTGCCACAGGTCGAGCAGCAGGGCGAACATCACCCGTTCATTCATCGGCGTGTCAACACGGCGGCGTAAAAAGCGTCGGTGCCCTGCCGGTGCGGCGTCAGACGCAATCGTTCACCGCACTCGATGAAAATCTGTTGCGCAGCGAGGATGTCTTGCGCCGATTCGACGGTGAAATCCGGCTGCGCGTTCAGAAAAGCCTCGATGATGGCGTCGTTCTCGGCATCGAGCAGGCTGCAGGTGGCATACACCAGCCGTCCGCCGCTTTTGAGCAAGGAAGCCGCCGCCGCAAGAATCGCCGCTTGCTTGAGGGCCAGTTCGGCAACGCTGGCCGGCGTTTGCCGCCATTTGAGATCGGGATTGCGACGCAGCGTGCCGAGGCCGGAACAAGGCGCGTCGACCAGCACGCGGTCGAGCTTGCCGGCCAGCCGGCGGATTTTGACGTCACGTTCGGAATCGATGCGCACCGGCGTGACATTCGACAGTCCCGAGCGCGCCAGCCGCGGTTTCAGGCGGGCGAGGCGCCGTTCGTTGACGTCGAAGGCATACAACCGGCCCTGCGAACGCATCAAGGCTCCGAGGAGCAGGGTTTTGCCACCAGCGCCGGCGCAGAAATCGGCGACCATTTCGCCACGTCTCGGTTGCAGCAGAAAACCGAGCAACTGGCTGCCCTCGTCCTGAACTTCGAAATGACCGTCGATGAACAGCGGATGGCGCGACAACGCTGGTTTGCCGTGCAAACGGATGCCGAGCGGCGAATAAGCGCACGGCGTTGCCGGCAAGCCGTCGGCGGCCAGCCGTGCCAATACCGTTTGCCGGTCGGTTTTCAGGCTGTTCACCCGCAGATTGAGCGGTGCCGGCCGGTTGAGCGCGCCGGCCAGCACCGCCGTTTCTTCGGTGCCAAATTGACCGATCAACGTCTCGAAGAGCCAGTCCGGCAAGTCGAGGCGAACCGCGGGCGGCAGATCGGCGACTTTCACCGCTTTGGCGGTGGCCAGCCACTTTTGTTCGCTCTCGCTGAGCAGAGGTTCGAGTTGGCGCCGGTTCAAGCCCTGGCCGCAGGCCAGCCAGGCCAGCAGCAAACGACGCGAGGTAACGTCGCCGCCACAACGCGCGGTCAAGGTCCGTTGGTGACGCAGCACGGCGAAGGCCGCCTCGGCGACGAAACCCCGGTCGGCATGGCCCAGTTGGCGGTGCTGCCGGAAATAGCCGGCGACGACCTTGTCGGCGGGATACGGCGAGCGCCGCAATTCGGCGAGCAGCACTTCGGCGTGCCGAAAAACCGCCGGCGTGCAGCGCAAATCGGCGACGACGACTTGCGGTGTGGAGTCGGTCGCTGGCTTCACGGCGCGTTCCGGCTTTCGATGGCGATGGCCGACAGCATCAGGATGTTGCCTTTGTTGTCGACATGCTGGACCTTGACCGGCATCTGCGCACCATCGCGCGCCAGCCAGACCTCGGTCTGCGCGGCGCCGGGCACGCGCAGGTGCAGGGTATGGAAAGTACCAGCGGGAACGCTGACGTCTTCCTCGCCGAGCACCTCGAGCCGGAATTGCCCGTACTTCTTGCCGGTGGTGATGGCGATGCTGCCGACAGCGGCGGGATCGGCGAGCATCCCCAGGTGGTACGGCAACGACAGCACGTCCTGCGTACCCGGCAACAGGGTCTCCACCGGCCGGCTACCCATTTTCAACTGTTTCTGCGACCAGTCGAAATCGGCGCCGTTTTCGGTTTCGCGGCCATCCTGGCGGACGATGAAACGGTCCGGAACCAGACCGGCGTGACTGGTGTGGCCGATGCTTTCGTGTTCGATGCGCAAGGGCCGCAACGCGCCGATCAGGCCGGTGGTTTCCGTGACGGCGGTGATCCGGTAGGCGCCATCGATCACTTGCCATTCGTTCACCGAAACTCCGATCTGGAAACCCTGATCACCCCGGTCAACCCGGTAGCGAATACGGCCAGCCGCCGGCATCGGCCGGGTTTGGGGCGCCGGCGCGGCCGTCTCGACGGGCGAAGCAGGCGGTGCGGAGGCCATTGAAGTCATCGCTTCGTCGGCCGGCGCCGCTTCCGGCGGTGCGGCAGGTCTCGGCGCCGGCGCTGTCCGGGCGACGTGCGCCGGACGGTGAACCGGCTTCTTCGTCGGCGATGCCGAATGCGGGGCAACCTGAGCATGCTTCGCCGTTGGCGCGGTCTCTGCCGCCTGAGGGTGCGGAGGCGGTGCTTTCGGCAACGGTTTCAACTCGGCCAGTAATGGCGGCGGGTCGCTCGGGCCGGGCAATTCGTAATCCGGGCCAAAAAGCACCAGTCCATGCACCCCCAGCGAAGCCAGGAGAGCCAACATCAGCGCAACGGGCATGATCAGACCTCGTCCACCACCGGCGCGATCAGCGCCGATTCGCCACGCTGCGCCGCGCGCAGGCGGACGCGCCCGTCGACCACGTTCAGCCGCCCCTCGGCGAACCAACGCACCGCCAACGGATAAATACGGTGTTCCTGGGCCAGCACGCGCGCCGCCAGCGTCGCCTCGTCGTCGTCGTCGAGCACCGGCACCGCCGCCTGGACGATCACCGGCCCGTGATCGAGCGCCGGGGTGACGAAATGCACCGTGCAGCCGTGCAGACGGACACCGGCGTCGAGCGCCCGCCGATGCGTATCCAGGCCGGGGAAGGCCGGCAACAGCGAAGGATGGATGTTCAACAGACGGCCTTGATAATGTTCGACGAACGTTTCGCCCAGGATGCGCATGAAGCCGGCGAGAATGACCAGTGTCGGTGAAAAAACGTCGATCGCGGCGGCCAGAGCGGCATCGAAGGCGGCGCGTTCGGCGAATTGGCGATGATCGACGACAGCCGTGGCGATCCCCCGTTCGGCGGCGGTCTGCAAGCCGCCGGCGCCGGGACGGTTGGCGATCACCCCGACGATCCGCGCGCCGAGCGAGCCGGTATCGGCGGCGGTGAGCAGCGCGGCCAAATTGCTTCCCCGGCCGGAAATCAACACGACGGCATCGATCGGTTTCATCGCGCGGTCTCCTGGCGTTGCCGCCACCAGCCGATGACCACCGGCACCAGCGACACGACGATGATCCCCAGGATCACTGCCGTCAGATTGGCCTTGACCCATGGCATGTTGCCAAACCAGTAACCGGCCAGTGTCAGCGACAAGGCCCAGGCGCTGCCGCCGATCAGGTTGAAGAAGGTGAATCGCCCATAATCCATGCGCCCAACGCCGGCAACGAAAGGAACGAAGGTGCGGAACAGCGGCAGAAATCGCGAGATCACCACCGCCTTGCCACCATGCCGCTCATAGAACGCCTGCGTCTTGGCCAACGCCGATGGATTGAAAAACCGTGACTCTTCCCACTGGAAAACGCGCGGACCGATGTAACGGCCGATCTGATAATTGACCATGTTGCCGAGTATCGCGGCGCTGGTCAGCACCGCCAACAGCAGTCCGATATTCATGCCGCCGACCGCCGCCACCGCGCCGGCGACGAAGAGCAGCGAATCGCCGGGCAGGAAGGGCGTCACCACCAGCCCGGTCTCGCTGAAAATGACGACGAACAGGATCGCATAAACCCAAGCACCGTAGTGCTCGACAAGGACCAGCAGGTGTTTGTCGAGGTGCAGGACAAGATCGAGAAAGGCGTTGAGAAGATCCATGTTTGTCTGTTCGTTCGTTTGTTTACTTCGATCCACGCCCGTGATCGGGCACAACCGCTGGGGAGCACTTACGCCCCAGATTATCTCCCTGAAGAGGAACTTACAACCGGAGCCGGAGGTTGACGAACGGGCGGTGACGAATGACGAGCCGCGATTCTACCGGAAGGCGGCCGGTATAATCGTCGGATGTCCGCAACGATCCAACTGCTTTCCGACCGCCTGATCAGCCAGATCGCCGCCGGCGAAGTCGTCGAGCGCCCAGCGTCGGTGGTCAAGGAACTGCTCGAAAACGCGCTCGACGCCGGCAGTTCGGCAATCCGGGTGCAACTCGAGGAAGGCGGTGTCAAGCTGATCCGCGTCAGCGACGACGGTTCCGGCATCGCCGCCGATCAACTGGCGTTGGCCCTCACCCGTCACGCAACCTCGAAAATCGCCTCGTTGGCCGACCTCGAACGTGTCGGAACGCTCGGTTTCCGCGGCGAAGCCCTGGCTTCGATCGCGGCTGTCGCCCGCTGCACCCTGACCAGCCGGCAAGCCGGTACACCGCACGCCTGGCGGCTGGCGGGGGAAGCCGGCGCACAACCGGAACCGGCCGCACTGGCCGGCGGCACGGTGGTCGAAATGCGCGAGCTGTATCACAACACCCCGGCCCGGCGCAAATTCCTCAAATCCGATGCCACCGAATTCGCCCAATGCAGCGAAGCGCTCAAGAGGATCGCCCTGGCGCACCCCGACGTGGCGTTCACCCTCTCGCACAACGACCGTGTCGCACTGCATCTGCCCCGCGGTGACGGAGAAGCCCGCGCCGGAGCGCTGCTCGGCGAGGAGTTTCTGGCGCACGCGCGACCGATCGACGTGCTGGCCGGCTCGTTGCGCCTCTGCGGCCATCTCGCGCTGCCAGCGTATTCACGTTCGCGCGGCGACACGCAGTATTGCTACGTCAACGGCCGTTTCGTGCGCGACAAACTGCTGGCGCATGCCTTGCGACAGGCGTACGACGATCTGCTCCACGGCAGCCGGTACCCGGCCTATTGCCTGTTCCTGACCATCGATCCGTCGACGGTCGATGTCAATGTCCATCCTCAGAAAACCGAAGTCCGCTTCCGCGACTCCCGTTCGGTGCATCAGTTCGTCTTTCACGCGGTGCAGCGGGTACTCGGCAACCCGCTCGTCGGCGCCGCGCAAGAGCCCGGCGATGAATCAAGCCTGCCAGTAACATACACCTCCGTTGACGCAAGTTCGACGCCCTCCCCCGCCAACGAGGATGCGGCTCCTTTCGCTGTCACCCCGACGCGGAACGCCGCGGCAGCGTTCGGGTTCCGCACGGCTCACCAATCACCCTTGCAACTCGGCGAACGGCTCGACGACGCACGCTACCTGGCCTTCGCCCAGGCCGCCCGTCCGACGGCCAGCGACAGTGAAAATCCCTTGCCGGAGTTCACGCCGCGGATCGATCCGCAGACGCCGCCACTCGGCTACGCCATCGGCCAACTGCACGGCATCTACATCCTGGCGCAGAACGCCGAGGGCCTGGTGGTCGTCGATATGCACGCGGCGCACGAACGGATCCTGTATGAAAAACTCAAGCAGGCACTGGCCGAAGCGCCACTGACCGCGCAGCGGCTGCTGATCCCGGCGGTGTTCTCGGCGGAAGAGATCGATGTCGCCACGGCTGAAGAACATGGCGACGGCCTGCAGCGTCTCGGCTTCGATCTGGCGCCGCTCGGTCCGCGGCAACTGACCGTGCGCAGCGTGCCGACGCTGCTGCAAGCCGCCGACCCGACGGTGTTGGCGCGCGCGGTGCTCGCCGAACTGCGCGAACACGGTCTCAGCGAACTGCTGACCGCCCGTCGTAACCAACTGCTCGGCAATCTCGCCTGTCAGGGCGCGCTACGCGCCCGCCGTCCTCTCTCGCTGCCTGAAATGAACGCCCTGCTCCGGCAAATGGAGGAAACGGCGCGCGCCGACCATTGCAACCACGGGCGGCCGACCTGGATGACCATGACTCTGGCCGATCTCGATCGTCAATTCCTGCGCGGCCGATGAACGATCGGACGCTGCCACCAGCGATTCTGTTGATGGGTCCGACCGCCAGCGGCAAAACCGCCGCCGCGCTGACGCTGGCCCGCCACCTCCCGGTCGAACTGATCAGCGTCGATTCGGCGCAGGTCTTCCGCGGAATGAATATCGGCACCGCCAAACCCGACGCTGCGACGCTGGCCCGTGTGCCGCATCATCTGATCGACCTGATCGACCCTGACCAAAGCTATTCGGCGGCGCGCTTCTGTCACGACGCGCGATCGGCGATGGACGACATCCACCGGCGCGGCCGCGTGCCCTTGCTGGTCGGCGGCACGATGCTCTATTTCAAGGCGTTGCGCGAAGGTCTGGCCGAACTGCCGACAGCAGAGCCGGCGATACGCGCGGCGATCGACGCCGAAGCCGCCGTGCGCGGCTGGCCGGCCCTGCACGCCGAATTGGCGCGGGTCGACCCGACAACCGCTGCCCGCCTGCCGCCAACCGACGCGCAACGCATCCAGCGGGCGCTCGAAATCTGGCGGCTGACTGGTCAGCCGCTGTCAGCACTGCTCGCCGCTGAAGCTGCCCCGCCGCCGCCTTACCGCTTTCTCAGCATCGGTCTGTTGCCCGGCAACCGGCAGATTCTGCACCAACGAATCGCCGAACGTTTCGCAGCCATGCTCGCCGCCGGTCTGGAAGACGAAGTGCTCGCTCTGCGCGCGACATATCCCTTGCACGCCGGTCTGCCGTCGATGCGTTGCGTCGGCTACCGGCAAGTCTGGGAAGTGCTCGAAGGGCTCGCCCCGCGCCGTGAACTGCGCGACCGCGGCATCTATGCCACACGACAGTTGGCCAAACGACAAATCACCTGGATGAACAATGTCCTGCGGCCGCAGACCATCGATACCGAAGCGGACGATCTCGAACCAACCCTGGCCCGGTGGATCGGGCACTTCATCGCTGAAAACCAGTGCTGAATCGACGCCGACCGCGCTGTGTAGCGCACCCTCTCGGCCATACCGCGCATTCAGCGCGAGCACGACCGCAACAAAACGTCTGGCTGAGACGGACAAGCGGCAATAAAAAAGCGAGCCGGATGGCTCGCTTTCTGGTGCTGGGAGCGGAATCGATTACGGAATCAGCGTCCCGGAATCAACGGATGACTACTGGACCCGGATCTCGACCCGCCGCCCTTCGGCGGCCGACCCGCTACCCAGCGTCGATTCCGGGCGGCGCAGCTTGATCCGATTGGTCGCCACACCGCCGGCAACCAGCGCATCGCGCACCGCCTCGGCACGCTGCTTGGCCAAGACGGCGTTCTGCTGCGCGTTTCCTGAAGGATCGTGAAAACCGGAAAGCAGCACGATGGCACTCGGTTTGGCCGCCAGAGCGTCCATCGTCCGGGCGACGACCTCCTGGTCAGCGTCGAGCAGTTTGGCTTGACCGAGGTCGAAATACACCTTGGCCAACGGTTCGCCGATCGGCGCAATCTCGGCAGCGGCCACCGCCTGCGGCATCCGCACCAACCCGCCACCGGCATAGATCACCGCCACGACACACAGGGCAATCCCCCCCAATACGCCGGCAATTACACCCGCTGATTCGTCTTCGTCATCATGTGTGGCCATATGCACCTCGTAAGTAAAAATCGGCGTGTATCAACGCCGGGAATGGGCAGAATTTTAGCCCTAAACGGGCAGAAATAGAACCGCTGACCCCGGTTATCTGCTGTCTTCGAGGCCATCCGGCCGGCATGCCGCCAACTCATGACTCAATACGCTTTCCGCAACGAGTTAAGTGGCGACACGAACGGACCGTCACGCGCCCGTTCGATTGTCATCGTGTGGCCCGTCACGGCCACGTCATGGATCACTCCGTCGTATTCGGGGGGCGAGCCTGAATCGTCGCCGACACCGTCAACAACAATTTTTCAGAATCGTCTTGCGCAATCTCGGATGCGTCGCTCCGAGACCCAAACGGACTTCGGCTGCCCACTTGTTCTCCATTGCAACGCTTTTTCTGAATGTTCTCTCGATGTGTTCAGCGACTACATTCAAATCAATGGATGGTGAAGGCCATCCCCCCACCGCAGCCTGTCAGAACAGGTTTCACGTTAAAATCCGAGCTCTTTGGACGACCTCCGCGCAGGGACAGATGATCATGAACAGCGCCGAAATTCGCGACACCTTTCTGAAATTTTTTGCCTCCAAAGGCCACCAGATCGTGGCATCGAGTTCGCTGGTACCCCACGCCGACCCGACGCTGCTGTTCACCAACGCCGGAATGAACCAATTCAAGGACGTTTTCCTCGGTTTCGATCAGCGGCCTTACCTGCGGGCGACCACCTCGCAAAAATGTGTCCGCGCCGGCGGCAAGCACAATGATCTGGAAAACGTCGGCTACACCGCCCGACACCATACTTTCTTCGAAATGCTCGGCAATTTTTCTTTTGGCGACTATTTCAAACGTGATGCCATCCGTTACGCCTGGGAACTGCTGGTCGACGTCTATCGCCTGCCGGCCGAGCGCTTATGGGTGACGGTTTATGCCGAAGACGACGAAGCGTACGCGCTGTGGACCCGCGAGGTGGGCGTCCCGTCGGAACGCGTGGTACGCATCGGCGACAACAAAGGGGCCCGATTTGCTTCGGACAATTTCTGGATGATGGGCGATACCGGACCCTGCGGACCGTGCACCGAAATTTTTTACGATCACGGCGAAGCAATCGCCGGCGGGCCGCCCGGCTCGCCTGACGAAGACGGCGATCGGTTCATCGAAATCTGGAATCTGGTATTCATGCAGTTCAACCGCGACGAAGCCGGCGTGATGCACCCGCTGCCGAAACCGTCGGTCGACACCGGCATGGGTCTCGAACGGACGGCCGCCGTACTGCAGCACGTACATAGCAATTACGAAATCGACCTTTTCCAGCGCCTGATCGCCGCCGCGGCGCGCGAAACGGGAATGGCACAAAGCGACAGTCCGTCGTTGCGCGTGCTGGCCGACCACATCCGCGCCTGCTCCTTCCTGGTCGCCGACGGCGTGATTCCGGGCAACGAAGGACGCGGCTACGTGCTGCGGCGGATCATCCGTCGCGCCATCCGCCACGGCTACAAGCTCGGTACGCGCAGCGCCTTCTTCCACCGCTTGGTTCCCGATCTGGTCGCCGAAATGGGCCAGGCGTATCCCGAACTGGTCCACGGCCAGCAGCGGATCATCGAGGTGCTGCGCCAGGAGGAAAGCCGCTTTTTCGAAACCATCGAGCACGGGATGGAAATCCTGGAAGCCGAGTTGCAGAAAATCCAGCCAGAGGGCTTGACGGCAACGGCCACCGGTCCAACGAACGCCATACGCGTCTTCAATGGCGAAACCGCCTTCAAACTCCATGACACCTTCGGTTTCCCGCTCGACCTGACCGCCGACGTCTGCCGCGAACGCGGCGTCAGCGTCGATGTCGCCGCTTTCGACGCGGCGATGGCTCGCCAGAAAGAACAGGCGCGCGCCGCCGGCAAATTCAGGATAGCCGCCGCCCTCGACTACCGCGGCCCGGGCACCACTTTCTTTGGTTATACCGACCTCGACCACAGCGGCAGAGTGCTTGGCCTGTACCGTGACGGCACACCAGTCGATGCCCTGCAGGAAGGCGAATTGGGCGTCGTCGTTCTCGACGAAACGCCGTTTTACGCCGAATCCGGCGGCCAGGTCGGTGATCGCGGGCTGCTGCACGGCAGCCAGGGGATTTTCGCCGTCGAGGATACCCAGAAAATCCAGGCCGCAGTTTTCGGCCACCACGGCGTGCTGCGTACCGGCACCTTACACGTCGGCGACGCGGTGGTCGCCAAGGTAGACCGTCTGGCCCGGGCCCGCACGGTGCGCAACCATTCGGCGACACATCTGCTGCACCACGCCTTGCGCGAAGTGCTCGGCAGCCACGTGCAGCAGAAAGGTTCGCTGGTCGATGCCGAAAAAACGCGCTTCGATTTCGCTCACCATGCGCCAGTGAGTGCCGAGGAAATCCGCCGGGTAGAGATTTTGGTAAACAACGAAATTCTCGCCAATGTCACCGCAGACGCGGCGATGATGAGCATCGACGACGCCAAGCGTTCCGGAGCCATGATGCTCTTCGGCGAGAAATACGGGAACGAAGTGCGGGTGATGACCATCGGTTCTTCAAAGGAGTTGTGCGGAGGCGTGCATGTCGCTCGCAGCGGCGACATCGGCGTGTTCAAGATCGTCGCCGAAAGCGGCGTCGCCGCCGGAGTCCGGCGGATCGAGGCACTGACCGGCGACCGGGCCGTGGCTTTCATCCAGGATCAGCAGACCACGTTGGCCGAAGCGGCGGCCGCCTTCAGGGCACCGGCTTCTGAAGTGCCGGCCAAGCTGGCGCAGGTGCTGGACAATGTGCGCGCACTGGAAAAGGAACTGGCGCGACTGAAAGCCAAACTGGCCTCGTCGCAGGGTGACGATCTGCTGAGCCACGCCACGGAGGTCGGTAGCGCCAAAGTGGTCGCCGCGACCGTAGACGGTGCCAACGCCAATACCTTGCGCGAGACCATCGACAAATTGCGCGACAAACTGAAAAGCGCCGTGGTGGTGCTCGCCACCACCAGCGAAGGCAAGGTGACGCTGATCGCCGGGGTGACGCCGAATCTGACCGATCGCATCAAGGCTGGCGAACTGGTGAATATGATCGCCCGGCAGATCGGCGGCAAAGGCGGCGGCCGGCCGGACATGGCGCAAGCCGGTGGCAACGAACCGGCAAAACTGCCGGCGGCACTGGCGACAGTCACCGCTTGGGTCGAACAGCGCCTGTGAATCGTCGCGCCGACGCGACTGATGCCGGCTGCCCGGCCGCCGAGACTGGGGAAGAAACCAAGGAAACGCGTCAGCAATTCGCCAGCGACAATTACGCGGGAATCTGCCCGGAAGCCTGGCAGGCATTGGTCGCCGCCAATACCGGCCAGGCCCGCGCGTATGGCGACGACGAATGGACCCGGCGTGCCGCGGACCGTTTGCGCGAGGTGTTCGAAACCGATTGCGACGTCTATTTCGTTTTCAACGGCACGGCAGCCAATTCACTGGCGCTGGCGACGCTGTGCCAGTCCTACCATAGTGTCGTCTGTCACGCATTGGCGCACGCCGAGACCGATGAATGCGGCGCTCCGGAATTTTTTTCCAACGGCGCCAAGTTGCTACCAGTTTCCGGCGAACACGGCAAACTGACTCCCGAGGCGATAGTCGAGACCGTCACCCGCCGTAGCGACATCCATTATCCGAAACCCAAAGTGCTAACCCTGACCCAGGCCAGCGAGGTCGGCACCGTTTATTCCCCCGACGAATTACACGCAATCAGCGCCACGGCACGTCAGTACGGTTTGCGTGTGCACATGGACGGCGCCCGTTTCGCCAACGCCGTCGCCGGTCTGCGTCTGCCACCAGCCGATCTGAGCAGGCGTGCCGGTGTCGATGTGCTGTGCTTCGGCGGCACGAAAATGGGCTTGCCGGTCGGCGAAGCGGTCGTTTTCTTTGACCGTCGGCTGGCCGAAGACTTTGCCTATCGCTGTAAACAGGCTGGACAACTGGCGTCGAAAATGCGTTTTCTGGCCGCACCCTGGGTCGGCATACTCGAAAACGGCCATTGGCTGCGGCATGCCGCGCACGCCAACGCTATGGCCCGGCGACTGGCGGCGGAACTGGCTCGCCGCACTGACTGGCCGCTGCTCTTTCCAGTGCAATCAAACGCCGTTTTCGTGCAGATTCCTTCGGCAATCGAACAACAGCTTCGTGCCCGCGGCTGGCTGTTCTACACCTTCATCGGTGCCGGCGGCGTCCGGTTGATGTGCGGTTGGGACATGCGCCCAGCGACCATCGACCAGTTCCTGCGCGACGTCGATCAATTACTCGGCAACGATCGATGAATCCCTGGCGATTTTGCCCGCTCTGCGGCAGCGCGCTCGAAGAACGGGTCATTGACGGCTTGGCGCGTCTCGCCTGCAGCGTGGATTGTGGATTCGTCCATTGGCACAATCCGGTGCCGGTACTGGCGGCGCTGGTCGAACATCAGGGCCAGATCGTCCTGGCGCGCAATCGTGCTTGGCCAGCCGGCCGCTTCGGGCTGATCACCGGCTTTCTCGAAAGCGACGAAGCGCCCGAAGCCGGGGTGATCCGCGAAGTGGCTGAAGAACTGGCCCTGGTCGCGCACACCCCGCGACTGATCGGCGTCTATCCTTTCACCCGCAAGCACGAAGTGATCATTGCCTACCACGTGCTCGCTGAAGGAACCATCCGTCTCAACGAAGAACTGGCCGAGTTCCGCCTGATTTCGCCGGCCAGACTCAAAGCCTGGGATTTCGGTACCGGATTCGCCGTACGCGACTGGCTGGCCGCCAACGGACATACTCCACCGCCAATTTGACGGACAGGCGCTTCAACCCGGCAGGAGCAGACTCGCCGCGACTCATTGCCCAACAAGGACCCTCTCAATGAACGATACCGCACGAATCATCAGTGATTTCAACGTTGGACGCGACCCGGAGCGGCTGGCAATCAAGTATCACAACATGCGCGCCGATCCGTTCGTTTTTTTGCGCGGAACCTGTCATTTGTTTTATCAACACCTGCCGTCGCTGGAAATTCTGCGCAACGCGCCGATCATTTGGCAATGCGGCGATCTGCACCTGCAAAACTTCGGCAGCTACAAGGACAGTCAACGCGATGTGTATTTCGATATCAATGATTTCGACGAAGCCGCGCTGGCGCCTTGCACCTGGGATCTGGTGCGCTTTTTGACCAGCCTGCGGCTCGGGCTGAGCACGATGAGACTTTCCGACAAAGATATCGGTGACATCGAAAAGCGCTACCTCGAGGTGTATGGTCAAACAGTCACCGACAACTCGCCGGCCGCCATCGACCAGAACAACGCCACCGGCCTGATTCGCAATCTATTACAAGACGTTGCGCAACGTTCCCGGCCCAAATTTCTCGATTCGCGGACCGAAAAGATCGCCAACGCACGCAAGCTGAAAGTCGACGGCAAAAAAGCCCTGCCGTTGACCGAAGACGATCGACGCCGCGTCCATGCATTGCTCAAAAATTTTGCCGGCGCCACCGACAAGCCGGAATTTTTCGAAATTCTTGACATTGCCCGCCGTATCGCCGGCACCGGCAGTCTGGGAGTCGAACGGTATGTGGTTTTAGTGACCGGGAAAGGTTCGCCTGACGGCAACTACCTCCTCGACCTGAAGGAAGCTCGCCCCTCCTCATTGCCCGCTCATGGACAAGCAAGGTCGGCCCTCTGGCCGTCAGAGGCAGAGCGGATCGTTCAATTGCAATCTACCCTCCAACACGCTCCCGTCGCCTTTCTCGAACCGATCAGTTTCGGAGATCACAGTTACATCATTCGTGGTTTGCTGCCCAGCGAAGACCGAGTAGCCCTGGCCGCCAGTGCTGGAAAAATCAAACGCCTGCAGAAAGTCATCCAAACGATGGCCCGATTGACCGCCTGGGCGCATCTGCGCGGCTGCAGTCGTTTCGGTGCGGCGCCAACCGAGGAACTGCTCTCTTTCGTACGAGGAAGCGACTGGCCGGCACAACTGCGGAAAGCAACTCGACTTTGTACCGCGCAAACGATCGACGACTGGCACGTCTATGGCACGGCCTACGACAGCGGTTTTTTCGAGCGTCGAAACGTCGTCTGACTCTGGAAAACCACCGAAATTTTTCTTCGGGACCCGCAGCAGCACATGCGGAGATGGCAGCAAGGCCCAGCGGCGTTCGGTAACGTACGAAGGGGGCACATGCGGAGTTACAATTAGCGTTTTCGCCAATTTTCCGATGCAGATCACCCGCCGCCTGGAGTTCGATGCCGGTCACCGCATCGCCGACCATCGTAGCCAATGTCGGCATCTCCATGGACATCGCTACGCGCTTGAAATCACGCTCGAAGGTGACATCATCCGTCAGGCCGGCGACCCCGCCAACGGCATGGTCATGGACTTCTCGCAAGTCAAAGCCTTGGCCATGGAACATCTGGTCGAAAACTGGGATCACGCTTTTCTGGTCGATCGCAGTGACTCGCCCGTGTGCCAGTTCCTGCAATCCCTGCCGGGCCACAAGACCGTGATCCTCGATTGCGTGCCGACAGCCGAAAATCTGGCCGATAAAGCATTCGCCATCCTCGACGCGGTTTATCGGGACACCTACGGCAACCATTTGCGATTGGCAAGGCTCCGCCTTTACGAAACGCCCAATTGCTGGGCCGACGCCGTTCGTGAACCCGATCGACGTTGACATGCGCCAGAGAACCGCATTGCAAACCCTCATCAAATCAACGATAATTGGCGTTTGTCGATCTTTCCGGTCGCAGTTCGCCATGTGAAGCTGCGCTATCGAAAACTCCAATATATCTACAGGAATAGCCTCAAATGAAAGCCAACGTCCACCCCGCGTACAATGAAATCAAGGTCAGCTGCTCCTGCGGAAACACCTTCTCGACCAAGTCAACGATGAAAAAAGACCTTCACGTTGAAGTTTGCGCAGCCTGCCATCCTTTCTACACCGGCAAACAAAAGATCATCGACACCGCGGGCCGGGTCGAAAAATTCAATCAAAAATACGGCGCAATCCGCAAGTCCGCCTGAAACCCTTGACCTCGACAACCGGAAAGGCAGCTGTCTGGCTGCCTTTTTCGTTTGTCGTTTAGCGTATTTTGCCTGGCCACATGTTCGAGCAGCCGCTCACTGGACGCAGCAAGGGACTTTCCCTACCACCCAGCGGGTGGGCTCTGGCGCTTTTACTGGCGGTTTACATCTTTACTGGCCTGACCGGCCACGATCCCTGGAAGAACGATGACGCGATAACCATCGGTATCGTTCATCAAATGCTCGGCAGCGGCAACTGGCTGCAATTCAATCTGGCGGGGCGCGTTTATCCCGATGCGCCGCTCTATTACTGGCTGGCCGCCGGCCTGAGCCGTCTGTTCCACTGGCTGCTGCCGGTACACGACGCAGTACGTCTGGCCAGCGGGGTGTTCACCTTGCTGGCGCTGACCTTCATTCTGCTGGCCGCCCGCGAATTGCACGGACGCGAACAAGCTCCCGCCGCACCGCTGCTGTTGGCCGGCAGCATTGGCTTTCTCTTTCACGCCCATGAGGCACAGCCAATGCTGGCGGCGCTGACTGCCCACTGCGGGGCCTACTGGGCTCTGGCTAAACTCGATCGCGATCCCAGATCAGGTGCCGTCTGTTTCGGCGCAGCCCTGGGTCTGGGCTATCTCGCCAACGGTCTGGCGCCGATGGTCTTGTTGCTGCCCGTGGCGGCGGTGGCTGTCTGGCAATCGTCGGATCGAGCACACGCATCGCGTCATTTGCTCGGCAGTTTGTTGATCGCCGGCTTGCTCGGCGGGCTGTGGTCGATCACGCTGGCCTTATCTTCCCGTGAATATCTGAGTGCGTATTGGCAATCGGAGTTGAACCAGTTGACGGCCTATCCGCAACCTCTGCTGAGCTTGCAGCGTCTGCTGTCGATGCTGCCCTGGTATGCTTGGCCGGCACTGCCGCTGGCGGGTTGGACGTTGTGGGCCAGACGGCGGCAACTGGCGGGACCGGCTTTGAGATTACCGATCCTGTCGATCCTCATTGCCCTGCTCGTCGTCGGTTTATGGCTGGGTAGCCGCAGCGCTCTGGCTCTGTTGCTGCTGCCTCCTTTGGTACTGCTGGCCGTACCGGCAATCGCCAGCTTGCGCCGCGGCGCCGCCAACGCCTTCGACTGGTTCGGCATGATCACCTTCAGCGTGTTTGCCTTGCTGGGCTGGCTGGGTTGGACGGCAATGATTTTTGGCTGGCCGGAACATCTGACCCGACAATTGCTTCGCCTGGAACCAGGGTTCAGCACAGAATTCAATTGGCCGGCCACCGTCGCGGCGCTATCCGGCACGCTGGCCTGGGTTTGGCTGATCGCCACCAGCCCGCGGTCGCCGATGCGCGGAATCATGCACTGGATGTCCGGACTGACCTTGTTCTGGCTGCTGATGGCGACCTTGTGGATGCCCTGGTGGAATTACGGAAAAACGTACCGCGCACCAGCGCTTGCTTTGAGCGAGGTTTTGCCGAAATCGCGCGACTGCATCGCTGAAATCGACCTTTCCGAAGCCATGCTTGCCTCATTGGACTATTTCAGCGCCATCCAAACCGTTCCCTTACGCTCGAACAGCGGCAAAAATTGTGATTGGTTATTGACTTACGGCCCCGCCAGGGAGCATGAACTCGTCGCCACGGTCAACTGGCGCAAAGTCTGGGAAGGTGGCCGTCCGGTAGACCGCAAGGACGGTGAGAAGCTGCGCCTCTATCGGCGAGCGATCAAAAATGCCCGCAACCCGGCGAACAAATGAGCCGATTGAGCGGTGACCCCGCTCACAAGCGAATGAAATGCTCGCGGTAATATTTCAATTCCTCGATCGACTCGCGGATATCAGCGGCGGCGGTATGGTCGGATTTTTTGAGAAATCCTTTCGCCACTTCGGGCTTCCAGCGTCGGCAAAGCTCTTTCAAGGTACTGACATCCAGGTTGCGGTAGTGAAACCAGGCTTCGAACCGGGGCAAGTACTTGACCATGAAGCGCCGATCCTGACCGATCGAATTACCGCACAACGGACTGGTGCCTTGCGGGACATGCGCAGCGACAAAGGCCAAAGCCTGCTCTTCGACGCTCGCTTCGTCGAGTGTCGAGACTCGAACCCGGTCGATCAGTCCTGAACGACCGTGCGTCTTGCGATTCCATTCGTCCATCGCCGCCAGCCGCGCTTCATCCTGATGGATCACCCATACCGGCGACTCGGCAACCGTCGTCAAATCACTATCGGTGACGATGATCGCCAATTCGATGATCCGGTCGTTTTCCGGGTCCAGCCCGGTCATTTCCATGTCCAACCAAACCAGATAATTGGCGTCCTGTGTCATATAATCGGCCTGAATATTTTGCAATGCCGTTATTGTGGCACAGCCGTATGACGAATTCGTTCACCTTGGTATTTGTCGCCGCCGTCGCCTGCATGGTCGTCCTGCGGCTGTGGCTCGCTCAACGTCAGATCAGCCATGTCATCAGGTCTCGGCAGACGGTACCGGCCGGTTTTACCGAACGCATTCCGTTATCCTCGCATCAGCGGGCGGCCGACTACACCCTGGCGCGCAATCGCTTCGGCCGACTGAGCGTACTGATCGATGTCGCGCTCCTGCTGGCATTGACGCTTGGCGGAGGAGTGCAGACCCTCCACGAATTCTGGTCGACCAAGCTCGACGGTCTGTTTTACGGAGTGGCGCTGATCCTGAGCGTGCTGATGATTTCCTCGCTGGTCGATCTGCCTCAGGCAGTGTATCGTCAGTTCGTCATCGAGCAACAATTCGGCTTCAACCGGATGACTCCACGGCTTTTCGTCCTCGACCTGCTCAAACAACTGGCACTCGGTGTGATCATCGGCATACCGCTGCTGCTGGTCGTCCTCTGGCTGATGGCCCAAATGGGGACGTGGTGGTGGATCTACGTCTGGCTGGTCTGGTGTCTGTTCAATCTGTCGATTCTGTTGATCTACCCTACCTGGATCGCCCCGTTGTTCAACACGTTCGTTCCTTTGACCGATACGGCGTTGACCGCCCGCGTCGAGAATCTGCTGACACGTTGCGGTTTTGCCAGTTCCGGGCTCTTCGTCATGGACGGCTCCAAACGCTCCAGTCACGGCAATGCCTATTTCACCGGTTTTGGTCGCAGCAAACGGATCGTTTTCTTCGACACCTTGTTGAGCCGGCTGCAACCGGCGGAAGTGGAAGCCGTGCTGGCGCATGAACTCGGCCATTTCGCCCACCGCCACGTCACCAAGCGCATCGTCCTGGTGTTCGTCTGTTCGCTGGCTTTGCTGGCAACCTTGGGCCGGCTGATCGATGCACCATGGTTTTTCAACGGTCTGGGTGTTTCCAGCCAGAATACGGCGCTGGCGCTGATCCTCTTTTTCCTGGCCTTGCCGGTATTCACCTTTCTGCTGACCCCTTTGTTCAGCTTGTTGTCGCGTCGGGACGAGTTTCAAGCCGACCGCTATGCGGCGGCGCATGCCTCGGCTGCCGCGCTGATCGCCGCCTTGGTCAAACTGTACGAAGACAACGCCGCCACATTGACCCCGGATCCGTTGCATTCCTTGTTTTACGATTCCCATCCACCAGCAACGGTGCGCATCGCGCACCTGCAGACTCTTTGAATCACCGTCAGTGATTGACCGATGCCCGACGATTCGTTGACCCAGACCCACTGCCAACCCTGTCACGACGGCGCGTGCCGTCTGGACCGCGAACAGGTTGACGCGTTGTTGACCAGACTTTCGGGATGGCGACTGGCCGGCTCGGCAGCGATTGAAAAAGAATTCACCTTCACCAGCTATCCGGCGACGATGGCATTCGTCAATACCATCGCTTGGCTGGCCGAACGTGAAGACCATCATCCGGACCTCGAAGTCGGCTACAACCGGGTCACGGTTCGTTTCAGCACCCACACCGTGGACGGTCTGTCGCGAAACGACTTCATCTGTGCGGCGAAGATCGACGCCCTGGTCAGGATTTGAACCACCTCGGCACCGTTGTCGCCGCCCACGGCCGACAGTATCGTATCGCTACCGATGAGGGACAGACTTGGCTGTGCTTTCCTCGCGGCAAAAAAAGTATCTTGGTCTGCGGTGACGAAGTCCTCTTCGAACCGACGAACAGCGAACTGGGAGTCATTTCGACGCTGCTGCCGCGTCGCAGCCTGTTCTACCGCTCGGATGCCTGGAAACAACGATTGATTGCCGCCAACGTCACCCAGGTGGTGATCGTCGTCGCCACCGAACCGGCCTTTTCTACGCCATTGATCACTCGCTGTCTGATCGCTGCCGAGGCGCAGGACATCGCCACACTGATCGTGCTCAACAAATGCGATTTGTCGGCGAGCTTACGGGCGTCGGCCGTTGCCGCGTTGTCGCCTTTCGCCAGCCTAGGTTACCGCGTCATCGAGCTTTCGGCGCGCAATGACAGCAGCCCTTTGCGCCCCCATTTGGCAGGGCACACCAATCTGCTGATCGGACAATCCGGAATGGGCAAATCGACGCTGACCAACGGCTTGTTACCACAAGCCCGGGCCGCCACGCGCGAAATTTCCCTGTCGCTGAACACGGGCAAACACACCACCACGCAAGCCACGCTTTATCGACTGCACGCCGACTGCGCCTTGATCGACTCCCCCGGACTGACCGAATTCGGACTGCGGCATCTGTCCCGGGATCAAATCGAACACGGATTCATCGAATTGCGCCCTTTGCTCGGGCAATGCCGTTTCCGCGATTGCCGTCACGACCGCGAACCGGATTGCCGGCTGCGTCTGGCTTTGCAAAGTGGTGAAATCGACGCGCGCCGTTTCGCGGAGTACCGTTTACTTTGTGCCGAATCCGGCTGACCACCTACAGAGGACCCGACCGATGAGTGAAATCGTCATCTGCCGCCCGCACGGTAAAACCCGCGCCGCCGCCCGCGCCGCTGCCGAACACATGGTTGACGAACTGGCCGACGAATACGATTTGCACTGTTCATGGGAAGGTGATCAGGCGCATTTCCGACGCCCGGGTGTTTCCGGCCAGTTGACGATTGATGATCAGAATGTGGAAGTCTCGATCCGCCTCGGCCTGCTGCTGCTGGCGCTCAAGCCGACGATCGAGAAAGGCGTGCACAAATTCTTCGCCGAGAATTTCCCCGAGGCTTCCTGACAGACCGGCGTTCCGCCATTCGGGGTCGACTGCTGACCGCCTAATACTGCCGCCCACCGGGGCTCGGTCAGAGCATCTGACGTGCCCCGCCTATACCACCCGGCATGCCGATCCGTGCGATTCGAAGAGTCAAGGACTGCGCTTTCGTTGTCGCGTCGCACGGGTATTCTCTTCGTCGAAAACAGGATCGCGCCAGGTTTCAGCCCGCCTGTCCGCTCTGCTTGTGCAATCTGACGTGAGGCGTTTCGTTCCGCGCCGATAGATTCTGATTCAAACACACGCCCACCAGCCCTTCCCTGCTTCTCCGCTATTGCGATGTCTGCGAACGTTTCGATCCGGCATTCCATCGTAGGACAATGCGCCGGTGCCGATACACAAAAAAATACCCCGCCGTTCTGGCGGGGTGTTATCAAGCTGGAATCAGCGAGTGTCAGACAGTCTTGCGACGGCGAGCCAAACCGATTCCGGCCAGACCGAGACCCATGATGGCAATCGTCGCCGGCTCGGGTAGCTGATTGGGGACCCGAGGCGAGTGGAAGGTACCGCTGATCGAAGTGGAGTTACCGATACCACCAGTCTGCGACAGAGCCCAAGTCATGTTAGCCGACAAGACTTCCCCGGCGTTGGCAAAAGCGGAGCCAACGGTGTATGTGCCGACAACATCCCATGTCGCCGAAGCGTTAGGATGAGCGGTGGTCTGCAATTGGCTCGGAGCGCCTGTACCGGTAAAGCTCCCCAAAGAGGGGTCCGTCCAGTTGCAGCAACCGGCCAGGGTGAAATTAACCGCGCCAGCCGGCATGGTCAGGAAAATAGGGGAGGGAACCAGCGCGAAATCGGCGGTGGGACTCCCAAAGAAGACCACCCCTGAAGGCAGCGGAAAATGCGTCGTGGAGGTCACATCCGTCGTAGACGTAGTAAACGAATTGAACGCGAACGAGCCCGAAACAAACGTAGGCAGCGCTGACGCAGCGGACGCGAACATCATGGCCATGCTACCTACTAATGCGGCAGTAGCGAAACGCTTATGCATTAAACAACCCTCCTAGTGAAAAATTTATGGAATTCACGGACCGAAAGATATTTTGAGGTCTGACTGCGTTTCGACTCCGCTACCTGAATTGCGTTGTAGAAGATAGCGATTGTAAAAGAGCAAATAGCGTGCCATAATTCAACAACTGCATATGAATCATCTTGTTGCGTCATTCTCCTTCGGTTTTCCCGCCATCGGCGGCAGGAGAATGTAAAGAATTCCGACACTCCTTGACGTGGATGTTTTTTTCTGAACCAAGGGCTTGCCGTAGTAGAAGCGTTACAGCAGAGTTCCGGCAGTTACCAGTCGACGGACACCGGCGAAATACCACTTTGTCGGGCAGGCATTCACCTTTCAAAAATCCACGCTTTCGTGCGGGATATTTGCTTATTTGAGAATTTAACACCCGCCATTGCAGGGTCATGGGATTGGGCACGCGAGGCGATTTGACTTTCGCCGATTCCAGATCGAGCTGGGAAAGGACGCTGAAGCGCCCAGCTTGAGTTCCCAATACGGACGTTGAGATCCGATAGGGATGCGTAAATCACTCCTCATGATGTCTTGAAGTCGGACACCCGCCAACCTCGCACGAGTCCAAGATGAATTGCTCGCCATGATTCCGATCCGATGCTGGCGGCCCTCGTCCGGCCAAGAAGCGCAGTGCTGAGATCCGCTGCAAACGCCAGAGGCTATTCCTGCAATTCTTCGCGATCGGCAAAGAACGCCAAGGCCTCCGGATTGGCCAATGCTTCGAGATTCTTTACCGGACGATGATGAACGACCTGCCGCACCGCCAGTTCGACGATTTTGCCGCTTTTGGTCCGCGGAATGTCGGCCACTTGGACGACTTTCGCCGGCACATGCCGTGGTGTCGTATTTTCCCGTAGTTGTCGCTTGATGCGTTCGATCAATGCCGCGTGGAGCCGTTCGCCTTCGCGCAGTTTGACGAACAGCACGACGCGTACGTCGCCTTGCCATTCCTGGCCAATCGCCAGGGACTCGACCACTTCCGGCAATTGCTCGACTTGGCGATAGATTTCGGCGGTGCCGATACGCACACCACCGGGATTGAGGACGGCGTCGGAGCGACCGTAGATGATCATGCCGCCATGTCCGGTCAATTCGACAAAGTCGCCGTGACACCAGACATTGGCAAAACGTTCAAAGTAAGCGGCGCGGTATTTACGCCCGTCCGGATCGTTCCAGAAACCGATCGGCATCGACGGAAACGGCGCCGTACACACCAGTTCGCCACGCTCGCCGGCAGGCAAAGACCGACCGTCATCGTCAAAGACGTCGACGGCCATTCCCAGTCCCCGGCACTGCAATTCGCCGCGATAAACCGGTAACAACGGGTTGCCGAGCGCGAAACACGACAAAATATCGGTTCCACCGGAAATCGATGCCAGCAACACGTCGGTTTTGAGGTGGCGATAGACGAAATCGAAACTTTCCGGCACCAGCGGGCTGCCGGTGGAGAAGATCACTCGCAATTCGGCCAGGCGATGCGTCTCGCGCGGCCGCAGCCCGGCTTTGGCGACGGCGTCGATGAATTTGGCCGAGGTGCCGAAATGCGTCATCCGTTCGCTGTCGGCGTAGTCGAAAAGCAGGCGGCCATTTGAACCATTTGAACCGCTGGCTCCGGCGAACGGTGATCCGTCGTAGAGCAGCAAGGTGACACCGGAGGCCAGCCCGGAAACCAGCCAGTTCCACATCATCCAGCCACAAGTGGTGAAGTAGAACAAGCGGTCACCCGCTCTGAGGTCGCCGTGCAGTTGATGCTCCTTGAGATGCTGCAGCAGGGTTCCGCCGTGGCCGTGCACGATGCACTTCGGCACCCCGGTAGTTCCCGAAGAAAACATGATGAACAAGGGGTGGTCGAACGGCAGCCGGACGAAATCGATCGCATCAGCCGCGTAGGGAGCGATGAAATCGGCGTAGCGCACGCCGTTGACCAACGTTCCGATATCCGCTTGGCCATCGAGATAGGAAACGACGACGGTTCGTCGCAACGAGGGGATGCGCGCGGCGATTTCGACGTTACGCGCCGAACAGTCGATCGCCTTGCCGTTGTACCAGTAGCCATCGGTGCACAACAGCACCTGCGGTTCGATCTGGCCGAAACGGTCGAGCACCCCCTGTACGCCGAAATCCGGGGAAGCCGACGACCAGATCGCACCCAGCGAGGCGGTGGCGAGCATGGCGATCAAGGCTTCCGGCATGTTCGGCAGATAAGCGGCGACCCGGTCGCCGACACCGATGCCGAGCGCCCGTAATGCCTGTGCACAACGCGACACTTCGTCGTAAAGCTCGCGCCGCGTCAAGCGTCGTTTGACGCGGTCTTCGCCCCAGAAGACCAAGGCTTGGCCATCGTCACGGTGACGCAGCAGATTTTCGGCGTAATTCAGGCGCGCTTCCGGGAACCAGCGCGCACCGGGCATTTGCTGGCCATTTTCGAGAATCCGTTGGCCACGTTCGCCGATCACCTGGCAGCTGTCCCAGAGGGTGGTCCAGAAGGCCTGCGGCTCACTGACCGACCAGCGCCAGAGACTGTCGTAATCGCGGCAGCCGGCCGACCAGCGACGGTCGACTTCGTCAATGAAAGCGCGCAGCCGGGTCTGAGCAATGCTTTCGGCGTCGGGACGCCAGAGTGGTGTCGAAGCGAACATTGGGCGGTCCTCCTGGAAACGGGTAGCGGCCAGCGCCGGTCAGCGCATCCTTCCCGTTCTGATCACATTGTGAGCGCGTCGACCAGGCCCGGTCCTAGCGTGCCGGGCGAGGGTCTCCAGCACGTTTGCGCAACAATCATTCAGTCACGGCATCAACCGGCGGTCAGTGCCGTGCGCAAATGATCCGGTATCGGCACCGATTTGCCGGTATCGACGTTCATCCAGACCATTTTCGCATCGCCGGTCGCGTAAAGCGTTTCGGGATCGCCTTCCAGTCGCAGTTCGTAATGCGTCGGTACGCTGCTGCGTCCGGGCAGACCGCAGTACATCCGCACTTCGACGGTGCCTGGATAATTCAGCGGAATCAGGAAGGTGCAACTGGCGTTGATGATCACCGGCGCGTCGCCGTGGGGAACCGCCGGACAATCGCTTTGCTGCAGGAACTCGACGCGGGCTTGTTCCATGTAGCGGAAGTAGATGGTGTTATTGACATGACCATAGGCGTCCATGTCTCCCCAGCGGATCGGTATCCGCGTAGTCAGCACGAGTTTACGGGCAGTCGGCATCGTCAACTCCTGATCGGTTTGCAACGAGATCCGGCGGCCAGGACTCTTTCTGGCCGCCGGGGAACGGCGCCAAAATATCGGCGCCGAGAGGAACTCAGAACAGGACGCAGAACCGGACTCAGAACATGTCTTCGCTGAAGGCGAGCACCCCGACGGCACCGTCGACGATGCTGCTGGCCAGTCCGTCCGCCTGCGACAGCACGTGATCGGCATAAAAACGGGCCGTGGCGATCTTGGCGGGGTAGAATGGATCACTGCTGCCACCGTCTATCCGTGCCTGCGCCGCCAGCGCCGAACGCGCCATCATCCAGCCGCCGGCAACGGTGCCGAGCAGTTTCAGGAACGGCACCGCACCCGCTGAAGCCGCACGTACGTCCTTGCCGTAGGTGGCGATCAACCAGTCCGCCGCCCGCTCGACGGCGTCGATTCCGGCCGTGAACCGACGGCGCAAGGACGCGAAATGTTCGCCGTCCTGCCCGGCCAGATCGGCATCGAGTGCGCGCATGGTCACCAGCAAGGCTTTGAGGGTCGCCCCGCCTTCCCGAGCCATCTTGCGGCCGATCAGGTCGTTGGCCTGGATGCCGGTGGTGCCTTCATAGATCGTCGAAATCTGCGCATCGCGCAAATGCTGCGCCGCGCCGGTTTCTTCGACATAGCCCATGCCGCCATGCACCTGCACGCCGATCGAGGCCATCGTCACCCCGCATTCAGTGCTCCAACCTTTGACCACCGGGATCATCAGATCGGCAAACGCCTGATTGCGCTTACGTTCAGCGTCATCGGGATGATGAGCCGCGGCATCGAGCGCTGCCGCTGTCGAGTAAGCCAGCGCCCGACTGGCTTCCGCGTGCGCGCGAATGGTCATCAGCATCCGGCGCACGTCGGGATGGTGGATGATCGCCACTTTCGGGCCGCCGCGCACGCCGATGTCGGTGCATTGGATGCGCTCGCGGGCATAGTCCCGGGCACGTTGATAAGCGCGCTCGCAGACGGCGACGCCTTCCAGACCGACGCCGAAACGCGCGGCGTTCATCATGATGAACATGTATTCCAGACCACGATTCTCTTCACCGACCAGATCGCCGATCGCGCCGCCCTGGTCGCCGAAAGCGATGATCGACGTCGGGCTGGCATGGATGCCGAGTTTGTGTTCGATCGATACGCAATACGCGTCGTTGCGCTCGCCGAGACTGCCGTCTTCGTTGACCATGAATTTGGGGACCACGAACAACGAAATGCCCTTGACCCCTTCCGGTGCGTTCGGCGTACGCGCCAGCACCAGATGGATGATGTTCTCGGTCAGGTCGTGCTCACCATAGGTGATGAAGATCTTCTGGCCAAAAATCTTGTAACGGCCGTCGGGCTGCGGTTCGGCACGGGTGCGCACCGCAGCGAGGTCGGAACCGGCGTTCGGCTCGGTCAGGTTCATCGTTCCGGTCCATTCACCGCTGACCATCTTTTCGAGATAGGTTTCCTTGAGCTTGTCGGAACCTGAGAGAACCAACGCTTCGATTGCTCCGGCGGTGAGTAGTGGACACAGCGAGAAAGCGTGGTTGGCCGACTTCCACATTTCGGCCACCGCCGCGCTGACCAGCTTGGGCAAGCCCTGCCCGCCCCACTCGGTTTCACAAGCCAAGGCTGGCCAACCGCTTTCGGCAAAAAGCCGATACGCGTCCTTGAACCCTGCTGGCATGGTTACTTGCTTGTCGTGCCAGACCGCCCCTTCCTGATCGCCGCTATAGTTCAAAGGCGACAGCACCTCGCTGGCGAATTTGCCGGCTTCCTCGAGAACCGCGTCGACCAGATCGTGAGTCGCTTCTTCGCAACCCGGTAATTGCGCGACCTGATCCAGCCCAGCGATTTCCTGTAGCACAAACTGCATGTCACGGATCGGTGCGATGTATTCGCTCATTGGTTTTTCTCCTGGTGATGGTGAATAAAAGGGTCAGCCAGCCTCGCGGACTGCCATCAGGTCGATCAAAAAAAGTATTTCCTGTACTACCGGCAAACTCAGGCAGCGCTGGGGATCGACACGCCCTTGCTGCAGGATTTCTTCCAGATACACCCGGCACGCCGGTTGTCCCCACAAAGCGACGACACGCTCACAGATCTCCGGCAATTGCTCCAGGGTCGCTGCCGTCAATGGTGAAGCCGCGTCCCCCGCCCGCGCTACCGGATCGACGATTTGCGACAGGGAATCGATCGTGGAACGCCGAGTCAGTTGTTCGACGAGAATTCCTCGCCGTCTGAGCAAAACGACAATCAACAGAATGGCGACTGCCGCCAAACCGGGCAACGCCGTCGCCCAATCACCGCTTTTCAAACCGATGGCAGCCACCTCGTTAACCGTCGATGGAGACCCGGCGACCGATGACGACTGGCCGGCAGGTACGGCCGGAACGTCAGACGCCATCGACGTCGATGAAACCGCGTTCGACGACGTCGCCATCAGCCGTTGCTGCCGCCTCCTGGCGGACAACGATCAAGAAATTGCCCGATGACCTTGCCGACGACGCTCATCGTTTTCTCAAAAATCGGCTGTCGTCGAAATCGGCCAATAGATCGGGACGATAAACGGCCAGCAGCGTCGCCACCATTCCCGACAACCACGCCTCGGAAAAACCAAGCAAAACGAAATACGGCAAATATTCGCCACGCAAATAGTCGGCTGGATAGGCCCCGGCCAACCCCAGCACCAGACAGACCATCGCCCCCGTGGCGATCACCGTCAATGCCGAGGCGAAAAAGCCTTTGCAGAAAATGAACACGAACAACTGCGCCGGCAACAGCCGATCGACCAGTCGATGCAGGCCCTGACTGACGGCAACGCCGACCCCGGCCATCAACAAAGCATTGACCGGGTAAACCTGCCAACCGGCGGCCCCATTGAGGCTAACACCGATCAGCACCAGACACAGCCCGACAAAGGCCAGCGCCCAACCGTAGCAGAGGGTGAACACCGTTGCCCCGAGCAGATGCAGGGCCAAGCCGGGTTTGACGCCGGCTTTCAAGTTCCACAACAGGGTCAGCGTCACCACCAAGGCTAGAAAGGCGTTCAGGCGGGTACTTTCCTGCAGCACCCGCCAAGGTGCCGAGCGAACGGCGGCAATCGCCGCGATGGCGAACAACACCCAGGCCACAGCGGTCCATTGACCGTCGAGCAGACCGTCCGGCAAATTCACGTCCGTACGCTTCGGCGAGAGTCCCGCTACTTAGCCGAGTTCCGCCTGCAACGCCGGCAGGATTTGGAACAGATCGCCGACCAGACCATAGTCGGCCACCTGGAAGATCGGCGCTTCGGCGTCCTTGTTGATCGCCACGATCACCTTGCTGTCCTTCATCCCGGCCAAGTGCTGAATCGCTCCCGAGATACCGACGGCGATATACAGCTGCGGGGCGACGATCTTGCCGGTCTGGCCGACCTGGTAGTCGTTCGGCGCAAAACCGGCGTCCACCGCGGCGCGTGAGGCACCGACAGCCCCACCGAGCTTGTCGGCCAGCGGTTCGAGCAGCCCGTGAAAGCTTTCGTTGCTGCCCAGGCCACGGCCGCCGGATACCACCACTTTGGCGGCCGTCAATTCGGGGCGTTCGGACTTGGTCAATTCGCGGCCGACCAGTTTGCTGCGCGCCACATCGGGGCCGGGAGCGACGGCCTCGACCGCTGCACTGCCGCCGTCGCCGGCGGCTTCGAAGGCGGTTGCCCGCACGGTGATCACTTTTACCGGATCCGCCGACTGAACCGTCGCCAGCACGTTGCCGGCGTAAATCGGCCGGACAAAGGTATTGGCATCGACAACGGCGACGATCTCGGAAATCTGCGCGCTGTCGAGGATCGCGGCAAGTCGCGGCATGCTGTTCTTGCCCTGGGTGGTCGCCGCGGCAACGATGTGGGTGTACCCGCTGGCCAACCCCTGGACCAGCGCGGCCAAATTCGACGCCGCGTGCGCGGCGTAATGGGCGGCGTCGACCAGCAACACTTTGCCGACACCCGCCACCTTGGCCGCGCTGTCGGCAACGGCCGCGCAGCCACTGCCGGCCACGAGCAGATGGATATCGCCGCCGATGCGGGCGGCGGCGGTGACGGCGTTGAGGGTTGCCGCTTTCAGTGAGCTATTGTCGTGCTCGGCGATAACGAGAATGGTCATGATCAGATCACCTTCGCTTCAGTCTTGAGTTTCATCACCAATGTCGCCACGTCGGCGACCACGATGCCGGCGCTGCGTTTCGGCGGCTCGGCGACCTTGAGCGTTTTCAGGCGTGGAGCGACGTCGATCCCGAGCGCTGCCGCCGTAGTCGTCTCCAGCGGCTTTTTCTTCGCTTTCATGATGTTTGGCAGAGTTGCGTAGCGCGGCTCGTTGAGGCGCAGGTCAGCCGTGACCACGGCAGGCAGGGGCACTTCGACGGTTTCCAGGCCACCGTCGATTTCACGGGTCACCGTCGCCTGGGCGCCGGCAACGACCACTTTCGAAGCGAAGGTCGCTTGCGGCCACGACAGCAGGCCGGCGAGCATCTGACCGGTTTGATTGGCGTCGTCGTCGATCGCCTGTTTGCCGCAGATCACCATTTGCGGTTGCTCTTTTTCGCAAACCGCTTTCAACAGCTTGGCAACCGCCAACGGCTGCAATTCACCGTCGGCCTGAATGAGGATGCCACGATCGGCACCGATGGCCATCGCGGTGCGCAGGGTTTCCTGACAATTGGCGACACCCGCCGAGACGACGATCACTTCGGTGGCGATGCCGGCCTCCTTGAGCCGCACCGCCTCCTCAACGGCGATTTCGTCGAAAGGGTTCATTGACATCTTGACGTTGGCCAGATCAACGTCGCTGCCGTCCGCCTTGACGCGCACCTTGACGTTGTAATCCACCACCCGTTTGACTGGAACGAGGATCTTCAAGTTTCTCTCCTTATCTCACTGTTTGCCGTTCAGCGATCGAGCACACAGCGAGTCGTTTGCAAAATCGCATCGTAATCGATCACGATCGAGGTCATCCGCATTTGACAGAGCCGCACCCTGCCCGGACAATGGTCCATACCGGGCAGTACGGTATGCGTACGGTACCGTATGGAAACTGAGATGTCAAGCTTTACGGCAGCATTAACCGAACGCAAGCCAACAATATGCCTCACCGACGCACTTTAGGAAAGGTTCCGCGCATGAAAAGCGATCGAAGCAAAGCACGCATCGTTCATGACCGCAGCGAATGGGTCGAAGCGGCGATCGACCTGCTGGCCGAGCAAGGCGTGGCCGGCATGCGTATCGAGGTGCTCGCCAAGACCTTCGGCGTCACCAAAGGCAGCTTCTACTGGCACTTCAAGGATCGACAGGATCTGTTCAACGCCGTCCTGGAAACCTGGCGCGACGGCCGGATCCGTGACATCCAGAAACAGACCGAAGCCGATTCGGGCAGCGAGGACCAGCAGTTGCTGCGACTGATCGACATTTATGGCTCGACGCGCAACCGTAAAGGAATCTCGATCGAGCTGGCGGTTCGCGAATGGGCACGGCGTGATGAGCAAGCGGCGGCGGCGGTCGAAGAGGTCGACCACTGCCGGCTGGAATGCACCCGGCAATTGTTCCTCGCCCGTGGTCTGAGCGATGACGAAGCCAAAAGCCGCAGCCTCCTGCTTTACGCCTATGTTTTCGGGCAGAGCCTGATGGCTTGCGAAAACTACGACCCGAATCTCGCCGATTTCAAACGCTGGATCGCCGAGTTGATCGTCGCCATCTGAACGCCGACAATCCCCGTTCGCCACACCCACTGTCCAGAGAGAGCCCATGTCGACCGACCCTCGCTATATTCTGGCCCTCGATCAAGGAACGACCAGCTCGCGCGCGCTGCTGATCGACCGCGAAGGGCGATTGTGCGGTCTGGCGCAACGCGAATTCAGCCAGCACTACCCGCAACCGGGATGGGTGGAACACGACGCCGAAGAAATCTGGCAAACGCAATTGACGGTCGCCCGCGCGGTTTTGCGCGAAAAGGGCGTCGATCCCCGCCAGATCGCCGCCATCGGCATCGCCAATCAGCGTGAGACGACCGTTTTGTGGGATCGCCGCAGCGGCTGCCCGTTGCATCGGGCCATCGTCTGGCAGGATCGGCGTACCGCCGACTGCTGCGAGCGTCTGCGGCTTGCCGGTCACGAAGAGTTGTTTCAAAACCGCACCGGATTGCTCCTCGACGCCTATTTTTCCGGCAGCAAATTGCAATGGCTGCTCGATCAGCTACCGCAGGCCCGCCAACGTGCCGAACGCGGCGAACTGGCTTTCGGCACCATCGACAGTTGGCTGAGCTGGCGGCTTTCCGGCGGTCAGGCGCATGTCACCGATCCATCAAATGCGTCGCGGACCCTGCTTTTCGACATTCAGCGCGGCGAATGGAACGCGGACTTGCTGGCCCTGTTCAACATTCCGCCAAGCATCCTGCCACGGGTGGTCGACAGCAGCGGCACGCACGCCCACACCGCACCGGAATGGTTCGGTGCGGCCATCCCGATCGCCAGTCTGGTCGGCGATCAACAAGCAGCAACGTTTGGTCAGGCGTGCCTTGAAGCGGGAATGGCCAAGAATACTTACGGCACCGGCTGCTTCATGTTGCTCAACACCGGGCAACAGCGCGTACCGTCGCGACATCGTCTGCTGACCACCAGCGGCTGGCGACGCGACGGACGCACGACCTACCTGCTCGAAGGCAGCGTATTCATGGCCGGCGCGACGGTCCAATGGCTGCGCGACGAACTGGGTCTGATCGAACACGCCGCGGATATCGAATCCCTGGCCGCCAGCGTACCCGACAGCGGTGGCGTGTACCTGGTGCCGGCGCATACCGGTCTCGCCGCACCCTACTGGGATCCTTACGCCCGTGGCGCGCTGCTCGGCCTGACGCGGGGCAGCAACCGCGCGCACATCGCCCGGGCAACGCTCGAGGCCATCGCCTTCCAAAGCGCCGAAGTGCTCCAAGCAATGGAAAACGATGCCGGCACACCGCTTCGCGAACTGCGCGTCGATGGCGGCGCGGTAAAGAATGACCTGTTGTTGCAGTTTCAGGCCGATCTGCTCGGCATACCAGTGGTCCGGCCACGGATCACCGAAACCACCGCACTCGGCGCGGCTTACCTGGCCGGACTGGGTGTCGGTTTCTGGCACGACGACGCTGAAATCGCCGCTTTATGGCAGGAAGAGAAGCGTTTCGAACCGCAGTCGACCGCCGTACGGCGCAAGGAATTGTTGGCCGGCTGGCGGCACGCCGTCGGTCGCTGCCGCGACTGGTTACCTCTGGCGACAGTCGACCTGCCTTCACCCAAAAATTCTTTTAAGTAATGGCTTGCCGTAGATCAAAATAGGGCAAAATTTTTTTTGAACGGCGAATTTCCATGCCAGAATTAGCGCTTTTGACGGTTCCACAGTCCCTCTTTCTCGAGACGATCGTCATGCAATCAATCGGTCTTGGGAAGATCCACCTCTAACAACTTAGGAGACACTATGAACAAGTCTGAAATGATCGACGCCATCGCGGCACGTTCCGGTCTATCGAAGGCGATGGCCGCCAAAGCGCTCGACGCCACCACCGAGACGATCATCGACGCCGTCGCCCAAGGCGATACGGTGACTCTGGTCGGCTTTGGCACGTTCAAAGCCAGTACCCGCGCGGCACGCGAAGGCAAAAATCCCAAATCCGGAGAAAAAATCCAGATTCCAGAAATGACCATCCCCAAGTTCGCTGCCGGGGCGACATTCAAAAACCGGGTTGCCGACAAAGGAGATTGAGCGACCGAGCAGTAGAAAGTCCGCGGCCACGGACAGCGCCACCCTCCTCGATTTCCGTTCGACGCGGTGGCGCTACCGGCTGCCGAGGCTTTTACGCAACGACGTGATCTTAGACAAATAAAATCAATACACAAGAACAAGTTGGAGTACGAATGCATCGCCATCCACTTGTACGTTTCCTGTGGTGTCTCCTGGGAGTCTCGGGAGGTATCGCTTTAGCACTCGCGCTGGTCGCACCCCCTCATTCGCCGCTACTCCTGGCCTCGCTCGGAGGCACGGCGGTGTTCCTTTTCGGTCTCACACGCGCTCCAGCCGCACAACCTCGTGCGTTGTTAGGCGGCCACTTGGCCGGCGCCTTCATCGGCATCGCATGCGCGCAATTTCTCGGCACATCCTTGCTGGCGTACGTGCTGGCCGTCACCCTCTCTCTAGCTTTTATGCTCGCCACCCGCACAGTACATCCGCCCGCTGGCGCCAATCCGGTGCTGATGGTCTACGCGCATGCGCCTTGGTCAGCGCTGTGGAATCCGGTACTGTTAGGCACTTTCTGCCTTATGCTCATGGCAATGCTTTGGAGCCGGCTGTATCCCGAGCTTTCCCATTACCCGGTTTCTCCGTGGGAACCCTCACCACCTTCCCTGACCTGGGGTGGTTGGATCCCATCAGAGGACACTTGATTCATTCGACGTCGCCTGTCGACGCGATATCCGAAACCACCCAACGTTTCAACAGAGTAGCGAAACCAAGAAGCGCAAGAAGGATCTGTGCTCTTCAACAAAACAACTGATTCAAACTCATTTTGACTGGAGACCGATTCCCTGATGGACAAGCAACTCGCGACACTCGGCGGCGGCTGTTTCTGGTGCCTGGAAGCCGTATTCGAGCAGGTTTCCGGTGTCGAACACGTGGTTTCCGGCTACAGCGGCGGTCATACCGACCGGCCGGACTATCAAACGGTTTGCGGCGGCAGAACGGGGCACGCCGAAGTGGTGCAGATCACCTTCGATCCAGCGCGCTGCAGTTACCATGAATTGCTGGAAATTTTTTTCGCCATCCACGATCCGACGACGCTCAATCAGCAAGGAAACGACATCGGCACGCAATACCGTTCAGTGATCTTCTACCACGGGCCGGAACAAAAACGGATCGCCAACGAATTGCTGGCCGAGCTGGCCCGCCAGAAAATCTGGTCATCGCCGATCGTTACCGAAGTGCTGCCGGCTCCCCGGTTCTTTGCGGCTGAAGAGTATCACCAGCAGTATTTCCGCAACCATTCCGAACAGACGTATTGCCAGTTGGTGATCAACCCCAAACTGGCCAAATTCCGCCAGACATTCCAGAAGCGGCTCAAGAGCGATCGATAAAGTGCAGCAGATCGTGAATGAAACGATCCCGGTCGCATTGATGCGGCGAGTGATCGGCCCCCTCGTAGACATGCAGTTCGGCATCGGGCAGCCGGTCCCGCAGGTAAGGACCGGTTTCCGGCGGATAGTAGTTGCTGGCTCCGCCGTAAATCAGCAGCGTCGGAATATCGATCCGCTCGAGCGCCGGACGAAAGTCGGTACTCAGCAACGTTTCCCAGCAGGCGATCAAGGGCGGTGAATACTGGGCTTTCAGCCAATCTCGCGCTCTAACCAGACCCGGCGCGTGTTCCTCATACTTCTGGCGTGCCCGGGCATTCAGACCCATTGCCGCCAAGCGCAGCACCGCCTCGGCAAAATCGTTGGTCAAATCACGCGACAAGGCCGCCGCCTGCTGAGCGTCAAAATGGCCATAAATGCCAAACGGCCAGTTGTCGTCGGTCAGCAGTTTTGGTGACTGATCGATCAGGCAAATCTTGGCCAGCCGATCGCAACCGTGAGACTTGATGTACTCCCAGAGCGTCAACGCACCCAACGAATGCGCGACCACCACCACCTCCTGCAGATGATAGTGCTCGAGAAGATTGAGCAAGTCGCGGGCCATCCGCTGCACGCTGGGTAACGTGTCGGTGCTCAGCGGATGCCCGCCGTGTCCACGGGCATCCCAGCGAAAAACGTGATGGTGAGGAATCAGACGATCGAGAAACGGCAACCACTCGCGGTGACTAGCCGTCCAGCCGTGCAACAGCACCACCGGCGACCCTTCACCGGAAATCTGTAAATGGATCTTTTCGCCGTCGTCGGCAAAGAAATATTTCATCAGGGAGATTCACAAAAATTGAAAATCGAGGCGGGAAAATAACCAGACAACCGAAATGGCCTCAGGAAGCAACTATAGTCTCACCCACAGTCTGCCGAAAGAGCCACACGAAAATTCAGTCGTCACGGTTTCACCGGCGTCATGCGCGGCATACCCGATCACCACTCGCATGCCCCCCCGCTCCGGGACCAACCACTGGGCGGGCGTAGCGCGATTTATCCATGGCCGGGGTGAAACGACCAACACACCGGCCCTACCGCGCGACATTTGCATACGCAAACCTGCCTTCGGCTCAGGGCCAGGGCGTAACCGGTCGCCCTTCTCCCAGCCAGGCGCGCAGACCTTTTTTGACGTTATAAACCTGTTGATAGCCGGCTTGTTCGACGAGCAGGCGGCTGGCGGCCTGGGTACGGTTGCCTGAACGGCAGATCAAGATCAGCGGCTGTCCGGGCTGAGCCACCGCCTGGATTTTGGCCAGCCACGCCGGCGCGTCGACCCGGCCGCGCGAATCGGCAAAGGTGATCGGCCGGCTGCCGGCGATCAGCCCGGTCTCCCGCCATTCCTCGGCAGTGCGGATATCGACCAAGGGAACACCGGCCGCGGTCAGCCGCGTCAGTTCGGCGTTGTCGATGTCGATCACCGCTGCCCACAGCGGTAAGACGAATAGCATCAAACCCCATGAAACAACGCTTTTCAAAAACATCATCGACTCCTGATATACCGGTGGCGCCATCTTACTCCGCGATACGGCTCAGAGGGTGAATCGTGATTTTCCCAGCGCTGTCGACGCCCTCTCCGACACCCGCGAGCCATGAAAAATAGCGCTTTTCAGCGTGCTTGTGCCGCGCTAGTATGACGGGTCTTTTTCCCTGGCCCCGGCTGGCGCCACTCTGAACGAGCATCGAAGAAGAAAGGACTTTCCGCCTTGAAGCCTACCGATATCGGCGATCCCGACTATTTTCACAAAGTTGTTGATTGTCAGTGGGCTTGTCCGGCCCACACTCCAGTTCCCGAGTACATCCGGCTGATCGCCGCCGGCCGTTATGACGAAGCCTATCTGATCAACTGGACGGCCAACGTCTTTCCCGGCATTCTCGGCCGCACCTGCGACCGTCCCTGCGAACCGGCGTGCCGGCGCGGCCGGGTCGAAGACGAATCGCCGGATGGCCAGGAGTGCAAGGAACCGGTGGCCATCTGCCGTTTGAAGCGCGTCGCCGCCGATTACAAACAGGACATCCGCCCCTTGCTGCCGGCGCCGGCGAGCCAGAAAAACGGCCGGCGCGTCGCCTGTGTCGGTGCCGGTCCGGCGTCATTGACCGTCGCCCGTGACCTGGCGCCGCTCGGCTATCAGGTGGTGGTCTACGACGGCGACGCCAAACCCGGCGGGATGATGCGCAGCCAGATTCCGAAATTCCGTCTGCCGGAAGAAATCATCGACGAGGAGACCGGCTACGTTCTCGACCTGGGCGTCGAGTTCCACGGTGGCCAATACATCGCTTCGATGAAGGATCTGCTCGCCGAGGGCTACGACGCGATCTTCGTCGGTTCCGGCGCTCCTCGCGGTCAGGATCTCGACATCCCCGGGCGCAAGGAGGCGGCGAAATATATCCACCTGGGTATCGACTGGCTGGCCAACGTCGCTTTCGGCCATACGACGACGGTCGGCAAGCGGGTAATCGTCCTCGGCGGCGGCAACACGGCGATGGACTGCTGCCGTTCCGCGCGTCGTCTCGGCGGCGAGGACGTCAAAGTGATCGTCCGTTCCGGCTTCGAGCAAATGAAAGCCAGCCCTTGGGAAAAAGAGGACGCGATCCACGAGGGCATCCCGATTCTCAACAATCTGGTGCCGAAGGCGTTTACCCATAACGGCAGCCGACTGACCGGTGTCACTTTCCAGAAAGTACGTTCGGTATACGACGAGCGGGGGCGGCGGACGCTGGTGCCGACCGGCGAACCCGACCCGCACTTCGAGTGCGACGAGGTGCTGATCGCCGTCGGCCAGGACAACGCCTTTCCGTGGATCGAACGCGACATCGGCATCGAATTCGGCAAATGGAGCCTGCCGGTACTTAATGAGACGACCTTGCAGTCAACGCTGCCGAACGTTTTTTTCGGCGGCGACGCGGCCTTCGGTCCGAAGAACATCATCTGGGCGGTAGCTCACGGTCACCAGGCGGCGGTCTCGATCGACCGGCTGTTGAACGGCGAGGACGTCGCCGAGCGTCCGGCACCGGCGACCCATCTGATCTCGCAAAAAATGGGCCTGCACGCCTGGCGTTACGATAACGAAGTCTCGATCGACCGGCGACTGCGAGTGCCGTTGCGCGACATCAATGCGGCGCTGAAAAACATCAAGATTGAAGTCGAACTCGGTTTCGACCCGCAACTGGCGGCCCGCGAGGCGCAACGCTGTCTGAACTGCGATGTGCAGACCGTGTTCACCACGCCACTGTGCATCGAGTGCGACGCCTGCATGGACATCTGTCCGATGGACTGCATCAGCTTCGTCTCCAACGGGGACGAGGACGAGCTGCGTCCGCGATTGCGCGCGCCGGCAATCAACCGCGAACAGGATCTCTACGTTTCGTCGTCGCTGAAGACCGGCCGGGTGATGGTCAAGGACGAGGACGTCTGCCTGCATTGCAGCCTGTGCGCCGAACGTTGCCCGACTGGCGCCTGGGACATGCAGAAATTCCGCCTCGATGTCACCCACGCCGGTCCGCGCTGTCGCAATGCCGCCGTCGATCGGCCGGCTCCGGCCGCCGATCAACCGCAACTCACCGCCACCGCCGCCTGAGGAATCACCATGCAGAAGATCGAAGCGGTCAACGATTTCGTCATCAAATTCGCCAATATCAACGGCTCCGGCTCGGCCTCGGCCAACGAACTGCTCGCCCGGGCCATTCTGCGGATGGGCGTGCCGGTCTCGCCGCGCAACATCTTTCCGTCGAACATTCAGGGTCTGCCGACCTGGTTCGAAGTCCGGGTCACCGAGAAAGGCTATCTCGGACGCCGCGGCGGCGTGGATATGATGGTGACCATGAACCCGCAGACCTGGGAACAGGACGTGCGCGAAGTCGATCCGGGAGGCTATCTGTTCTACGACAGCTCCAAGCCTTTGCCCCGCGGCAAGCTGCGCGACGACATCCATTTCATCGGCATGCCGTTGACCGAAATCACCAACGACACGTATCAGGATTCCCGGCAACGGCAGTTGTTCAAGAACATCATTTACGTCGGCGCCTTGTCCACTTTGCTCGGCATCGATCCGCTGGAAATCGAGAAACTTTTCGCCGAGCAATACAAAGGCAAGGAAAAACTGCTCGAACTCAACGTCCAGGCGCTGCATCTCGGTCGCGAGTACGCCCGCGAGCACCTCAAACCGATCGCCCTGTCGGTCGAGCGTCGCGATCGGGTCGGAAACCGTATTTTCGTCGACGGCAATACCGCCGCGGCGCTGGGATGTCTCTACGGCGGCGCCACCGTTTGCGCCTGGTATCCGATCACCCCGTCGTCGTCGGTTCCCGAAGCCTTCCAGCGCTATGCTGAAAAACTGCGCATCGATCCGGCAACCGGCAACCGTCGCTACGCCATCGTCCAGGCCGAGGACGAACTGGCGTCGATCGGCATTGTCATCGGCGCGGGTTGGAATGGCGCCCGCGCGTTCACCGCCACTTCCGGTCCGGGCATTTCGCTGATGTCCGAATTCATTGGCTTGGCCTACTTCGCCGAAATTCCGGCGGTGCTGATCAATGTCCAGCGCGGCGGCCCATCGACCGGCATGCCGACGCGCACTCAACAATCGGATGTTCTCGCCTGCGCCTATGCCTCGCACGGCGACACCCGGCACGTGCTGCTCTTTCCCGAAGATCCTCATGAGTGTTTCGAAATGTCGGCGCAGGCGCTGGATCTCGCCGAAAGACTGCAAACACCGGTTTTCGTGATGACCGACCTTGATATCGGCATGAATCAGCGGCTATGCCGGCCCTTTGCCTGGGATGACAACCGCGAGTACGACCGCGGCAAGGTAATGACCCGTGAAGCGCTCGATGCCGGCACCCCGTTCGGACGCTACCTCGACGTCGATGGCGATGGCATTCCGTACCGCACCTATCCCGGTACGCATCCGACCAAGGGCAGCTATTTCACCCGCGGCACGACCAAGAACGCTTACGCCATCTATTCGGAAGCGGGCGCCGACTACACCTACAACATGCAGCGTCTGTTGCGAAAATTCGAAACCGCCAAATCGCTGGTTCCCTTGCCGGTGCTCAGCCCTTCCCGTTATCCGGCTCGTTTCGGCGCCATCTTCTACGGTTCGACAGGGCCGGCGATGCAGGAAGCGCTCGACGCCTTGGCAGAACAAGGTATTTATATCAATGCATTGAGGATACGCGCTTTTCCGTTCCAGAACGAAATTGCCGATTTCGTCGCCTCGCATACCAAAGTCTTCGTTCTCGAACAGAATTTCGACGGTCAACTCAAAACCCTGCTGATCAATGAAGCCGGGATCAATCCAGCCAGCCTGATTCCGATCTTGCACTTCGATGGCACGCCGATCACCGCCCGTTTCATCACCCAGCAGATCGCTGACCGCGTCTCGAACCTGAACGTTCGTCCCTTGAGAGAAAACAGGGTGGCCTGACATGACCTACCTCGCCAAACCAAAGCTTCATCATCCCTCGCTGGCCAAAAACAGTGTCGGCTATACCCGGCGCGATTATGAAGGGAAGATCTCGACGCTCTGCGCCGGTTGCGGCCACGACTCGATCTCGGCAGCCATCATTCAGGCGTGCTGGGAACTCGACATTCAACCGCACCGCGTGGCCAAGCTGTCCGGAATCGGCTGCTCGTCAAAAACGCCGGATTATTTCCTGGGCAATTCCCACGGCTTCAACACCGTCCATGGACGCATGCCGTCGGTACTTACTGGTGCCTATCTCGCCAACCGCAGCCTGATCTATCTTGGAGTTTCCGGCGACGGCGACTCGGCGTCGATCGGTCTCGGTCAGTTCGCACACTTGATGCGTCGCGGCGTCAACATGACCTATATCGTTGAAAATAATGGTGTTTATGGCCTGACGAAAGGTCAGTTTTCGGCCACCGCTGACAAAGGCTCCAAATCGAAACGTGGACAGATGAACAATGATGCGCCGATCGACCTGGTCACTTTGGCACTGGTGATGGGCGCCACCTTTGTCGCCCGCAGCTTCTCCGGCGACAAAGCGCAACTGACGCCGCTGATCCGCGCCGCCCTGGCACATCAAGGCGCAGCGGTCATCGACGTGCTGTCACCGTGCATCACCTTCAATAACCACACTGGCAGCACCAAGAGCTACGACTACGTCCGCGAACACAATGAAGCGGTCACCAGGCTGGATTTCATCACCCCACGAGAAGAAATCACCGCGGACTACGGCGAAGGCGAAGTAATCGACGTCCGTCAACACGACGGTTCGATCCTGCGTTTGCGCAAGCTCCACGCCGGCTACGACCCCAGCGACCGCCGCCGGGCGATGGCTTACATTCAAGACCACGCCGCGCAGGGCGAACTGGTCACCGGCCTGCTCTATGTAGACCCGGAGGCGCAGGATCTTCATCAGCAGTTGGGGTCGGTCGACGCGCCCTTGAATTCACTTGGCGCTGCCGAGCTTTCCCCAGGACGTGCCGCTCTCGAAAAAATCAACGCCGGATTGCGCTGATCGTGTTTCCGCTCGGCGGCAATCACGCCGTCGAGCGCATCCGCCGACCATATCAGCAAGCGGCGACGTCAACCATCCGGGCTGACCGTATAATCTGGATCGCCACGTCCTTTTTCTTCCTCCTCCTTCGTTCCCCTTTCCCGCCCTCCTTTCCCGCCCTCCTTTCCCGCCCTCCTTTCCCGCCCTCCTCCTGACTACCATCGTGTTCGACCGTCTCGCCGTTCAGGCGCAGTATCTGCTGCCCAAAAAAACCCTCACCGTTCTCGCCGGTCGATTCGCCACCCGTCCTCGCGGTTCCCTGACCACGCGTGTCATCCGCGGGTTCATCAAGCGCTACGGCGTCGACATGAACGAAGCCGCCAACCCCGACCCTGCCGCTTACGCCACCTTCAACGATTTTTTCACCCGACCGTTGCGTGCTGACGCCCGCCCGCTGGCCGATGCCGACTTCGTATGTCCAGTCGACGGCGCCATCAGCCAATTCGGACGCATCGAACGCGATCAGATTTTTCAGGCCAAGGGTCACCGTTACACCACCCAGGCACTGCTCGGCGGCGACCGGCAACTCGCCAGTTGCTTTGACGACGGTGAATTCGCCACCCTCTATCTCAGCCCACGCGATTACCATCGCATCCACATGCCCGCAGAAGGTCGCCTGCGGCGAATGATTCATGTCCCGGGCGAACTGTTCTCGGTCAACCCGGCGACCGCTCGCGGTGTTCCCGGCCTGTTCGCGCGCAATGAGCGGGTGGTCTGCGTTTTCCAAGCCGGTGAGATCCTGTTCGTCATCGTGCTGATCGGCGCCACCATCGTCGGCAGCATGGCCACCGTCTGGCACGGCACGGTCAATCCTTCACACAGCGCTCAGTTGAGCGAATGGCGCTATGACAGCCAGCAGATCATTCTGGGTAAAGGTCAGGAAATGGGCCGTTTCCTGCTCGGTTCGACCGTAGTGCTGTTGTTTCCAAAAACCACCATCTGTTTCGACTCGACGTGGCAAGCAGGCAAGACGGTTCGGATGGGGGAACCGATGGCTGAGCGCAGCCGCTGAAAATTTCAACAAGCACGCATACCACCGTGCAACACGGTCATCCGCTCTTCCCTCTGGACAAAATCGAAGATCCAGTAACGTACGACAAAACAACCGTTCGTTCATGAATATTTTTTAAATCAACTCAAATGACCCAGTCTCTGAATGGATCATGACCCTCGCACCACGGTTTGACGACCTCCATCTGCAACAGCAGTCGCAATTGCTCAACCAGCGCATGTGTCTCAAGTTGCTGGAACGCGCCTACTCCGCCTTTCATATTCGCGGCCATGCCAATCAGCGCATTGTAAAAATCGACAGTAAATTGCAATTGCAGACTCACCGGCACCTTGTCGAAACCAACGCCATAAACCTTTGAACACGCCATAAAGCAGCGGTTGAGCAGCAGGAAATCGATGACGCCTTGAGCACTGTCTTTTGGCGAGTTCACGGTTTTTTTCATGTCCAGCGAACGGAGGGCGAGACGTCGGTCATTGACCGGAGTCGAGACACGTTCCGGCCGACTGGCGCTTTGCTTGCGACGCTCCCGGACCGGCGGCGTCTCTCCGCGAAGCACCGCATCGATCATTGCCTGCACTTCGGGTGGAGGAACATATTCGCGGCGCACACCGCCAGGCCCCTTCCCAGGTTTTTCGATTACTGCCCACTGTTCGCGGGCAACCAGTTCATACCAATTTTTTCTCGATGCGGGAAAACCAGGCAATCGCAACTCCGCCAGTTCGATCGCCGTATAAGTATTAATCTCCGTTACAGTCTTATCCATAACCCGCACAGATAACATGCACAATTAAAACAACATATTAATATGAAACGTACTTTTACTGTTACTCTGATTATTGACACCAAACAAACGTTACAGTTACGATTGTCTCTGTTTATCTTGATCGATTGGCCTAAACCAAAATCGCAGAACAGGCTTCGGTTTCCTGCAGGTTTACCAACAAGCCGTTTCACGACGAGGCAGAACCTGCGCTTGCAATCCACCGGAACCCAGAAAAGTAGTCTGGTCTGGCAAATTTCAAGCGGCAACAGGTCACGACACTGGTTCGCGATTTTCGGGCAGCACGTCGACAAGGTGCAATGAATCAAGGATCCAAAGAGTCGGAAAATTTGCAGCAAACGGAACAGTTGTCCGAACACACGCATTTTGCCAGATCAACGCCATCTTCTTCTCATTTGACGGGTCATTGATCGCCCTTAGGAGTTTGTCGGACTTGAGACTGATCAACTGTGTCAGCCGAAAAGCTGTCCATTTTTCCATGAGTTCTCGTGGCGTGACCTCTCTATGCGCCGCGAAATCAGTCTATGCACGTTTTCCCGCGCAGATCGCAACGATTCCTGAAGTTCAACAGCATCCAGAAATCACCGCTGTCCAATTCAATCCAAACTCGTTGCCCTGCGATTACTCCGTGAGGACAAAGGGAGGAAGAAGTCATTGATTGGCTCACATTGACACTCCTGCCAAACCGATTCTCTTGATGTCAGTTTTTTTTACATTTGCCAGGGAATGACGCTGGTCAGGCTGTCTGGAGGCCAGGTTTAAGCTATTGATAGAATAAAATCCACTTATTAATGGGCATAATATTTGCTTATGTGATATTCGAGGATGAAGTCTGGCAGTGCCGACAAATACGTCTCGCACGTCAGCCAGCAGACACGGTTGAATTTTTTGTCAGAGATGACTTCTTCGACAGTGTTATGCCAACTAATTCCTTTGTTTGAAACTTGATACGCGCAAAATAGAGGCACTCGTTCAGCACTATCGATGGAGAAAAACTCCTTTATTCAAAGATGAAACGATTCTTCGCGAGTTCAGTTCGTACACGAAACAACGCAACACAATCCACCAGGCATCAAGCTGCCAATGAGTTCGGCCAATGACAAGTCTTGATCCAGTTGTGACATGTTTTTTGATTCGTCCTGACCAATCGCAGAAGTTGGGTACAAAGAATCGTTGATGCGCATAAAGCTATAAATATATTTTGTCCCATTTGCCATAAAGGAGCCGTCAATGAGCCTCCAGCTTGTTACCCCAAACGACTATTCCACCATGCCCAAGTTGTCAAACGCCACGACACCGCAGCCTGCGCACGGCAAGACAGTCAAGTCGAATGCCAATCCGATGCCTGAGCCCTCGCCCTCGGGTTCCAACCGAGTGGAACCAGTCGCTTATTCGTCCTCCGCGACGACCGGTAACCATTCGATCAGGCCGGACGACTCTTCTCCACGTCTTCCTGTGACCGTCGAAGAAGTCGTCCCGATGAAAATGAAGACCTGTGTCAAATGCAAACAACAAAAATCCGTTCTGGAATTCCACAAGAATTCCCGCAGTTCGGATGGTTTGCACTCCTATTGCAAAGACTGCAATCGAGCTCAGGCTTTGGCACACATCAAAGCGGAAAAAGCTCGCAAGGCGCTGGCTCGCGCAGCAAAGAAACTGGCTGCCGGCAAAGCCTGAGAGTCCATCGAAGGCGATGCTGCTTGCAGGCCATTGTTTATGGCCTGTTTGCGTGTTTTTCTGACCACGACTTCGTCGCCTTCCTTGCTTTCTTGCCACCCCTTGTCTATCGGCACTGGCATCAGGCGGCCGCTCAAACCCCTGGCGACATACGGTCTTGGTGACGGCTATTGATCGGGATGGTGGGTGGCCGATTTTGCGATATCGAATGACGCACCCAAGAGAGGGCAATAACAACGGGCGGATCGAAACCGCAACCGCGGTTATCTGCGTCTCGTCAAACAATACGTTACGAAGACACGCGGCATCAGCATCACGCACAGAAGATGGCGCAGCATCTCGACAGATCGCCGCCCAGTGACTCCTCCAACGATTCACTGCCAATAACGCGGATTTCCAAAAGATTGCTTCAAGCGGTCGATGAATAGCCGCACTCGCAACGGCAGATGGCGGCGTTCTGGAAAGACGGCATGGATGCCGACCGGTGGTGCGGCATAGTCGTCGAGCACCGACACCAGTCGGCCTTGACGAAGATCCTCGCCCACCTCCCACAATGAACGCCAAGCCAGCCCTTTGCCAGCCAGCGCCCATTGATGCAGCACCGCACCGTCGTTGCACTCGAAACTGCCGGAAACCTTGTAACTGATCACCTCCCCGTCCGGACTTTGCCGCAAGGACCATCCTCGTTGCTGACCTAACGAAAGACAATTGTGCGCGGACAACTGCGCCGGGGTTTGTGGCGCGGCATGGCGTTCGAGATAGCCCGGACTGGCCACGACCAGGCGGCGCATTTCACCGAGCTTGGCACTGGCCAGCGTCGAATCCGGCATTTCACCGATCCGTACCGCGCAATCGACCCCTTCATTGACCAGATCGACCAGGCGGTCGGTCAGATCAAGCCGCACCGAGACATCCGGGTTGGCGTCCATGAACGCGCTGACCAGCGGCGCGACATGACGACGCCCGAAACCAGCCGGTGCCGACACTTTCAGATGACCATTGGCGCGAATCCCGCCGAGTGACACCGCCGCCTCGGCATTAGCCAGATCGTTGAGAATCCGCTGACAATCTTCCAGAAAAGCCTGCCCTTCGAAAGTCAACGACAGCTTGCGGGTGGTACGCAACAGCAGCCGGACACCCAATCGCGCTTCGAGCGCGTCCAACCGACGACCGATGACTGCCGGCGTCACCCCTTCGAGTTGCGCGGCTGCCGAGAGACTGCCGCGATGGGCCGAATTGACGAAAGCCAGGAGTTGTTTCAACTGATCCATGCGTTATTCAATAGTTTTAGTCAAAGATAATTTGATTCCAATCGCTCTTATATTCCAGTAAAGCATCTAATACAATCCTCGCATCGTTCCCCCACCCTTGCCTAGGAGTCACGCATGAGCCTCGAACTGCCCGCCGGCATGCAGATCAACGCCCCGATCGCACCCGATTACCTTTCCATCCTGACCAAGGACGCGCTCGATCTGGTCGTCAAACTGCATCGCGCTTTTGAAGGCCGTCGCCAGGAGTTGCTGCGCGCGCGCAAGGAACGTCAGGCGCGTATCGATGCCGGTGAAATGCCCGATTTTCTGCCAGAGACGAAGGCCATTCGCGAAGGCGACTGGAAAATCTCGCCGTTGCCCAAGGCGCTCGAACGTCGGCGGACGGAGATCACCGGCCCGGTGGAAGCGAAAATGATCATCAATGCCTTCAATTCGGGCGCCGATTCGTACATGACCGACTTCGAGGACTCGAACAGTCCGAAATGGGACAATCAGCTTCAGGGTCAGGTGAATCTGTACCGGGCGATCCGCCGGCAGTTGTCGTTCGTCAATGAAGCCGGCAAGACATATTCGCTCAATGACCAGATCGCCACCTTGCAGATTCGTCCGCGTGGTTGGCATCTCGATGAGAAGCACGTCACCGTCGATGGCCAGCGGGTTTCCGGTGGTATTTTCGATTTCGCGCTGGTGTTTTTCCATAACGCCAAGGAACAGATCGCTCGCGGTGCCGGCCCGTTCTTCTACCTGCCGAAGATGGAATCACATCTCGAAGCACGTTTGTGGAACGACATTTTCATCATGGCTCAGGAGCACATCGGGCTGCCGCGCGGCACGATCAAGGCCACGGTGCTGGTCGAAACGATTCTGGCGACCTTCGAAATGGAGGAAATTCTCTACGAATTGCGCGAGCACTCGGCCGGCCTGAACGCCGGTCGCTGGGACTACATCTTCTCGTGCATCAAGAAATTCAAGAAGAACGCCGACTTCTGCCTGGCCAACCGCGGTGCGATCACCATGGAAGTGCCGTTCATGCGCAGTTATGCCTTGCAACTGGTGAAGATCTGTCACAAACGCGGCGCGCCGGCGATGGGCGGGATGAGTGCGCTGATTCCGATCAAGAACGATCCAGTGGCCAACGAAAAAGCCCTTGCCGGTATCCGGCATGACAAGGCACGCGATGCCAACGACGGTTTCGACGGCGGCTGGGTCGCCCACCCCGGACTGGTGTCGATCGCCGCTGAAGAATTTCAGAAAGTTCTCGGCGAGCGTCCGAACCAATGGGAAAAGCAGCGTGATGAAGTGTTCTCCGCCGCCGACTTCCTCAATTTCCAGCCGTCACAGCCGATCACCGAAACGGGCCTGCGCAACAACATCAACGTCGGCATCCATTATCTGGGCAGCTGGCTGGCCGGCAACGGCTGTGTGCCGATCCACAATCTGATGGAAGACGCCGCCACCGCCGAAATCTCCCGTTCGCAAGTCTGGCAATGGGTGGTTTCGTCCAAAGGCATCCTCGACGATGGCCGCAAGGTAACCGTCGAAATGGTCCGCGGCATGATCAGCGAAGAACTGGAGAAGGTCAAACAGACCGTGCTCGCCCAAGGTGAGGATACCGCCACCTATTATCAAGCGGCGGTGATCTTCGACAAGATGTCACTGACCCCGGACTACCCGGAATTCCTGACCCTGCCCTTGTACGAGGCGATGGACTGACATCCTCCGGAGGAAAGTTCTCCGAAGAGAAGTTCATCTTACTCGCCGTACGACGCCAGCCTCCGGCTGACGTCGCCCCTACCCGACCCAGCGCCGTGCGTTGCGGAACATCCGCATCCACGGCGAATCCTCTCTGCCGCCGCGTCGCCATTCATCGGGGTACCAGGACATCTGAACGCAACGGAAAACGCGTTCGGGGTGCGGCATGAGAATGGTGAACCGGCCGTCGACGGTCGTCAGGCCGGTAATGCCGCCAGCGGAACCGTTGGGGTTGTGCGGATAGATTTCGCTGGCGCGGGCCTGCGAGTCGATATGACGCAGGGCGACTATCGCGTTGGCCTGCTGGTCGACATCACTGAAAACCGCTCGACCTTCCCCATGTGAAACGACCACCGGCAGGCGGCTGCCGGTCATCCCGGCAAAAAAGATCGACGGCGAGTCGGCGATCTCGACCATCGACAACCGGGCTTCGAACTGCTCGACCCGATTGCGCTCGAACCGCGGCCAGGACTCGGCGCCCGGAATGATCGATTTCAGCGCGCTCATCATCTGACAGCCGTTGCACACGCCGAGAGCGAAAGTGTCCGCACGCGCGAAAAAAGCAGTGAACTCGGCACGGACGCGCGGATTGAAAAGGACCGTCTTCGCCCAGCCCTGCCCGGCACCGAGTACATCACCGTAGGAAAAACCACCGCAGGCGACCGCTCCCTGAAAATCGGCCAAGGTCACCCGGCCGGCCAGCAAGTCGCTCATGTGGACGTCGACGGCAGCAAAACCGGCACGATCGAAAGCGGCCGCCATTTCGACATGGCCATTGACCCCTTGTTCACGCAGGATTGCCACCCGCGGACGGGTGCGGGTGATCGACGACACGGTAATTTCTTCTTGTGGATCGAAAGTCAGCGTCACCGACAGCCCACGGTCGGCGGTATCGAGCAGACGGTCGAATTCCTGCTGGGCGCATTCGGGATGATCACGCAATCGTTGCAGGTGATAACTGGTTTCCGACCAGGCACGTTGCAAGTCGACGCGCGACTCGTCGAAAACGGCCTTAGCGTTGCGGATGATCCGCAGCCGATCCCAGGGATTCGGCGCACCGATGAATTGGCTACAGGCGCCGAGGCCGGCAGCGCGCAGAACGCTCATCACCGCCTGGCGGTCCGCACGGCGAATCTGGATCACCGCGCCCAGTTCCTCGTTGAACAGCGCCCGGACCAGCATTTCGAACGACCGTCCGCCCAAGAGGTTCGGACGTTTCTCGTTGCCGTCGACATCGTTGATCAGCGGGTCGTAGCACAAACCGTCGGTATCGATCGAAACACCGCAATGCGCCGCGAACGCCATTTCGCAGACCGTGGCGAACAAACCACCGTCGGAACGGTCGTGATACGCCAACAATCGATCCTCGGCGGCGAGTTGACGAATGGCAGTGAAAAAAGCCGCCAGCCGTTCGGGATGCTCGAGGTCCGGCGCGTCTTCACCGATGGCGTCATACACTTGCGCCAGCGCCGAGCCACCGAGCCGGTTACGTCCCCCGCCGAGATCGATCAGCAGCAAATCGCTGTCGCCGGCGTCGAGCACCAATTGCGGAGTCAGCGTGCGCCGCGCGTCCTGCACCCGAGCGAAGCTGGTAACGATCAAGGACAGCGGTGAAACCACTTCCCGACGATTGCCGTCGCCATCCTGCCAAGCTGTACGCATCGACAGCGAATCCTTGCCGACCGGGATCGACACTCCGAGACGCTGACAAAGATCGGAGACGGCGCGTACGGTATCGAACAGGCGGGCATCCTCGCCGGGAACGCCGGCAGCGGCCATCCAGTTGGCCGACAATTTCACCTCGCCAAGCGTAGCGATATCGGCGGCGGCCAGATTGGTCAACGCTTCGCCGACCGCCATCCGCCCGGACGCCGGCGCATCGATCGCCGCCAGCGGCGTCCGCTCGCCCAGGGCGAAAGCGGTACCGAGATAGCCCTCGAAAGACATCAGCGTCACCGCCACGTCGGCACATGCCACCTGCCAGGGACCGACCAATTGATCACGAGCGGTCAACCCGCCGACGCTGCGATCGCCAATGGTGATCAGAAAATTCTTATCGGCGACCGCCGGCAGGTGCAACACCCGGTAAGCGGCTTCGCGCAATTCGACCGAGGTGGCGTCAAACGACCGTCCCCCGCCCGGCCGACGCAGCACGTCACGCGTCAAGCGCGGCGGTTTGCCGAGCAGCGCGGCCATGGCCATATCCACCGGGCGGTTGCCGAAATGGCGGTCCTCCACCAGCAATTGCCGGTCGTCGGTAGCGGTGCCGACAACGGCGAATGGACAACGCTCGCGTTCGCAAAGATGGGCGAATTCCTCCAGGCGTTCCGGTGCGATTGCCAACACGTAACGCTCCTGCGCCTCATTGCACCAGATTTCGGCCGGCGACATACCCGGTTCCTCGATCGGCACCTCGCGCAATTCAAAACGCGCCCCACAGCCGGCGCCGTGCGCCAATTCGGGCAAGGCATTGGAAATGCCGCCGGCGCCGACATCGTGGATCGACAGGATCGGGTTGCCATCGCCGGGCTGCCGACCGTCGCCGGCGGCAAGCCCCATCTGCCAGCAGCGATCGATCACTTCCTGTGCCCGACGTTGAATCTCTGGATTGCCGCGCTGCACCGACGCAAAATCCAGATCTTCGCTGTTGCTGCCGGTGGTCATCGAACTGGCGGCGCCACCGCCCAGACCGATCAACATTCCGGGACCACCCAGTTGAATCAGCAACGTGCCGGCAGGCAGCGTCGACGATTTGTGCGACTGATCGGCGGCAATATGGCCCACACCGCCGGCGATCATGATCGGCTTGTGATAACCCAGCCAGCGTTGCTGATCGCCCTCCCCGGTCAACTGCTCGAAGGTGCGGAAATAGCCGGCCAGATTCGGACGGCCAAACTCGTTGTTGAACGCCGCCGCACCGATCGGCCCGTCGAGCATGATCGACAATGCCGAAGCGATGCGCGCCGGCCGTCGCTGCGCAGCGCTGGCACTCTCCCAGGGCTGCAGCGCGTCCGGCAAATGGAGGTTGGAAACCGAAAAACCGCACAAACCGGCCCGAGGCTTCGATCCGCGCCCCGTCGCCCCCTCGTCGCGGATTTCGCCGCCGGCGCCGGTTGCCGCACCAGGAAACGGTGAAATCGCCGTCGGATGATTATGCGTCTCGACCTTGGCCAGAATATGCGTCAACTGCCGATGATAGCCGTACGCGCCTTCGGCGTCGGGATGGAAATTGGCCGCTTCGCCGCCCTCGATCACCGACGAGTTATCCGCATAAGCAACGACAGTACCTTGCGGATGCGCGCGGTGCGTTTCGCGGATCATGCCGAAAAGGGTCTCTTCACGCGGCTGACCATCGATCACCCACGAAGCATTGAAAATCTTGTGTCGACAATGCTCCGAATTGGCCTGCGCGAACATCATCAACTCGACGTCGGTCGGGTCGCGTTGCGCTTTGACGAACAGTTCGAGCAAATAATCGATTTCATCATCGGACAAGGCCAGCCCAAGTTCGCGGTTGGCGTCGACCAGCGCCGCACGGCCGCGGCCGCCCACCGCGATACAGCGCAAAGGCTGCGGGGGAAAATGCTGGAACAGTGCGACCGTGGCAGCGAAATCGCCGACCACCGTCTCCAGCATCCGGTCATGCAACAAAGCGATGATCTCTGCTCGCTGCGTATCCGAGAGCGGTCTGGCGACGACCAGCCGCCAAGCGACACCTCGTTCGACGCGTTCGACGCTGAGCAAACCGCTGTTCCAGACGATGTCGGTCGCTTTCGACGACCAGGGCGAAATCGTTCCCAGCCGCGGAGTCACCAGGAACAATTCCCCGCGCGGCCGTTCCTCGACCTCGCGCTCTTCGAGCAGGGCCCCGAGTTTCCGACGCTCGGCGGCAGACAACGCTTTCTTCACGGCCACCAGATGCCAGTACTCGGCATCGATCACCCGAACGCCGGGTACGACGGCCCGCAGACGACGTTCCCGTTCGTCCAACCGAAAAGAGGAGAAAGCGGGAGCCCCGCGAAGAAGAAGGAGATCGGCCATGATTCGGGCAGAGAAAATAAAGAAAAAACGCCTCGTGATGAGATCGAGCGAAGTCTGGCGAGATTATAGCCGACGGCCAACGCGGCTCCGCTGTAGACGTCGATTGCCGCCAGCAACGATCACGCTCTTCCGGACAGCCGAACGAACAATGCTGACTGAATCGTCCCGGGCTTTGAGGGGGCTCCGACTCTTAAGAAGATGGAGCCATGATGAGCAAGAAATCTTTCCCGAAGTATTCCCCCGAAGTGCGTGATTGCGCGGTGTGTCTGATGCAGGAGGCGCGCAAGGAGTACCCCTCGCAGTGCTCATCTGTCGAGTCGATTGCGCCGAAGAGCGGTTGTGCAGTGGTAACGCTGCAAAACTGGGTAGGGCAATGCAACACTCTTTCTGTAAATAATCCGTGGCGATTCCATCGAGATGCCTGGCAAAGCGATCTAAGGCGTTGCGCTGTGCCGGGGTGAACTGGCTTGCAGGCACCGAACCTTTGCCCTTCAATTTCAGCAACGCCGCGCGCAGAATCTGATCCGTCATCGGGCCTCCACCGGTTCGATGATCTGCCAACTGAAGCGGCTGATCTGGTTGCTGCCCTGGCGATGATGAATGGGCACGCAGTAGCGCACAGTGGTCAGCGGCGCCGGGGAGGCGAAGATCAGCGAGAAGCCAAATTCGGCAGCGGTCTCGATCAAACTGCGCTGGTTGCGTGCATCCAGGGCCAGGGCTTCGTCCAGGTAGCAGATGCCTTGTATCGGCCGCCTTTGATCCTGCATCAGGTGCAGCATCGCCAAGCCCGTCACCAGCTTGGCCATCAGCACGGTGCCATTCGAGGCCGCACGGTCCAGGTCGTCGAAGGCTTCCGGCTCGCGATCTGCCTTGCCGACCCAGAAGCGCAGTCGGAACAGATCGGCCACACGCAAGCCGTGGCGGGCATTGCCTTCCTCGATGAGTAGGGTCTTGGTGCGGTTGAGCTGGTCATCCTCCAGCACGCTCTGCTGGTTGAAAAGTTCGAAGGTCTCGCCATTGCCAACCGCGGCCGCCGTGCTGATGAGCAGCTCGATGGCCTCGACCAGTGCGGTTTCGTCCTCGGGTTCGATCTTGAACACTGCCAAGTCGGAAAGCTGACGCCCGCTGATTTTGCGGTTGAACTCGCGCATCCGGCGTTTGAAGGCAGCCAATCCGTCGCGCAGTTCGCGCAAGCAGGCCGCCACGTTGACCACGGCCGAGCGCACCCTCTTTTCCAGCGCTTCAACTTCCTGAGGCAGGTGATGGGCGAACTCCACCAGGCGGGTGATCTCAACCTCGGGCTCGCTCACGAACTGGTACTTGGTCAGCCCGCCAGCGTGGATCTCACCGAGCAGTCGTCGAATCTGTTCGTCCAGCTCCAGCAGTTGTCGGCAGTCGGCTTGGTAGGTCTGCAAACGCTCGGCCAGCTGGTCCAACGCAAACTCCGGCTGCGCCAACCAGGGTTGATGCGGCAGGTCTGCCAGCCAAGTGAAAGGGCCTTCCTGATCGATCCGCTGATTGCGGCGTTGCCCAATCTGCCGATGCTGCTGCTTGAGTGACTCTAAATCCTGCTGCCGCTGTTGGCGCTGCTGGTCCAGCGCCCGGTACCGAGCGGCCGATTGCGCAAGGCTGGCCGTCAGCTCGGCGAGCTTCTGGTCGAGCGCCACAAGCCGTGCTTGGCGCTCAGCGTCGCTGCCCAGCAGAGCCTGCATCTGGGTGTAGTCCCGCAGCTCTGCATCCAACTGCCCCAGTTGCTGTTCCAGCGCATCACGTTCGCGTTTGACGCTTTCCAACGCTTGCGCTGTCGCCAGCTGCTCTTTCAATTGCGCCTGTTGCTGTTGCAACTCCCGCTGAACCTCGTCCAGCTCCGCCAGGGTACGCTGCTGATGCTGTTCGAGCAGGGTGCCAATGCGCAATTCAAGACCGGGTAGACGGAACATGTTGACGTCAGCGCCCCCAAGTGCGTCCAACAGAGTCTGACCATCTAACTGGAAGTCCTCCGCGCCAAGGGTCAACACGGGCTTGGCCAACACCCTATTCAGCGCATCCAGTTGCGCGGTCGGCAACACGCTCGCCAGTTGCTGGTAGAGGTTGTGGCCTTGGGTGCGCATCTCCTGCGTCAGCTGGGCCAGCTCCCTGTCCACGCGGGCGATTTCGCGCTCGATAGCCGCTGGCGGGCGGCTTTGCGCTTGGCCCATGCGGATGACCAGGGCGTCGCGCTGTTCCTGCACGTCGCGGCGGCACGTCTCCAGAACCGCCCGGTTTTCCACCAAGGCGAAGCGCTGCTGCAGCGCCTGCAATTGCTGGCTCTCCTGGCAGAGCTGCTTCTGCTCCAGCTCCCACTGGCTTTGTTCACGCACGGACTGGTGGTCCTGCTCGCGCAAGCGGTCCTGCTCGCCATCGCACTGCTGCAGCTCATGCTGCAGGGCTTGTTGGCGTGATTCGAAGTGCTGCTGCCAATGGCCCAAGGCCTCGTCGATCATGGGCCGCCAGCACAGCAGCTTGCCTCGCAGCGTCAGTCGCGTCTCGTGTTTGCGTTCCAGCTCAGCCAGGGTGCTTTTCATGCGCTCGGCGGCCAAATATTGGCTGCGTTCTGCGTTGAGGTCGGCGAAGGCCTTGTCCCACTCAGTCTTGAAGTCGATGCTGGCGTCAGGCAGATCACGCCGGAAGATTTGCAGCAGGTAACCGAAAAGTCATAGGTGTAGGCAAACGTGGGGATGCCGTCTTCGCAATGGAAAAGCTGGAAGGTGTTGTGATCGATGATGTCTGTCGGCGTGGCCGTCAGTCCCAGCGTGATGGCTTTGAAGTAGTCGAGAACTTCGCCGAACGTGTTGTAGATGGAGCGATGGCTCTCATCGACCACGATGAAATCGAAGAAGTGCGGCGACAGGTGCTGCGCCTCGTCCCGGATGATGTTGAGCATCGCTGGGTAGGTCGCAACATAGACGCGGCGGTCCGTGGCAATCAGCTTTTCGCCCACATTGGGCCAGCGTGGCTCATTGGGCATGTGCTCCTTGAATGCTGCGAGTGCCTGCTCGCGCAAAGCGATGCGGTCCACGAGGAACAACACTTTTTCTGCGTGCCCGGCACGCATCAGGGCGTCCACCATGGCAATGCAGGTGCGCGTCTTGCCGGTGCCGGTGGCCATCACCAGCAGGAAGTCGCGCTTCTTCTGCTCGATGCCTTCGAGTACTGAGCGAATGGCGCGTATCTGGTAATCGCGGCCAGCAATTGAGGTGTTGATAAATTCCTGCGTCAACGGCTTACGATTGCGGCGGATGTAATCAAAGCGTTCCAGATCGTCGCGGGTGGGAAAGCCGACCACCTTGCGCGGCGGCGCGTTTTCTAGATCCCAGAAATAGAGCTCGTGGCCGTTGGTGTAGAAGCAGAACGGCAGCTCACCGCCCAGCTGCTTCTGGATGCTGTAGCAGTACTGCTTGGCCTGCTCACGGCCAATCGCGGCATCACGGCTGGTCTTCTTGGCCTCGATCACGGCCATAGGTTTGCGATCTTTGCCAAGCAGGACGTAGTCGCTGAACTGGTGGCCCTCGTAGGGCGTGCGCGGCTCCGCTACCCCATCAGGCAGGGCGGTAAGGATGTCGAATTCCTCAACAACCTGGGTCGGGTCTTTAACGTCCCAGCCTGCCAAGGCAAGTTGCTGGTCGATCAGATCTAACCGGGTTTGGGCCTCAGTTTTGGTCATTTTTTCTCCCTCTCGCCGCTTGGTATCGCTGCCTACTGATCGTTCTGGCTGAGGTTTTGAGAACCTCTGTCTAGCTTGATCCACTTGGCGGCACGCCCCTTGCCATTGGGGGCAATCAGTCCCTCCGCTTTCATGGCGCGCAGGATCACGCGCACCATGTCCCGGCTGATGCCGGGGCAGGCTTCCTCAATCTCCGAGATGGAGAAGGGCATTTGGCGTTTGAGAATCTCTGAGCGGACGCGGTCGCCCTTGGCACCCCGGCCGCGCTCAATGGTGCCCACGCGCTCTTCAAATTCCTTGTAGGCACGCAGCAGGGCCCCCCAGAAGTAGTCGAGCCATGGGCCGATGTTGTGAGCAGCCTCGTGCCAGCCCTGGGAACTGGCTTCCAGCGTTTCGTAGTAGCTCTCCTTCGACCCTTCGAAGATGCGCTCCAGGCTGATGAAGCGGCCCACCGCATAGTCGAAGTGATAGAGCAGCTGCAGGGTGAGCAGTCGTGCCATGCGGCCGTTGCCATCCGGGAATGGGTGGATGCACAGGAAGTCGAGGATGGCCAGAGGCACCAGCACCAATGGGTCCGCTAAGTGCTGATCCAACACCGAGCGGTAGCGCGCGATCAGGTCGGCCATCGCCATGGGCGTGAGGTGCGCGGCGACCGGACGAAAGCGAATGCGCGAGCTGCCATCGGGGTGACGCTCTACGATGTCGTTGTTGGTGGCCTTCCAGTGCCCGCCCGGTTGCGGCATGTAGCGGTACAGCATGCCGTGGAGCTGCAAGAGAGTGCTTTCTGAAAACGCCATCTGCTCGCCGCTTTCGTGGATCAGGCCCAGTGCATCGCGGTAGCCCGCTACTTCCTGCTCAGACCGACTTTGCGGCGTGGCATTCTTGAGCACCAGTGACTTGAGCCGATGTGCCGCGACGACCACGCCCTCCAGACGGTTCGACGACTCGGTGGACTCGACCACGGCCACCTGCCGCAGATCGCTCAAGACCTCCGGAGATTGCGCCACGAAGAGTTGCTGCTTGCCCCTGAACTCACCCAGGGCGCGCAACGTCGCCAACTGCTGCGCGTCGAAGCGCAGCTTGGCGAGGTAGTCTGGCGAGAGTGATTGCATGCAGCAGCATCCGGACGAGGAAGAATGGGGTAATGCTACAGCATATAAGGGCATTTTCGATAGCCATTACCCCAATAAAGCTGCAATTACCCCATTTCCGCTGCATGCTTTGAGTTGATGTGCGCCTGTGTGATTGGCCGCGCTCGGATAGGTAATGCCCTCACCGGCAAGTCAGCCTCAATTTGCACGGGGCGCACGGCATGCCTATCCCGTGCTTGATGCGCCGTGCCGTAGTACTTTCGAGTCTTGGCGCTGCGGTGCCCAAGGCCTCGGCTGGCCGCATCGGCATCGCCGGTGGACTTCACATCTGCGCTCCATTGGTGGCAGAAGCAGGTGGCGGTGATGGCGTGGCCATGGTCGGGCCAAAGCGCGCGCGCAAGACGCTGAACCTCCGCTGTGAAGTTGCCCGCCTTGGCGACATGGATGTCCAGCTTTCTGCCGGGCATTGCGCTGAGCCGCTTCACCAGCGTAGCCACCAGCGGATGCGTGTCTTCAACAGCGTAAGCCATGAACCGATAGCGTTGGTGTGCGGCCTGTTGCTCGCTCTCAAGAACGTGCAATTCGCTCAGGTTGAGGCCTTCCATCGCGAAGCGAAGTTGCCGCGCGGCTTGGGCAATCGCTTCAAAGCGCTTGCGCCTGTTCTCGGCGTCCTGGGCCTGATGCCTCAGTTGCATGTAGCGCTGTGCCAGGTCCGATGCCGCCGCTGTGAACGCTCAGCGCCGTGCTAAATTCGCGTCACTGACGTGATGGTTCTGCCGTGGGAAGTGACTTCGATCACCCTCTCCAAATGCTCACGCGCGGCGGTGTCGCACGACAAGTCGGAATGCCTAAGGTTGCTCATGAGCGGTGGCTCTCCATTGCACGAGATGATCCGCCCAGTCCTGCATCATCACTCGGCGCTCCTCGAAGTAGGTGGCGTGGTTGTAGGCGCGGCGCACATTGTTCTGGTCGGAGTGCGCGAGCTGGGCTTCGATGGCATCGAGCCGGTAGCCCATCTCGTTAAGCCGGGTGCTGCCCGTGGTGCGGGTGGCATGGGGGCTGTAGGTGCCGGCCCAGCCCAGAACTTTCAAAGCCTGCCTGAGTGATGCGACGGACATCGGGGTGTTTCGGTTGTCACGGCCAGGGAAGAGATGCTTTCGCTGCCCGGTGATGGCCTTGAGGCCTCTGAGCATCTCTACGGCCTGCGTCGGCAGAGGCACCACGTGCTCCTTGCTGGCCTTCATGCGCTCGGCGGGAATGCGCCACTGGGCGCGGTCCAAGTCGATCTCGGTCCATTCGGCTTCTGCGACTTCGCTGGGTCGCGCCAAGGTCCACCACATCAGTTGCATGCAGTAGTTGATCGGAAAGGTGCAACGGTGGTTGTCAAAGTCGTTGAGCAGCTTGCCGACCTGCGCGGTGGTGAGGGCGGTTTTGTGCTGGGTCTTGTTGGCGGGCAAGGCCTTGCGAACGGGCCAGACGGGGTCGCTGTCGGCGCGCAGCGTGGCCACGGCGTACTCGAACACGGCCGACATGGTGCGGCGGGCTTCGGCGGCCACCGTGGGTCGCCGCGCTTGACCGTGTGCTGCAAGATACTCAGCACATGCGCGGGCGTGACGGCGCGGATGGGCATCTGGCCGATCTCGCCAAACACCACACGCTCCAGCATGTCGAGGCGGCGGTTCTTGGTGACGTCTTCCCAGTCTTTGGTTTGCAGCCATTCGCGTGCCACCTTCTCGAAGGTGATCTCGGCATCGCTGGCTTGCTTGATGCGGTCGATCTGCCGCTGTTGGGCAGGGTTTACCCCTTGTCTGACCAACTGGCGTGCGGCCTCGCACCGCTCTCGCGCTTCAGCCAGGCCGACGGCGGGGTACTCGCCCAGGGCGAACATACTGGCCTTGCCCTCCAGCGTGAACCGGTAGCGCCAGGCCTTCACGCCGCTGGGCTTGACCTCCAGGCACAGGCCGCGATGGTCTGTGAGCCGGTAGAGCTTGGGCTTAGGTTTGGCGTTGCGACAGTGGGTGTCGGTCAGCATGGCGGGTACTCTGTGATGGCGGCACCCCACTGTACTCACTTATCCGGCGACACACACAGAGGCATACTCACCTTTGTACTCATTCAGCGGTGGCTGCTCGTGTAATTTCTGGCAACACCCTGAAACAACAAAGCCGCGTAAATGCGCGGCTTTGTTGTGTTTTTTACGATTTCATAGTCTTTCCAGGTGTTTCTGGAAAAAACCGTCCGTCCTAGACGTTGAACAAAAAATTCATCACGTCTCCATCCCTGACCACGTAGTCCTTGCCTTCGGTTCGCATTTTTCCCGCTTCTTTGGCACCCTGTTCGCCTTTGCAGGCAATGAAATCAGCGTAAGCGATGGTTTGCGCCCGAATGAAGCCGCGTTCGAAATCGGTGTGAATGACTCCGGCCGCCTGGGGGGCGCTATCGCCGACGTGGATGGTCCAGGCGCGCACTTCCTTGACGCCCGCCGTGAAGTAGGTTTGCAGGCCGAGCAATTGGTAAGCGACGCGGATCAAGCGGTTGAGGCCCGGTTCTTCGAAACCGAGATCGGCCAGAAAGGCTTGCTTGTCGTCGTCGTCGAGATCGGCCAATTCAGATTCGATTTTGGCGCACAAGGCGACCACCGGCGCCTCATCTTTCGCGGCGTAGGCACGTAAGCGGTCGAGATGCGGGTTGTTTTTAAAACCGTCTTCGAGGACGTTGCCGACATACATCGTCGGTTTGCTGGTCAGCAGACACAGGGGTTTGAGGAGGGCTTTGTCGCTGTCAGTGAGTGACAGGGCGCGCACTGGTTTGCCGTCGTTGAGATGGGGCTGGAGACGTTCCAACAGGGTGACGAGTTTTTGTGCGTCCTTGTCGCCGGCGCGGGCTTTTTTGATTTCGCGATTATAGGTGCGATCGATGGTGGCCAAGTCGGCAAGCGCCAATTCGGTGAGGATGGTTTCGATGTCGGCCAGCGGATCGATACGACCGGAGACGTGGACGACGTTCTCGTCTTCGAAACACCGCACGACGTTGATGATCGCATCGGTTTCCCGGATGTTGGCCAGGAATTGGTTGCCGAGTCCTTCGCCCCGCGAGGCGCCGGCAACCAAGCCGGCGATATCGACGAATTCGACAATGGCCGCTTGGATGCGTTGCGGTTTGACGATCGCGGCGAGTTCGGCCAGCCGTGGATCGGGAACTTCGACGATGCCGACGTTCGGCTCGATCGTGCAGAAGGGGTAATTTTCAGCGGCGATGCCGGATTTGGTCAGGGCATTGAACAAGGTGGATTTGCCAACGTTCGGCAGACCGACGATACCGCACTTGAGAGACATAGAAATCCTTATAGATCTGGCACAAAAAGACGAAGCATCTGCCCTGCCGAAATGCGGGACACACGGTGAGATGCGAGGCTGGGGGCATCCGGGTAGCGCGACGTAAACCCGCAGAACAGGGCGTTTGGCAACGATTTTGCCGTTGTTTTGTCGCGAAAAAGGTTTGATTTTACCCTTCCCGGAGCTCTTCTCGAAAGTCTACCTGCGCCCTCCGGCCAGGCGATATCCGCGTCGCAGCGAGTACGCCATGTTCACGGGAAATTTCACGGCAGGCGAACCGAATCGTCGTCGGCGCGGCGGGCGAGTTCAGCCCAGGTGAAATTGATGTGGGCAAGCATCGCCTGCCGGGCCTCTTCCGGCTGGTGAGCGCGGATCGCCTGCCAGATCTCCAGGTGCTGGCGGCACAAATGTTCGGTCATTTCGCCCGACGGATCCTCCAAGCCGATGATATTCAGGCTGATGTGCTCGCGCAGCATGCGCACGATACTGGAATGCAGATAGAGAAACATGCTGTTGTGCGAGGCTTCGGCGATCAGTTCGTGGAAGTCGGCGTCGGCCCGGTATTCCTCTTCCTTGTGCCCGTTGCGACAGGCGTCGAGCAAACGGTCGACGACTTCTTCGAGCTTTTTCAGATCGGCGGCTTCGGCGCGCAGCGCGGCGAAATAGGCGGTGGCGCCTTCGAGCTCACGGCGGAATTCGAGAGTATCCCAACGCAAATCGGGCTGCGCGGCGACCAGTTGCCGCCAGGGCGAGGCGATGGCCCCCTGCAAGCGGTTGCTGACGAAAACCCCGCAGCCCGGCTTGCTGAACAGCAGTCCGCGTTCTTTGAGCCGGGAAACCGCCTCTCGAACCGAATTGCGCGAAACCCCCAGTTCATCGGCCATCACCCGCTCCGGCGGCAATCGCATGCCGACCGGCCACGAGCCGTCGACCAGATGAACTTCGATGGCCTTCTGGGCCCGCTCCGTCACGCTTTGCACATTCATCCCCTGCTCCCTGTCGTTCGTGGTCTGTGGATCGGCTCCTCTATCGTGTCGATGGTGCGAGTAAATTGGTCCTACCAATTTTCGCCTATTTTGATCTGCAATTAGTCTTTGCGCCACCGATATCTCAGTGTGCAAGCCATTACCGTAAGGTGAATCCCCTGTAAGAACCCGATCGAAGACGAGAACGCCGTTCGCGACGCGCGTAAGTTGAAAGGAGAAAGCCGGCATGAATCTGCTCGTTACCGCCCTTCAGCAGCATTTTCCCGCCCAGCGGGTGATCACCGACGAACTTCGTCGACTGGCCTGGGGAACCGACGCCAGTTTTTATCGCCTGATTCCGCAAGTCGTCGTCGTCGTCGAAGACGAAAACGAAGTCGTGCATCTGCTGCGCATCGCCCGTCAGCAGCGGGCGCCGCTGACGTTCCGCGCGGCGGGCACCAGCCTCTCCGGTCAGGCGGTGACCGACGGCATCCTGGCGCTGATCGGCGAGAATTTCGCCACCTTCGACGCGGCAGCCGACGCGCTCAGCGTGCGTCTCGGACCGGGAATCATCGGCGGCGAGGTCAATCGGCGACTGGCGCCGCTCGGCTGCAAGATCGGCCCCGACCCGGCGTCGATCGCCACCTGCAAGATCGGCGGCATCGCCGCCAACAATGCTTCCGGAATGTGTTGCGGCACGGCCCAGAACAGTTACCAGACGGTTCTGGGCATGCGGGTGATCCTCGCCGACGGCAGCATTCTCGATACCGAAGACGAAACCAGTCGGGCCGCGTTCCGCGCCAGCCACGCGCCGCTGCTCGATGAACTCGAACGGCTCGGGCAACAGACGCGCGACGATGTTTCGCTGGCCCGGCGCATCCGCGATAAATTCAAGATCAAGAACACCACCGGTTACAGTCTGAACGCACTGGTCGATTACAGCGACCCGTTCGACATCCTGCTTCACCTGATGATCGGCTCGGAGGGAACGCTGGGATTCATTTCCCGCATCACCTACCGCACGGTTCCGGAAGACCCCTGCAAAGCCAGTGCGCTGATTTTTTTCCCGGATATCGAAACCGCCTGCCAAGCGGTGGTGCGTCTGAAAACCCAAGCGGTGTCGGCTGTCGAATTGCTCGATCGCGCCGCGCTGCGTTCGGTCGAGAACCAGCCCGGTTTGCCGACCATGATCCGCACGCTCGGCGAAGCGGTCGCCGCCTTGCTGGTCGAGGTGCGATCTCCGGAGCCTTGCGGACTACAAACGCGGATCGACAGCGCCTTGGCTGCTCTCGCTGGCATCGTCACCGTCGAACCTCCGGCGTTTTCCACCGACCCGCACACTTGCGAGATGTTCTGGAAAGTGCGCAAGGGAACCTTTCCGTCGGTCGGCGCGATGCGGCGCGCCGGTACGACGGTGATCATCGAGGATGTCGCGTTCCCGATCGCCTCACTGGCCCCGGCGACACTCGATCTGCAGGCGCTGCTCCAGCGGCATGGTTACCCCGAAGCGATCATTTTCGGCCACGCGCTGGAAGGCAATCTGCACTTCGTGTTTACCCAGGATTTTGGCGATCCGGCCGAAATCCGCCGCTACGGGGCGTTCATGGATGACGTCTGCCATCTGGTCGTCGATAAATACGACGGTTCGCTGAAGGCCGAACACGGCACCGGACGCAACATGGCACCGTTCGTCGAACTGGAATGGGGCGCGCAGGCCACCGCTTTGATGCGCCGGATCAAGGCGTTGTTCGATCCGGAAAACGTGCTCAACCCCGGGGTGATCCTCAACGACGACCCGACGGCGCACCTGAAGAACCTCAAACCGATGCCACCGGCGGAGGATCTGGTCGACCGCTGCATCGAATGCGGTTTCTGCGAACCGCTGTGTCCCTCGCACCGGCTGACCCTGTCGCCGCGCCAGCGCATCGTCAGTTGGCGCGAGTTGTCCCGGCGGCGCGCCGCCGGGGAAGCCGCCGGAGAGTCCGGCGACGCCTACCCCTACTTTGGCCTCGACACCTGCGCCGGCTGCGGTCTGTGCTCCACCGCCTGCCCGGTCGGCATCAACACCGGCGATCTGACCCGCCGTCTGCGCGGCCGCCGGCAGAGTTCCCTGGCGCGGAAGATCGGCGACTGGACGGGTGAGAATTTCGCGACGGTGGCCTCGACCGCCCGCCTCGGCCTGCGTCTCGGTCATCTGACCAGCGCGGTGGTCGGTCAACAGACGGTGCGCTGGTTGTCGGGCGGAGCCTGGAAATCACCGATGCCGCACGCCGGATCGGCGAGTCAGACGATGCCGGCACCCACCGCAGACGGCGACCCGGTGGTGTACTTTCCGGCCTGCGGCGGGCGGATTTTCGGTCCGGACGCCGCCGGAGAGGCGCAACTGGACCAAGTCGTCCAGCGCTTGCTGATCCGCGCCGGCTACGCGCCGCGGCTGCCGCGGGCGGTAGACGGCCTGTGCTGCGGACAGATGATGGCCAGCAAGGGCCTGGCCGAGCAAGCCGACGCCAGCGCGGCGCGTCTCGAGGCCGCGCTGCGTGAGGCCAGTGAAAACGGCCGCTATCCGATCATCATGGATGCCAGCACCTGCAGTGCACGGATGCGGGACTATCTGGCCGGCCGGCTGCCGTTGTTTGATTTTCATGAATTCGCGCACGACGCCCTGCTGCCGCGGCTCAAGCTGGTCCGGCAGCCCGGCCCGATCGCCTTGCACGTCAACTGCAGCGTCCGCAAGAGCGGTTCGGACGGCAAATTGCAGAAACTGGTCAGCGCCTGCGTCGAACAGGTGATCGCCCCGGCCAGCGTCGGCTGCTGCGGTTTTGCCGGCGATCGCGGTTTCGTCGTTCCCGAGCTCAATCAGCATGCTTTGCGCACCCTGCGCGACGCCCTGCCGGCCGACTGCCGTCACGGCGTCTCGACCAATCGCACTTGCGAAATCGGTCTGACCACCGAGAGCGGTCGCCGTTACCGTTCGGTGGCCTACCTTCTCGAAGAATGCAGTCGTCCTGACAACATCGGCGTGTGTTGAGCCGGGGCGGACGACGGTTTTTCTGTTTTCAACGGCTTCATTCACACCAAGGAGACTCACCATGCAAACCTGGCAGCATGTGTACAACCCGGCAGGCAATCTATGGCTGTCGTCATTGATTGCCGCGATACCGATCATCTTTTTCTTCTTCGCTCTGGCGGTGATGCGCCTGAAGGGCCACATCGCCGGGACGATCACCGTGTTGCTGGCCCTCGGCGTGGCGATCCTTTTTTACGGCATGCCGCTGGACATGGCGCTGGCTTCGGCGGTTTACGGTTTTCTTTACGGCTTGTGGCCGATCGCCTGGATCATCGTCACTGCCGTCTTCCTGTACAAGATCACCGTCAAGACCGGCCAGTTCGACATCATCCGCGCGTCGGTGGTTTCGCTCACTGAGGATCAGCGGCTGCAGATGCTGTTGGTCGGCTTCGCCTTCGGCGCCTTTCTCGAAGGAGCGGCCGGTTTCGGCGCACCGGTGGCGATCACTGCCGCCCTGCTCGTCGGCCTGGGCTTCAACCCGCTCTACGCCGCCGGCCTGTGCCTGATCACCAATACCGCGCCGGTGGCTTTTGGCGCCATGGGCATTCCGATCATCGTCGCCGGGCAGGTCACCGGCATCGACGCCTTCAAGATCGGTCAGATGGCCGGTCGACAATTGCCTTTTCTGTCGGTGCTGGTGCCGTTCTGGGTCATCGCCATCATGGACGGCATGCGCGGCATCCGTGAAACCTGGCCGGCGATTCTGGTCACCGGCGTCAGCTTTGCCGTCACCCAATTCTTCACCGCCAACTTCATCGGCCCGGAACTGCCGGACATCACCTCGGCGCTGGTCAGCCTGATCTCGCTGTCGATCTTCCTCAGATTCTGGAAACCGAAGCGCATTTTCCGTTTTGCCGACCAGCACGCCACTTTGCACACCGAAAACCATTCGCTCGGCACCGTGCTCAAAGCCTGGTCGCCGTTCGCCATCCTCACCGTCTTCGTCACCATCTGGTCGCTGAAACCGTTCAAGGCGCTGTTCGCTAAAGGCGGTGATCTGGCCTGGACGGTGATCAACACCTCGGTGCCGATGCTCGACAAACTGGTGATCAAGATGCCGCCGATCGTCAAGGCGGCCAGCCCCTACGCCGCGTCGTACTCGTTCAACTGGCTGTCGGCCACCGGTACGGCGATTCTCTTCGCCGCCATCGTCACGGTGATCATGCTGCGCATGCGCCCGGCGGACGCTGTCAAGGCCTTTACCGAAACCCTGGGCGAACTGATCAAACCGATTTACTCGATCGGCATGGTGCTGGCTTTCGCCTTCATCGCCAACTATTCGGGTCTGTCGGCCACCTTGGCGTTGCTGCTCGCCGGTACCGGTGTCGCCTTCCCGTTCTTCTCGCCGCTGCTCGGCTGGCTGGGCGTTTTCCTGACCGGTTCCGACACTTCGTCGAATGCGCTGTTCTGCAACCTGCAAGCCACCACCGCTCAGCAGATCGGCGTTTCCGACACCTTGATGGTCGCCGCCAACACCACCGGCGGCGTCACCGGCAAGATGATTTCGCCGCAATCGATCGCTGTCGCCTGCGCCGCCGTCGGTCTGGTCGGACGCGAGTCGGATCTGTTCCGCTTCACCGTCAAGCACAGCCTGATGCTCTGCTTCATCGTCGGCGTGATCACCACCATTCAGGCGTATCTGCTGCCGCAGATGATTCCGTAAGCGGATCGAAAAAGCGGGGCCCGCGCGACATCGCCGTCCGGCATAAAGCCGTCCTTCCAGACGGCGCCGGACGGATCGAATCGATCCCGCAGCGGCGGGAAGCAGCTCCGGGGCTGCCTTCAGCGGGTGCAATAACCGGCAGCCCGCCGTTTTCCAAAATCCAGGATCGCCCGGCATTCGTCGTCCATACGAATGTCGGGCGATCGACTTTGCCGACGAGCCTGGTCGGTGCCTCCGCCCGGCGGAAAAGCGGTTCATTTTTCCCGTTTTTCGTTGACCAGACCCACGATCGGCATCGAAATCGGCAGGAACCGTCCTCGCCTTACCCCCACGACGATCGCTCAAGTCCGACAGTCTCCCGAAAATATGCGTGCTTTTGTGTCGAACGAACGTCCGAAGAACGGTAAGCAGCGCCCTCCCCCGCCTTCACGCCACTCGTGACATGGCGCCAGGCAAGGTCAGCCGCGCGCGCAAACCGCCCAGCGGGGATTCGGCCAGTTGCAGTTCTCCCCGATAAAGCTGCGCCAGTTCATCGACAATCGCCAGACCGAGGCCGCTTCCCGGTGTCCGCTCGTCGGCGCGAACCCCGCGGCGCAGAACGGCCGCGCGGAGTTCGACAGCAATTCCCGGTCCGTCGTCATCGACCTCGACGATCAATGCCTTTCCCTGGCTGTGCGCGCTGATCTCGACTCGCGCGCGTGCCCATTTGCAGGCGTTGTCGAGCAGATTGCCGAGCATTTCCTGCAGATCCTGTTCTTCACCGCGAAACGCCAGCGCCGTTGCCGGCGGCTGCCACCGCAGTTCGAGCGATTTCGCGGCATGCAAACGGCGCATCGTTCGCAACAGACCGTCGACCGCCGGCGACAGCGCCGTCCGCGCGCCGCTCAGACGGACAGACGCCGCGCGCTGGGCTCTGGAGAGATGGTATTGCACCTGTTGGTTGGCGATGCCGACCTGCTGCCGGACCTGTTTCGCTAGATCGTTGTCTTCACCGCCCGGAGTGGCAGCGGCGTTGGCCAGCACGCTGAGCGGCGTTTTCAGCGCGTGCGCCAGATTGCCGGCCTGGGTGCGGGCGCGATCGACAACCGCGGCGTTCTGAGCCAGCACGTGATTGAACTCATCGACCAGCGGCATCACTTCCGCTGGAAATTCGCCTTGCAAGGTGTCGGCTTCGCCCTCGCGCACCTGCGCCAGCGCGGCGTGCAGCGTGTGCAAAGGCGCCAGACCGATGATCACCTGGATCAGCGCGGCGATCGCCAACCCGCTGCCGAGGACACCGAGCGCCAGCCACAAGGCGCCGTTGAAGCGGCTCAGCGGTTCGGCCAGCAGATCCTGCTCGGCAGCAACCAGCAGACGAAAGGCTCGGGGATGGGTCGCCGTGGCCGATTCGTCTTCGTCGCCGAGTCGGATTTGTCGCTCGATGGCCGTCAATGGACGCTGGTTCGGGCCGAGCAGGCGGTGTTGATGAGTCTGGCCATCGACGGGACTATCCGCCGGTGCAACGAGAATGACATCCCACAGCGAGCGCGAGCGCAGCACCGCCGGCCGGGCGGCACCCGCCCCATCGAGTGCGTCGATCTGCCAGTACAGGCCGGAATACGGCCGTTGCCAACGCGGATCGCTCAAGGCGGCGTTGAGCGTCGGGCGCCCCTGCGCGTCTACCGCCAGTTGAACGGTCAATTGGTCGAGATGGCGGTTGAGTTCGGCCAGGAATTGCGTTTCGACGTGCTGGCGGAACAGCGCGCTCAATCCCCAGCCGGTGGCGACCAATGAGACGACGATCCAACTGACGGTGCCAACGAACAAACGCAGGCGCAACGACCGGCGCGCGGCCAACAGATTCATTGCGACGGAGGCGACGCGCTGAGCCGATAGCCCAATCCACGAACGGTTTCGATCAGCCCCGGCGGCAATTTCTTGCGCAGGCGGGCGATGAAAACTTCGACGGTGTTCGAGTCGCGATCGAAATCCTGCGCGTAAAGGTGCTCGACCAGCTCGCTGCGCGAGACGATCTGTTCGCGGTGCAACAGCAGATAGGTCAGCAAGCGATATTCATGACTGGTCAGGGTCAGCGCCCGTCCGTTCACCGTCGCCCGGCCGTTGCGGGTATCGAGAGTCAGCGGTCCGCAGCCCAGTTCGGCACTGGCGTGCCCTCCGGCCCGCCGGATCAACGCCCGCAGGCGGGCGAGCAACTCTTCGATGTGAAACGGTTTGGTCAGGTAGTCATCGGCACCGGCGTCGATGCCGGCGACTTTTTCGTGCCAACTGTCGCGCGCGGTGAGGATCAACACCGGCATCGTCTTGCCGATACGCCGCCAGTGGCGCAGCACGGTCAAGCCATCGAGCTGCGGCAGGCCGAGATCGAGAATCACCGCCTCGTAGGCTTCGTTCTCGCCAAGATGACGGCCATCGATACCGTTGTCGGCGCTATCGACGACGTACGCCGCCGCCTGTAACGCTTCGACGAGTTGTTGGCGCAGGATCGGATCGTCTTCGACGAGCAGCAGGCGCATCGTTCGTTCCTCAATGATCGGCTGGCCCAGAAAGTCCGTGCCGGCCACTGCCGTCGCGTCCCTTGACGGCAAGAATCGTCGCTTCGCGGGCATCCACTTTCAGTTTCAACAGACGACCATCGTTTCGCAACATCTTGATTTCGTAAATCCAGCGCTGACGGTGGCGTTCGAGTTCGACACCAAGTACCCGACCGGGGTGATCGCGTTCGACGGCCTGCAGAATTTTCGGCAACGGCAGCACTTCGCCGGCTTCCATGGCCTGCCGGGCCCGATCGTGATCGCCGTCGTCGGCCCGGCCGACGGGCGATCCGCCGATGGCGAGCAACACCGCCACGAGAAAGAGCCATCTCTTGTTCATCCCTGTGTTTTACCCCCGTGAAGATGAACCGGTGATGAACGGACGCTTCAGGCGGCGTTCAGCCAAGAACGGGCAAACTGGGCGCCGTCGAATCGATGAGGAGTTCCGATCATGTCTCAATCCACGCCCGTGAACCAGCGCAAGCGCTTGGAAAAGATGGCGCCGCGCCCAAGTCTGAACATCCACGCGAAGAAAGAGGTTTGCCACCCGAGCCGGATTTTCATGACCGCCGTCCGCCGCCGATGGCTCGCGCTGGCCGGTCTGATTTTTCTTTCGCTCCCCCTCGCACTAACTGCGGCGCCGCGGGACGACATTCTCGCAGGCTACGCCGCGGCCGCCAAGCAAGCCGATCCGGGGTTCAGCGGCTTTTCGGCGGCCCGCGGCGAGGCGTTCTACGGCCAGCGTTTCGCCGGCGGCAAAGCCGACACCCCGTCATGCCGCACCTGCCACGGCGGCGACCCACGACAGCGCGGACGGACGCTGACCGGCAAGGATATCGAACCGATGGCGGTGTCGTCGTCACCGTCCCGCTACAGCGATCCGGCAAAAGTCGAAAAATGGTTCAAACGCAATTGCAACGAAGTGCTGGGCCGCGAATGCAGCGTTCGGGAGAAAGGCGATTGGTTGAGCTGGCTGTTTCAGCGTTGAATCGTTCCGCAAGACCATGACTACGGAGAATCAGATGCGCCATTACCGTCCGGAAATGCTTTTTCTGCTGGCGATCGCCGTATCGACGATGCTGTTGCCCTGCTTTCCACGGTCCACCTTTCCCTGGTTACCCCGATCGACCTTGGCAACCCCGGTTTTCGAACTGCCGGCTTTCGGGCGTCTGTTCCGTTTTTCCGACCGGATTGGGCAAGAAAGCCAGAGCGTCCAGGAGTGGTTCCCCGAGGCAAGCTCTGGGAACCGTGAAATTCAAGAGATTCAGGAAAATGCGGAGCGCCGGAAACCGGCAAACCGTTCCGCAAGCATATGATTACGGAGGATGAAATGCGTTATTTCCGCTCGATGGGGTTCGGCCTGCTGGCGGTGCTCGCTTCGGCGATGCTGTTCCAGATTGCCCGAGCCGGTGGCCATTACTACCCGCCGGTAACCGACGCGCTGGTCAAGGAGGAGTGCGGCAGTTGTCATCTGGCTTTTCCGCCGTCGATGCTGCCGTCGTCGTCCTGGCAGCGTCTGATGGCCGGCTTGAAGAATCATTTCGGTGACGACGCCAGTGTCGACCCGGCCACCGCCAACCGCATCCGGAATTATCTGACCGCCAATGCCGGCGATACCGGCGGTGCCCGCTATTCGGAAAAGCTGCTGCGCGGCGTTTCGACCGTCGACCCGCCGCTGCGCATCACCGAACTGCCACGCTGGGTCAAGGAACATCGCAAAGTGAAAAGCCAGGAATGGCAACACAAGGAGGTGCGCAGCAAAGCCAACTGCCCGGCGTGCCATCGCGACGCCGAACGCGGCTACTTCGACGATTGACCGTCGTCGGTGCCCGGCCTGTCGGTCGCCGCACTCTCCCGGAGCCGGCCGCCCCGGCCCGATTGACCGAGTGATGTCCCCCTGAAAAGGAAAGCTTTCAACCGGAGTGAAATTTTGATGAACCTCCTGCTTGCTTCTCTGATCGCCCTCGTCGCCCTCGGCTGGGGCTGGAGCGTCATCGACGGCCCAGCGCTGGTCGGTGCGCCTTTGTGGGTCATGCGCCAGCACGGTTTGCACCTCAGCGGCTTGTTGGCGGTGGCAATGATGTCGCTGACCCTGTATCTGGCCACTCGGCCACGCTGGCTGGAAACACCACTCGGCGGCATGGACCGCGTGTATCGCACGCACAAATGGGCCGGCATCCTGGCCGGCATTTTCGCGATAGCCCATTGGCTGATCGAACTGTCCGACGGGCCGATCAAGGCCTGGATCGGTCGGGCCGGGCGCGTTGCTCAGGAAAAATTCGGTCCACCGTTCGGCGAACTGCACCATCTGGCCAAGGAAGTGGGCGAATGGGCGATTTACGCCTTGTTGGCGATGTTGGCAATCACTCTCTGGCGGCGCTTCCCGTACCGCTACTGGCGCCTGCTGCATCGGGTGATGCCGTTGCTGTACCTGCTGGTCGCCTTTCATGCCGTCCTGTTGTTGCCGAGCGCTTACTGGCGTCAACCGGCGGGCGTACTGTTGGCCTTGTTGCTGGTTGCCGGCATCAACGGCAGCGTGCGTTCTCTGGCCGGCTGGATTGGTCGTTCACGCAAGGTGAACGGCAAAATCGTCGCTATCGAGCAGCCGACCCGCGAGATTCTCGGCATCACCGTCGAACTCTCCACCCCCTGGCCCGGACATCGTCCTGGACAGTTCGCTTTCGTCACCTTCGACCCCGCCGAAGGCGCGCATCCATTCACCATCGCCAGCGCCGACCATGGTGACGGACGGCTGACTTTTCAGATCAAAGCTCTCGGCGATTACACCCGGCGTCTCAGCGAACAGGTGTCGATCGGCCAGAACATCACTGTCGAAGGCCCTTACGGCCGTTTCGAATGGGCGCGCCACCGGGGAAATGCACGGCAGATCTGGATTGCCGGTGGAATCGGCGTCACACCGTTTCTGGCCTGGCTGGATGCCTTGGCCAGCAACCCCGGCCAAGCGCCGACGGCTGATCTGCATTACTGCACCGTGGATCGGGAGAGCGATCCTTTCGTCAGCCATTTGCGGGCCCTGACCGCTCGTCTGCCAGGCGTCGCCCTGCATCTGCATGGCGACCGTCAGGGCGAACGACTGACTGCCGAGCAACTCGTCGAGCCCAACGGTCGACAACAACCTGTAGACATCTGGTACTGCGGTCCGGCCGGATTGGCCGACGCTTTGCACGCCGGCTTGCGCCTGTGTTCACCGGCCGGCGCTCTGCGTTTTCATCAGGAGGCGTTCATTCTGCGTTGAACGCCTCGAGCGCGCTGGGTTTCAGTCGCGGCGCTTATCGAGCCGCAACTGGCCGGCCTTGACACACAAGGAACCGCAACCGCGGGCATTGAAAAAGATCGTCCAGGTCGGTTGCCCCTGGTAATGACTGAAGGTCTGCAGCCACAAGCCTGACGAGAATTCGAGGTACAGTTCCGGAATGCGGCCGACCACCTGCGCGTCGGCAATCATCGCTCCCACCAGTTTGCGGGCCACGGCCGTGCAGCGCGCCTTCGAATCACCGCTGCCACAGGCGATCGATCGCGGTTTTTCGATCCGCCAGCCGAAATCGGCCATCACCGTGACGCTTCCTTTAGGGTTAGCCAAGGACCCATCCTGCAGGCGACTTTCAGACAACGGCCCCAACTCCAGAAACAGGGCCGACCCATGACCAAACCAGACGTGCGAAACCGGCAAGCCGACCAGCGAATTCAGCGAAAGCTGCTTAACAGCCATTGAGCAATCCTCGAAAAATTTTATTCACCAACTCTGATCGGCACCGCGGATCGATCGGCCGCGCATTGCTGCGCCACGCCGCGCCGACCCGCCGATCAGCGTACCACCTGGTAATCAAATGTGTTCTTAACCAAGGAATTGCAAGTCTCCCCCAAGTATGCTAGACGCGCCGTGAAATTTTCATTCAATTAACTCAATCTGGTCCACGAAACCGGATTGCTTTCTGAAGACGGTTCTCAAGCGGTACGAGAATCGACCGGATGAGCGGAGCCGCGACGGCCACGGCGCAGGAAGCGGCCGGGATCGAGCGCGCCGAGCAGTTCGGCGGACAGTGGCGGATTTTCGCCGGTAATCTGGCACGCCAACAACTCTCCGGCCAGCGTCGACCACACCAGACCGCGGGCACCGAAACCGTTGATGAGGTACAGACCGGGCAGACGCGGCAGTTCAGTCGACTTCGACAACGATCGGCGCGAATCGATCGCCGCGGCGTCGGCCACCGCCCCGACCATCGGCAGACGGTCCGGCGACATCGGACGACAGCCGACCCGGCCGCCGAGCATGGCCGGCGTCAGTCCGGCGCCGAACCCCGGCAGCATGAAATCGAGCCGGGCCAGGTTTTCGAGATGCGCAGCCGGCGTCGGCGTCTGATCCGCATGCCGGTCGGCGTCGATGGCGAACGTCGCCCCGGCGCAACGCAGACCATCGATCGCCGGCGTGACATAAGCGCCCCGGCAAACGACGATTTGCGGCGCGCTGCCGGCGACCGCCGGCAAATGAGACACTTGACCGCGCGCGTCGCGCAGCGGCAGATGCCGGGTCGGCGCAAAATCGCGCGCTGCGCCGGCGTTGGCCACGATCAGCACCGGCGCACTGGCGACGTCGCCGCCGGTGGAATCGATGATCCGCCACGACTGTCCATCGTGGGCGATCTCGGTGATCCGGCAACCGAAACGGCAACGCACCGCCAAACCATGCCGCGCCAGATTGGCGCGGCACAATGAAGACGGATCGACCCAGCCCCCCCGCGCGAACCACCAGCCGCCGATGGGCACCAGCCAGCCGGCCAATTCGCTGGCTGCTCGTCGGTCGACAAAGGACAACCCGTCATGAAGCGCGGCCTGCCGGTCGACCACCTGACGCTGCGTCAACGCCTGGACGTCATCGCGCGCCAGATGCAAGACGCCGGTCCGCGCCCAGCGCAGGGGCCATCCCTCCGTCTGCAAGGTCGCAAAATGCGCCTCCGCCCAACGGAAAGCGGCGCGGGTCAATTGCGCCAGCCGGTTGTCGTCCAGAGACGGCAACGGACGAAAAACGCCGGCCAGATTGCCGGAAGCCCCCTGCCCTGCCGCCGGCGCCTGATCGACGACGTCGATCGTCCAGCCGCGTGCCGCCAGCCGCTCGGCGACGCTGCTGCCGGCCAAGCCGGCACCGATGACGATGGCGTGTCGATTCACCGCCGATTCACCGCCGACTCCCCGTTGAGAGTCAGCCGCTCACTCGGGACGCATCTGCGGAAAGAGGATCACGTCGCGGATGTTCGCCGCATCGGTGAGCAGCATCACCAGCCGGTCGATGCCGATGCCGCAACCGCCGGTCGGCGGCAAGCCGTACTCGAGCGCGCGGATGTAATCGGCGTCGTAATACATCGCCTCCTCATCGCCGGCCTCCTTGGCCTGCGCCTGCTCGAGAAAGCGGGCGGCCTGGTCTTCCGGGTCGTTGAGCTCGGAAAAACCGTTGGCGATTTCGCGGCCGGCGATGAACAGTTCGAAGCGTTCGGCAACTTCAGGATTGGCGTCGCTGCGCCGCGCCAGGGGGCTGACTTCCGCCGGATAATCGATGATGAACGTCGGCTGCCACAGCGTGGCTTCGGCGGTTTCCTCGAACAACAACAGTTGCAGTGCGCCGACGCCGGCCTGCGCCGGAATGTCGACATGCATCGTCGTCAGTTGCCTACGCAGCCACTCCGCATCGGCCAGTTGATCGGCGCCGAATTCGGGATGCTGCACGCGGATCGCTTCGACGATCGTCAGCCGTGCGAAAGGCTTGGCGAAATCCAGCGTCCGCCCCTGGTAGGTAAAGGTTTCCTGACCCAGCGCCTGCCGCGCGCTGTGGCGCAGCAATCCTTCGGTGAAATCCATCAATTGCCGGTATTCGGAATACGCCTCATAGAATTCCATCATCGTGAATTCCGGATTATGGCGCGGGCTGAGCCCCTCGTTACGGAAGTTACGATTGATTTCGAAGACTTTTTCCAGCCCGCCGACCACCAGCCGCTTCAGATACAGTTCCGGCGCGATGCGCAGGAACAACGGCATGTCCAACGCGTTGTGGTGCGTCTTGAAAGGCCGCGCCGTCGCCCCACCGGGAATCGGGTGCATCATCGGCGTTTCGACTTCCAGGAAGCCATGCTCGACCATGTAGCCACGGATCGACTGCACGATCCGGCTGCGGACGACGAAGGTTTCGCGCGACTTCTCGTTGGTGATCAGGTCAACGTAGCGCTGACGATAGGTTTGCTCCTGGTCGGTCAGCCCATGGAATTTCTCCGGCAGTGGGCGCAAAGCCTTGCTGAGCAGACGCAGTTCGCCGGCGTGTATCGTCAGTTCGCCGGTCCGTGTGCGGAAAAGATGGCCGGCCACGCCGACGATGTCGCCGATATCCCAACGCTTGAAGGCCTCGTAGGGAAGCTCGCCGATCTCGTCGCGGGCCACGTAAACCTGCAACCGACCCGACAAATCCTGAATGGTGATGAACGAAGCCTTGCCCATCACCCGCTTGAGCAGGATGCGCCCGGCGACGCGGACCTCGACCGGCGTCTCGCGCAGTTCATCGAGCGTTCGCGACGCGCACAGCTCGTTGATCTTGCCGACAGTGTTTTCGCGGGAAAAATCGTTCGGGTACGCCACGCCACTCTGCCGCCATTCGGCGAGTTTGCCGCGACGTTCGGCGATCAAACGGTTTTCATCGTGTGCGGGAGTGGATTCCGGGGAGTCTTCTTGGCGGGACATGATGGATTCTCGGTGAGGACAAGAACGGACGCGTTCAGACGCCCTGTTTCAGACTGGCTTCGATGAACGGATCGAGGTCACCGTCGAGCACGCTCTGGGTGTTGCCGATTTCGACGTTGGTCCGCAGATCCTTGATCCGCGACTGGTCGAGAACATAGGAACGGATCTGGTGCCCCCAACCGATGTCGGATTTGGCGTCCTCGAGCTTCTGCTGTTCGGCTTGCCGCTTGCGCATTTCCGCTTCGTAAATCCGCGACTTGAGCATCGCCATCGCCTCGGCGCGATTACGGTGCTGGGAACGGTCGTTCTGACACTGGACGACGATATTGGTCGGCAAATGCGTGATGCGCACCGCCGAATCGGTCTTGTTGATGTGCTGACCGCCGGCGCCCGACGCACGGTAAGTATCGATGCGCAGATCGGCCGGATTGATGTCCACTTCGAACGAATCATCAATTTCCGGATACGCCGACACCGAACAGAAACTGGTGTGACGGCGGGCATTGGAATCGAACGGCGATTTGCGGACCAGCCGATGAACGCCGGTTTCCGAACGCAGCATGCCGTAAGCGTAATCGCCGGAAAGTTTGATCGACGCCGTCTTGATACCGGCAACCTCGCCTTCCGATTCCTCGAGAACTTCGACGGTGTAGCCTTTGCGCTCACCATAGCGCACGTACATCCGCAACAGCATCGCCGCCCAATCCTGCGCCTCGGTGCCGCCGGCGCCGGCCTGGATGTCGACGAAGCAATTCAGTGGATCCGCCGGATTATTGAACATCCGGCGGAACTCGAGGCCGGAAATCGCCTGTTCGACACCATCGATGTCGCCAGCGAGCGCCTGCAAGGTCGCCTCATCCTCCTCCTCGCGCGCCATGTCGAACAATTCGCCAGCATCGCGCAAGTTGTCGCCGACCTGATTGAGGGTCAGCACCACATTCTCCAGCGACCGTTTCTCGCGTCCCAGTTCCTGGGCCCGCTCGGCGTTATCCCAGACCGCCGGATCCTCGAGCTCGCGCTCGACGGTTTTCAGCTGATCGGCTTTCCGATCGTAGTCAAAGATACCTCCGCAGTTCCGTCGCCCGCTGACCGAGGTCGGCAAGGCGGTTACTGAGGGCGTTGAGTTGTTCGGCTTCCATGGCGTTCCCTGATCGAAGAGTGGAATAAGCAAGTCGCGCATTATACCCGCCGAGCGCTGTGGCTCCGGCCAAGTTTGGCACACGCAGGCCCGGTCGGACGGGCTGAGGTTCCCCCCGAAATTTCGTCTTCCAAGAGTGACGTAATATGACGTTACTCTGGAAGGCGGAAGAATGAAGATACCGAAGCAGGCCTACACGCTGGAATTCAAGGAACCGGCGATCAAGCGGGCCAAGGACGGATAGTCCCTGGCCGGAGAGCGAAGCACCTGGGACTGATCGAGCAGACCTTGCGCAACTGGGTGAAGGCTGCGGGCAAGCTCGCCGGGACCGGCAAAACCGTGACGCCGGAAGAAATGGAGCTTTCCCGGCCGCGGGCCGAAAACCTGCGGCGTGAGCGGGAACTGGAAATCAAAAAAGCGGCGGCGTACTTGGCGAAGGATGCGCGATGAGGTGCGCCTGGATCGACGCGCATCGGCAGGAATTCGCCCTGGCGGCCCCGTGCGCGGGCCTGGAAATCAGCGTCAGCGGCTACCGGGCCTGGAAACAAGCCTGGAAACAGGCCCGGAAACGGGGCGGGACACCGGAGCGCAGTCGGCTGACGAACAGCCAAATGGTGGCATTGATCCGGACCAGTCATGCGAACTCAAGGGGAGCGGCCATGGCAGCCCACGCATGGGGCGTAAACTGCGGGCACGCCGCTTTCCGGCCAGCAAGAAATGGGTGGAGCGGCTGATGCGCGAACACGGCATCCGGGCGCGCCACAAGCGGTACGGCAAGGTGACGACGGACTCGAAGCACCCTCTGCCGGTGGCGGAGAAGCTGTCGGACTTGGTCCGCGCAAGTCAGAGAAACTGAGGTCGCGAAGCATAAAATGGCTGATTTTTGCCTGAAGGCGCACGATTCTCCCTCGTTCTTGCGACTGCGGACGCAATACGGCCATGCGTTTCAAATTCCACGCGAGGCAAACCAGCGTCCACTCGCCCGTGACTTTCTTCAGGCCGCGTAGGGAGAACTGGCGAAATCCCAGTACAGGCTTTTCTGAGCCCCAAGGTTTGCCGTCTGCCTGGTTCCCAAGGTCCTCCTCGGGAACCCACTCTGGGAAGCTCCGGCGTCCTTTCCCGGCCTGATCTGATGTGCGAAGCCACGGTCCGAAAGCTGGAATTTCAAAAAGGCTGGCTCTACTTGACCACCGTCATGGATCTGTTCAACCCGGAGCCGGTCATTCAGACGCAGAAGCGCCGCGACAAGAGATCTTGAAACCCTGGACGCGTGCCTCCTGGCCTTGCGTCGGCCGACGAAGCCATCAAGGGTTGGACATTTCATACGTTATATCGAGAACGAGGGTAAGGCGGGACGATCGCATTGTCGTCCAGATGCCACCGGGGAGCTCGCGGGCGGTCACGAGGCAAACCGTCTGACACTCGAGCGTCGGTTTCATGCGAAAATTAAATCATCAACATGGAGGAATTTCAGAAATGATTGCTACGAAACTCATCAATAGCTTGGCGATTGGGGCAACGTTGCTTGCAGCAGCTTCGGGCACGGCAGTGGCCGAAGAAATCAAGATTGGTGGTGGCGGTGCCGCGATGAGTACGATCTTCCTGCCGGTCAAGTCTGCTTTCGAAAAGGCAACCGGAATGACCTTGATCAACTTGCAATCCACACCGAAAGACGGATTGATCGACCTGAGCAAAGGGAAGGTCGACGCGGCCGTAGCGGCGGTGACCGTCGACAGCATGCTTGCCGGCGCCGCCAAGGACGGGGTGTCTGTCGACAAGGCCAGCCTGCACGTGGCTGAAGTCGGGAAGAATCGGACGGTCCTGCTCGTCCACCCGAGCAACAAGGTGGCAAAGCTCAGCCGCAGTCAGATCAAAGGCATTTTTACCGGAACTATCGGCAACTGGAAGGAGGTCGGAGGCGATGATCGAGAAATCATCGTCGTTTGGGGCAAGGGAACGCCCGGCCAGAATGCTCAGTTTGTCAAAGACGCGCTCGATGGCGAGGCTGTCGCCAAAGATGTTCTTGAGTCCGGTAACTACGCCAAGATCAAGGAAACGGTCGCCGCCACGCCGGAGGCTGTCGGGATCGATCCCTTCGGCATGGCGGATTCCTCGGTCAGGGTCATCGACACTGACCCGCCGCTCAGCGGATCGATCATCCTGGTGACTACGGGCAAGCCGTCGGCCAAAGTCCAACGCCTGATCGACTACGTGAAGAGCGAAGGAAAGTCGCATACCAAGCAGTAGAGACTGTCGCAAAGGATCGTCGATGTTGATTCGCACCAAGCTGCTGCTGTTTGCGGCGTTGACCGTCGTCGGGATTGGCGTCGTAGGTGGCGTCAGTTTGAGCGGAATGCGTCTGATTCAAAAGGATCTGCACATTCTGACCGAACAATCGACCCCGTATCAGCTGAAGACGATAGAACTGCAGCGCAGCATGCAGGAGCATACGTCGAACCTCTTGCGTGTAGCGCTGGCTAGCGATACGGCGGAGTTCGCCGCGGCGCAGGCGGCCAGCACGGCGAGCGAGGCCGATGTTGCGCAACGATCGGGCGAACTGAAGGCTCTTGCCAACGGAATGCCCGTCGGCGACATCAACTTGGACGGTCTGAGTGGCCTCGGGCGGGCAATCGTGGCTAACACCGACGGTCGGCTGAAAGCAGAACAGGCGGCCAAAGCGGCTGATGAAGCGATGAAGGCGCAGTTGTCGGCGGTCGATCAGAAACTCGACCAACTCACCGCGTCGATGAACAGGCTGCAGAAGGGGTCCAATCGGCAGTTATCGTCAGCAACCGACAAAGCGCGTGATATCGCACAGAAGCTGATGAGCCTGACGCAGATGCGCGACAGTTTGAAGGACATGAACTTCGCGTTGATCGAGATTCAAAAGACCGAGGGAAGAAAAGCGTTGCTACTCTTGCGCAGCCGCCTGGACACGGCGTTGAGCGAGTTTGCCAAGAATAGGCTGAGCGGTGCCGCAGAACCGGGCGTCAGAGGCATCGTTGGCCGTGTCGCCGAGATCAGGAAGCAGAGCGGGACACTGATCGAACAGCGCGGAGCGATCATTGCCAAGACCGCGACAGATGAGCAGCGGCAGTCCTACGAGCAGGCGGCACAGAACATTGGCAGCCAGTTGAGCAGCGCGTTGACGGAGGTGGAACAGGAGATCACCATCGCCACCGATCGTTACGCGATCGAAAACAAGAGTCACGATCACTCGTTGAAGGAGTCGACGGCTGCCAGCGACATTGTGGCGATTAGCGGTGAGTTGATCTCGGCTAGCCTCGAAATCAATAGTCGCAGCCGCGAGTTGTTCAGCGCACGCAATACCGCTGGGCTGCAAAAGACGGCCGAGGACGTCCGTGCTCAGTTTGCCAAGGCCGACGAATGGATCACCAAACTGCGCAAGACCGTATTGGTGGGCAACGCCAAGAGTGAATCGGCATTACTCGGCGAGGTGTCGGCGGCCTTGAAGGAAACGGACAAGCTCCTGTTCGGCGAATCCGGGGTGCATGACCGCCTCGCGCAGGTTCTGGAAATTTCCCGTCAGTCGGGTGAACTCAATTCCCGGCTCAAGAACCTGGTTGCCGAGCAAAGGCGTTCCGGGGAGCAAGGGGTGAATGCCGCACAAGCCGCGCAAGCCGCAGCCGTCGCCTCGGCCAATGGCATCGTCACGACCAATATGATCACCGTTACGGCGGTCGGTCTGGTCATGTTGGTGCTCTCCGTCGTAGTCGGCCTGATGGTTTCGCGCAGCGTAACGGCGCCGATCCGCGATCTTGCCGCCATGGCGGAGAAATTCGGGCAGGGTGATTTCAGTGGCCATCTCGACGATCGGCGTACCGATGAATTCGGTCGGCTGGCCGGTCCCTTCAATCACGCAGCCGAGCGGCTCCGCGACATCACCGGTCGCCTCCGTCAGGCGATTGCCCGCTTGGCGACGAACTCCCGCAGTTTGCTCGCGACGTCCGATTCACTGAGTCACGGCGCTCAACAGCAATCCAGCCAAGTGTTGCAGGTGGTCGCCGCCATGAGCGAGATGAATCAGCAGATCCACACCGTGGCCGAGCATGCCGGAAGCGCTGCGAACGCGACGAGCGACGCGGTAGACCTGGCATCGGGAGGCAAGGAAACCGTATCCCGAACGATGCAAGGTATGCAGAATATCGCCAAAGCGGTTCGGGAAGGCACGGAGACGATCACGCGTCTCGGAGGTAGTTCCGAGCACATCGGAACGATCATCAACACGATCAACGAGATCGCCGATCAGACGAACCTCTTGGCGCTGAATGCGGCTATCGAAGCCGCACGTGCCGGTGATGCAGGCAGGGGCTTTGCAGTTGTCGCCGGAGAAGTGCGGCGATTAGCCGAGCATACGACGAAAGCGACCCGCGAAATCGCCGAGATGGTTCTGGATATCCAGAACCATACGCATCAGTCGGTCGATTCGATGGAAGTCGGTAATTCGCTGGTGGGTGAAGGCGTAACTCTGGCCAATCAGGCCAGTACCTCTCTGGACCGCATCGTCGAGGCATCGGGGCAGTGCGCCGACATGGTCGGCAGAATTGCTCAGGCTTCGCAGCAACAATCCGCGACAGCGTTGGCGGTGGCAGACAGCATGGAACAAATCGAAGCAATTGCTCGCTCGACGGAAACGGCTACTGTTGAGGTGCGTCACGCCGCCGAGCAACTCGCTCGCTTGGCAGGTGAACTCGATTCTATGGCCGCTTGGTTTGCTGCCTAGCATGTCGTTTCATAAAATAGCTTACTAATCACACCATCTCAGGCGCGAAGGCTTTCGATTGAAAACAGACGGGATGCGCACTATCGGAGTCAGGTCTTTCATTTACTAACAACCCAATATAGTTGAGACATATTGATGAATTTTGTTGTATAACATTGTTCATGAATACGAACAATATTTACTAAGACATAAACAAAGCTGGTTCATTTGTAAAATCCACACTTTGGATGTCTGAAGAAGCCTCTAATGATTTCAGGTAATGCCTGAAGACGAGCGGCACGCGCCAAGGGTTGCATTTCATGAACATTGCAGATCATTTGCTTGGCGACGCGTTCCTTGACATTTTTCCAAACCTGCTCATCCGGGTTCAGTTGAGGAGAATACGGCGGCAGGAAATACAGTTCCAGTCGTCCCTGGGTGGCGTCCACATAGTCGCGAACAAGTTTGGATTTATGGATCGGATGACCATCGACAACCAGCAGGATGGGCCGAGTTGCACCGAGCATCAACTGCTCCAAGAAGTGCTTGAACACACTCCCATTGACCCGCTCTTTGGTCAGTAGGAACTGCAAGTGCCCTTCAGCACTGATCGCCGAAATCATGTTGACCGACTGTCGTCGGCCGGTACTCGACACCACCGGCGTACGCCCTCGAAGACCCCAGGTCGTTCCGGCGTGATAGTCGCTACGCAAGCCTGCCTCATCGGCATACAGCAGGACGGCTCCCCGAGCCTGGGCTCGCTGCTGCAAGGCCGGCAATTCCTGGGTTTTCCAGCGTTCGACGAGCACGGCGTCCTGCTGATAGGCCCGATACAACGGTCGTTGCACGGTGAATCCCAGTTGCGCCATCACCTTGCTCAGCGTGGGCAAGCTCAGTTTCAACTGGAATTGTCGTTCAATCAACTCGCCGATCAGGCGCAGCGTCCACAAACCGAATTCGAATTTCAGCTGATTCGGCGCGTTGTCACGGACCGTCAGTGAAATCCACTGCAGTTGCTCGGGCGACACTTTGGGCGGACGGCCCGGGACTGTTTTAGCGAGCAACGCATTTTGGCCGCCTGCGTTGAACAACGCCACCCATTTGAACACGCTACGCACCGACACTTGAAACAAAGCGGCGACATCGGTGGGCGAGTAGCCGTTTCGAATCATTTTCACGCCTTGAATGCGATGCATTTGCTGTTCGGCTCGCCGGGAGATTTTGTTGGCGGTTTCAATGTTGTTTTTATTCATGAGCGCAATTATACAACAAAATGTATAAATATGTCTCAACTATATTAATTTGTTAGTACGCGCCCTCCAGAAAGTATTTTTTGATATTCCAGCCTCGTCGGTTCAGTCAATGAACCGTCCACGCAATTCCTCGAGATGGAGTTGCCGCAGAATCTGTTCGATGCGTTCGCTGGCGTTACCACGCCGGTTGCCGGTGCGGCGGGCGATGATCAATTCGTTTTTCAGCGAGTGTTCCCAGCCGACCAGTTCGGTGACCGTTACCTGATAGCCGTGCGCTTCGAGTTGCAGGCTGCGCAGGACATTGGTCAGTTGGCTGCCGAATTCGCGGCTGTGCAGCGGGTGTCGCCACATTTCGGCCAGCGGCGTCGCCGCCAGGGCGATATTTTTGTTCCGTCGCAAATGCGCCGCTACTTCGGCTTGGCAGCACGGTGCCAGAACGATGAAGCGCGCCTGCCGGTGCAGCGCGAAGCGGATGGCGTCGTCGGTGGCGGTGTCGCAGGCGTGCAGCGCGGTGACGATGTCGATCTGCGTCGGCAATTCGGCAGCTTCGAGCGCGGCGGCGATGTTCAGGTGGTGGAAGCTCATCCGCGCGAAGCCGAGGCGTTCGGCCAGTTCCCGCGATCGCTCGACCAGTTCGGCGCGCGCTTCGATGCCGTAGATGTGACCACGGGCCCGCGACTGGAAAAACAGGTCGTAGAGGATGAAGCCGAGGTACGACTTGCCGGCGCCGTGGTCGACCAGCGTCGGCGCGGCATTGGCGGCGACCAGTTCGTCGAGCAGCGGTTCGATGAACTGGCAGAGGTGACGGACCTGCTTGAGTTTTCGGCGGCTGTCCTGATTGATCTTGCCGTCGCGGGTCAGGATGTGCAGTTCTTTGAGCAGTTCGATCGACTGCCCGGGGCGGAGTTCGGGAAGAGACGCCAAGTGAGGTCTGCGTGGAAAGTGGGAAGAAAGCATTCTACCAGCGTGTCGGCTTTGCCCCGGGTTGCGGAGGCGACAACGGGCAGCGACGGGAACCGCGGGACTATCGGCTCACCGAATCACATCAGCGGACACTTCGTCACCGGCAAGGTTGCCGGCTGACGATCGGAGCGTTTGACCGATCTGAACGCTCACCTACCCGGCGCCGCGTCTTGCAATCGCTCGTCGATCAGTTCGATCCAATGCCGTACCGGCAAGGCACTACCGCTTTGCAGATGCGTCTGGCAACCGACGTTGGCGGTGGCCAACACGGTCGGTTCGCCGGCGAGCAGTGCCGCCAGTTTGTTGTCGCGCAATTGGCCGGCCAGCGTTGGCTGGAGAATCGAGTAGGTTCCCGCTGAGCCGCAGCACAGATGGGTGTCGGCGACCGGCAGCAACTGGTGACCGGCGGCAACGAGCAGCGATTCGGCCAGGCCGTTGATTTTCTGCGCGTGTTGCAGCGTGCAGGGGGGATGATAGGCGACTCGCTGCGCGGGACCTGTGGCTGATCGTTGCAACAAGTCGAGCAGGGTTTTCCGTTCGGCGGCGAGCACTTGGCTGACGTCGCGGCTCAAGGCGGCGATCCGGGCCGCTTTTGCTGCGTATCGCGGATCGTCTTCGAGCAGCGGGCCATACTCTCGCAACTGGGCGCCGCAACCGGAGGCGGTGATGACGATCGCTTCGATACCCTTCTCAACATGGGGCCACCAGGCATCGATCAGGCGCCGCATGTCGTCGATCGCCGCCCGGCGGCCCAGCAGGTGATGCCGCAAGGCACCACAGCAGCCGGCCGCCGGGACTTCGATCAGGTCGATCGCCAGACGGTCGAAAACGCGCACCGTCGCGGCATTGGTGTTGGCCACCAGGGTCGGCTGGACGCAGCCGGCGAGCAGCAGCATCCGCCGGGAATGTCCGGACTGACGCGGCCGGGGCAATCGTTCGGCAGCGGCCGGCGGCACTTTCCGCGCCAGTCCGCCGGGTAGCCACGGCCGTAGCGCGCGGCCGACGCCGACCGCGGCGGCGAACAGCCGGCGCCTCGGCACCGTTTGCGCCAGCAGAAAGCGCAGCGCCCGCTCCTTGCCGGTCCGCGGCACGCGCTGTTCGAGCACTTCGCGGCCGATGTCGAGCAGACGATGGTAGTCGACGCCCGACGGACAAGTGGTTTCGCAGGATCGACAGGTCAAGCAACGGTCGAGATGGCGCTGCGTTTTTTCGCTGACCGGTGCGCCTTCGAGCATTCGCTTGATCAGATAGATCCGTCCACGCGGCCCGTCGAGCTCGTCGCCGAGCAACTGATAGGTCGGGCAAGTCGCCGCGCAAAAGCCGCAATGCACGCAACGGCGCAGGATGGCGTCGGCGGCGCGCCCTTGCGGGGTGTCCTTGATGAAGTCAGCCAGATCGGTTTGCATCGCTCACGTGTTCAGAAGTCCGGGTACAGCCGGCCGGGGTTGAAAACGCCCCGCGGGTCGAAGGCGGTCTTCAGCCGGCGATGGATACGCAACAGGGGAGCGTTGAGCGGCTGGAACACGCCCACCGCCGCTTTCAGCGCCGGATCGCCGCGAAACAGCGTCGCGTGTCCACCGGCCGCCGACGCCGCGGCCCGATACGTGGCCGGATCGCCGCCGCGCAGCCAGCGTTGCGCGCCACCCCATTCGATCAGCGTCGCTCCCAAAGCCTGTGGTGCGGCGACCGACGGCAGCGACAGCCGCCAAAGCGGCACCTCGCCGTTGAAAAAATCGTGCGTCTGCTCGCGCAACGACTGCCAGAAAGCCGCCGCTTCGTTTTCGGCGAGCGTCTCGCCGCCCAGCCGTTCCCGCGCCGCGGCGACGGCTGCCGCCGCGCCCGACAGCCGGACGGTCAATTCTCCCTGGTGCCAGGCTGACGCCGAGATCGGTAGCGGTTGGCCGCCCCAGCGGTTGAGCCGGCTCAGGGCTTCGCGCTCGTCCACCGCCAAACGGACGCTTTTTTCGGCCAGCGGCCGGGGCAGGACTTTCAGCGACACCTCGAGAATCAACGCCAGCGTGCCGAGACTGCCGGCGATCAAACGCGCCACGTCGTAACCGGCGACGTTTTTCATCACCTGTCCGCCGAACGACAACACCTCGCCGTTGCCGGTGAGCAGTTTGACGCCGAGAACGAAGTCACGCACAGCGCCGGCAGCGGCGCGGCCAGGACCGGACAAGCCACAGGCGAGCATGCCGCCGACGGTCGCCGACGGCCCGAAGTGTGGCGGCTCGCAAGGCAGCCACTGGCCTCTTTCGGCGAGCACCGCCGAGAGTTCCGACAGCGTCGTCCCGGCGCGGGCGGTGACCACCAGTTCGGTCGGCTCATAGGCGACGATGCCGCGATAGGCGGCGACTTCGAAGGGGGTACCACTGATCGTTCCGCCATAGAACGCTTTGCTGCCGCTACCCTGCAAGGCCAAGTGCTCGCCAGCGTCGGCGGCGGCGCGAATTCGTTGTTGCCATCTGGCGAGCAGCGCATCCATCAGCGGCTGGCCTGCGGCGACGACGTGGTGCCGGCGCGCGCCAGGGTGTATTCGCGGCAGCGGGCGAGCGTCGGCACGCCTTTGCCGGGATTGAACAGACCGCTGTCGTCGAAAGCGGCTTTCAACCGATGGAAAGCGGCGATTTCGCCATCGCCGAACTGCGCGGCCATCAGGTCGACTTTTTCCAGGCCGACGCCGTGTTCGCCGGTGATCGTGCCGCCGAAACGGACCGACAATTCGAGGATTTCCGCACCGAAGGCCGCCGCGCGGTCGAGTTCGCCGGGACGGTTGGCGTCGTACATGATCAAGGGATGCAGGTTGCCGTCGCCGGCATGAAAGACGTTGGCGCAGCGCAGCCCGTATTTGGTGGACAGGATGTCGATCGCTTCGAGCATTTCCGCCAGACGCTTGCGCGGAATCGTCCCATCCATGCACAGGTAATCTGGAGTCATGCGCCCGACCGCCGGGAAAGCGGCTTTGCGTCCCGCCCAGAAGCGCAGCCGCTCAGCTTCGTTCGCCGAGATGCGGACCTCCGAAGCGCCGCTTGCTTCGAGCACCGTCTTTACCCGGGCGATTTCCTCGGCCACTTCTTCGGGAGTACCGTCGGCTTCGCAGAGCAGGATAGCCTCGGCGTCGAGATCATAACCGGCATTGACGTACGGTTCGACGGCGTGAATCGCCTGGCGGTCCATCATTTCCAGCCCGGCCGGAATGATGCCGGCCGCGATGATCGCGGCCACCGCCTCGCCAGCACAACGGACATCGGCGAACGAGGCGATCGCCACTTGTGCCAACAGCGGTTTTGGCGTCAGGCGGACGGTGATTTCGGTAACCAACGCCAGCAGTCCTTCGGAGCCGATGACCACTGCCAGCAGGTCGTAGCCCGGCGCATCCAGACCGCCGGTGCCGAATTCGACCGCCTCACCTTCGATGGTCAGACCACGGACGCGCAACACGTTATGCACCGTCAGCCCGTATTTGAGGCAATGAACGCCACCGGAATTCTCGGCGACATTGCCGCCGATGGTGCAGGCAATCTGCGATGACGGATCGGGCGCGTAATACAGTCCATAGGGCGCCGCCGCCTCGGAAACCGCCAGGTTGCGCACTCCCGGCTGGACGACGGCGGTGCGCGCCAACGGGTCGATACGCAGGATTTTCTTGAGTTTGGCCAGCGAAATGACCACCCCGTCGGGATGCGGCGTCGCACCGCCGGACAGCCCGGTAGCAGCGCCGCGCGGCACGACCGGCGCCCGGAACTGGTGGCAAATTCGCAGCACTGCCTGCACCTGGGCCTCGTCAGCCGGCAGGACCACCAGCGACGGCAGGCTGCGATAAGCGGTCAGTCCATCGCTTTCGTACGGTCGCAGTTCTTCCTCATCGCCCAGCAGCGAGTCCGCCGGCAGCACGGTCGACAAGCGCTCGATCAGCGCGGCCCGATCGACCGGATAGCGGCAATCCGCGAGAGAAGCGTCAAAACTCATCAAGATTCCTCAAAGCACCGCTCGATGCCCCGCAGCGGCCACCGCCAACCATCGAAACGGGCGGCACGGCATGCCGTCGGGAAGAAGGGACAGGACTGCAACAATAGCGCGTTCCGGACCGGCTGTAACCCGTTTCGCGCACCGCTTACGCGGGTTTCGCCGATCGAATGCGTTCTGCTTCGCCGGCGGCTGCACTACAATGAAGTCGTCACATCCGCCGTGTCCATCGATCTTTCCAGACGCTCATCGACACCCGCCTGAGGCACCCGGACTATCGTTCCACGGATCGTTCACGACATCCGGGCCACTCTCTTCTTCCCTACCCTACCAGCCACTCATCACTCATCATGGCCAGCCTCCTGCTCGTGCTCAACGCCGGTTCGTCGAGCCTGAAATTTTCCGTCTTTCAACTCGCTGGACCGGACGAGTTGCAAGCCATCGCCGTCGGTCAGGTCGAGGGGCTCGGCAGCGCGCCACATCTCAAAGCCAAGGACGGCGACGGACAGGTGATCGCCGATGTGCGCTGGGACAGCGGGCAGATGAACAGCCACGCGCAAGCGTTGACGGCCATCGACCACTTGCTGCGCGAACGTTTCGCCGGACAGACGCTGCTCGGCGTCGGCCATCGCGTGGTGCATGGCGGCGCGGCACATTCGGCACCGCTACGGGTCACTCCGGAAGTGCTCGATACCCTGGCCACCTTCATCCCCTTGGCGCCGCTGCATCAGCCGCACAACCTCGCCGCCATCCGAGCCATCGGGCAGACTTACCCGAATCTGCCGCAAGTCGCCTGTTTCGACACCGCTTTTCATCGCACGCAGCAATCGATCGGCGAATACTACGGGCTGCCGTACGAGTATTATCAGCGTGGAATCCGTCGTTACGGCTTTCATGGCTTGTCGTACGAATACATCGCCGCGACCTTGCCGGCCGTCGCACCGGAGATTGCCGACGGCCGGGTAATCGTCGCCCATCTGGGCAGTGGAGCCAGCCTGTGCGCCATCCATCATCGACAGAGCGTCGGCAGTTCGATGGGTTTCACCGCCCTGGACGGGCTGATGATGGGCACCCGCCCGGGCAACATCGACCCGGGCCTCGTCCTCTATCTGCTGCAACACGAGAGCCTGACCCCGACGCAGATCGAGGAACTGCTTTACAAACGCTCCGGTCTGCTCGGACTTTCCGGGATCAGCAACGACATGCGCGTGCTCGAAGCCAGCGACGCGCCACGAGCCAAGCTGGCGATCGACCATTTCGTCTATCGCATCAACCGCGAGATCGGCGCGCTGACCGCCGTCCTCGGCGGACTCGATGCGCTGGTCTTCACCGCCGGTATCGGCGAAAACAGCATCGCCATCCGCCAGCAAATCTGTCAACAGGCGGCCTGGCTGGGCGTCGACCTCGACCCGGAAGCCAACGCGCGCGGCGAGACCCGACTGACCCGCGCCGACAGCCGGGTCTCGGCTTGGGTGTTACCGACCAACGAGGAATTGATGATCGCCCGCCATACGCGGGATTTGCTGGCGAATTAAAACGGTATCAGCGGCTTAGACCGGCCAACGGGAGCACGTGTCTCTCGACGATGACGCCGACCGCGAACTTCAGCGCCGGCCGAATCATCTTTTAAGCGCCTGGCGATGGCCCAGATGAGGACGGTTGGACGAGAATCTCGCCCAAGGCGGCAACCAGACTCTGGCAGTCGGCGGCCGTACCGATGGTGATGCGCAGAAACTGTTCGATGCGTGGCAACCGGAAGTGCCGGACGATGATCCCCTGCTGGCGCAGCCGGGCGGCGATCTCACCAGCGTCATGCTGCGGGTGGCGGACAAAAATGAAATTGGCCGCCGAAGGCAGGATCTCGAAGCCGAACGCGAGCAAATCCTGGCGCAGATGTTCGCGGTTGTCGATCACCGTCCGTCGCGATTTTTCGAAATGACGCTCGTCGGCCAAGGCGGCGATCGCGCCGACCAGCGCCAAGCGGTCGAGCGGGTACGAATTGAAACTGTTTTTGACCCGTTCCAGCGCTTCGATCAACTCCTCGTTGCCCACCGCGTAACCGACCCGCAGACCGGCCAGCGAACGCGATTTGGAGAGGGTATGCACCACCAACAGGTTCGGGAAGCGATTGATCAGCGTAATCGCCGACTCACCGCCAAAATCGATGTACGCCTCGTCGATCACCACCACCGACTCCTGCCAATCGGTGAGCAGGCTTTCGATCGCCGGCAACGACAACAAACTGCCGGTCGGCGCATTGGGGTTGGCAAAAATGATCCCACCATTCGGCTGCCGGTAATCGTCCAGGCAGATCTCGAACTGCTCGGTCAAGGGAACCGTCCGATAATCGATGTCGTACAGCGCGCAATAGACCGGATAGAAACTGTAGGTGATATCCGGGAAAAGAATCGGCGACAGGTGATTGAGCAGCGCGGCGAACACGTGCGCCAGCACTTCGTCCGAACCGTTGCCGACGAAAACCTGCCGGCTGGTGATGCCGGCCGCGGCGTAACGCGCAGCGATCGCTTCTTTGAGCCGGTCGGCGTTCGGATCCGGATACAGCCGCAACGCCTCGGCGCTGTTGGCCAGTTCGTCGCTGATCGCGGCGACGACGCGCGGTGACGGTGGACAAGGATTCTCGTTGGTGTTGAGTTTGATCAGTCGTGGCAGCTTCGGCTGCTCGCCTGGCACATAAGGGGTCAGGCGATGCACGAGAGGGCTCCAGTAACGACTCATCACGACTCCTCGGTCGAAGGCAGGTAAAGCGTGAAATGGTATCATGTGTGTCTGGAACGGCAGTCGGAGTCTCAGCCCGCACGGCAATTGCCCCGACAGGCTCCTAGGTGTCCGTTTTTCCCGATTCGACATTTATTCGTTTACAGGTCATACGTCTCGATGCGGCAAGCAGAGGTTTCCCGCAATACGCTTGAAACGCGGATCACCATCCGCCTGAACTTGGACGGCAGCGGTCAAGGTCATTTCGTGACCGGCGTCCCGTTTCTCGAGCACATGCTCGATCAGATTTGCCGTCACGGACTGATCGATCTCGACATCACCGCCAACGGCGATCTGCATATCGACGCCCACCATACCGTCGAGGATATCGGCATCACCCTCGGGCAGGCACTGCATCAGGCTCTTGGCGACAAGAAAGGCTTGCGTCGCTACGGCCACGCCTATGTGCCGCTCGACGAAGCGTTGTCGCGGACGGTCGTCGACTTGTCAGGTCGTCCGGGGCTACTGTTCAACGTCGAGTTCACGCGGGCGACGATCGGCGACTTCGATGTCGACCTGATCCGCGAATTTTTCCAGGGGCTGGTCAATCACGCGGCGCTGACCCTGCACATCGACAATCTGCGCGGCGACAACGCGCACCATCAGGCCGAAACGGTGTTCAAGGCTTTCGGTCGCGCCTTGCGCATGGCGATCGAAGCCGATCCGCGCAGCGTCGACCGCATCCCCTCGACCAAAGGTTCGCTGTGATGGGGACCGGCGACGGAGAAATCGTCGTCATCGACTACGGAATGGGCAATCTGCGCTCGGTATGGCAGGCGCTGCAACACGTCGCTCCCCGGCGTACGGTACGGGTATCGGCGGAACCGGCGGCAGTGGCTGCGGCTGAACGCGTCGTTTTCCCCGGCCAGGGCGCGATGCCGGATTGCATGCGTGAAATCGACCAGCGCGGCTTGCGCGCCGCCATCATCGACGCCGCGCGCACCAAACCGTTCCTGGGAATTTGCATCGGCCAGCAGATGCTGTTCGAGCACAGCGAAGAAGGCGGCATCGCCGGTCTGTCGGTTTTCCCCGGTGTCGTTCGCCGCTTTCCGGCCGAGCGCATGCGCGACGAGACCGGCGGCAAACTCAAAGTGCCGCACATGGGCTGGAACGAAGTACGCCAACACAACGGCCATCCGTTGTGGCGGGGTATTGCCGACGGCGCGCGTTTTTACTTCGTCCACAGCTACTACGCCGACCCGGTGGACGCAAGTTGTATTGTTGGCACGACCGATTATGGTCTACCCTTTACCAGTGCGGTGGCGCGGGATAATATCTTCGCCATCCAGTGCCACCCCGAAAAAAGCGCCATTGCCGGGCTTACCCTGTTGGCCAATTTCGTCGCCTGGACGCCCTGAGCCACTGCCGGACGATCATTTTTGTTGAACCTCTCTTTTTCTCGCCTTCAACATGCTGATAATTCCCGCCATTGATCTCAAGGAAGGACAATGTGTCCGTCTCAAGCAGGGCCTGATGGACCAGGTAACGGTTTTTTCGAACTCGCCGGGCGAACAGGCCCGTCACTGGCTGGATCAGGGGGCGCGTCGCCTGCACGTCGTCGACCTCGACGGCGCTTTTGCCGGCAAGCCGAAAAACGAGCGGGCGATCAAGGAGATCGTCAAGGCCGTCGGCGACGATATTCCAGTCCAACTCGGCGGCGGCATCCGCGATCTCGACACCATCGAACGCTGTCTCGACGATGGGGTGAGCTACGTGATCATCGGCACCGCCGCAGTCAAGAACCCGGGCTTCCTGCACGATGCCTGCGGCGCCTTTCCGGGACACATCATCGTTGGCCTGGATGCCAAGGAAGGCAAGGTGGCGGTCGATGGCTGGTCGAAAATGACCGGCCATGACGTGATCGACCTGGCCAAGAAATACGAGGATTACGGCGTCGAAGCGATCATCTATACCGACATCGGTCGTGACGGCATGCTCAGCGGCGTCAACATCGACGCCACCGTCAAGCTGGCACAGGCACTGTTGATCCCGGTGATCGCCAGCGGCGGCTTGTCTGGAATCGACGACATCCGTCGTCTTTGCGCCGTCGAACAGGAGGGTATCAGCGCCGCCATCGCCGGCCGGGCGATTTACGACGGCACACTCGATTTCGCCCAGGCGCAAGACGAGGCCGACCGGGCGTCCGCGTGATGACAACCGGACGTTGTGCGCTCAGTGGTGGTCGATTTTGGCTCTAGCCAAGCGGATCATCCCGTGTCTGGACGTCACCGCCGGTCGCGTCGTCAAAGGCACCAATTTCGTTGACTTGCGCGATGCGGGCGATCCCGTCGAAATCGCCCGTCGCTACGATCAACAGGGGGCCGACGAAGTCACCTTCCTCGACATCACCGCCTCGTCCGATCAGCGCGACATCATCCTGCATGTCGTCGAAGCCTGCGCGGCACAGGTATTCATTCCCTTGACCGTCGGCGGCGGCGTCCGCTCGGTGGCCGATGTCCGCCGCTTGCTGAACGCCGGGGCGGACAAGGTGAGCATGAACACCGCAGCGGTGGAAAATCCCGATCTGATCGCCGAAGCGTCGGCCAAGGTCGGCAACCAGTGCATCGTCGTCGCCATCGATGCCAAGCAACAGGCACCCGGTGTCTGGCAGGTGTTCACCCATGGCGGGCGCCGGAATACCGGAATCGACGCCATCGACTGGGCGCGTCGCGTCCAGTCGCTCGGTGCCGGTGAAATCCTGCTGACCAGCATGGACCGCGACGGCACCCGCAACGGTTTCGACCTGCCGCTGACTCGGGCGGTCGCCGATGCCGTGGATATCCCGGTGATCGCCAGCGGCGGCGTCGGCACCCTGCAGCATCTGGCGGAAGGCGTCACTGAAGGCAGGGCCGACGCCGTGCTGGCAGCGAGCATATTTCACTTCGGTGAATTCACCGTCCGGCAAGCCAAGGAACATTTGCGCAAGCAGGGAATCGAAGTCCGGCTATGAGCGATCTCGACCCAAATCAGCACTGGTTGCAAGCCCTCAAATGGGACGAGCAGGGTATGATACCGACCATTGCCCAGGATGCCGTCAGTGGCAAAGTGCTGATGTTCGCTTACATGAACAAGGAATCATTGCAGGAAACGGTCGACAGCGGCAGCGCGGTATACTGGTCGCGTTCACGTCGTCGGCTGTGGCGGAAAGGCGAAGAATCCGGTCATGTTCAACGCGTGCGTTCGATTCGCACCGATTGCGACGGCGATGTCCTGTTATTGACGATCGAGCAACATGGCGGTATCGCCTGTCACACCGGTCGCGAAAGCTGCTTTTTTTATCAACTGACGGGGAGCCTTTGGGAAGCCGCCGACCCAGTGCTCAAGGACCCCGGGGACATTTACGGCAAATGAACATGGACATGCTGCACCGTATTTCAGAAACTCTTTTGGCACGCAGGAAAGCCGATCCAGAGACCTCGTACACCGCCCAACTGATGGCCCGTGGCCCCGATTCGATTCTCAAGAAAATCGGCGAAGAGACCGCCGAACTGATCATGGCCGGGAAAGAAGGCAATCGCCTGCACGTGGTATGGGAATCCACCGACGTGCTTTACCACACCATGGTCTTGCTGGCTTTCTATGGCCTGTCGATCGAAGACGTCCTGCAGGAAATGCGGCGTCGCGAAGGAATTTCCGGCATCGACGAGAAAAAATCGCGCAAAGGCTGAGTGAATGATGGAGAACTGCCTGTTCTGCAAAATCGCCCGCGGCGAAATCCCGGCCCGCAAAGTCCATGAAGACGACTGGCTGGTTGCCTTTCACGACATCAACCCGGCACGACCGGTCCACCTGCTGGTGATTCCCAAGAAACACATTACGTCGCTGGCGACGACCACCGACGACGACACCGAGGTCCTCGGCCGTCTGCTGGCGGTCACCGGCCGCTTGGCCAACGAACATGGCAGCCCGGACGGCTTTCGGCTGATCATCAACACCGGGCGCATCGGCCACCAGGAGGTGCCACATCTGCATGCGCACATCGTTGGCGGACCGGAACCCGTCGGACCGATGCTCAAACGCGTCTGAGCGGTCGTAAACGACAACGGCCGTCGGCAATTCGAGACGAATTCACCCTATTGGAGACCGGCAATGGGCTCTTTAAGTATTTGGCACTGGTTGATCGTTCTGATCATCATCCTGCTGGTTTTCGGCACCAAGAAACTCCGCAATCTGGGCTCCGATCTCGGTGGGGCGGTCAAAGGATTCAAGGACGGCATGCGCGAAGCAACGGCCGACGACAAGCCGGCTGACAGCACTGCGACACCGCCACCGGCACAAGTCGGCAATGCCCAGACCATCGAAGGCGAAATCCGCGAAAAGACGAGAAGTTGATCTGTTACTGGCGAACAGCCACCGACGTCTGCGGCGTGAGGATTGGTTTTATCCGGTCGACGGCCGGCCGCAAGGCTCCCCGATGCAGCCCGTCCGATTTTCCTGAATCGTGATTGCCCATGTTTGGTATCGACTTTTCCGAAATGGTGCTCATCGCCATCGTCGCCCTGGTGGTGCTCGGCCCCGAACGACTGCCGAAAGTGGCGCGGACGGCCGGCCATCTGCTGGGACGGCTGCAACGTTATGTCAGCGACGTCAAGGCCGATATCAACCGCGAAATTCAGCTCGACGAACTGAAAAAATTGCAGGCTCAAATCGAAGAATCGGCCCGGCAGATCAAAAGCACGGTCAGCACCGAAGTCACCTCCGCCCAACAGGCGGTCCGCGAAACCGTACAGGCCGTCCGTACCGATCCGCACTCACCACAAAGCAATGAAACATCGCCGCCGATACCGACGGCTACCGGCCCCACCGCGCCTCCTAAACAACCATGAGCACCGAGGCTCCGGAAGAAGAATCGTTCCTGTCGCATCTGGTCGAACTGCGTACCCGGCTGATCCGGTGCCTGTTGGCCATCGGCATCGTTTTTGCCTGCCTGTTTCCCTGGGCCAAGGAACTGTACGCGCTGCTGGCGCAGCCTTTGCTGGCCACGCTTCCCCAGGGCGGACAAATGATCGCCACCGATGTCGTCGGCGTTTTTCTGGTACCGATGAAAGTGGCGCTGATGGTTGCCTTCCTGATCGCCCTGCCTTACGTACTGTTCCAGGTCTGGGCCTTCGTCGCCCCCGGTTTGTACGCGCATGAAAAGCGCCTGGCGGTGCCGCTGGTCACCGCCAGCGTGTTGTTGTTTTTCGTCGGCATGGCCTTCGCCTATTTCCTCGTTTTTCCGACCATTTTCGGCTTCATGGCCCATATCGCCCCCCAAGGCGTCGCCTGGATGACCGACATCGAAAAGTATCTGTCTTTCGTCCTCACCACCTTCATCGCCTTCGGCGTCACCTTCGAAGTACCGGTACTGGTGATCGTCCTGGTCCTGGTCGGCATCGTCGATCTGGCCAAGCTCAAGGAATGGCGCCCTTACGTGATTGTCGGCGCCTTCGTCGTCGCAGCAATCTTCACGCCGCCGGACGTCATCTCCCAATTGATGATGGCCATTCCTCTCTGCCTGCTTTTCGAGCTGGGGCTTTTCCTGGCCCGCTTCGTCCGTCGGAGAGCCAACGAATCGCCAGCAGAGCCCACGTAGCCCAACCGACGACAAACGTCACAGAGGCTGCCGACACTTATGTCGTCTTCTGCGACGTCCCAGCCGGAGTGGGCAAATGAAGTGACGGCGCCCCCTCCTCGAAGCACCACAAACTTCCCGGCGGCATGCTCGTCCACTGCTCGTTGTCGGTCAGCGGCACGGTGGCCACCACCGCCACCCGATCGTCTGGTGTTGTCACCTCGTTGAAATCGATCGTCACATCCTGGTCGCGCAAATGAGCCACGGCGAATGGCGCTTGACGAACGATGAAACTGAGCTGCGTCGAACAATGAGCAAATAACGAGTCTCCATTCGACAACAGATAATTGCATACCCCGCGAGCGGCCAGATCAAGCGTCAACTCGTGAATAGCGGCAAACAATGCTTTTTGATTGGGCATCCGGCTGCCAAAACGCTTCCGCAGCGTCTGCAGCAGCCAGCAAAAGGCACGTTCGCTGTCGGTTTCGCCGACTGGAACGAAGCTGCCATCGAGCAACGGCACATACTCGGGCAGATTGCCGTTGTGCGCGAAGATCCAGTAGCGCCCCCACAACTCACGCATGAATGGATGCGTATTCTCCAGCGACACCGCACCCTGGGTCGCTTTACGGATATGAGCGACGACATTTTTCGAATGGATCGGATAATTGCGGACCAGTTCAGCCACCGGAGAAGCACACGACGGCTGCGGATCGAGAAAAACCCGGGTACCACGTCCTTCGAAAAAAGCGATTCCCCAGCCATCTCGATGCACATCAGTCGCCCCGCCACGCGCCTGAAACCCGGCGAACGAAAAACAGATGTCGGTCGGCACGTTACAGTTCATGCCCAGTAATTGACACATTCAAAGACTCCTGTTCACCACTGTTTGTCGAGTTTTCATGTGCTGACAAAGAAAGGAAGAATTCCAGCCCTCACTCGGACTTCATGAGACAGCGCAGCTGCCCCAGATTCAATTCGCCGACGGCTTCTGATCCTGCCATCACGCTTTGGGTTCATTGGAATGACCCGCTCCAACCCGCAACAGTCGGTTTTCATTCTGCGTCGTCACGACGTGACCGCTTGAGCAGCTTGCATTTTGACCAGAATCACCGTTTGGCCAGTCGCTTCACTTCCAGATTGTCTTTGACGTAAGGCTTGATATGCTGGGAGACGTTGACAAGTGGGGTCCGATATAGCATCGTGTGTCGGCATTTGGCGATGGGGCTGGCGAAGAATCACAAACAACAAATAGAGCCCCCTGTGCCAACGCAAACCTTTTGCCTTCAATACCACACCATCTGTCACGTTTTTGTATGGTTGCCACGGTTGGACCTTGGCACCCGGGAAGTCGATAGGTAGTGAGCTTCGATACCCATAACATTCTCAACCCTTACACCTTATAGAAAGAATTCTCTCATGGCCGTACACCTCTATCTGTCACTGATTCCGGAAGCGTTGATCGCTTCGATGCTTCCCCCTGAAGAATTTGGCCAGTATTACGCAACTGGCCACCAATACAAATCCAAGGGACAAGCAATTTTTTTCGAAATCGATCCCTCTTTCCGACACGAATTTTTCGATATCGACACCGCCGTCGCCCGTTGTGTGGCGCACCCGGACGGCAGCCCCAAAAATTCCGTGTATATCTCGGTGTACCGCGTGCTGGAACATATCCCGATCAGCGCCATCGGCAAGCTTTACCTGAGCACCGCTTACGGCCAGACCCTATCCTTGATGCGCAATGATTCGGCGCGTATCGAGACCGGCACCCTGCACATGTACCAGGATCTTGCGCCGGTCAATAGTCTGGTGGTCAGCACGCTCGCCCCGCTGGCTCACTACGCCAGCGTCACCGACAAACCGGCCAAGTTCATCCGTTTTCCGGCTTTGTGCTTCGTCGAACTCGGTCTTGGACAATTGGCCACCAATCCGGCCGAAGGCAATGCCAATGACCTGCCCTACTCTTTCATCAATCATTTGCGCGAAGCGCTGATCGTTCTCGATCCGGCAAGCAAGACCACCAAGCTGGTTCACCGCGTGCATTCGCTCGAATTTCCTTACCGCATGGTTCGCAACGGTTTCTTTCTCGGTAACGGTCCGGAATTGGCCTATTATCCGATGCCGTCGCATGACACCCTGCGGCAAGACCACAGCTCGTGGTGGCGTCTGGCCAATCTCTGAGCAGTCCCGGGCGAGGTTCTGGTCTTTCGGCAAAAGAACGGCAACGTCGTATCGCTTGTCCTGACCCACGGATCATCGTCGTCGAACGGCGAGGCGGCGAGTCGGCAAATCGGCGCCTCGCATTCTTTCCTGACCGTTGAAGTTCGGTTGCTTCATCTGCCAGAGTTGCCGCAAAGAGGCAGGCGACGTCATTTCGAGTTCCTGACGCCGCCTGCCGAAAGACAATACCCGTGTTTATTGCACAAAGTGCGAGGGTTACCGTCATCGGCACGCGACCGCCCGACAACAACAAAGACGACGATTGACTAGCCAGCGTCCCGAAAAATATAGATACTACGCGCCTACAAAGTCGGCCGACCGCAAATGGCCGCGATAACTAGATTCACGAGACAACACATCCACCACCCATTGTTCAGGAATTCCTATGACCATACGTCCGGAGTTGATAGCCAAGTTGCGTGAGAAGCGGACCAAGCTCACCGAGAATGTCAGTCCCGAAAAACTTGAAACCTTGCATGCCAAAGGCTTGCTCTCGGCGCGAGAGCGCCTGCATACCTTGTTCATCGAGGGTACTTTTCAAGAACTCGGCCTGCACGCCACTCATGCCGCAACCCACTTTGGAATGGCCGGCCGCAATCTGCCGGCGGACGGCGTCATCGCCGGCAGCGGCTATGTCGGAAGCATGCAGGTCGCTTCGTTCAGCCAGGACTTCAGTGTCGTCGCCGGCACCCTCGGCAAGATGCAGGCACGAAAAATCACCCGCATCATGCGGCATGCGCTGAAGATCGGGGTTCCGATTGTGGCCTTCAAAGACTCTGGTGGCGCCCGTATCCAGGAAGGGGTGGATGCACTTTCCGGCTACGGTGACGTTTTTTACTCCAACGTACTGCTTTCCGGCGTCGTCCCACAGATCGCGGTGATCTGCGGACCTTGTGCCGGTGGCGCCGCCTATTCACCGGCACTGATGGACTTCGTGATCATGACTCGGCACAACGCCCACATGTTCCTGACCGGTCCGGAAGTCATCAAGGCGGTTACCGGCCGTGCGACGACGATGGCGGAAGTCGGCGGCGCGGAGATGCACGCCACGGTCAGCGGTAATGCTCACTTCATCGCCGAGGACGACCACCACGCCATTTCCCTGGTCAAGCAATTGCTGTCCTACCTGCCGGCGAACAATACGGAAGATCCGCCGCACGATCTGTCGGTTCCTATCGAAGAACTGGATGATCCGGGAATTGAAGCGTGCATTCCCGAGAGCCCATCCGAGCCGTTGGACATGTATGCCATCATCCGCCGCTTGGTCGACCATGGCGAACTGCTCGAAGTGCATGCCAATTTCGCACGCAATGTGATCGTCGGCTTTGCGCGGATCAGCGGGGTGGTCGTCGGAGTGGTGGCCAATCAGCCGATGGTCATGGCTGGCGCGCTCGATCTCAACGCCGCCGACAAGGTCGCGCGCTTCGTACGCACCTGCAACATATTCAACGTGCCGGTAGTGACTCTGGTCGATGTTCCCGGTTTCCTGCCAGGGGTCGAACAGGAGCGCGGCGGAATCATTCGGCACGGCGCGAAGATGCTGTCCGCTTACGGCTCCTGCACCGCCCCAAAGATCACCGTCATTCTGCGTAAAGCTTATGGCGGTTCGTACCTGGCAATGTGCAGCCAGGAACTCGGTGCGGACATGGTTTTCGCTTGGCCGACCGCCGAGATCGCCGTCATGGGTGCCGAAGCCGCGGTCAAAATCCTTTATCGCAAGGAACTCGACCAAGCCGAAGACCGTCAAGCGAAAGCGGCTGAATTGGCTCAAGATTATCGCGATCGCTTCGCCTCACCTTATGTCTCGGCAAGCAACTTCTACATCACCGATGTCATCGAGCCTCAGGAAACCCGCTGGATGATCGCGCTGGCTTTGCGCAAGACCCTTGACAAGCGTGAGCTGCGGCCGGCGAAAAAGCACGGCAACATCCCCATGTAACCGGCCAGCCAAGGAAAATACGCCATGTTAACAGCCGCCGTTATGAAAGCATTCCAGGTTTACGGGATTTCCATCGTCATTTCGATGATCGTCGCCATCCTGATCAAAATCCTGGTCTCCGTTACCGGAAAATTGGAAAAAACCAAGCCCGCCGACATACCGACCGGATCGGTCTGTCCGGTCGGCATCGGCGTTCCCGAAGAAGATGTCGCCGCGCTGTCGGCTGCCATTTTCGCACTCATCGGACCACACCACATTTTGCACATCGGCCAATCGAGCCACAGTTGGGCCAGCGGCGGACGCGCTGTCCTGCATTCTTCCCATTTGCCTGGACCTTCGGGTCGTGGCTCGCGTTAATCCAATAAAATCACCAAGGAGCAAAAGATGTCCAGACAATTCAAAGTCACCGTCAATGGTCGTGAATACGACGTCAGCGTTCTGGAGCTGACAGCAGGCCAATCCGCCCCGGCAGCTGCTCCAGCAATGAGCACGCACGCCGCGCCGATCGCAGGCAGTGCCGCAGTCACCGCCGCGCCAGCCAGTGCACCGGCCGCCCCGGCTGCTCCTGCCGCCGGCAGTGGTGACGTCGTCGCCGGCATGGGTGGCGTCGTCGTCGAAGTCGACGTCAAAGTCGGCCAAACCATTGCCGCTGGCGATCGCCTGCTGGTTCTCGAAGCGATGAAGATGAAAACGCCGATCATCGCCACCCGTGGCGGTCAGGTGACCCGCGTCCTGGTCGCCCCAGGCGATGCCGTCGAAGGCGGTCAACCCCTGGTGACCGTCGCCTGAGTGCGCCTGTAGTCGACCGGCAGTGCCGGTCGCCGACCAATCGAAGCGCTGACAAATCGTCGATTTCGTCCGGCGCGAGGGCCAAAACGCATGGAAAGCATTCATTTTATTGATTTTTTTCAAGGGATTGCCACATTGGCAGCCTCCGAACCGAAGATCATGTTCGGACGAATCTTCCTGATTCTGCTGGGCTTCGTTCTGATCTACCTCGGCTCGAAGAACGTTCTTGAACCGTTGCTGATGATCCCGATGGGCTTGGGCATGTCGTCGGTCAACGCCGGCGTGATGTTCCTCGAAGGGAACAAGATGGGCACGCTATTTGTCGACCCGCTGATGTCGGAACCGATCGATCTGATCAACATCATGCAGATCGACTGGTTGCAGCCGATCTACACGCTGACCTTCAGTAACGGTTTGATCGCCTGCCTGGTGTTCATGGGCATCGGCGTCCTTCTCGACGTCGGTTATGTGATGGCTCGGCCCTTCCAGAGCATGTTCATCGCCCTCTTCGCCGAACTGGGCACCATTGCCGTCTTCCCGATCGCTGTCGGCCTGGGATTGACCGAACGCGAAGCAGCGGCGGCCGCCACCATCGGCGGCGCCGATGGGCCGATGGTGTTGTTTACCTCGTTGGTGCTGGCCAAGGATCTGTTCGTTCCCATCACTGTCGTCGGTTACCTCTACCTCGGGTTGACCTATGGCGCCTATCCCTACTTGATCAAATGGTTGGTTCCTGAACACATCCGAGCAATCAACATGGCAGCCGATCGCGGACCCAAGATCACCCGTTCGCAAAAACTGATTTTTGCAGTGGTTGTCTGCACCTTGCTGTGTTTGTTGTTCCCGGTGGCTGCTCCGCTGTTCTTTTCGCTGTTCGTTGGCGTTGCCGTCAGGGAAAGCGGTATTGATGCTTTCACCAAGTTGCTTGGCGAGGTTTTCCTCTACTCGGCCACATTCTTTCTCGGATTGACCTTGGGCATCCTGTGTGAGGCGAACACCCTGCTCGAACCCACCGTCCTCAAATTGCTGCTCTTGGGGATGCTGGCACTGGCAATTTCCGCTATTGGCGGTTTGGTCGGCGGCTACATCCTCTACTTCTGGACCGGCGGCAAATACAATCCGATCATCGGCATTGCCGGTGTCAGTTGTGTACCGACCACGGCCAAGATCGTGCAGAAGATCGCTTCAAACGCGAATCCTGGAGCGATCATCCTGCCGCACGCGCTCGGGGCAAACATCAGCGGCGTGATCACCACCGCGATCATCGCCGCCACCTACGTCGCACTGTTGCGCTGACCGCGCAATCACCTCTCCACAAGCCTCGAGTTGACCTTTCGTCTCTCGAGGCTTTTTTATTTCGACGTCTTGTCACCCCCCGCCCCCCGAGTGGTTCGTCGAGTTTTACGATCACTTATCCTCACTTATCCGTTTCCTTGCCCGCCTGTTTGGCGGCGTCGGTGCCAAAACCCGACAGCGGAATGCCGTTGAACAAGGTCCGCGCCTGACTCTTGAGCTGATCCTGCATCTGATGGAGCATGTGCCGGCTCTGCTCCATGTAAGTGGACATCATCGTCTGCATCGCCGGCCCCTGGAAATTCATGAACTGCGACCACAGGTCGTTCTGCATCTGGCTCGAACTTTCACCGTAAAGTTGCTGCGCCTGCTCCTGGAGCTTTTTTTGGAAATCGATGAACGATTTGATATTGCTTTCCAGATACTTGCCGAGCATGCCTTGCATCGCATGTCCGTAAAAACGAATCATCTGGGCCAAAAGATCGGTGGTAAATAACGGCATTCCGCCGGCTTCTTCTTCGAGAATGATTTGCAGCAGGATGCTGCGAGTGATGTCTTCGCCGGTCTTGGCGTCAAGCACATTGAAGGTTTCGCGGTATAGAACCAAGTCCTTGACGTCGCTCAACGTGATGTAGGCACTGGTTTTTGTGTCGTATAGTCGGCGATTCGGGTATTTTTTGATCAGTCGCGGCTGCTCTGGCATAACGACCGTTCCTCCTTTGGTAAGTCAATCAGCGAGCGGATCGGACGTTTCCGAAACGCCCATTGGTGCGGTGCACCACGATTATACTCTCGCTAAACCAATCGTGAGTCGATCCAATTTTCTTGGAACATCAAAGCTCTGTTCGTGGACACCAGGCCAGGATTTTTTGCCTTACAGCAACGCGCTCCCACCAGCAGACAAGGACCACTCAGCGTCAGCGTTTTGATCGTCCTCCCAACAGGTAGCATCAAGAACAACATCAGCCGCTCCGAACGTGAACACCCACTTCAACACCCCATCTCAATGCTCTGGATCAGTCGCGTCAATGCCGATGGCGATGGTGAATATCGGGGAAGTGCGGATGCGTATGGCGCAGCCACTGATGCGTATGCCAATGGGCATGCGGCTCGGAACCTTCTTCGGAGTCATGCTCATGCTGATGATGAGCGTCGTGAACGTGTCGGTGGTAATGGGTGATGGGGTCGTGGCTGTGCTCGTGCTCATGGCGTTCGGTGAGATGCAGCCACACGCCGATCCCCATCAGCAAGGCTGCGGTCCAGAAAAATGGGGACGGATGGTCGCCAAGGAAGATGATGGCAATAGCCGCGCCGATGAATGGAGCCGTCGAAAAATAGGCGCCCGTCCGGGACGTCCCCAGGCCGCGTAAGGCCAGCACGAACAAGATCAGGCTGAGGCCGTAACCGAACAGTCCCACCAGCATGGCGGTTGCCGTGGTCACTATCCCGGGTATCGAAGCACCGACCATCAGGGCCAAGCCGGTATTCACCCCTCCAGCCACCAATCCTTTGATCAAGGCAATGAAAATGGCGTCGGAGGCCGACACTCTACGAGTCAGATTATTGTCGATACCCCAGCACAAACAGGCTGCAGCAATCGCCAGGGGACCGACCCACGTAGCCTTCTCGCCATCGCCGGATTCCCAGGAAAGCAGTACGCCACCAGCCACAATGGCCAACATGCCCAGAACGATACGCGGATCGGCGTGCTCACGAAAAAAAACCCATGCCAAAACCGCCGTCAGCACCGCTTCGAGATTGAGCAACAAGGACGCCGCCGAACTCGGGGTATGAAGCAAACCGTACATCAAAGCCAACGGTCCCAGAAGCCCACCGAACAAGGTCGCACCGATCAGCCATGGCCATTCGCCGGCTGCCATTCCCGAAGGCTGCCAGCCTCGATCCCTGAGCGCCCGGATGACGATCAACCCGACTCCGCTGCCGAGATACAACAAGCCCGCCAACAGCCAGGGAGAGACTTGCCCGAGAAGTGTCTTGGCCAGCGGCGTGCTGGCACCAAACAGTGCTGCCGCCGCCAGGGCGAATTGAATGCTCTTGGTTTCTGTCATGGAATTCCAGCCAGCTGACAGGCTGCTGCGCACGACAGCGGTAACGCTTCCAGAGGATTGCTCGAGTCCATCGCGGCAGGTGGCAATGGAACCCCGCATGCTCTGTCGACCCACCGCTGTGTCATCGGCACTTGAGGAAGCGTTTGCCGCGATGCAACGCAATCGTCCGTTTCGGCCGATTGCACCTGACGTCCTATCACCGATGGCTCTTTGGTAAAAGGCAGGAAAAATATTGGAATCATCAACGTAGCGCCAACAATCCCGGCGAAAAAATCTCGGTGACGAGAACTGTCTGAGGACCAAAGGAAAATTCGGAACGTCGTGCCCACAGGTGACGCAAGGGGGCGGCGGTATCGTCGGCCAAAGCCTGCCGCGCCGGGGCAAACAGAGGATGGCGGGCATCGAGACGTTTGAACTGCATGCGGCCGCGACGGATACCGGCGTGCGAAAAAAGCATTGCCCCGAGCGAACGGCTGCCCAGGCGGGCCAGCCAGCGCGTAAGCACTCCGCGCGGCCGGTAAGGCAGGACGGTATGCGCGAAAACCACCCGCCGGTCGGCGCAATACAAGGTCACTTCGCGCACCCAGGCACGCCGACCCGATTCTAGTTGCAGTACCGCGGCCTCATCATCGCTGGGAATCGCCAGACTCTGACGCAGCACGCGCACGGCGAAGGGACCACGCTGCTGGATACGGGCGGTCAACGAACCGCGATCGCGCAGCCACTCACGCCAAAAACCCTCGCCATCGGCAAGACGCGACAGGCGGTCCCGCCATCGACGACGCCGATTCAGTGCGTTCATCGCCGGACGGCGGTCATGGTCGACGGAAGAGCTTATCGAGACCGGCAATGCGTGTTCCTGGCTTGATCCCCTTGCCGGCAAACCAGCCACGGTTCATCTCCAGCGCGTAACGGGCGTCCTTGGCCGCACAGTGGTTGTCATCACTCTGTGGCTGCATCTCTTCGATATTCAGAATTCGCCCTTGCTCATCGAGAAAGGCCACCGACAGCGGCAGATAGGTGTTGCGCATCCACATGCAATGTCGCGCCGGCTGATCGTAAACGAACAGCATGCCATGGTTCTGCGTCATCGTCCGCCGATGCATCAGCCCGAGCTGGCGGTCGGCATCATTCAAGGCCACTTCGGCCTCGATGCGGTACAGACCGACACTCAGCTCGATCTGCGGCATCTGCGCCTGGACGACGTCCGGCATCAGCCAGACGCTGCTGAGCAGGCCTGCGAAAATCAAGCGATCCACCCTTTTCAGGGAATGAAGGATGATGGGGCTCATGGATGCTATCCAGTCAGTTTCGCTCAGACACGTCGTTTCTGAAATTCTTCATCGTATCGTCCTGCCAACCGCAACGACACATGGCGCTTGTGGGACCAAAAGTTGACGACCACCCCCAGAAACAGGCATGGAGCCCAAATCCACAACAACTCCGACCGAAGAACCCGGAGGCCTGCCTCACCGAAAAAACGATGCACATTCAGAGGTGAAGTTTCAATCGGCCGAAACGGGAAGAAGACCCGGGAATCGGACCAAGGCCAGAACAAAGCCGCCCCATGACCGGCGTTCGTGCAAGCATCCAACAATGGGTGCGACAGCGCGCAGAGAAAAAGATAAGCCCACACCCCGCCAATCCCTTGCCATTTGTTGCGCACGTACAGGATGGCAAAGAGGGTGGCGATCAGCAACGCGAAGAGAATCGAATGGCTCGCGCCGCGATGACCAAATGTGCTGCCGTAAGCAACACCCCTGTGCAGCAAGAGGACATCCGCGTCAGGAAGCACTGCGGCCAGCAACCCTAGCAATAGCAGTGTTCGTGTCACAAAACTTGGCCCAAGTCCTATTCGAGCGGCAATGGGAACCGCGATATGACTCAGTACGCTGGGCATCTTGTACGCTTATCTTCTGTTTTTCCGGGAGACCAATCTGCGTCTGTCAACTTTTTTTCCATGCCTCACCGCCGGTCTGCCCGATGCACGCACTGAGTGTCGCCCGGCGCTTATCGGGCGGACAGCGGTTTTCATCCGGCGATGCTCCAGCCGCTGTGCAGGCCGGGCCCGCGGTGTGTGCCCGGCCCGTTTGACCAGCGTTCGGCTGGCGTTGCCAGTGTGCCGTGAGAAGCCCTGTTTTCCGGTCGCGGCTGAGCGCTTGGCTTGGGGTTTACTCTGCTGAAAGCGTGAGGTCTTGGCGAAGGTCCGGACAGGTGGATGAGCACGCGAGGATTTGGCGTAAGCGCGGGCAGGTGAATGAGCCCGGAAAGATCTGGCATGCGTCCGTGCCGGGCGGGTCGCCATCCGCTCCGGGTGGGTAGCCGCACGCGCCGGCCGGACCGACGGCCCAGGGGTGGCGACGCCGGCTGCCGGAGCACGGTACGGCTTGCTCGTCCGTTTGGGCGGCGCGCCGGCCTCGCTGAAAGTGACTTCATCGTCTTCCTGATCGGCGGCCTTGGGCACCGCCAGCGCAACGGCGCAAAACAAACCTAACAGGACGGCGATCAGGGATTGCAGGAAAGTGTCAGTCGATCGGTTCATCGTTCGCTTCATGGCTGATCAATGGCTGGTTCCTTCGGAACGCGTTATTTTATTCCACACGTTGTACTTGCCGACTGGTTTCTTGGCCGGGAGCCGTTTCACTTCCTGCAAGGTCTCGGCATCGATCACCACCAGCGCTCCTTCCGCTTCCCACAGGCTGGCCAGCGCGTAGCGCCCGTCGCGGGTGAATTCGACATGCGCCAGGGTTTGCCCGGGCGCGGCCGGGATTTCCTTGACCACTTCGAGGGTCTGCTTGTCGATTACCTGCAAGACATTTTTGTGCTCCTTGCTCATCATCGAATCGGTGAAGGCATAGCGACTGTTCTGGTGGCTGCGCAGGAAGAAGCCCGGCCCGCGGGTGGGGATCTGCTTGACGGTCTCGAAGGTGGCCAGATCGATGACGGTGATCAGCCCGTCGTTGAGATTCGGCGAAGCCATCACCGTCCGCAAGGTGCCGTCCGGCGCACGCCAGGACCAGGTGATTCCCGAGCCGAGATGCGGCATGCCGGGCAAGGCGAGATCGGCGATCTTGCGCCGTACGTCGAGGTGGATCACTTGGCCGCGACTGGCACTGCGCGAAGCGCCGAGCAGCACGTCATAGCGCTGGGTGAAGAAGAAATCGTCGACGATCTGTTCGAGCAGAATCCGCCGCGGGCGCAGCATCGCTGGCTGGAAATGGCCTTCGCGCGCCGGGTAATCGTGCACCAGACCATCGGCGAACGGTTCGGCTTGCGGATCGTAGCTGATCTCCCACACTTCCGGCAGATCCTTGAACGCGGCGACGAAACTCTTGCGCGGCGCCGCGTCGTAGACCGCCGAAACCCGTGAACTCTTGTCGCCGGCGGCATTGCGCGCCGGAATGATTTTGACCAGCGACAGGTCGCCGGCGTCGAGCACTACCAGGTTGTGCGGCAGATAATTGGCGACCATCACCCATTTGCCGTCGCTGGAAACGGCTGCGTTGCGGGTATTCAGCCCGGCGCGGATTTCGGCGACCACGACTTGATGATAGAGATCGAATTTACTGATCCAGCCGTCACGCGAAGCAAAATAGACGAAACGTCCGTCAGGCGAGAATTTCGGCCCGCCGTGCAGCGCATAGCGGCTCGGAAAACGGAACAGACGGACCAGTTTGTCGCCGTCGACCAGCGACACATGATGATCGCCGGTTTCGACGACCACGAACAGATTGTGCGGATCGACGCCCGCCAACCGGGGGCCGGGAACCGCCGGCAAAGCGACGGCGGCAGCATCGACGACCTGAGACTGACGAATCGACGCCTCATTCCACTGCGGAGTCGGCGTCACCGGCCGGTAAATCCATTCGGCCAATTGCCGGGTCTGCTCATCGGTCAAGATTTCGCCGAAAGCCGGCATCTGGGTGGCCAGTCGTCCCTGGCGAATCACTTTCAGCGCTTCCGCCGGCCGGAGGCGTTCGAGGCTTTCCGGCAATAAGGCTGGCCCCATGCCGCCATAGCGGTTTTCGCCATGGCACGTTGCGCAATGCGTCTGATAATTGGCTTCGACCGTGCCGCTTTCGGCGCACGACGCGAGCGCCGGCAACGCGAACGTCAATATGCCGGCGATAAGCCTCCCCCAGCGCTTCACGACATTCTCCTCAGCGGGACGAATGGCGTGACGGCCAAGCGTGGCTGCCCGGCCACGACGCCGATCTCATCGTCGTCCAGATAGCAGCCGGGGTCTTCGGCCCAGGGATCGCCGGTCAATTGCTGAGCGCGAACACGGGTGTTGCCGTTGCAGATCGCGAGGTAGCGACAGGCGCCACACCGGCCGGTCACCGGCCGCGGATGCTGCTTCAAACCAGCCATCAGCGGGTCGCCGACATCCGGCCAGATCGCCGAGAAAGGCCGCTGCCGGACGTTGCCGAGCGTGTGATGCCACCACATGGTATCGGGATGGACGTTACCGAGATTGTCGATGTTGGCCACGTTCACCCCGGAGGAATTGCCACCCCATTGTGCCAGCCGGGCTTGAATCCGTTCGGCATGTTCAGGAAAACGCCGTTGCACCCAGTGCAGAAAATAAACGCCGTCGGCATCGTTGTTGCCGGTGGTGAATTCCTTGTGCACGCCCCGTTGCCGATCGTTCCAGCAGGTTTCGAACAGCAGGTCCATCGCCCAGCGGGTCAGTCGATGCCGGGCATCCTCCTGCCGGTTGCGGTTGCCGCGACCGGCATAATTGAGGTGCGAGAAATAAAAGCGGTCGACGCCCTCTTCATCGACCAGTTCGAGCAGCCGCGGTAGATCCTCGGCATTGCCCTGGGTCATGGTGTAGCGGACGCCGACCTTCACGCCCCGGTCGCGACACAGACGGATGCCGTGCAACGAGGCCGCGAAAGCCCCCACCTGGCGGCGGAAACGGTCGTGCGTCGCGCCGATCCCGTCCAGCGACACACCGACATAGTCGAACTGGCATTCGTTGATCGCTTCAATCCGTGTCTCATCGATCAAGGTGCCGTTCGACGACAGTCCGACGTAAAAGCCCATCGCCTTGGCCCGCCGAGCGATGGTGAAAATCTCCGGATGCAGCAATGGTTCGCCACCCGACAGAATCAGCACCGGCACCCGGAAAGCTTTCAGGTCGTCCATCACCGTGAAAATCTCGTCGAGCGTCAGTTCGCCGGCAAAATCCTTGTCGGCGGAAATCGAGTAGCAATGACGGCAGGTCAGATTGCAGCGACGGATCAAGTTCCAGATCACCACCGGCGCCGGCGGATTACGTTTCGGCCCCGCCGGCAGCGGCTCGACAAGTTCCTGCATGTATTGGGAAATACGAAACATCGCCCAGCCTCGTCAATGAAAAGCCGATTAGAGAACACCACGCCATCGAGCACCTTGACCCGCATCAAGCTGGCCACCAATGCCGGCCGAAACCGCTGTCGCCGATCAAACACCGGCCTCGATGCCGGTTATCGGTCGAGAGCAGACGGCAGTGGCGACAGGGCCGCCGCGTCGCCGCTGAGCTGCCGTGAAGAAAAGATGTGGTAACGATAGCCACCGCCGGCGGCGAACGGTTTGATCCGCGCCGAGTGACCGGCAGTACGGAGACGGTCGTACACCGCCAAGGCGTCGGCTTGGGTATCAACCGTCGCCACAGGCACCAGAGACCCGCCGTGAGACGCCATCGGCCGGTAGGTCAGTGGTCGTCGAGTCATCGGTCGGTCGGACAACGGTTGTTCGCTGATCTGCTGCTGCGGATCACTGATCCCCTGCATCGCCACCGGTCCACTCAATGACTTCTCGACCAGCATGTCGGTTTGCGCAACGTAGGCGGCGAACTGCTCCGAACTGACCGTTTCAACGACCGCCTTCTCCTCGCCACGCGAAACGGCATAACACGTGAACGGCTGGTCGAGCTGTCGCGGTTCGCTCGACGGATGCACGGCGGTGATCGAACCGTCGAGCAGGCAAACCCGGTCGGCCTCCTTGCCCGCCTGGCCCCACAGCAAGTCGTTGCCACGGCTGCTGACGGTGATCGAACCGAATCGCAGATTGACGGCATGCGGCAGGCGTTCAGCGCCGACGGATGTCGCGCTGTAGCGCAGCACGCCGTGTTTCAGATCGAAGGCTGCGGAAAACAGGCTCGATTCGCGCACGCCGAGTGCATTGATCTCGACGCTGCTGTCGGCACCAAGCGCCACCGTGCCACCGTCGCCGAGGCGAATACGCAGCCGCGCCTTTTCACCGGTCGACAAGCGATCCCGATTTTCAAGCACGAAACCGGGAGTCAGCGGCTGCCGTTCCCCTCGCCGCTCGATTGCCGCCGGCATCAGCAGGCCATCGACATAGGCGTCGGTTTTTTCTGCCGCGGTCGCTGAAGGCGACAAATAAATCAGCGCCGAACAACAGGCACCGATAGTGGTGGGGACGCGACATCTGTTCATTGACAGCTCCCGGCGGCAACAAGACGGCGATGATTCTATCATCCTAGTTTAGTGTTGGATTCTTGCAGATGCTCGACAACCCCGGCCAAGGAGTCCGTCGTGCCCAGCGCATGGCGCAACAGTTTCAATGCCGTCGAACGTGGGATAATTCCACCCGATCATTTCAAGAACAGGGATAAATAGAGTTATGGACGATAACAAGTCGAAAGCGCTTGCCGCAGCAATGGCCCAGATCGAAAAGCAGTTCGGCAAGGGCTCGATCATGCGAATGGGCGAAGGAAGTGTGGTCAACGACATTCCTGTCGTATCCACCGGCTCGTTGGGCCTCGATATTGCCCTCGGCATCGGCGGCCTGCCCCGGGGACGCGTCGTCGAAATCTTCGGTCCGGAATCGTCCGGCAAAACCACCCTGACCTTGCAAGTCGTCGCTGAAATGCAGAAATTGGGCGGTACGGCGGCATTCATCGATGCGGAGCATGCGCTCGACCCGGGTTATGCCCAGAAACTTGGCGTCAATCTCGACGAATTGCTCATTTCCCAACCGGATACCGGCGAGCAGGCGCTCGAAATCGCCGACATGCTGGTCCGCTCGGCAAGCGTGGATGTGGTGGTGATCGACTCCGTGGCCGCGTTGGTCCCCAAAGCTGAAATCGAAGGGGAAATGGGCGACTCGCTGCCTGGACTGCAGGCTCGTCTGATGAGTCAGGCCCTGCGCAAACTGACGGCAAACATCAACCGCACCAACACGCTGGTCATTTTCATCAATCAGATTCGCATGAAAATCGGCGTGATGTTCGGCAATCCCGAAACGACCACCGGCGGCAACGCGCTGAAATTTTATGCTTCGGTGCGCCTCGACATCCGCCGCATCGGCAGCATCAAGAAGGGCGACGAGGTAGTCGGCAATGAAACACGCGTCAAAGTGGTCAAGAACAAGGTCGCGCCCCCCTTCCGCGAAGCCATTTTCGACATTCTCTATGGCGAGGGGACGTCCCGGGAAGGAGAAATCATCGAACTGGGCGTCCAACACAAATTGATCGACAAATCAGGCTCCTGGTATGCCTACAATGGCGAAAAGATCGGTCAGGGCAAGGACAATGTCCGCGAATTCTTGAAGAACAAACCGCACATCGCTGAAGAGGTCGAAGCCAAAATCCGCGCCGCGGTCAACGTGCCGGTGACCTTGCCTAAACCAGCGACCGCTTGATCGCCGATGGACGCGACCTTGCGCGAACGGGCGTTACGCATGCTTGCCCGCCGGGATTACACCCGGCGGGAACTGGCGCGCAAACTGGCTGGCGAGCAGAGCTCGACGCCATCGGTCGACGCTGTTCTGGAGGCGTTGTCCGCACAAGGCTTGCTTTCCGATGAACGTTACGCGCTTTCCCGGTCGCACAGCCGGTCGAAAGTCCTGGGCAATTCCCGATTGGCTGGCGAGTTGCGCGCCAAAGGCGTCGCCGATGAGCTGATTCGTACCGCACTGTCGTCCGCCGAGGACGAGACGGTAAGAGCGCGGCGGATCTGGCAGCGCAAATTCGGTGAATTGCCGACGAACGCCACTGAATACGCCAGACAAGCGCGATTTCTGGCCACTAGAGGATTTGCTGGCGAAACGATTCGACAGATCTTGAAGAGTTCGCCGGAAAGCGATTGAACGATGAGCAGCCCGCAAAATACCCTCTCGACGAAAAACCTCAAGAAACGCTACAAGTCTCGTACGGTAGTGCAAGATGTGTCATTCGAAGTCGTCAGCGGCGAGGTCGTCGGCCTCCTCGGTCCCAACGGTGCAGGCAAAACCACCTGCTTTTACATGGTCGTCGGACTGATTGCCTGTGATGGCGGGGAGGTGACAATGGACGGGCAGACGCTGACCCACCTGCCGATACATCGACGCGCCCGCCTCGGCGTCTCCTACCTGCCGCAGGAGGCGTCGATTTTCCGCAAGTTGACGGTCAGCGAGAACATTCGCGCGGTTCTCGAACTGCAGAAAATCGCCACCAAGGAAGTCGAGAATCGTACAGAAGCGTTGCTGGAAGAATTGCACATCGGCCATTTACGTCACGCACCGGCCACCTCGCTGTCCGGTGGCGAGCGACGCCGGGTAGAAATTGCCCGCGCCTTGGCCAGCGAACCGCGGTTCATTTTGCTTGACGAACCCTTTGCCGGCGTCGATCCGATCGCCGTACTCGATATCCAGAGAATCATCCGCTTTCTCAAAGAACGCCATATCGGTGTCCTGATCACCGATCACAATGTTCGTGAAACACTGGGCATTTGCGACCACGCCTACATCATCAACGAAGGCACCGTTCTTGCTTCTGGCCGGCCTGACGAAATCATTTATAATGAAAACGTCCGGAAAGTCTATCTTGGCGAGAATTTCCGCCTCTAAGCAGGCCATGCGCCGTTGATGATTCGAGAACCCTGGGGACCGCTCCCCTCCTCTGGCTAACGCGGTGGCTTACCCGGTTCCGTCAATGAAACCATCCCTCCAGCTCAAGCTTTCCCAACATCTTGCGTTAACACCTCAACTGCAACAGTCGATTCGTCTATTGCAGTTGTCGACGCTCGAACTGGAACAGGAACTGGAAAAATATCTGCAAACCAACCCGTTGCTCGAAAGAGCCGACGATTTTCTGATGAGTCCGGCATCGCCCGCAGGCGAATCGGAAAGCACTACCGCCGACTCGCCGAACGATGACCAGGCATCGTCAACCGTCGCTGATGATGACCAGGGCTGGCTGAACCAGGAAAGCAGCTACTCCAATTCGTCCGGCACCTTCGACGACAACGACGATAACGACTTTCAAGACATTCAGGCGGCGACCGTTTCCTTGCGCGAGCATCTGCTCAAACAACTCGGCCTGCTCCCTCTTTCAGCACGGGACCGGGTTCTGGTCGCCTGCCTGATCGAAGCGTTGGATGATGACGGTTACCTGACTCAATCGCTGGATGAACTGATCGACGTCCTGCCGAATGAACTGGAAATCGTCGTTGATGAATTGCAAATCGCCTTACGCCATCTGCAACACTTCGACCCCACTGGTGTCGGCGCGCGCAATGCCCAGGAGTGTCTGTCCCTGCAGCTCCAGGCGTTGCCGACCCACCCGACGAGAACACTGGCTCTGGAAATCGTCAGACACCATCTGGATTTGCTGGCCAATCGGGATTTCGTGAAACTGAAAAAACTCACCGGCTGCGACGACGATCAGCTACGCGCGGCGCAACAGCTGATCCGGAGTTTGAATCCGCGGCCCGGCGCACAATATTCCGCCACCGAAACGCGCTATGTAACTCCCGACGTGACCGTGCGCAAGATTCGTGACGTCTGGACCGCCAGCATCAATGCCGACGCCTTCCCACGCTTGCGCGTCAATAGCCTATACGCGCAGATCCTGGGACGTCAAAGCGGTTCCGGTCTCTCTGGACAACTGCAGGAGGCACGCTGGTTGATCCGAAACGTTCAGCAGCGGTTTGACACCATCCTTCGCGTGGCGCAGTCTATCGTCGATCGGCAACGTCAATTTCTCGACCACGGCGAAGTCGCCATGCGCCCCCTGATCCTGCGGGAGATCGCCGATGCGCTTGGCCTCCACGAGTCGACAATTTCGCGGGTGACCACTCAGAAGTACATGGCCACCCCACGAGGCATATTTGAGTTGAAATATTTTTTTGGCAGCCATGTCAGCACGGACGCTGGAGGAGCGTGCTCGGCAACGGCGATTCGTGCATTGATAAAACAGTTGATCAGTGCCGAGGAACCCAAAAAGCCGCTTTCGGATAGTCAGATATCCGAGGTTCTGGGCCAGCAGGGCATTGTTGTCGCACGGCGAACGATTGCAAAATACCGCGAAGCGCTCAATATCCCGCCGGTCAGTTTACGCAAGTCCATTTAAGGAAGGAGCCGCATCATGAATCTGCAAGTCAGTGGGCACCACCTCGAGATTACCCCGGCGCTACGTGATTACGTCACCGGCAAGCTCGAGCGGATCACTCGACACTTTGACAACGTCATTGACGTCAATGTGATTCTGTCGGTGGACAAACTGAAGCAGAAAGCAGAAGTGACTGTACATTTGGCGGGAAAGGATGTTTATGTCGAAATGGTCGACGAAGACCTGTATGCCGCCATTGATGGTCTGGTCGACAAGCTCGAACGTCAAGTGCAGAAGTACAAGCAAAAATTGCAGGATCACCACCGCGGCAGCAAGATTGGCGATCACATTGCCGCCGAGTAAAACGTGGTAAGAATCGCGGCCCCTTTGGCCAGATGACATCCATTTATCGGGCCGGCCGGGGCCGCGTTCTGCCCTTTCAATAACATCTTTCCCCTATTTCGGGTTTTGTCGCATGAGCCAGATATCCCAACTGCTTCCCCTCGAAAACATCCTTCTCGATCTTGACGCCAGCAGCAAAAAGCGCGTCTTCGAACATGTGGGACTACTTTTCGAAAACTACCTCGGCATCGCACGCAGCACGGTCTTCGATAGTCTGTTTGCGCGCGAAAAACTCGGCTCGACCGGCCTGGGACAAGGGGTAGCCATCCCCCATGGCCGGATCAAGGGTTTGAAAGACGCCACCGGCGCATTCATACGACTTTCTTCCCCCGTTCAATTCGATTCACCGGATGGCAAGCCGGTTTCTCTGCTCTTCGTCCTGCTCGTTCCCGAAGTGGCCACCGAACAACATTTGCAGATTTTGTCCGAACTGGCCCAGCATTTTTCCGACCGCACGTGCCGGGAAGCACTGGCCCACGCCACCGCCCCACAGGAAATCAGAACTTTACTGGCGAACTGATCCCATGAACGCCCCCCGTCAGTTCAGCGTTGCCCAACTCTACGAGGATCATCGCGACACGCTGAAACTCACCTGGGTGGAAGCCGTCGGCACCGACCGTCGAATCGAGTTGCACGGTCAGGGCACTTTCGGCGCCGATGTGGTGGGTCACTTGAATGTCATTCACCCCGAACGTTTGCAGGTCATCGGCCGGGCCGAATACGCCTGGGGTTCCCGGGTCAGCAAAGACCGTTTGCGCCATCAGATCAAGGAACTGCTGATCGCCAAACCCCCGGCGTTGATCATCGCCGACAATCTCGAGGTCCTGCCCGAAATTCAGGAGGGTTGCGCGACCACCGCGACACCGCTGTTCGTCAGTTCCAAACCTTGCGCCGCGGTCATCGATCTGTTGCGCATCTATCTGTCCCGCCGCCTTGCCGGCTCGACATCGATCCATGGGGTATTGATGGATGTCTTCGGTCTGGGCGTGCTGATCACCGGTGACTCAGGCGTTGGCAAGAGCGAACTGGCACTCGAATTGATTTCGCGCGGTCACGGCTTGGTTGCCGACGATGTCGTTGAATTCGCCTGTATTGCGCCGACGACCATCGAAGGACGGTGCCCCAGCATGCTGCGGGATTATCTGGAAGTTCGCGGTCTCGGTTTGCTGAATATCCGCACCATCTTCGGTGAAACGGCTTCTCGCCGCAAAATGAAGCTCAAGTTGATCGTTCATTTGCAAAAACCGTTCAGTGGTTCGGAAGGACCTCGCCTGCCGCTCGACGCCCAGTCACAGGAAATCCTCGGGGTGCCGATCAGAAAAGTGGTCATTCCGGTCGCCGCCGGGCGAAACATTGCCGTACTGCTGGAAGCGGCCGTCCGCAACAGCATCCTTCAATTGCGGGGTATCGACAGCATGAGTGATTTCATCAACCGCCAGCAGCAAATGCTGCTCGATGAAGAATTATGAACCGGAGCGCGCTGCACCGGTCTCTCTACAGAAATACCGCATTCGCTCTCCCTTGTCCCGATAGGCCTCGATAGGCCCCTTCTCTTTCTGGGAAAACGCTCCCGTGCCTGCCGATCGATTGGTCATCCGCCCGCTGGCTGTTCTGACAGAGCATTGCTGCTTCGATGACGGCGGTGGCGACTCTGACGACGACGCCTCGGCGCGACGGACGCAGTCTTTTCCGCAAGTATTTTTCGGCATCCTGGAACGTCGCGCAAAGGTCACTCAAGTAAGGATGGCACGCTACCCAGCGCTCATCGGCTGCACGCATGACCACTACTTTACGCCCGCCGTCAATACTGGTCAGCAGGCAAGCGGTTTCCAATTCGAACCACGAAGCCACGACCAGGTTCATCGCCTCGGACCGGCTCACACACGCGTAGACCAGCGCATCGACCGGACAATCGCACTCGTGGCGAACAATTGCCGGAAAGTAAACATGATCACCCCTAGCGGATGGCACGCTGAACCTCTCCTGTTTTCTCCATGCTCTCTGTTCCGTAACCCGCGGAGACAGGTTTTTTGTCGCGATCGATGAACAAACCCGAACAGCAATTCGACCTTCTTATTGTAGGCGGCGGCTTGGCCGGTTTGGCACTGGCCTGCGCGCTTCGTGACACGCGGCTCAAAATCGCCCTGATCGAACAGCGCCCACCGGTACGACCCAGCGGCTGGGATGCGCGGGTGTACGCCATCTCGCCGGCCAATGTCGATTTTCTTCGCCAAATCGGTATCTGGAAACATCTGTCACCCGAGCGAATGGCGGCCATTTACCAGATGCAAATTGCCGGCGACAGTCATTCGCAACTCGATTTCTCGGCGTATGAAGCCGGTATTGACGAATTGGGCTGGGTACTGGAATCCTCCTTGATGGCTTGCGAGTTGTGGGAAAGCATCAAGCGGCAAAGCAATCTGACGCTTTTTTCACCAGCGGCACCCGCGGATCTGAAAATTTCGACAACCGTCGCCCGACTGACCCTGAGCGATGGCAAGGTTCTTTCATCAAGACTGCTGGTCGGCGCCGACGGACGTGAGTCATGGGTTCGCACCACCAGTGGTCTGGCAGCGGAGCACACCGACTATGGGGAAATGGGCGTGGTCGCCAATTTCAATTGTCAGCTTCCTCACCGGGGAATCGCCCGGCAGTGGTTCCGCGCCGACGGCATACTCGCCTGGTTACCCTTGGCCGGCAACCGTCTGTCAATGGTCTGGTCCACGTCGGAAGCGCATGCCCATAAACTGCGCTCCCTTTCATCGACAGCGCTATGCCATCGCGTCGCCGCCGCTGGAGGACATGAGCTTGGCGACTTTGAATTACTGACGCCCGCCGCCGCCTTTCCCTTGCGCCTGATGCGCGTTCCACGAACTATCGCGCCGAGATTGGCGCTGATCGGTGATGCCGCGCATGGCATTCATCCCTTGTCAGGGCATGGTATCAATCTCGGCTTCCAGGATGCCAAAGCTCTCGCCGACCTGCTGCTCGACACCCCCGACTGGCAGGATATTGGCGATGAACGACGACTGGCCCGCTACCAGCGCGAGCGCCGCGAAGAAACTATGCTGATGCAGGGAGTCACCCATACCCTGCAGCAACTCTTCCGGCATCAGATTCCAGGTTTGAAAACCTTGCGCAACCTGGGAATGAACGCCACCAACCGTTTACCGATCCTGAAGAACACCCTGGTCCGCTACGCCATCGGCGCGCTTTGACGGACCCATTCACCGGAGAATCAAAATGTTCAGATTATCCCGTCTGCTGACCTTGACCCTGTCTGCCACCTTGAGCCTGCCTGTGCTGGCGAACGAGGCCATCATCAAAAAAACCATCGAAAGCAAGTTGGGAGGAACGGTCACCAACGTCACCAAGACCTCGTATCTCGGCTTATACGAGGTGTATATCGACGGGCAAATCGTATACACCGACGAAAAAATGTCGGTGATCATCGCCGGCGATCTGATCGACGGCAAGACGCTGAAGTACGTTACCCGCGAAAGAATGCAAAAACTCTCGGCGATAAAATTTTCCGAACTGCCGTTGCACCTGGCTGTGAAGCAAGTGCGAGGCGATGGCAAACGAACTTTCGCCAGCTTTGAGGACCCCAATTGCGGCTACTGCAAACGCCTGGCAAAAGATCTCGCCAAGCTCGACAACGTCACCATCTATACCTTCCTCTATCCGATCCTCTCGCCCGATTCGCTTGAAAAATCCAATAAAATCTGGTGTTCAACCGACAAGGCCAAAGCATGGAACGAGTGGATGATCGATGGCAAAACGCCCGGGGGACGCAGTGACTGTGATACAACAGCCGTCAATAAAACCGTCGAATTGGGCCGCAAATTAGGCATCAGCGGCACACCCACCCTGTTCTTTCTTGATGGAGAACGCATTCCGGGCGCCGTTCCCCTGGCCAAAATCGAGCAGAAACTTTCGCAAGCGTCGGGAAGCAAATAAATTATCCGTCACACCTGCCTGCGGATGGCTCGGCCTGTGATACCCGCATTCCCTCGCCTGCAGGAGTTTTTTCACAATCCCGTCAGGTAACGTCAGATAGCGCACGGTTCTGTCAGCGATCCTGACGTTATCTACGACCATTCCGCTCTGCCGCCACGAAGTGACAGAACGAATTCTGGAGTATCGTCGATGCAAGCTCGGATGCAAGGTCCCACCAAAGCCTTTGTCGGCGCGTCTTGGGCCGCCCTCCTGGTCGGAGCAATCGTCTATCTCTCTGGGCTGTGGAACGCCAACATGCCGCTCAACGAACAGGGCTACTACTTCACCATCCTCATGTACGGGCTTTTTTCAGCCGTGTCGCTACAAAAGACCGTCCGCGACCGTCTCGAGGGTATTCCCGTCACTGGCATCTACTACGGTCTGTGTTGGGTTTCGTTGACCCTGGCCGTGCTGTTGTTGACCATCGGACTGTGGAACGCCAGCCTTGCCCCGTCAGAGAAAGGCTTTTATGCCATGTCCTTTTTGCTCAGCCTCTTCGGCGCAGTAGCCGTACAGAAAAATATCCGCGACTTGGCACTGTTCAAGGACGAGCCAGACGATTCGGACTCCAGCAGTGCCACTTCTTGACGAACATTGTTCAGCCAAATGATATTTAATGAATTTTTCGCAACCCGCCCAGCGACGACGGGCTTGACGCCGAGTTCATTGGCCAGCGGAGCCCGTTGACGCAGAACCCATCCGCGGAAACACTGCTCGTCGCATGATCGTCCCGCTTCCCCCTGGCGCACCGCAGGGCGTGGATCGGCGGGGATCAGCGCAAGGCCAGCTTGTAACCGCGGCTGTAGTTCCAGTGATTGACCCAGGCCGAGCGGACCAGATTCGGATAATGCGGTCGGCCGAGACTGCCGTTGTAACGGCCTAGCGCGCGGTTCGGATCACCGCGCTCGATATCGAGATAGTGACGAAGTATCGTGCACCCGTAGCGCAGGTTGGTACGCAAATGAAACAGGTTGTCCTCTGCGCTGCCGATCACCTTCAACCAAAACGGCATCACCTGCATGAAACCACGCGCACCCGCGGACGACACCGCGTATTTGTTGAACCGGCTTTCGACTTGAATCAGGCTCAGCACCAGTTGCGGGTCGAGGCCGGCTCGGGTCGCTTCGTAATGAACCGCGCGCAGAAAATCGAGACGTGTTTCGCGATCGGGAATCCGCTTTTCGAGACGGCTCGACATTTCGCTCAGCCAGTCGATGGCCTGCATCGAATCCTGGAACGAACTACTCGGCGGCGCCCGGTCAGAAACACTGCGCGACAGCGCCGCCTGGACGCTGGCTGACAACGGTTCGTATTTCTGCGCCCCCCCCTGCGCCAGCAAGGGCAGCAACAGCATCAAGCCGGGAATGATCAGCCGCACAAACGCTCCTTGAGAAATTGACCGATGGCCGTCGCCGGAATCATCCGCGGTTCGGCGTCGAGACGCCCCTTGTATTCCAATTCGCCTCGGGCGAGACCGCGGTCGCCGACGACGACACGATGCGGGATGCCCAGCAATTCCATCTCGGCGAACATCACTCCCGGACGCTCCGGACGGTCGTCGAGCAGAACATCGATGCCGGCGGCGAGTAATTCGTCGTACAGCGCATCGGCGGCCACCCGTACCGTCTGACTTTTAGTGTAGCCCATCGGCACGATGCACACTTCGAAAGGCGCGATCGCCGCCGGAAAGACGATGCCACGCTCGTCGTGTCCCTGCTCGATGGCCGCGCCGACGATCCGGGTGATGCCGATCCCGTAACAGCCCATTTCCATCAGCCGGCTCTGGCCTCCTTCATCGAGGAAAGCGCATTTCAAGGCTTCGGCGTACTTGGTCCGCAGTTGAAAGATGTGTCCGACTTCGATACCGCGACAAAGCTCCAGCTGTCCGCGTCCATCCGGCGACGGATCACCGCTGACCACGTTGCGAAAGTCGGCCACTTGCAGCGGTTCTCCGGCATCGCGGCCGAAGTTGACGCCGGTCAGGTGAAAGCCGACTTCATTGGCTCCGCAAACGAAATCGCTCATCACCGCGACGCTGCGGTCGGCAAAAACCGGCAGGTCACCAATGCCGACCGAACCAATGTAGCCCGGAGAACAACCGAGAGCAGCAACGATCTCGTCATCGCGTGCGAAACGGAAAGTACCGACGATTTTCTGAGTCTTGATTTCGTTGAGACTGTGATCACCGCGCAACAAGATCAGTGCGAACCGGTCATCGGCGCCCTCCTCCGTCCGGGCGATGACGATGGCGATCGCCTTGACCGTTTTCTCGAGCGGCAGTCGCAACAATTCGGCAACGTCTTCGCAGCGTGTCAGACCGGGCGTGGCGACTTTCTGCATCGTCTCGCCGGCAGGCGGACGGGCGGATGCCGGCGCCAAGGCTTCGGCCAGTTCAACGTTGGCGGCGTAATCGGAATCCGGGCAATACGCCAGCCCATCTTCGCCGGAATCGGCCAGCACATGAAACTCATGGGAGCCGGTTCCACCGATCGATCCGGTATCAGCGGCAACGGCGCGGAACCGTAGTCCCAAGCGGGAGAAAATCCGGCTGTACGTCTCGTACATGACCTGGTATTCACGTTGCAGATCGGCAAAACTGGTGTGGAAGGAATAACCGTCCTTCATCACGAACTCGCGGCCGCGCATGACACCGAAACGCGGCCGGATTTCGTCACGAAATTTGAGTTGGATCTGGTAAAAGTGCAGCGGCAACTGACGATAGCTTTTGATCTCCTTGCGCACCACGTCGGTGATCACCTCTTCGTGCGTCGGACCAATGACGAAATCGCGCTGGTGACGATCCTTGCAGCGAAGAAGCTCCGGACCGTATTTATCCCAGCGGCCGGACTCCTGCCACAGCTCGGCGGGCTGAACCGCCGGCATCAACAACTCGATCGCCCCGGCACGGTTCATTTCCTGCCGAACGATCGCCTCGACCTTGCGCACCACCCGCAAGCCGACCGGCATCCAGGTATAAATTCCACCGGCGAGGCGTTTGATCATCCCGGCACGCAACATCAGTTGGTGGCTGATGATCTCAGCATCGGAAGGCGCTTCTTTGAGCGTAGATAGAAAAAAGCGGGAACTGCGCATGTTTTCAGGCCGATGAGAAAAGTGACATTTTACCGGATCAGATCGTCTGGAATCACCGTTAGCGACTCTCAGCACCTATCACGTGTTCTTTCTGACAAAGAGGCTGGGAAGTGAATCGCCCCGGGTTTCGTAGAGGCTCCGTAGTTTAAGCTGAAGTCCCAGCCCATCTCCCGAGTTCTGATCGCCGTAACAATTTGTTTTACTTAATGTATTTAGCCCTTCGTGGCCACTTTCATGCCACAAAGTGTAGTCACTACTCATCCGGCTCCCATCATCCAGCCTTACCCAATGCCGGGATGACGCAGCCCCTTCGCTCCACCACCATTACAGCGGCTTCAACACTACTACAAGCGGCTCCGTCCCTTGGCGGCGCCTCGCTACTGTCGGCCTCGCCTGGTGAGCTTGTGCCTTTCGCTTTGCATCGCCACCGAAGGGTCCCGCAGTTCAACAATAAGCGCCCAAATCAGGCTGACGCGGCCTCTATGCCGGACACCGCTTGGCCCGTCAGCAGGTAACAGCCAAACGAATCGCGGAGCAACATCACTCCCCGGTGTTGATGGCTTCTGAGTACTTTCGACACTTGAACGACAGTTCACAAACGCACGGACCCGTCGCAGAATCTCGTTGGCTTGGCGCAGTTCCTTGTTCTGGCGTCCCAGCGTCTTGATGCGCTCACGCTCGGCGGTTGGAATGCCATCACGCACGCCGGTATCGACTTCGTGTCTCTTGGCCCAATCGTGCCGCGTGGCCGCGGCACAGCCAATCTTGGGGGCAATCGATTCGACCACTGACCACCGTGAGGGGTAATCCTTGCGTGCCTCCTGGGCCAGCCTGACGGCACGCTCTCTGACTTCCGGGGAATGTTTGTTCGTCTTGCTCATCGCTCCATTCTCTCAGGTCATGGAGCCTCCTCAATTCCAAGGGCGATTCAGAAACTCGAAGCGGGCGATTTCGCCCGACATTTCAACACGAGAGGTCTTGGGGACCTCCCAATGATTCCACACTGGATTCCGGATACCAAAAAAGACGGGAAGCCGCAGCTTCCCGCTTCGTTTCAGTGACGCACGCCGATCAGAGAATCGGCTTGTGATCCACCGCCGTGTTGACGCTCGATCCGCTCGGCTCATAAACGACATGCGGCCGACCGACCAGCAAGGGGTCGATCGGGCCGATGGCTTCGACGTCCTTGCCGGTGTAGTTCAGCTTGTGCAACACATAACGCATGGCATTCAGACGGGCGCGCTTCTTGCAATCGGACTTGATCACCGTCCACGGGGCTTCCGCGGTATCGGTATGGAAGAACATCGCTTCCTTGGCTTTGGTGTAATCGTCCCATTTGTCGAGCGATGCCAAGTCGATCGGCGACAGTTTCCATTGTTTGAGCGGGTGCACTTCGCGTTCCTTGAAGCGCCGCCGTTGCTCCTTGCGACTGACCGAGAACCAGAACTTGACCAGGTGGATGCCGCTGCGGACCAGAGTCCGTTCGACTTCTGGAGTCTGGCGCATGAACTCGTTGTACTCATCTTCGCTGCAAAAACCCATCACCCGCTCGACACCGCCACGGTTGTACCACGAACGGTCGCAGAAGACGATTTCACCGGCGGTCGGCAAGTGACGCACATAACGCTGGAAATACCACTGACCACGCTCCTGCTCGTTCGGCTTTTCGAGAGCGACAACCCGGCCACCGCGCGGGTTGAGGTGCTCGGTGAATCGTTTGATGGCACCGCCCTTGCCGGCTGCATCGCGCCCTTCGAAGATGATCACCACCCGCTGGCCGGTTTCCTTGATCCAGTTCTGCAATTTGAGCAGTTCGACCTGCAAGCGATATTTCTGCTTTTCGTACGCCCGCCGCGACATCAGGTTGCGATAGGGATAAGAGTTGTTGTCGCGCCACGAGGCCGACAACTCGTCATCGGGACTGGTCGCCGGCTTGAGGACCGGTTTGTCGTCCTTGTTCAACAGAGCTTTACGCAGCAGTTCGGCATCGTCCGGCGAGGCGCCGGTGAGAATCGCTTCGAGCGTTTTGGCCAATGAAGCGCTATCGCCGACCGTGGCATGAGCAATGATGTCGCGCAAAGCGACTTTTTTCTGTTCGATCGCCGCACTCATCGATTCTGCGACGTCGTAAGCTTCCATCGCTGATGGGGTGCGCGCGGGAGCGACATCGCCGGCCGAGGCCTTTCGGGGTGCCGACGTCCGGGGAGAGGTGGATGAAGTAGCAGCTCGCGCCCGTGCAGGGCGCGCAGCCGGCTTGGCAACGGAGGGTTCCGCTTTCTCTGTCGGGTCGTTGCCTGCCGCGGAAGTTTTGTCGGAACCTTCTGCAGGTGGCGGAGTTCTCTTGTCCATCTATGTCTCTCTCAAGGGGTATGTGTTGAAAAAATCGACGAATGGCCGAACGCTTGTCAATACCTGCGATGATAGCGCCGACAAGTAAGACAATTCAATTACCTGCGGCTGGATCATGGCAATTTTTCACATTTTTGTGTTAAGCAAGCATTGTCGGTTGAAAAATGCCAGCCGGTTTCTGTCGCATCGACTGGTGATCGACTGGTGATCGACTCGTCGGATGCCCCGGAGAAAGCCCGCTGATACTCGTCGGGGTTTGCGATACGATTCTTCCAGGGTGACTTGCAACCGCGCCGTGCAAACCCTGTTCAATCTGATTCAGTCAACCGTCACCATCGAGGAGCGTCTGTCCATGATCGATTTGTACACCGCCGCCACACCAAACGGACACAAGATTTCCATTGCCCTCGAGGAACTGGCCCTCCCCTACCGCGTTCAGGTCATCGATCTGGCGGCTGGCGAACAAAAGCAGCCGTGGTTTCTGGCGATCAATCCCAACGGTCGGATCCCGGCGATCGTCGATCGTCATGCTGACGATCTGGCCGTTTTCGAGTCGGGGGCGATCCTGATCTACCTCGCGGAAAAAACCGGTCAGTTGCTGCCCCAGGACGTCGCCGGCCGGTCGCGAGTGATCCAATGGTTGATGCTGCAGATGGGCGGGGTCGGCCCAATGATGGGCCAGGCGAATGTTTTCTATCGCTATTTCCCGGAAAAAATCCAGCCGGCGATCGATCGTTATCAGGCCGAATGCCGTCGGCTGTTCGGCGTCCTCGACGGCCATCTCACACACCATGAATTTCTCGCCGGCGCCTACTCGATCGCCGACATCGCTCATTGGGCCTGGGTACGCACGTATCGCTGGTCCGGGCTCGATATCGCCGACTTTCCGCATTTGCAACGCTGGCTGGAGCAAATCCGTAATCGTCCGGCGGTGCAGCGTGGCATCGGCATTCCGCCTTCGCCGATCGACCGGGAGTCGGATGAAGCGCAGACCCGCCAATTCGTCGAGCAGGCGCGCAAAATGGTCGTGGGAGGCTCCTGAACCGTTTGCCGTTTGTTTATTGTTCTTTTTATCCATTTGAGTTCACGATTGACGAGTCGACGGAGTCACCCAGCCGTCAGCGTCCATCCCCCGTTGGAATGAATTTTTGCCAAGGATACGTTCATGAAACTCTACATTGCCCCCAGAGCGCCCAACCCACGTCGGGTTCTGATGTTCATCGCCGAGAAAGAGTTGTCGGGGATCACCCTCGAGCCGGTCGATCTGAATGCCGGCGAGCATTGGAGCGAGGCTTTTCGTATCCGTAATCCGCTGGCCAAAGTGCCGGTTCTCGAACTGGACGACGGACGGATGCTCAGCGAGACCCGCGCCATCTGCACCTATCTCGAAGGAATGCAACCGGAACCCAATCTGATGGGACGCGACGCGGACGAACGGGCGTTCATCGAAATGGCCGATCGCCGCGCCGAACTGTATTTGTTCGGCGGGTTCGCCAACTGCATCCGCCACACCCATCCCGGATTGGCAGCTCTCGAACAACCGCAGTTTCCCGAGTTTGGCCGTTCCCAAGGCGAGAAAGTACGCCAGGTCGCCCGCTGGTTCGACGACGAACTCGCCCGGCAACCATTCATCGCCGGCCAGCGGTTCACCATCGCCGATATCACCGCTTTCTGCGCCGTCGAATTCGCCCGCGGCCTGATGCGTTTTGAGCCCGGCAAGGAAGAGATGCCGCATCTGCAAGCCTGGCGCGACCGGATTGCCGAACGCGCCAGCGCCAAGCTCTGATCGGGCGACCGCCGCACTGGCCGGCGGTCGGCGATCGGCTTCTTCTGCCTGACATTCGTCTGCCCGACGTGGGTTTTGGCACTTTGTTGCCGACGATTGAGCACGGTCACCGGCTTGTCTCGCCATAGTCCTCGTAGAGGTATAATCGCCTCATTCCCAACCAGCCAAGGACTATTTCATGGGCCTCGACCGTGTACCTCCCGGCATTGCACTTCCCAATGACTTCAATGTCATCATCGAAATTCCGATGCACTCCGACCCCGTAAAGTACGAGGTCGACAAAGAGAGCGGCGCCGTTTTCGTCGACCGCTTCATGTCCACCGCCATGCACTATCCCTGCAACTATGGCTACATTCCGCACACCATTTCCGGCGATGGCGACCCGGTCGATGTGCTGGTGATCACCCAATTCGCCCTGCCGCCCGGCGTGGTCGTCCGCTGCCGGCCGATCGGTCTGCTGACCATGGAAGACGAGGCGGGTCCGGATGGCAAACTGCTCGCCGTTCCGGTCGATAGCCTGACGCCGATGTACCGCGACATCGAGTCGCCGCGTGATTTTCCACAGGTCGTTCTCGATCAGATCGCTCACTTCTTTGCCCATTACAAAGACCTCGAACGCGGCAAATTCGTCAAGGTCTCGGGCTGGCTGGGTAGCGACGAAGCCAAGAAAGAAATCACTGAAGGCGTCGCCCGCTACGATAGCGCCAAAGTCAAACCGGCTTACTGAGTCGCTGCCGCTGAAACTCTTTTGAGGCAAGAAGGGCGCGCGAGCGCCCTTTTCGCTTACGGTAACCCGAGATGTCTCTGAAAATCGCCATCGCCCAACTCAACGTCACGGTCGGCGACTTTGCCGGCAACATCGCCCGCATCGTCGAGTTCGCCGAACGCGCCCAACAGCAGGGAGCTGACCTGTTGCTGACGCCGGAATTGGCCCTCTGCGGCTACCCACCGGAAGATCTGCTGCTGCGCGCTGAATTTTGTGCCGCCTGCGACCGGGCACTCGACCATCTGGCCAGCCGCCTGCCGGCGATCGACGTCCTGGTCGGCCATCCCGAGCGTCACGACGGTCGCTGCTACAACGCGGCGACATTGCTCCGTGGCGGCCAACGTCTGGCCACCTACCACAAGCAGCGCCTGCCAAGCTACGAAGTATTTGACGAAGAGCGCTATTTCGAATCCGGTGACCGTCCTTGCGTGTTGACGCTCAACGGTCTGCGCTGCGGAATTAACATCTGTGCCGACGTCTGGGAAGCCGGCGCCGCTGACCGGGCTCGCGGTGCCGGTGCCGACGTGCTGCTGGTTCTCAATGCTTCCCCTTACCATATCGGCAAAAGCGCTCGGCGCACCGAAGTGCTGCGACAACGGATCGCCAGCACCGGCATTCCGGTAGTCTATGCCAATCTGGTCGGCGGCCAGGACGAACTCGTTTTCGACGGCGGCTCGTTCGTTCTTGATGCGCGGGGCGAGGTGTGTTGCCGTCTGCCGCAATTCGAGGAAGCGTTGGCGGTAATCGAATTCATCGACGGGCAGCCACAGGTCGGTGCGATCGCCGCGTCGCGGAGCCCGGAAGCGGAAGCCTACCAGGCACTGGTCCTCGGCGTTCGCGATTACCTGGGAAAAAACGGTTTTCCCGGTGCGATCCTCGGCCTTTCCGGCGGCATCGATTCCGCGCTGACCCTGTGCATTGCCGTAGACGCCCTGGGTGCGGACAAAGTCCGCGCGGTGATGATGCCTTCGCCTTACACCGCCGAGATCAGTCTCTCGGAATCACGGGAAATGATTCGCCTGCTCGGGGTGCGTTATGACGAAATCCCGATCGAACCGGCGATGCACACCTTCGAGCAGTTGTTAGCCGCGCAGTTCGCCGGTCTGCCCGCCGATACCACCGAGGAAAATCTGCAGGCACGGATCCGTGGCATGCTGTTGATGGCGCTGTCGAACAAAACGGGATCGCTGGTGCTGACCACCGGCAACAAATCGGAAATGGCCGTCGGCTACTGCACGCTTTACGGCGACATGGCCGGCGGTTTCGCGGTGATCAAAGACATCGTCAAGACACTGGTTTATCGGCTGGCCCGTTGGCGCAACAGCGTTTCGCCGGTGATCCCCGAAAAAATCATCACCCGTCCGCCGTCCGCCGAATTGAAACCGAATCAGACCGACCAGGACAGCCTGCCGCCCTACGAAATTCTCGATGCCATCGTCGAAGCCTACATGGAGCGCGATCTCAGCGTCCGGCAGATCGTCGACCAGGGCTACGCGGAAAGCGACGTCCGACGTGTCGTCCATCTGCTGAAGATCAGCGAATACAAGCGGCGGCAGGCGCCGGTCGGCATCCGCGTCACGCAACGCGGTTTCGGCAAGGATTGGCGCTATCCGATCACCAATCGCTATCGCGAAAGCACTTGATTCATTCCGCCGACAGATTTCTGATACGATTTGCCAACCCTTGATTTGCCACCGATTCCCTCCGGAGACCGTCCATGAAAAAAATTGAAGCGATCATCAAACCATTCAAGCTCGATGAAGTGCGTGAAGCCTTGTCCGAAATCGGCGTCACCGGCTTGACGGTCACCGAAGTCAAAGGTTTCGGCCGCCAGAAAGGGCACACCGAACTTTATCGTGGCGCTGAGTACGTGGTCGACTTCCTGCCCAAAGTCAAGCTCGAAATCGTCGTCGCCGACAGCGGTCTCGATGAGGCGATCGAGGCGATCATCAAAGCGGCGCGCACCGGCAAGATCGGCGACGGCAAAATCTTCGTCAGCAGCATCGAACAAGTGGTGCGTATCCGCACCGGGGAACTCGACGAATCGGCGATCTGATCGCCTGCGTCTGATCCCCCTGCGTCTGATCCCCTTCCAACACGCGGCCAAGCCGGTTTACTCTCTGACCGGCCCTCCCCGTCCTGCAGATTCCGCTGCCATCGACCGGCGGGCCGTCGATGCCCGCCGCAGCCGCTCATCCTGCCAAGCGACGTTTCATCCCGCTGTCCGTCAATCGCCGCCAATCTGCTGCAACCCGCCCAGGTAGGGTTGCAGAACGGCAGGCACGCCGATCGAGCCATCGGCGTTCTGAAAATTCTCGATGATCGCCACCAAGGTACGGCCAACCGCCAATCCGGAACCGTTGAGGGTGTGTACCCACTCGGTACGATTGCGTTCCCGACGATAACGCGCCAGCAAACGCCGCGCCTGAAAAGCCTCGAAATTCGAACACGACGAAATCTCGCGATACGCCTGTTGCGACGGCAGCCACACTTCGAGATCGTAGGTCTTCGCCGACGAGAAACCCATGTCGCCGGTACTGAGTACGACGCGGCGATACGGCAGGCCCAGCAATTCGAGAATCCGCTCGGCATCAGCCGTCAGCGACTCGTGCGCCGCCGCCGACTGTTCGGCGGTGACGATCTGTACCAGCTCGACTTTATCGAACTGGTGCTGGCGGATCATGCCGCGCGTATCGCGGCCGTAAGACCCGGCCTCGGAGCGGAAACACGGCGTATGGCAGACCAGTTTGAGCGGCAGTGCGTCGATCGGCAGAATTTCGTTGCGCACGATATTCGTCACCGGCACTTCAGCGGTCGGGATCAGATACAGCGGTTCGGCATCCGGCCGTGGAATCTTGAACAAATCCTCCTCGAACTTCGGCAACTGCCCGGTGCCGAACAAGCTGGCGGCATTGACCAGGTACGGGGAATACACCTCGGTATAACCGTGTTCGGTGGTGTGCGTGTCGAGCATGAACTGCGCCAGCGCCCGGTGCAGGCGGGCCAGCCCACCTTTCAGCAAGGCAAAACGCGCGCCGGAGATCTTCGCCGCCGTGGCGAAATCGAGCAGGCCGAGCGCCTCGCCGACATCGACATGATCCTTGACCGCGAATTCGACGGTTTTCGGAGTACCCCAGCGTTTGATCTCGACATTGTCGTCGGCCGAGGCACCGACCGGCACGTCGTCCTGCGGCATGTTGGGCAGACCGGCCAGAAAAACATCGAATTCCTTGAGCAATTCGGCCAGACGCAATTCATTGGTCGCCAGTTGATCTTTCAGCGACGCCACCTGCGCCAGAACCGCCGCGGCATCCTGCCCCTGACTTTTCAACTGGCCGACCTGCTTCGACAAACTGTTGCGGCTGGCCTGCAAATCCTGCGTTTCCGTTTGCAAGCGCTTGCGTTCGTTCTCCAGACGTTGAAACGCCGCCCGGTCGAGCGTAAAGCCGCGCGTAACCAAGCGATCGGCGACTGCGTCGAGTTGACTGCGCAGAAGTTGGATGTCAAGCATGATCAGTCCTAAAGTCGGCGGCCGCGCAACGACCGGCCATGAGAAATAAGGCGAAGCACCTCAGCTTTTTTTCAGGCGGGCCTGACGGTCGGCCGCACGCAATTGCGCCAGCTTTTCGCCGATGCGGATTTCGAGACCGCGGTCGACCGGCTTATACCATTCGACCGGCGGCATCCCGACCGGAAAATAGTTTTCATCGGCGGCGTACCCCCCGTCCTCGTCGTGCGCGTAGCGGTAATTGCGACCATGGCCCAGCTCGCTCATCAGACGCGTCGGCGCGTTGCGCAGATGCATCGGCACCGCTCGGGAACCGTCGACGGCGACGAAACCGCGGGCGGCATTATACGCGAGGTAGGCGGCGTTCGACTTGGCGGCCATCGCCAGGTAGATCACCGCATCGGCCAATGCCAGTTCGCCTTCTGGCGAGCCCAGCCGCTCGTAGGTCTCGGCGGCGTCGAGCGCGATGCGTGCCGCCCGCGGGTCGGCCAGACCGACATCCTCCCAGGCCATGCGCACCAGGCGCCGCGCCAGATAGCGCGGGTCGGCACCTCCATCGAGCATCCGGCAGAACCAGTACAAGGCCGCGTCCGGCGACGAACCGCGCACCGATTTGTGCAGGGCCGAAATCTGATCGTAAAAAGCGTCCCCCCCCTTGTCGAAGCGCCGGAGGTTCTGCGCCAGGGTACGGGCGATGAAATCGCCGTCGATGTGTCGCTCGTCACCGGCCGCGGCGGCGGTGCGCAACTGTTCGAGCTGATTGAGCAGGCGCCGGGCATCGCCATCGGCATGACCGATCAAGCGATCGCGCGCCTCATCGGCGAAAGTCAATCCCGGCAGCGCCTCCCGGCTGGCGCGCTCGAACAACTGCCCCATCTCGTCGTCGGACAAGGGCTGCAACACATACACCGAGGCACGCGACAGCAAGGCCGAATTGACTTCGAACGACGGGTTTTCGGTCGTCGCGCCGATGAAAGTCAGCAACCCGCTTTCGACATGCGGCAGGAATGCATCCTGCTGCGCCTTGTTGAAACGGTGGATTTCATCGATGAAGATGATCGTCGGTTTACCGAAGCGACGGCCCTGCTCCGCCCGTTGCACCGCCTCCCGAATATCCTTGACGCCGGCCATCACCGCGGCAAGCTGGATGAATTCGGCCTCGACGGCGGCAGCGACGATCCGGGCCAGCGTCGTCTTGCCGACTCCCGGTGGCCCCCACAGAATGAAGCTGTGCGCCTGCCGGGAGTGGACGATCATCGCCAAAGGCTTGCCGGCGCCGATCAGGTGCTGTTGACCAATGACCTGATCGATGGTTTTTGGCCGCAATTGCTCGGCGAGCGGTACCCCGTGCCATTGATCTTCGAATAAACCCACCATGTTCCTCTGCCGATCGACTTTCCGCATCCGTGATCATAGGCCAATCGGCCTCTTTTGATCAGTTCGTGCCATCGGTGATAAAACTACCGGCGAATACACGGGTCAAAGCCGACAAAATGCCTGACCGGGCCGAAGCGTTCGCCGCCCTGCCCTGTCGGCCGAGCGCAGTTTCGGCGCTCCAGGACGATACCGGAGAGCAAAAGGATCTCGGAAGAACCATCGCCGCAACAGTCGAATGAGCAATCATCAGTGTCAATCCAACGTTCAAGGAGAATTTCATGGATCGTCGTCAATCGTTGAAATGGCTGGGCCTGTCGGCCTGGATACTGCCAGTGGTCGCCAGCAGCCCGAGTCTGGCTGGTAACGGCAACAGACTGGAAAAAACAAAAAAGGAATGGAGCGAATTGCTGCCCCCGGCGGCTTATCGCATCCTTTTCGAAGAGGACACCGAACGGGCCGGCAGCAGCCCGCTGAACCAGGAAAAACGCGACGGAACTTTTGTCTGCGCCGCCTGCTTCCTGCCGTTGTTCGACAGCGCCGCCAAGTACGAAAGCGGCACCGGCTGGCCGAGCTTCTGGCAATCTTTGCCCGGCGCGGTGGGCACGCGCACCGACTTCAAATTGATCCTGCCACGGACCGAATACCATTGCAGCCGCTGCGGCGGTCATCAGGGACATGTGTTCAATGACGGCCCGCCACCGACCGGCAAACGCTATTGCAACAACGGCCTGGCCTTGCAATTCGTGCCGCGCGGCGACAAATGGCCCGAACTGCGCAGATGAGCGGCGACCAGCCAGGAAAGGGCCACCGGGCTGCTCTGAGCTCCTTCCTGGCCTTGTTCCTGTTCCTGACGGTCAGCGCACCGCTGCTGGCCGCCGATCTGCGTATGGCGATCTTCGCCGGCGGCTGCTTCTGGTGCGTCGAAGCAGATTTCGAAGAACTCCCCGGAGTGATCAGCGCCGAATCGGGCTACACCGGCGGTTGGACGGTCAATCCGAGCTATGAACAGGTCAGCGCCGGCAACAGCGGCCATACCGAGGCGGTTCGCGTACTCTACGACGCGCGGCAGATCAGCTATTCGCGGCTGCTCGACCATTTCTGGCGGCACATCGATCCGACGGTGAAGAATCGTCAGTTCTGCGACGTCGGCCCCGAGTATCGAAGCGTCATTTACTGGCAAACCACCGAAGAGCGCCTAGCCGCGGAAAGAAGCCGCGACGTTCTGCTGGCCAGCGGCAGATTTCCGCGCATCGAAACGGAGATCGTCCCGGCGTCGGTGTTCTACCCTGCCGAGGAGTATCACCAGGACTACTACCGCAAACATCCGTGGCGCTACGCCTATTTCCGCTTTGCTTGCCGGCGCGATGCCCGGCTGCAGCAAATCTGGGGCAACCGTTGAATCCGCCGAACGGCATATCCCAACCTTACCCCACCTCAGCCATCGAGAAAGCGGAGGAATATCACCGTCTCGGCCGCGCGCGGCGTATCAATCGACCTGGCAGAGCAGGCCCTTCAGATAATCGCCTTCCGGAAAATTGAGCGCCACCGGGTGATCGGCCGGCGCGCCGAGACGACGGATGATCCGCGCTTCCCGGGCGGCGGCAACCGCCGATTCGGCGACGATCTGTTGAAACACGGCCCGGTCGATACCGCCTGAACACGAATAGGTCATCAACAGCCCGCCGGGGGCCAGGAGGCGGAAAGCGAAAATGTTGATGTCGCGATAGGCGCGCGCCGCCTGTTCGGCATGAGCCGCCGACGGGGCGAATTTCGGCGGATCGAGGATGATCAGTTCGAAACGCCGCCCAGCGCCGTGCATCGTCCGCAATTCGCTGAAAACATCGGCGTCGCGCCACTCGGCACGGGATGCGTCGAGATCCGGGTTGAGCGCCAGATTGGCAACGGCGGTGGCCAGTGCCGGCGCCGACGAGTCGATCGACAACACCTGACTGGCGCCACCGGCCAGCGCTTGCAGCGAAAAACCGCCGGTATAACAGAAGCAGTTCAGTGTCGAACGTCCCGCCGCCAACTGACGGGTCAACAGGCGGTTTTCGCGTTGATCGAGATAAAACCCGGTTTTGTGGCCAGCGACGATATCCACCTGCATGCGGATACCGTGCTCGACGATCGTCAAAGGGCTCGACGAAGCCTCACCGAGTCGCCAGCCGGTCACCGGCTCCAGTCCTTCCAGGCGGCGAACGTCGGAATCCGAACGCTCGTAGATTCGCGCGCAACCAGTGGCCCGCTGGAGGGCATTGACGATCGCCCCTCGCCACTTGTCGCTGCCCGCGGCGGTCAACTGGATGACGACGGTGTCGTCGTAGCGATCGGCCAACAGCCCCGGCAAACCGTCGGATTCCCCGTTGATCAGCCGCAACCCCTGTTGCGAACGCAGTTCGGCCAACGCGTGACGACGATCGACCGCTGCTTGCACCCGACGTTTGAAGAACGCGTCGTCGATCACCGTTTCCGGGTCGAAGCTCCAGACGCGCGCGCGGATGCTCGACTGCGGGCTCCAGGCGGCCTTGGCCAGCGGCCGGCCGTTGGCGGCGACCACCTCGGCGGTATCGCCCGGTCGCGCCCGGCCGTTCAGCCGGTCGACCGAGCCCGCGAAAATCCATGGATGGCGGCGGGCGAGCAGACGATCCTTGCCCGGCAGCAGAACGAGTTGCGGCATCGGCAGAGTCTCCGTTTCAGGGCGCAGGTGGGCGTTGGTGGCCGTTGCTCAGCCGATGCCTAGGAACCTGTCGGACTTGAGGCTGATCGACTGCGCCGGTGGGAAAGCGGTCCATTTTTCCCCGATTTCTCGTGGCATAGATCCACTATGCGCCTCGAAATCGGGAAAAACTGTCCTCGCTTTCCCGCTCGGCTCGCAACGATCGCTCAAGTCCGACAGGCTCCTAGCGGCCAACCCGACTCAGGGCAGGCATTGCTCGCCCCTGATCAGGTCGTCAAACGTCTCCCGGCGGCGGACGAGATGCGCCCGAGCCCCGTCGACCATCACCTCGGCGGCGCGCGGCCGGCTGTTGTAGTTCGAACTCATCACCATCCCGTAGGCGCCGGCGGACAGAATGGCCAGCAAATCGCCCGTGGCCAGCGCCAATTGCCGCTGATGCCCCAGAAAATCGCCCGATTCGCAGACCGGCCCGACGATTTCCCAGATCCCCGCCTCCTCCTGGCGCGTCCGCACCGGAACGATCTCGTGCCAGGAGCCATAAAGAGCCGGTCGCGCCAGATCGTTCATCGCCGCGTCGACGATGGCGAAATTCCGGATTTCAGTGGCTTTGAGATACTCGACCCGCGTCAACAGCACGCCGGCATTACCGACCAGACGCCGGCCGGGTTCGAGCAGCACGCGCAACCGGCGGTCGGCCAGTCGGTCGAGCAGCGGCCGCAGATAGGTGGCGACCGTCGGCACCGCTTCGTCACGATAACGAATCCCCAAACCGCCGCCGAGATCGATATGCGTCAACTCGATCCCGTCGTCAGCGAGCTGGTCGATCAAACGCAACAGCTTGTCGAGCGCCTCGGCGAAGGGCTCGACATCGAGCAATTGCGAGCCGATGTGACAATCGATCCCTTCGACCGCCAGATGAGGCAAGGCAGCGGCCTGACGGTACAGCGCCCGCGCTTCGGCGTAGGCGACGCCGAATTTGTTTTCCTTGAGACCGGTTGAAATATACGGATGCGTACGTGCATCGACATCCGGATTGACGCGCAGACTGATCGGCGCCACCTTGCCCAGCCGGCCGGCAACCCCGTTCAATCGTTCGAGTTCGGCCGCCGATTCGACATTGAAGCACAGGATGCCGTGCTGCAACGCCAGCTCCATCGCCGCCACCGATTTACCGACGCCGGAAAAGACGACCCGCCGCGGATCGGCGCCCGCCGCCAGTACCCGTCCCAATTCGCCTTCGGAAACGATGTCGAAACCCGCGCCGCGGCGGGCCAGCACATCGAGCACCGCCAGATTCGAATTGGCTTTGACGGCATAGCAAACCAGCGCCGAATCCGGCAATTCACGCTGAAACTCATCGAAAGCCTGTTCGATCGCCTGACGCGAATACACCCAGCACGGCGTGCCGAATTCGGCGGCCACATCGCTCAGCGACACGGCCTCGGCATGCAACACGCCCTCGAAACGTTGAAAAGCGTTCATCGGCTCCCCCGTGGCGCCGTGCTAGAATCGTCGGCAGACGCGGCGGGATCGGTACTCGTCGCCGGCGTCGTGGCGCCAGGCTTGTTGGCGGAAGCAGCGGGAACGACGGGTTTAGGCGGCAACGTCAGCGCTCCCCGAGTTCCGCAAGCGCCGACGGCCATGGCGGCCAGCAGGGCCCAGATCAGATTTCGCGGCATGGTTCAGCCCAAAAGCGGGGGATGGTAGCACACATGGATGATAAGCAATTCGACGAACTCGCTGAATCGACGTTGAAACGGATCGAGAATGCTCTGGAACATTGCGACGCCGATCTGGACTTCGAAAGGGTCGGCGACCACATCCTGGAAATCACTTTTGCCGACGACAGCCGGATCGTCGTCAATCGGCACGCCGCGATGCAGGAGATGTGGGTGGCCGCCAAATCCGGCGGTTTCCACTTCCGCTGGACCGGCGCGGCCTGGCAGGACACCCGGCAAAACGACGAGTTGATGGCCACGCTGTCACGACTGATCTCCGCGCAAGCGAAACAGCCGCTGACCCTGAACTGAAAAGCGCCGTCAACCGCCCAACCCCTACGCGATCGACGAAGGCGCAGGAGCGGAGCGGCATTCCGCCCCTTCCGCACCCGTCAGCCACGACTCGTCGACGCAGAACGTTCCGAACGGAACGCGTCTGAACCAGCGTTCAGCGCCTCTTAGATCCTCTTCAAATCGACGTCGTCTGCGCCAGCAGATTGACGCGCATCTTCTGCAGCGCCTTGCTTTCGATCTGGCGGATACGCTCGGCGGAGACCGAAAATTCCGCCGCCAGATCGTGCAAAGTCGCCGGATCGTCCTCATTCAACCACCGCGCTTCGACAATCCGCCGGCTGCGCGGATCCAGGCTGTCCAAGGCCAGTTGCAGGCCGTCGTTATGCAGACGATCGCGCGCCCGCGCCTCCAGCACCTGCACCGGCTCGGTCGACTGGTCGGCGAGATACGAAATCGGCGCAAACGAAGGTTCATCGTCGTTGTCGCCCTCCAGGGCCAAATCGTGCCCGGAAAGCCGCGAATCCATCTCCAGCACCTCGTCGGGCTTGACGCTGAGCCGATGCGCGATATCGGCGACCTGCCCCGAACTCAAGGTATCGGTACTCGTTTTCATGCTGCGCAAGTTGAAGAACAGCTTGCGTTGCGCCTTGGTGGTCGCCACTTTCACCATCCGCCAGTTGCGCAGAACATATTCATGAATCTCGGCCTTGATCCAGTGGATGGCGAACGACACCAGCCGGACGCCACGCGCCGGATCGAAGCGTTTCACCGCCTTCATCAAGCCGATATTGCCTTCCTGGATCAGATCGGCGTGCGGCAGACCGTAACCCAGATAGCCGCGAGCAATGGCGATCACCAGCCGCAGATGCGACAACACCAGCCGCCGCGCCGCGTCGAGATCGTTCTCCTGGCGAAACCGGCTCGCCAGGCCGAATTCCTCCTCTTCGCTGAGCATCGGGAACTGCCTCGCCGCCTGGATGTACGCGTCGATGCTGCCAATAGCGGCAACAGTCGGTAGAGATAAACTTTGCGTCATCATGTCGATGCATCCTCCGTAATCTATGGACTGCATTTTAGCACTCGCCGACTACGAGTGCTAATGAAGGAAAAAGTTCAACCACCTCCCGATTCGTTCCAGGCGATTAAAGCCGAAGAACTGGTTATCAAAGTCGCCATCCTCGCCACCTATCATGATTTTTCTGGTTTTTTCTGGTTATCTGATTCCCAAGGTCCATTTTGGGAACCCCATTTTTTGAAATGCCAGCTTTCGGACCGCGGCTTCGCACGTCAGATCAGGCCGGGAAAGGACGCGGGAGCGTCCCAGAGTGGGTTCCCAAGGTGGACCTTGGGAACCAGGAAAAAGCATGATAAATGATGAGGCTTTTTCCCAGCGGCGCTTTTCCCCAACGGCGCTTGACAATACCCACGCACATGTTGACACTTTTTGTGGGACGGGGGTTTCCGGCAAATCGACACGCTGACGAGGCCACTCGCCACCAGCACACTGCACGACGCTCGTTGGCCACCCACCCGTTCTACGCCGCGGGCTGCTACGCGGGTTCCCACGCTTTTCGCCGCACTTGTCGTCACTCTTTCTCGCCCCCTTCCGGAGCCTCTGCCATGTTTCTGCCATCGATACCGCTCACCGCCCGCCGCCAATACGCCGCGCGGCGCTCGGCGCGCGCGTGTGCGGCCCGCGTTTCGGCACCGCTCGTCACACCGCTCGTCACACCACTCACAGCACCGCTCGCCGCCTTGCTCGTTGGCGCGGCCATCGCCGGCCCGCCACCGGCACACGCGGCGACGGCTGCCGCCGCGCCGCCGCCCGCGTTGGCGTTGGCGGCCAGCGAAAACGATCGCGACGCGCAAACGCGCGAACTGACCGAGCGCCTGGTCCTCGACCGCGCGGCGTCGTTGGCGGCGAGCCAGCGGCGCAGCTTCGCGCGCGAAGCGACGCTGCTCGGCGAACTCGAACAGCGCGACAAGCAATTGCGCCGTGTGCTGGCGCAGCAGAACCAGAATGCGGCCGAGAGCGCGCGCCTGCGCAGCGAACTGCGCGCGCTGACCAGCGAGCGGCAGCGCCTGGTCGACGAACTCGGCGCGCGCGACTCGGCGTACCGCGCCGAACTTGCCGAATATCGCCGGCTGATCGCCGCGCTGGCCGACTCGCCGAACCCCGAACGGCGTCAGGCACTGCAGCGCTACGCTGACGGCGACCGCCTTGGCGCCTTCGCCGTGCTCGAAGAACTGACGCGCGCCGAAGAAGCGGCGCGCGAAAAGGCGAACCAGCTGCGTACCGCCGCCGAATACCGCCAACTGGCCGCGCTCGCCGCCGACATGCAGGACCGCGGCGAAAAAACGACGCACGAGGTCCTGCAACTCTGGCGTGAAGCGGCCAAGCGCGACGCCGACGACTTCTGGACCTGGGTGTACCTCAGCCGGCTGACGCAGCAGGCGGGCGACACCGCGCAGGCGCTGCACGCCGCCGACGCCGCGCGCCGCGCAGCGACCGACGACCGCGAACGCAGCATCGCCGCGAGCGAACTCGGCGACGTCCAGCAAGCCGCCGGCGCCGCCGCACGCCGCAGCTTCGACCAGAGCCTCCAGATCGCCCGCCGGCTGGCCGACGCCAACCCCGCGTCGGCACAAGCGCAGCGCGACGTGTCGGTCAGCCTCGACAAGCTCGGCGACGTCCAGCAAGCCGCCGGCGACCTCGCCGCCGCACGCCGCAGCTTCGACCAGAGCCTCCAGATCCGCCGCCGGCTGGCCGACGCCAACCCCGCGTCGGCAGAAGCGCAGCGCGACGTGTCGGTCAGCCTCGACAAGCTCGGCGACGTCCAGCAAGCCGCCGGCGACCTCGCCGCCGCACGCCGCAGCTTCGACCAGAGCCTCCAGATCGCCCGCCGGCTGGCCGACGCCAACCCCGCCTCGGCAGAAGCGCAGCGCGACGTGTCGGTCAGCCTCGACAAGCTCGGCGACGTCCAGCAAGCCGCCGGCGACCTCGCCGCCGCACGCCGCAGCTTCGACCAGAGCCTCCAGATCGCCCGCCGGCTGGCCGACGCCAACCCCGCGTCGGCACAAGCGCAGCGCGACGTGTCGGTCAGCCTCGACAAGCTCGGCGACGTCCAGCAAGCCGCCGGCGACCTCGCCGCCGCACGCCGCAGCTTCGACCAGAGCCTCCAGATCCGCCACCGGCTGGCCGACGCCAACCCCGCGTCGGCACAAGCGCAGCGCGACGTGTCGGTCAGCCTCGACAAGCTCGGCGACGTCCAGCAAGCCGCCGGCGACCTCGCCGCCGCACGCCGCAGCTTCGACCAGAGCCTCCAGATCCGCCGCCGGCTGGCCGACGCCAACCCCGCGTCGGCACAAGCGCAGCGCGACGTCGCCGCGTCGCTCTGGCGGCTGGCCGCGATCGGCGGCCAGGTTTCCTGGCGGCAGGTCGCCGACGCGCTACTGGCCTTGCAGGCGCGCGGTGTTCTGCCGCCGGCGGATCAGCCGCTCGTCGACGAAGCCCGACGGCGCGCTGCCGGCGAGCGATGAGCGACTGCTTCGTCAGCTACAAGCGCGAGGACCGGCCGCGCGTCGAATCGCTGGTGGGCGCTTTGCGCGCGGCGGGGATCACGGTCTGGTGGGACCAGGATATCGGCGGCGGAGCGCGCTGGCGCGAGAGCATCGTCGAGCAGCTCGACGCTGCGCGCTGCGTCGTCGTCTGCTGGACGCAGGCCTCGACGGCACCCGCCGGGCTGTACGTGCGTGAAGAGGCGGAGCGCGCGCGCCAGCGCGGCGTTCTGTTGCCGGTGCTGTTCGAGCCGGTGGCGCCGCCTTTCGGTTTCGGCGAGGTGCAGGCGCTGGACCTGACGGAATGGCGCGGGAACGTCGACGACGCGCGCTGGCTGCATTTTCTCGCCACGCTGCGTGCCGTCGCCGACGGGCAGCAGCGCCCGCCGCGCCCGCTGCTGCCACGCGTTCCTGGCCACCGCTGGCGGCTGGCGGCGTTGGGCGGCGTCGCGCTGCTCTTCGCTCTGCTGCTCGGCGGGGCCGGCGGCACCTCGGCGCTGTGCGGCGACGGCACGCTGCGCGAGGCGTGTCGCGCTCTTGGCCTGGGCGGCGTGCCGAGCCGCGACGACGAGTCCGCGTGGGCCGCGGCGCGGCACGCGGTGCAGGAGACCGGCAGCGGCGAGGGCTATCGCCGCTATTTGCGCGAGCAGCCGGCAGGGTCTTTTGCCGCGCTGGCCCAGGCCGGGCTGGCGGCGTGCACGGAAGTTGCCGAAGTTCGCTGGCAGCGGCGGGACGACCCGCTGCCGTTGGTGGTCAATGCCGGCTCGTCGCCCGCGCCCGATGAGACCGCCGCGCGGGCGAACAGCGCGGCCGAGGTGCAGCGGCAGGCGGACGCGCTCTGCGCCAGCTACGGCAAGAGCCCGGCGTACCGCCTGCTCGGCGCTGCTCCCGAGGCGCCGGGCTGGCGCTGCCGCGAGTCCCGGCGCGGCTGGACGTGCGCTTTCGACGGACGGGCGGTCTGCCAGCTCGAGGTACGCAGCACGGTGGCGCGCGAGCACTGTGTTTGAGCGGCGGGCAGGGTCGCCGGCCGAGGATAGGACATTCCACCGCCTGCTCCGAGAAATCCCGGCCACTGCCGCTCATCGTCCCGTGTTTCATTGTGTTCGACCGTGTTTCACCGTGCTTTCGCCGGATTTCCAGGTCGGCGCACACTCTCACACCATGCGTCCTGAAACTGGCGCCCTGAACACGCTTGCCGCCTCTCGGTGTCAGCGCAAGCGACACGCGCCGCTTGGTCACGCTTCGCAAAGCGGTCGTTCCCGAGTGATCCTTGGGAACCTACGCCGGGAAACGCCAGCGTCCTTTTCCGGCTTGATCCGATGTGCGCTGCAGGTGTTGGAAGGCTGGAATTTCAAAGAACGGGTTTTCTCGAAGCCAGCAGCCTAATGAGTGACGACCGCGCCAGTCTCCGCAAGGCGCGTTCGGCTCTGGCTTGAACCCGGCAAGCACGATCACCGCGGATTCAGCTCGAACAGCGCGGATACGCATTGACGGATTGACGCAATTTCTCGCTTGACTTACATATCGATATGCTTAAACTAATCGATATGTAAGGCTCTTTTTCAGTTCAACACCCAGCGATGAACAACGATCGATGAACAACGATTACGGACGCGCGATACCCGACGAATGGCGGGCGATGTCGAAGGTGTTCACCGCGCTCGGCGATGAGCACCGGCAGCGGATCCTGCTGCTTTTCGAAAGCGGCGAGCGGCTCAATGTCGGGCAGATCGCCGAGGTGTCGACCTTGGCGCGGTCTACGGTGTCGCATCATCTGAAAATCCTGCGTGAGGCGGCGGTGTTGAATTCGACCAAGGTCGGCAAGGAGGTCTATTTCTGGATCAACACCGCGTATCTCGAGGATGCCTTGCAAAAAGTGATCGATTACCTGCGGGCGGCGGCGTGAGCGAGTCAGCGGGCGGAACGGCGCGGAGCGGAAATTCCCGGCGGCGGCTGGTGCTGGCCGGACTGGCGGGCGCGACGCTCGTTGCCAGCGTCGGCCTGGCCCAGGCATCGCGGCGGTTGGTCAATTCCTGTCGCGCGGCTTTGCCGGCGGCGCTGGCGGAGCATGAAATCGTTCAAGCCGCCTGGCAGGGCATCGATCCGCGACACTTTCTGGATGCGCATGTGCATCTGGTCGGTATCGGCGACGGCGGCAGCGGCATCGAGGTCAACCCGCGGATGTCGAGTCTGTTTCATCCGCTGCAGTACGCGCAAAAGCTGTTTTATCTCAATGCCGGTTGCGTTCATGACGCGCCGGGTCAGGTCGACCGCAGTTATGTCGAGCGGCTGCGCAATCTGATCGACGGGCTGCTTCCGGGAGCCGGAGTGCTGCTGTTCGCTTTCGATCGCTTTCATCATCCCGATGGCCGCGCCGATCCGGCGCGCAGTTCGTTTCATACGCCGAATGCGTACGCGCGGGCCATCGCCGCGCGTCATCCGGGAACGTTCGCATGGGCGGCGTCGATCCATCCTTATCGAACGGATGCCGTCGAGGCCCTGAGCAGCGCCGTCGCCGGCGGGGCTTGCGCGGTGAAATGGTTGCCGCCGGCGATGGGCATCGATCCGTCGTCGCCGCTCTGCGACCGCTTCTATGCCGCGCTGGCGGATCATGATTTGCCGTTGATCACTCACGCCGGCGAGGAAAAGGCGGTTGATGGTGATGAACACCAGGCGTATGGCAACCCCTTGTTGTTGCGCCGGGCGCTCGATCACGGCGTGCGGGTGGTGGTGGCGCACTGCGCGTCGATCGGCCGCGCGATCGATCTCGATCGGGGCGCGCACGGTCCGTCGCGCCCGTGCTTTGAATTGTTTACCCGTTTGATGGATGAAACGCGCGACAGCCGGCGACTGTTCGCCGACATCTCGGCGCTGACGCTGCGTAACCGGGACCCGGCGGTGCTGGCGACGGTGCTCGAACGCGAAGACTGGCATCCGCGGCTGATCAACGGCTCGGACTATCCCCTGCCCGGCATCGTGCCGCTGATCCTGCCCGACGAACTGGCGCAGCGGGGCTTGCTGCCGACGGCGGCAGTGCCGGTGCTAGATGAGATTCGGCACCATAATCCGTTGTTGTTCGATTTCGTTCTCAAGCGGCAGCTATCGTCGCACGGCCACCGTTTCGCCAGCCGGATTTTCGAAACCCGGCCGTTCTTTGCCACTGAAGTGACGGCTCGGCGGGCGGTCAGCCGATGAATCGCCGGAACCGTGACCGGCAAGCGTTCCGATGCCTCATTTCGTATGGAGGGGGCGGAATGCGCCGTTCCGCGTCGCGCTCCACCCGCCCCACCGCTTATGGCTTGTATTTCGTGAAAGGGAAGATGGCATGAGTTCCCAGTTCGCCTTGCTGAAAACGCGCCGTTTCGCGCCGTTTTTTGCCACGCAATTTCTCGGTGCGTTCAACGACAATCTGTTCAAGAATGCGCTGGTCGTGTTGTTGACCTTCCAGGCGACGCAGTGGACTTCGCTGGCGCCGGAAGTCCTGACCAATCTCGCCGCCGGGATTTTCATTCTGCCGTTCTTCCTGTTTTCGGCCACCGCCGGTCAACTGGCCGACAAGTACGACAAGGCGACGCTGGCCCGGCTGGTCAAAGTGCTGGAAATCATGATCATGGGCGTCGCCCTGCTCGGGTTTTCGATGCACAGTCTGGGCACGCTGCTCGCCGCCCTGTTTCTGCTCGGCTTGCATTCGACCGTATTCGGACCGGTAAAATACGCCATCCTGCCGCAACATCTGCGCGAGAGCGAACTGGTCGGCGGCAATGCCCTGGTCGAAGCCGGCACTTTCGTCGCCATCCTGCTCGGCACGCTGGTCGGCGGCCTGCTCGCCGGCACCGCCGGCCATCCGACCTGGGTGGCGTTTGCCGGGCTGCTGGTCGCGGCGTTCGGTTACCTCGCCAGCCGGGGCATTCCGACCGCGCCGGCACCAGCGCCGGATTTGCAGGTGAACGTCAATCCGTTCACCGAAACCTGGCGCAACATCGGCTACGCCCGCGAAAACCGGACCGTTTTTCTGTCGATTCTGGGCATTTCCTGGTTCTGGCTGTACGGCGCCCTGTTCCTGGCGCAATTTCCGGCCTACGCCAAGAATGTGCTCGGCGGCAGCGAGACCTCGGTGACTCTGCTGCTGGCGGTATTCACCATCGGCATCGGTCTCGGTTCGCTGCTCTGCGAACGGCTGTCGGCCGGGCGCGTCGAAATCGGCCTGGTGCCCTTCGGTTCGATCGGTTTGACTCTTTTTGGCATCGATCTGGCCTGGGCCTCGCCTACGGTCTTGCCGGCGAACGCGCCGTTGGCACTAAGCGCCTTGTTGTCGCTACCCTCGACCTGGCATGTGCTGGCCGATCTGCTGGCCTTGGGATTGTTCGGCGGCTTTTTCATCGTGCCGCTCTATGCCCTGATCCAGATCCGCAGCGCCCCGGAACAACGGGCACGGATCATCGCCGCCAACAACATCCTCAACGCCTTGTTCATGGTCTGCGGTTCGCTGGCCGCTGCCGGGCTGCTCGGTGAAGGATTGTCGATTCCCGGGCTGTTCGGTGTCGCCGCGCTGTGCAACGCCGCGGTGGCGATCTACATTTATCGGCTGGTGCCGGAATTCATGCTCCGTTTCGTCGCCTGGCTGTTGATCCACAGCGTGTATCGCCTGCGACAGCAAGGGATCGAGCATATTCCTGCCGAAGGTGGCGCGGTGCTGGTCTGCAATCACGTCAGCTTCGTCGACCCGATCGTCATTTCCGCCGCCAGCCACCGGCCGATCCGCTTCGTGATGGACCATCGCATTTACCGCCGCCCGCTGATCAATATCATTTTCAGGCACATGCAGGCGATTCCGATCGCCCCGGCACGCGAAGACCCGGCGATGATGGACGCCGCTTTCGAAGCGGTGGCCCAGGCGCTGGCCGAGGGCGAACTGGTGGGAATCTTTCCGGAGGGGCGGATCACCGACACCGGCGAGTTCTACCCGTTCCGGCCCGGCGTGCAACGCATCGTCGACCGTACGCCGGTACCGGTGATCCCGATGGCTCTGCAAGGTTTATGGGGCAGTTTCTTCAGCCGCAAGGACGGTCCGGCGATGAGCAGGCCGCTGCGCCGCGGGCTGTTTTCCCGGATCGGTTTGCACGTCGGTCCGGTCGTCTCCCCGGCGGAAGCGACTCCCGCCCGCCTGCAGGAAATCGTCACTGCACTGCGGGGCGACTGGAAGTAATCACCCACCGGAGACGAGTGACAAGACACTTCCGCCGCTCTCGCCACGCTTCATCATCCGGGTTCCCGGAGGCGGCCTCTTGCTGGTTCTTCCGGGTTCCCGGGACTCTCTGTTGAAAACCGGGCAAAACACAGCCGTCAACGGGTAATTAACAGTCTTTAGCGGTGTGGCGATCCCCGTTTTGGAAAGGGATTTGGTATCCTTGTTCGTTATTTTTATCAGCGGCGCCGTCTCGGTGTGAATGCAACAACACCGTCTCGATGCAAGTAGGCGCACAGGCCGGCAGATACGCTTGCCGCCGGCCAATGAACCGCTATTTTGAACGGTGATCTCCGATGAACGCTCCTCTCCCCCGTGAAATTTTCAAGGCCTACGACATCCGCGGCATCGTCGGCAAAACCCTGACCGTCGAAGTCGTCCGACAGATCGGCCAGGCGCTGGGTTCGCTGGCCGCCGAACGCGGACAACGGGCGATCGCCGTCGGCCGTGACGGACGGCTCTCCGGGCCGGAACTGGCCGGCGCGCTGATGGCCGGCATACGCCAGAGCGGCATCGACACCATCGATGTCGGCTGCGTTCCAACGCCGGTGGTCTACTTCGCCGCCCACGAACTCGGCTGCCATAGCTGCGTGGCGGTCACCGGCAGCCACAATCCCCCCGATTACAACGGCCTGAAAATGGTCATCGCCGGCGAAACGCTGGCCGGAGAAACGATTCAGGGGCTTCGTCAGCGGATCGAACGCGGCGAACTCACCAGCGGTGCCGGTCAGGCCAGTGAGCGCGACGTCGCCAGCGCCTATCTGGCACGCATCACCTCGGACGTGCGTTTGGCGCGACCGATGAAAATCGCCATCGACTGCGGCAACGGCGTCGCCGGCGGCATCGCCCCGGCCTTGTTCCGCGCGCTCGGCGCCGAAGTCGTCGAATTGTTCTGCACGGTCGACGGCCATTTCCCGAACCATCATCCCGATCCATCCAAACCGGAAAATCTGCAGGATCTGATCCAGACCTTGCGCGACGGCGACGCCGAAATCGGCCTGGCCTTCGACGGCGATGGCGACCGCCTCGGCGTGGTCACCAAAGATGGCGAGATCATCTTCCCGGATCGGCAACTGATGCTCTTTGCCGCCGACGTCCTGCAGCGCTGCCCTGGCCAGGCGATCATCTACGACGTCAAATGCACCCGCCGGCTGGCACCATGGATTCGGGAACACGGTGGCGAACCGCTGATGTGGAAGACCGGCCACGCGCTGGTCAAAGGCAAGCTCAAGGAGACCGGCGCGCCGCTGGCCGGCGAGATGAGCGGCCACATCTTCTTCAAGGAACGCTGGTTCGGCTTCGACGACGGCCTGTACGCCGGCGCCCGCCTGCTGGAAATCCTCGCCCGTTCGGCAGACGGCAACACCGTGCTCAAGGCGCTGCCCGACAGCAGTTCGACCCCGGAGCTGAATATCGCCATGCAGGAAGGCGAACCCTTCGCGCTGATCGAGCAATTACAGCGCCAGGCCCGCTTCGACGGCGCGCGCGAGATCATCGGCATCGACGGTCTGCGCGTCGAATACGCCGACGGATTCGGTCTGGCGCGGCCATCGAATACCACGCCGGTGGTGGTGCTGCGTTTCGAAGCCGACGACAGCGCCGCGCTGGCCCGCATCCAGGCCGATTTCCGCCGCGTACTTCATGAAGCCCGGCCCGGACTCGCTCTACCCTTCTGATACCGACCCACGCTTTCATACTGCTTTGTCCTCACGCCCGACCCCTCTTCTTTGACGCGACTGACTCGCCGGCCGATCATGAACGACCCCGCCTTGGCCAACGCCTACCTCTTCCGCCAACCGATCATCAACCGCGAGCAGGCCCTGGCCGGCTACCAATTGACATTCGGCGATGATGAAATGATCGACCGGAGTCGCGCGGCCGGCCCGCTGTGCGCCGCCTATTCCGAACTGGGTCTGCGCAGCGCCTTGGGCAACAGCACGGCTTTCATCGGCATCGACGCCGATTTCCTGCACCAGGCCGCCGTCGAACTGTTGCCGGCCGAAGGGGTGGTCCTCGAACTGATGCTCGAACAACTGCCCGATCCGGAAATCCTGTCGCGCTGCCGCAGCCTGCGCGCCCGCGGCTACTCCCTGGCTTTCAGCGGCTACGGCGGCATCGACGACCGCAGCCGGCCCTTGCTGCCGATGATCGACATCATCGAAATCGACCTGCGCAGCACCCGTGACGATCAACTGAGCGATCTGGCCGAATCATTGCGGCATCTGCCGATTCAGTTGATGGCGCAAAACGTCGACAGCCGGGAAAAAATGGAAACCTGCCGACGCATCGGCTTCGACCTGTTCCACGGGAATTACTTCGCGCAACCCGAAATCGTCAAAGGCCGCCGACTGTCGCCCACGCAAGCCTCGCTGATCCAACTGATCAACCTGCTCAACCGCGATGCGGAAACCACGGTCATCGAAGACGCCTTCAAACACGAGCCGGCGCTGACGGTCAATCTGCTGCGGGTGGTCAATGCCGTCGGCCACCGCGGCAGCCGGCTGGCACAGCCGGTAACCTCGGTGCGGCACGCCATCACCCTGCTCGGCCGGCGCCAGATCCAGCGTTGGTTGTCGCTGCTGCTGCTGGCCCCGTCGGGTAGCGGCGACCCGATCCGCTCACCCCTGCTGCAAGTCGCCGCCTTGCGCGGCCGGATGATGGAATTGCTGATCGAACTGAGCCCCGGTACGGAAGCGCGACTCGGCGAACTCGCCTTCCTCACTGGCGTGCTGTCGATGCTGCCGGCAGCGCTGGGTTTACCGCTGGCGGAAATCCTCCAGCAACTCACCGTCGAACCCCGAATCCAGGACGCACTTTGCGAACACCGCGGGCTGCTCGGTCGCAGTCTGGCCTTGCTCGAATGCTTCGACGGCGAAGACGCCGCCTGCTGCGACAAACTGTTGAACGATCTGCCCGGACACCCCGCTCGCTCCACTCTGAACAAATGCCTGGGCGACGCCTTGCGCTGGTTGAACGCCACCGGCGAGTAAGCTCGGCAGCTGTCTTACGGCCGCCGCCTGCTTCACTCCCTGGGCGATCGCATCAATCTCATTAATCCGGCTCTTGATTACGCGACTCGTACGGCATAAGTGGCATGTGGATGGCGGAAATGCGCGGATGAGTTCGAGCAGAGGAAGGAAGCGCTGATCTATTGATCTTTCCGATTTACGGATTATTTTAATCGGTAAGTTACGGCCTTTAAATCGTACCCTGACTCAATAAACCAGCACTTCCTGAAGGTAAAACAGGACAACAAACACAAAACTTGAGTCCTGCGCAAGACTCAACTGGATCATCGCCCACTTCGCTACTCAAGGCGTTCGCAGGTCGTCGCCACCGCAACACATCACCTCCTGATATGTGTTGCACGCCATACTTCACGGCCTGCTAATATAAAAGAATTAACTGCGCGGTTGTCCGCCAAAGGAGCCGCCACAGCGGCCAAACGCAGGGGCTTCACACCTTCGCACGTATTCAGCAGCGATACATGCAGCTAGGAAGCTCATGCAAGCAAACAACCCTTTCGACCAGAATCGACGCAGCGATAAAAAGAAAGGTATCCAAATCCACTCAACTAAAGGAGGTGCGCATGTTCTTTAACAAACAGCTGCATCAGATGGACGCAGAACTCAAGAAACTAGCTTCTGGCGAGTCGGACCTTAGCACCAAGATCAACGAGTCTGGTACGGATACCACCCTCGGCATCGCTCGCAGCGTCAACGCGTTTATCGGACGCGTATGCGATTTTGTCAGTACCTCGCGCCGCGACAGCATTTCAATCGCCGTCGAGGCCGCGCAGTCACAACATCTGATTCGCCAGACGGCCAAGGCCTCGGCCAGTCAGGCGGAATTTGCCGGCAACATTCACGGATCCGCGGAGGAAATCTCTCGTTTGGCCGGTGAAATCGCTGATAGCACGCAAGCCATTGCGGTAAATACCAAAACCAATCTCGCGGTTGCCGCCAACTCCCGCGAACATATGACGGAAATAGCCAAAAACCTCCACAATGCGGCAGGCGAACTTGAGGAGTTCCGCGGCGCCGTAACCAGCCTTCACGAAAGCTCGGTCAAGATCAATGAAATCGTGGCATTGATCAACGACATTTCCGACCAGACCAACCTCCTTGCGCTCAACGCTGCCATCGAGGCCGCGCGTGCCGGTGAAGCCGGGCGAGGGTTTGCCGTGGTAGCGGATGAAGTACGGAAGCTGGCCGAGTGTGTGCGCAAAGCGACGAAGGTCATCGGTGACAACACCGAGACCATGATCCGCCAAGTCACCGAAACGGAACGCCATACGGAGCGCATCGTCAAGGACACCAGCGAAGCCAGCCGTTCAATGGAGCGCGCGGTCGGTGATGTCGGCCGAATCGTCGAGGATTTTATCGCCACCGGTAACCATCTGGATTCGATCGCCACCGCCACGGTGACGCTCAAGGACAAGAGCGACGTCATTACGTCGCGCTCTGCCGAGATCATGCAGCGCTCGCGCGAGATGGCCGCCGATGTCGTCAAATCTGACGAATACGCGACACGCCTGCGCGAAACCACGGAACACCTGCAAGGCGCCGTCGCCCGCTTCCGTTGTGGCAACAGTGTCTTTGATGCCAGTAACGATAGCACCCGGGTCTTTCGCGACAAGGTGCAGGCTGTCCTGGCCGACGCCCATAAGCGTGGTGTCGACGTCTTCGACCAGAGCTACCGGGAAATTCCTGGTTCCAACCCAAAACGTTTCCACACCAACTATGACGAGGCGATCGAACCGCTTCTGCAGCCGCTCTATGACGAGTTCCTGGGGCAGGTCAGCGGCCTTATCTACGCCCTTGGCGTAGACACCAACGGATACGCTCCTGCGCATAATCGCAAATTCTCACAGCCGCCCACCGGCGACCCGGCCAAGGATGTGCTGCATAGCCGGAACAAACGAATTTTCAACGATCCCGTCGGCATCAAGCTCGCGCGCAACCAGGAACCGGTGCTGTTCCAGACATATCTTCGCGACACCGGAGAAATGCTCAACGATCTTTCGATACCTCTGTTCATCAATAACCGTCACTGGGGCGCCGTCAGAATCGGCTTCCCGACTGAGTTGGTGCGTTAGGTCTCCAACGCTGCGCCCAGCGTAATAGCGACAGGGAACAGACTCGTTTTTTCTCGTGCCAGCATCGATCTGCCAGAGATTTCTCTGCTCAGAAGCTGGCGTCTGTCCCCTGTTTTCAACGACGACCGATAACCACTTGTCTTCTATCGATCTTCTCCGCCGATGAAGCGGTAAATCGCTGCGCCGAGCAGGCTACCCGCCAGCGGGGCCACCCAGAACAGCCAAAGCTGCGCAATGGCCCAATCTCCGACAAATAGTGCGACCCCGGTACTCCGGGCGGGATTGACGGAGGTATTGGTCACCGGGATGGAGATCAAATGAATCAGGGTCAGGCACAGGCCGATGGCGACAGGCGCCAGACCTTGTGGCGCCCGCTTGTCCGTGGCGCCGAGAATGACGAGGAGAAACATCATCGTCATGACGATTTCGGTGATCAGCGCGGCAGTCAAACTGTACCCACCGGGAGAGTGAGCGCCATAGCCGTTCGATGCGAATCCGGCGGAAAGCTCGAAACCCGCTTTACCGCTGGCAATCAGATACAACACTCCGCCGGCACAGACGGCTCCCAATACCTGAGAGATGACATAAGGAATCAATTCATTTGCCGGAAATCGACCACCAGCCCAAAGACCCAACGAAACGGCTGGATTCAGATGGCATCCTGAAATATGCCCGATGGCAAAAGCCATGGTCAGCACAGTCAAGCCAAACGCCAACGAAACGCCAAGCAGACCAATGCCAACCTGGGGAAACGCCGCTGCCAGCACGGCACTGCCGCACCCGCCAAGCACCAACCAGAAAGTGCCAAAAAACTCTGCACCGTATTTTTTCATGATCGTGTTCTCCTTGATAAAAATATGATAATCGGACTGCCGACGTTCGCGGCAACCGTCCACTTGGGAAAAGATTTTCGCGTATCGTCGCCCAAGCTGAAATCCATGCTAACAGCTTTCCGGCCACAGCCGGAGCGTTCCGACAGCCGGTTTCCCGCAAGGTTCAGTACAGAATTTTCAGGAATTTTAAGCATGTCCCCTTTTTCTGTTCCGATTCGCTGTTTTGACGCGGGTTGTGGGCCTGATGCTTTCATCACCTCGATCAAAGGCACGCAAATGACGTGCGAAAATGACGCACGGGAACAGGAGCTTCGAAAGACGAGATTCCCAGACCAGCAAAAAACGAGGATTTGCATTGATCGCCTCATCGAACGGCCAAACAATCGAACGGATGGATGAAGACACACCGCAGCGTCGGCGGCGAATCGTTTTCGACATGGAGACCCGCGACCCGGACGATGCGCTGACCTTGTGTCTGCTGGCCGGCCACCCGCGGGTCGATCTGCTGGCGGTGACCTTGACGCCGGGTACACCGGCGCAGGTCGGGGTGGTCCGGGAGATTCTGCGGCGCCTGGGACGTTGCCTGCCGGTCGGCGCCCGTTTTCCGGATAGTCCGGCCGACGCGGTATCGCCGTTTCATTTCGATTGGCTGGGAAAGATCGTGCCGACGCAGGCCGATTCACCGGCGCACGCGCTGCTGGCCGAGACGCTGCGCGCCTTCCCGGATTGCATGCTGCTCACCGGCGCGCCCTTGCACAATTTGCGCCTGTTGTTGCGCTTGCATCCCGAGGTGCAGATCGGACGCTGGGTGGCGCAGGGCGGCTTCGCCGGCGATGATCTGGTAGACCCGGCGGATCGGTTGGCCAAGTTCGCCGGCCGCAGTGCTTGCGAGTCCTACAATTTCGGACACGACCCCAAGGGCACGCTGGCCGCCTTGGGCAGCCGGCAAATCGCCGAGCGTCGGCTGGTCGGCAAGAACGTCACGCACGGAGTCGCCTGGGACGCGGCGTTGCATGCGCGGTTGGCCCACGCGATATCGACCGGGCAGACACCGGCTTTGCCCGGTCTCGCCCTGGCGCACGCGGCGATGACCCTCTATCTCACCCAGCAACCGGAGGGTAAACTGTTGCACGATCCTCTGGCCGCGGCGGCGGCCATCGACCCGACGGCTTTCACCTGGCGCGAGGCGATGGTGACGCGGCGCGATGGGCAATGGGAGTCGCTGCCGGCCGACGGCACGCAGACTTTCGTCGCCGTAGCCGTCGATCGCCAACGGGCGCTGAGCACTCTTTTCGCCCCGAGCACCTTGACCGCCGCGATGCCAAACCTGGAGGCGCGCCCGGAGCCGAGCACATGAACTTTCGAAGTTATATTTATGCCACCACCGAAGGCTGCACCGACCGCGAAGCGACGTTGGCGATCATGAACGCCATCGCCGACCGCTTGGAGGCCATCGCCGTCCGAAATCCGGCGCTCGGCTGGATGGTCATCCCGTTGGTCGAGCCGGAGGATTTCGACGATTTCGACGTCGATGCGCAGTTGTTGGCGTCGGTCACTGGCGGGCATTTGCCGGCGCTCAATGTCAATCTGTCCTTCGACATCGACCGCTGTGCCGACGGCGACCCCGAGATCGACGCACTGCTGGCGGCACACGGAATGGTTCTCCTGGCCCGCATTCCGGCCGACGATTGACGGCGGAGCGCCCTGCCCCGCACTGTTCTGCGCGCTGGCTCTGCTCAGGGCGCCGGCGCTGTCGGCGGTAGCAGCAGGCGGATCAGCACGTCCCGCGTCGTTTCGCCCGGCCGCGGGTATTCGACCCGTGTGATCCGGCCGGCGCTGTCGAAAAGGGTGATCGGCTCGTGGCTGTTCGGGTTGTAGACGATCTGCATGTCGTCGCCGAGAACCAACCGCACCAACCGCTGCCGCTGGTCGCTGTGCAACTGGCTGCCGCCGGGGCTGCGCGGATTGGCTAGGCCGCGCAATTCGCCCATCGTTCCACCAGCCCGGAAACCAAAGGTTTCACGCAGCCAGTGAGTGTAAAAATCGACGCCGCTGTTGCCTGCCCGGCGCGCCAGCGGCCCCAGGACGTCGTCGCGCAACGCGCTGGCGGTGGTGCCGCCCATGTAGGAATCGACGATGGCGATGCGCCGAGCGCCACCGTCGATCAGGCGTTGGAACTCGGCCTGCATCTGCGGGCCGTCGAATTTTTCGCCGGCAGGGGTCTTATGCACCGGCATGTGCCGGACGCGCCGGGCGAGCGCCGGATCGCCGGCGGCAATGACGTCGGCCAGGAAAGCCCCGCCCTGCTCCATGCCGACGATGATGTCCGGGTTCTCGGCGCGCAACTGGGCGATCAGTTCGCCGAAGGCCCGCTGGTTCTCGGCCAGCACGCTGTCGAGGACGAATCCTTCCAGTTCCCCTCGCGCCTGCCCATGCGGCGTGCGCACGGTGCCGATGACGCCCTGCCGGTCGGCACGGCTGGCCCCGGGGTTGTCGAGGAGACGGGCCAGTTCGGCAAGGCGGGCGGCCAGCTCCGGTGACACCGCGCGTTCGACGAAGAGCAGCGGCGGCTCGCCCCTGAATTCAACGACGACGGTGCGCCGGCCGCTGGCGTCGACCGATTGACTGACCGAGCCACCCAGAGCGGCCAGGCGCTCCATCAACGGCGCCGTGGCACCGCTCTCGTAGCTGTAGAGATTGGCGCCGCCGGCCCGCCGCAAGCCCACACGTTCCGGCAAATCCAGCGAACGGCTCAACAGATCGCCGCCGACCGCCGCTGCGTCGATGGCGCGGTCGGCCAGGGCGCTGCGCAATTCGGCGATGCCGATGCTCGAATCGGCCTTGACTTCCTCGATCAGCTCGCGCAGACGGGTGTTCAGATCCCCGGCTTCGGCGCGCAAGGCTTCGACCACCGCCGTGTCGTTGCCCCGGCCGGCGATCAGCTCGCTGCGCAGACGGTTGGTCAGGCGCGTCCGTGCGATGTCGATCACGGCCAGGCGAAGGCCGTAACGGGCATGGAAATTTTCCAGCGCCCGCAGTTGCGTGCGGCCCCGGATGGCGTTGACCACGGTTCCCGAGGCGACGGCGACGCCGGCCAGCATGATCAGATTATCGACCGACATCCTGGCGATTTCTTCGCTGCTCGGCCAGCGCCCTTCCTCCAGGCGGAAATGCACGGCCCCCCAGCCGCTGAGCACGACGTAGGAGGCGGAATGCGTGGCCACGCCGGTCAGCGCGCCGAGCTCGCGAGCGGCCAGGGACGTCCGGATTCCCGCGCCCATGCCGCGCAGCAGTCCGAATAGTCCGATGTTCAACGCCAGTTCGACCAGGAATGGCGTGCGCGACGGTGGCGCCATGATTCCGGTCAACGTGCGGCTGACCGTGGTGAAGGTCAATGCCTCCAGGGCCACCGAGCCGACGGCGGCCATCCCCGCCGCTTCCGGCCCGAAGACCAGCGCGCCGAGGCCGGCGGAGGCCATCGCCGCGGCCAGCGTCACGCTCAGCCCGAAGAGCATTCCCGAGGCGCCGATGAACGCCGGAATCGCCCGATAGAACTGTTCGACGGCAGGATCGTTCTGATGCCGTTCCAGGCGGGCGTGCAAGTCGGCGGCGTTACCGGCCAGCGCCGCGTCGCGCATCGCCCGGCAACGCTCGCGGATGGCGCGGAAACCGTCCTTGCCGATCAGGCTGCCGCCGACGACCAGCGCCTCGTACGCACGCAGAGCGCGTTCCCATTCGCCGACCGCGGCAATGCTGTCCTGCAGCAGGCGCGACTCCCGCTCAAAAGCGCTCTGGCGGTCGGCGAGATTGGCGTCGCCCCGTTCGCGGGCCGCCGCCAGCGCGCGGGCTTCGGTTTCGAAAACGTTCAACCGGTCACGAATCCAGCGTACCCAGGCGACCATTTCCCCGGACGATCCCTCGGTCTGCGGGCGATTTTCCAAAATTCCCAGGTCGACCTCGGTCAGCGCGCGCGGCAAGGCCGCGGCGCTGGCCTCGGCGACCGAGAGCTTGTCCAACGCGTCGTCGGCCAGCGCCGCGCGCAAAGCGGCCAGCCAATGGCCGCGCACCCGCTCGGCGAGCGCGATGTACGCCGGTTGCGCCGCGCCAAGCTCTGAACGCGCGCGGTAGGTCGTCAACAAGGTGCCGAGACTGCCCAGATTTTGCGAGCCGCGTTCGCAGATCTCCTCCGCCAGCGTCACCCGCGTTGCTGCCACGGCCGGCTCGATCGCCAGCGAGGTCAACGCCGGACGCTGGGCGGCGATCTGCCCCTCGACGAGGGTGATCGCGGCAAGCAAGTCGGTATCGTCGATATGAGCCGCGCGCAAGCGGGTCAGAATCAGGCTGACCAGGCGCAGCCGGTCGTCGATTTCGGCTGGACTCAGGCTCGCCGGTATCGCGATACGCACGTGCTCGGTCCGGCCACGCTGTTCGGCGGCGGTCATCAGGTCCCCGGCGCGTTGTTCGCCTTCGATGGCGCCTTCGGCGGCGCGAACCACCCTGTGCAGCCGCAAGGCTTCGCCGGTCTCGTGACCCGACGGAAAACCGCCGACCAGTTCGTTCTTCAACCGTCGGAGCATGACGCGGCCGGCTTCACTGCGGGCAAATTCGTCGAGATTCTCATCGCGGGCGCTGCGCACGAAAGCGCTGGCCACATCATCGCGATCGCTCCAATCGAGAGCATCCATCACCTGACCGACGAAGGCATAGTGACCGGCACCCATCCAGGCCAGTTCGAACAGACGCTGCCCCAAACCCTCCTCGTCCAGATTGCCCCAGGAGGTGTAGCTGGCGATCAACTCGGCCGGTGTCTGCACGCTCGGATGCCCGGGCGGCAGATCCTCCCGGCGCAACACCCGCTCGGCGCCCGGCTGCACGGTGTGCGCCAGTTCGTGTCCCAGCAAGGCCCGCCCTTGCGCGGTGTGCGGCCGCGGCGCGCCGGCGGCGAAAGCGATGCGATTGCCGAAGGTGAACGCCCGGGCGCGCAGCGAGCGGGCAGCGGCATCGGCACGCGCGTCGTCATGCACGCGGACACCGCTCAGATCGGCGCCCAGCCGCCGCTCGAAATGGCTTTGCAGAACTTTCGGCAACGGCGAACCCGGCGCGGCCAAGGCCCGTTCGACCAGCGGCGGCGCACCATCGAGCAGCGCGCGTGGTGGCGCCAGGAGACGTTTCCCAGTACCACCAGTCACTCCACCTGCCACCCCACCTGCCACCCCACCTGCCACTCCATCCGATGCGCGAGCCAACGAACCGGCAGCGCCGGCGCAAGCCGGACAGGGACTGTCGTCACGGCAGGCCACACAGGTCAGCGACGTCGTTTGCGCGGCAAAAGCGCGCGCGGCCACTTCTTCGTGGTCGCCCGGCCGGCCAAGCGACACCGCTTTGCCGGGGCTTTTGCCGGAATCCGGGGTGGCAACCGCTCGCTCAGCGCTCATTCCAAACACCCATCGTCAAGGAGGATCTGCACGGCAGTCCGAAAACCGGTCGGCCCAGCGGTATCGACGACGGTAGCCGATGTTTCGTTCCCACAGCGGAGCATTTTGACGAGTTGATCAAAATTCCTCACCACCTATCATGATTGTCTCTGGTTCCCAAGGTGGACCTCGGGAACCAGACAGACGGCACACTTATAAATGAGCCGGGCACCTTTTTCCCCTCTCACGGCGTCGGCGGCACTTTAGTCGCCGGTTTCGCCAACTCTTCGGCGATGATCCGGGTCAGGTAATTGATTTCCTCGGCGCTGGCCGGCAGGGCGTGACGTTGCACGGTGACGCCGATGCCCATCGACGAGCCTTCGCCGAGAGTTTCGCTGCCGCTGGGCGCGATCAGGTGGTGTTCGGCGGAGAACAGCAGAATCACCCGCGGGGGGCGGCTGCCGTCCGGATTGCGGATCGTTGCGTCCGGGTCGTAGGTGAAACGGCGGCCATCGGGCAATTGCAGTTGGGAACCGGGTTCGAGACGGCCTTCATTCCATTCGAAGAATTGCTCGGTGGCGGCTTGCCCACCGGTACTGCCGGCCTTGGTTTCGAACTTGCCACGAACGACGAGATTTTGGCCGATCGTTTCGGCGGCCAGTCCGTCGGTGAATAGCAGGGGGGCGCCCAGCGTACCGCCGGCTTCCGGCAAACGGATACGCACGCCGTCGTAAACCACCGTTCCCGGAAAACGCTGTTGCAGGTTGGCGACGACGGCCGCGCGGATCGGCTGAGCCAGAATCTCGCCGACGTTGCCTTTGAGAATGTTGAAATTCGCCAGATTGACTTCTCCCGGCAGCGGTCCGGCGGCGCTGGCCGGGTCGTAGCGTGCGCTCAGCGACGTCGGCGCGGCGCGCAGCCGGCCGAGCAGATCAGCGAGGCGAACAGTATCGAGGCTGGCCGGGCGGCCGACTGCCGCCAAACGGATGTACACCGGTTCGCCTTCGGTGGTCGGAAAATTCGGCCCAAGCCAGCGGACCAGCGCCGCGCGCGGGCCATGGCGGGTCAGCCGGACCCACTCCTCGCGGTCGGCGGGCACTTTCGGCGGCGTCAGCGACGAACGGTACGTTTGATAGGCGCGTTCCAGTTCCGGGACGATGAATGGCCGTGCCGGGTCGGGGAGGATTTCCGGCAGGGTGTGATAGCGCGGACCCGGCAGTGCCAGCGGCGGCCGTGGCCCGGCGGGCAATGCCGGCAGTGGCATCGGACCGGGAGGCAATGCCAGCGGCGGCTTCGGCCCCGCGGGTAACGCTGGCCACATTGGAGCGGGTGGCAGGGCCAATGGCGGCAAGACGCCATTGGGCAGCATCGCGGGCGGCAAGGGACCGCGGGGCAGGGCCGGCGCGGGCGCCGGTCCCGACGGCAGCCCCCCCGCGGGCGGGCGGGCGGGCAAAGCGCTGGCGCCAGCCGGCGGCGGCTCGACGACACCGGGCAGTGCCAAGCGTGCTGAGCCGAGGGCGAAATTTTCGATCGGCAATATCTCACCTTGCGAGCCGACCACCTGTCCGGCACCCGTGCGCACATTGACTGTGACCAGCCCCCAGCGACCGCTGATCGGATCGCTGCCCATGACAACCATTTCGCCGGTTTCCGGGTTGAAGGAAACGAGATGGATGCGCAGCGTCCCGTCGCCGGCGTTACCGGTGACAGGGGGTTCGGGTGGCAGCAGTTCGCCGGGCGGCAGGCGGGTCAAGCCGGTAGCGGTCGGCGCGGTCGGCATCCGCAAGGCCAGCAGGCCAGCGGCGGCGAACAGCAGGTTGCTGAGAGTCATCAGCGCCAGGCTGGCGCGGCCGGCGTCATCGAGAGGGTTACCATTGGCGTCGCGGCCGGTCATCAGACGGCCGATGGCCAGACCGGCGTTGAAACTGGCGAAAAGGGTGCCGCCGACGGTCAGTGTCGTCGCCAGCATCGGCGCGCGCGCGGCCAGAACCGGTCCGGCGGCGGAACCCAGGCCGGCTGTCCCGAGAACCAATGCCGTCTGGTCGACCGTACCCGGCGTGGCAAGTACCGACAAACCGCCCATCAGACCATACAAAGCGGCGCTGAGACCACTGCTATGGTCGTAGCGGTTGGCCCAGAACTGGGTCGATTCGATCGCCAGATCGGTAGTGTACGGCAGATATTGGGCGACGAAGCCGCGACCAGCGACCAGCGCGTCCGCGTCTTCACGTTGCAGGACCTGGTTGGCGACCAGACTGTCGGCAAGCGTCCGGCGGTTGTCCTCGGTCAGATCTTCGAACAGCCAGTAGAGCATGCCGACCGGGCGCCGCTCGCCGTAACGTCCGAAGAGACCGGTCCAGTCCGCTTCGCCGTGACGCGACATGATCGTCTGCAGTACGGCCGCCTGACCTGCCGGCGGCAGACCAGTGAGAATCGAGGTGATCGCCGCGCTCTCGCCGCCGCTGGTCCGGCCGCTGAGACGGGCCAGCACCAGATCGGCGGCACGGTTGACCAGGGCTGGATTGACCGGTTCCTGCGCCAGCTTCGGGTCGGTCAACAACGCGTCCGGCGGCCGGTAGAGTCCAAAACGCCGGCTGTTGCGCGAAACCAGTGTCAGCAGCTCGCCGACTTGGTCGCCGGCGCAGGCGAACAGGGTATCGAGATAGCTGGTTTTGCTGCCGGTGGTGACGCCGTAGTCGTAGTAGGTGTAATCGGCATCCAGCCGGCCGAGAAAGGCATCGAACCAACTTTCGCCACCGGCGCGCAGCACATCGTGCAGTTGCGACCAATCGCGGACCATCGACAGCAACTCGCTCCAGTGGCGTTGCGGCAAATTCTCGAAGAGCAGATTTTCGGCACGCGCCACATCGGCCGCGAAGCGCGTGCTCACCAATTCATCGAATTGCGCGCGATACCCCGGGCGCAACAGGTTCGGCAGGATCGGCAAGTTGCCGAACCATTCCGGTTTGATCAACGATGGCACTTCGATGCCGTAGAGTTCGACGGCGATCGCCGCCGGGCTGGCCGGGTCGCGAGCGATGACGTACCACGGCGCTTTGGCGACGAAATCGATGCGCACGCTGCCCGGGACCCGGTGTTCGTCGCTCGGTGTACTGAGCGTCGGCAAGCTCTCCCGCCGCAACAGGTTCTCGCCACCGCTCAGGGTGTGTGCCACTTCGTGGGCCAACAATCGTTCACCGGTAGCGCTGTCCAGGCTGGGCGCCGCTGCGCCGAGGACGATGTCACCGCCGAGAGCGAAGGCGCGCGCGCCGACGCTCATCGCGCCCCGCTCCGCCGCCGGTCCGCGGTGCAGGCGGACGAAGCCGAGACCGGTTCCCAGCCGGCGTTCGAATTTGTCGCGCAAACGGTCCGGCAACGGCTCAGCCGGGGTCGCCAGCGCACGGGTCGCCGCGTCGGTCGCCCGGGACGGCGCCGGGCCGCCGCCGCTGCGGCGCAGGGTGCGTCCGCCGGCCGCGCAAGATGGACAGACCGCTCCGGCGGCGCAGACAGTGCATGACGGAAGCGTCGGCTGGCTGGCAGTCAACGTTTCCGCCAACCGGTCGGCGTCGCGCTCGGCCGGATCGTGCGCTGCGCCGACTCGCGGTCGGCTCGCAGTCGTTTTTTGCAAAGATTGTTCCGCTTGTACCGGCGCAGCCATGATCAACGCGCTGCCAGCCAGGAGGCGACTGCACTCGGTGACTGCCAGACGATGAACGCCGACAGCCGACCAAAGGCGGCGGAACGATACGACATCTCGTTCGCTCAGCCTCCCGGTGGCGTTGGATCGGGTGTCGGTGCCGGTGCCGGCGCAGGTGTGGGTGCGGGTGCCGGCGTCGGTGCGGGCGCCGGTGTCAACGCGGCAGTCACCGCCGCCGCCGCATCGACGTCGCGTACGGCCTGCCGGGCACTGATGTCGGCCTGTTTGCGGGCCAGTTCGAGTTGCCGTTTGGCGAGTAGCGTCTGCGCGGCGAGCAGATCGGCGAGCGCCGACAGTTGGGCGTCGCGGGCGGTGTTCCAGGCGGTGCGCAGCGTCGCGCCGGGGGCGTCGGCGGCGGCGGCGCTGAGCACGGCGCGGGCACCCTGATAGTCGGCATAGGCCACCGCCGCCGACGCGGCGTTGCCGGCGGCGGCGAGCTTCGCCGCGTCTTCCCGGCGCGCCAGGGCCTGGGTCAGCGCGTCGGCCAATTGGCCCGACTGGCCGTCGGCGGCGGCCAGCGCGGCGTCGGCGAGCAGTCGTTTCTGTTCATAGGTCTGCCGTTTGCTGGCCAGATCGCTCTCGGCGGTGGCCAGGTTGCTCAGCGCGGTGTCATCGAGAGCGGCGATGGCGGTATCGACGGTGCGCACCGCCGGCACCAGGCTGCTATCGACCTTGCCGACGTCGGCGGTGGCGTAGCCGACGGCCGCAGCCACCGCCGCGCGCAGGGCGGTGGCGCTGGCGTCGGCCAGCGGCGGCGAGCTGCCGGCGGTTCGCGCCTGATCGGCGCTGGCGAGCGCCGCCGATCGCGCGGCGAGCGCGGCGGTCAACTGATCGTTGCGGGCAACGATCTGATTGCGCAATCCTTCGGCTTGCGCCTGCGCCGTTTCGATGGCGGCGATCGCCTTCCAGCCGGCGTCGGCGGCCTGCGCCTGCGCGGCGCCGCCGACGGCCAGCGCCGTCGCCGTGGCCTTGAGTTCGGCGAGGGTCGATTTGGCGTTGTTGAGGGTGGTGTTGAAGTCGGTCATGGCGTTGCTCCCGGCCAGCGCGGAAACGGCCGGCCCATTTTGTTGAATTCCTCGGCCACCGCGACCTCCAGCATGTCTTCGGCGACCACCCGGCCACTATCGGCGGCGGCGAATGCGGCCCCCAACGCGGCATTGCGAATTTCGCCGCCGGTGAGATCGAAACGCTCGGCGAGACGTTCGATCGACACTTGCGGCGCCAGATGCCCGGCGGGCAAATGGTTGCGCCAGATCGCCAGGCGCTCGGCGACTCCCGGCCGAGGAAAATGGATCACCTGGTCGAAACGGCGCAGAAAGGCTTCGTCGACGCCCTGCAGCAGGTTGGTGGCCAGCAGCGCGCAACCTTCGAACGCTTCCAGACGTTGCAGCAGGTAGTTGACCTCGATGTTGGCGTAGCGGTCGTGGGCATCCTGGACGTTGGTCCGCCGGCCGAACAGCGCGTCGGCCTCGTCGAAGAACAGCACCGCGGCGTAGCCTTCGGCGGCGGCGAACAATTCGGCGAGGTTCTTCTCGGTTTCGCCGATGTACTTGGAAACGACCAGCGACAGATCGACAGAGAACAGCGGCAATCGCAGACGGCTGGCGATGGCTTCGGCGGCCAGGGTCTTGCCGGTTCCCGAGTCGCCGTGCAGCAGGCCGACCACCGAGCGCCCGCGTCCGCCGCTGGCCATTCCCCAGCGCAGTTGCACGGTCACCCGGCGGCGGACCCGCCGTACCAGATCGGCCAGCCGGGTAGCGGTTTCCGGAGCGACGATCAGCCGTTCCCAGGCCACCTCCGGCGTACGGCGGGTCGCCAGACGCAAGGGGCGCGGCGGCGTCAGCCGGGCGATTCCATCGAGCACCTGCGGCAGTGTCGCCGCCACTGGCAGCGCGGCGACGAGGGTGTCGATGCGTTCTTCGGACAGCCAGTTGCGGCCGGCGAGTTCGTCGGCATCGGCCGGATCGCAGCCCAAGCGCGCTCGCCAGACTTCGGCCAGTTCGAGCGGATCGTTGCCACCGACGGCCAGACGTTGCAGCCGTGCCCGCGGCCCGCGCAGCGTGAAGTTGGCCGGCGCGATCACTGGCACCGTTCCGTGCTGAGCGTCGCTCCCGATCTGCGCCGGCGCCGGCAATTCTCTCGTCGCGCAGCGCAGCGCGACGCGGGCGCCGGTGGCCAGGGCGATCAACCGTGCCTCGGCCCACGGCGGTGTCCCGGCGTGCTCGGCAACGGGCTCGCCGCCGTGTTCGGGCGCGTCGAGGACCACGGCGCCAGCGGCACCGTCGGCCACGGCCGCGCCGGCCAGGACCGCTTCGGCGCGCTCCGGTGATCCGTCGAGATGCACGACGCCGCCGACGATCTGCCGCAGCCTTTCGGCGGCGGCGACGATGCCGGCGGCCGGCCGGGCCGGCGCGACCAGCCAGCGCACCCGCCAGCCGCCGCTGACACCGTTGCCAAGCTCGTCCGGCACCAGCCCGTCGAGTCCGGCGAGCAGGGTTTCGCCAGGGTCGAGGCGGCGTTCGAGCAGCGTCCGCCCGCCCTCGTCGCCGCGCAGCAGACCGGTCGACCACAGCGGCGAAGCACGCAGGGCGGCACGGACCCGCGCCGGTTCGGCGGCGTCGCCGAAGAGCAGCTTGAGCGCCAGCCCGACCGTCAGCCGGCGGGCACCACCGCTGAGCGCCGCCACCGCCATCGCCGCGTCTTCGTCGAAACACGGCAGAACGGCGAAGGCCAGCAGATCGAGGTCGAATTCGCTGAGCCGGCAGCCGCTGGCCAGACGCGCCAGCGGTTCGCCGTGCGGATCGTCGGCCAGTGCCTGGAACAGCGTTTCGCCACCGGCGGCGATCGCCGCGGCGAGCCGTTGACTGACGGTGGCCGGCCCGTCACCCGGCCCGTTCTCTTCGGCGGGTGGATCGGCGGATGGATCGGCCGGTGGATCAACCACCTCCGCCGTACCTCCGACCGCCGCCGCCCATTGTTCGGCGGGCATCAGCGGCGCCGCCAGCCGGCGCAAGCCGCTGTCGCCCGGCCGGCGCAGCAGCAACCGGCCGGCAGCCAGAGCCAGCCACAGCGTCAGGCACGGCGTCGGCTGGCGGTCGGTCACGGCGTCACCCCGAAATGGAAGACGATCCGCCGGCCGAGCCAGGGCACCCAGCCGGGGTCCTGGTCCCAACCGGCGCGACGCAGCAGCGGGTCTACCGCCGACAACGGCCAGAACATCTCGGCCTGCCAGCGGTTGACCCGCAATTCGCCGGGACGCAGCAGCAAGCGCGCCAGCCGGCGCTCGGCCTCGCTGGCAAAGCGCGCCGGATGCGAGCCGAGCAGCGGGCCGAACAATCGCCGTTCGGCGCCGGCAACGGCGGCGAGGTCCACCGGTACTTGCGCCAGCAAGGCTTCGAGCAGCCGCTCGGCCGCCGCCGGCCGCTGAATCGGCCGGCCGGCGATCCGTTCGCGCCAATCACCTTGCGGCGCGAAAACCGTCAACAGCGGCCGTTCGCCTTCTTCGGCAACCTCGCGCTCGCCACGCGGCAGCGTCGACAGCACACGGCGCAACGCCAGCAACGCCAGGTCGGCCAGCGCCGTCGGCAGTTCCTCGGCGGGCGGCAGCAGCGCAGCGGCAATCAACGGTCGGATCAGCAACAGCAGTCCGCCGAAAAGAATCGGTTGCGCCGACGTGGAATCGACATCGCTGCCATCGATGACGGTGGCGCCGATTGCTGCCACGGGGCGGCCCGGTGCGACTTGACCGGGCGGGCCGGGCCAGTTGGACGTCGGTTGCGGCGTCCCCGTTACCGGGCGCCCTGCCCCATCCGGCCGATCGACTGATGCGGGAACCGGCGAGGATCGCGTCGTCATCCTCGTTTCCCGCCGCCAGAGCGTGATCAGCGCATTTTCGATCACCGTCGGCGGCAGGCGGCTGAGCGCCGGGTTCCCGGTCAGCAAGGCCGCCAGCAGCCAGGGCGCAGCCCGGACCGCTGTTTCATCGGCGGGCAGAACGACGGGAAAAACGGCAGCCAAAGCGCAGCGCAACGGCTCGATGGCCGCCAAGGCGGCAGCGGGGAAAGCTTCGTCGACCGGCTGACCGGAAGCCGCGCCGGCCAGCGAGCTAGTGCCGGCTGCGGCGCTGTCGTACCGCTTGGACGTCGTCGCCAGCAGACGCCGGAAAATTTCGCCGGTCAATGCCGCAGCCTGTCGGGAATCCAGTTCCCGGACGATGGCCGGCGTGGCTGTCACCAGCGCCGTCAGGCTGGCCAGCGACCGGGTGGCGTCGGCAGCCAGCCAGCGGTGGATGACGGCATCGACGGTCAGTTGCGCCGCCGTCCCGCCGCCGGCGGCCAGTTCGGGCGCCCACCAGGCTCGGCTCAGCCCGGCGGCGCAACGTTCGAGATGGCGGTATTCGGCGGCCCAGTGATCGGCGAACCAGATCAGTTCGCCACCCTCATCGGGTGTCCGACCCGCCGCCTCGCCAGCCGGGACGCCGGCCAGCCGCGCCGCCAGGGTCTCGGTAAAAACCGCTGCCCAGTCCTCGGTCAGCCGCCGCGGATCGACGGCGCCGGAGAGAAGCAGGGTCAGTTCGAGACGCCGCAGCGCCACCGCCGCGTCCGTCGGCAGACCGGCCCGGCTCAGCGCCTGCCGGGTTGCCGTCGCCAGCATTCCGGTCAACAAGCGGTCGATCCACTGGCGCATGCCGCCGGCCAACGTCTGCGCCAACGCCGGTTCGGTGCTGCGGATACGCGTGGACCAGTGGTCGATGTCCAGCACGGCGCTCATCTCAGTGCTCAGCGCTTGTGAATGAATCTACTGCGCGGCCCATCCGCGGCGTTGTTCACTCGCTCACTCCTCGCCTATCCATTTGACAGGTCTCGTCGTTCGCTTTTTCGCGCCGGACATCTGGGCCTGCTGGTAAGCATTTCTTCACCCTCCTCTCAGCGGCGCTTGACCAACGTCAGGAAGGCGGCATTGCCACCGGTAATGCGCAGCAGGGTGGCGGTTTGTTCGAGTTGCAGCCGTTGCTGATCACTGGTCGCGCTGTCGGCTTTCAGATCCTCGATCACTTTCGCCGGTTCGCCACCGGCTTTCAGACCGCTTTCGACCTTGACCGCCAGATCGTCGGCGACCCCCGGGGCCAGCGTTTCGGCGCCGGCGATCGCCGTCGCGCGGTCGGCCTGGAAAGCCTGCTTGAATTTTTCGTAATTGTCGGCGCCGAGCAGTTGCCGGGCGTCGCCGGGCGAGCGGGCGAGCAGTTCCTTGACCGTCAGCTTGCTGTCGGCGCCGGAGACGTACTCAGCAACCCGGCGCTCGTCGAGAGTGCTGCGCAACTGGCCGTAGAGCGGCAAGGCGTCGGCGTCGGTGAAAGTCGGCGGACCGCTCTGGCTCAGTTCGTCGGCCAGGGTGATTTCCTTCTCGGCATCGCGTTTGACGGCCAGGCGGTTGACCACCGACAAGGTCTGCGATGCCGGCTGCACCGCCGCCAGCACCTGGACGAGCCGGTAATCGGGGTATTCGGCGGCGTAGCTGTCGGCAACCTGTTCGACGGCGGCGCGCCGCCGTTCGGCCGGGTCGGCGATGTCGCCAGCCAGGCGGGCGTCGACCTCGTCGACCTGGCGCAGGAAGTCCTGGTTGCGGCGGCTGACGGCGATTCCCGAGTCGCTGAGATCGGCGGCCTGGACCAGCGCGTTCTGCACCATCGGCTGCCTCAACAGCGCTTCGACCACAGCGCGCTTCTCCTGCGGCTGTTGCCGGTAACGTTGATTGAGTTCGGCGGTGCTCAGCGACTTCTTGCTGGCGATCTTTTTGTCCTGCAAAGCATCGAAGAAACTGAACAGGAACTGCAGCACTTCGAGGATGTAGAACAGCGCGTCGAGCAGCACCAGCCGCTGCTTGACATAGACCACGAAATGTCGCGGCAGCATGTCGATGCCGATCTTGGCGATCAGTCCGGCGAGTTCCCCGGCCTGCTCGTTGATCGTGCCGAACTGGCCGAGCGCGCCGCCAGCGGTGAGCAGCGGATCGACCCCCCAGCCCGGCGCCTGATCGAGCGCGTCCTCGGCGACGACACCGAGCAGCGGGTGCCGCCGGGTCAGCCCCTGCAGCGGCACGACCAGCTTGACGATTTCGATGCGGCGGTTGACCAGATCGTCGAGGCCCATGGTCTGGAAAATGGCACCGAGGATCTTGAAATAGGCGTTTTCGGGCGTGTATTGGGTCATCGCGCCCGGCGCCAACTGATAGAAATTCGTTGTCTTGTACGTTTTATAGTTGGTTTGCAGGCCACCCGTTCCACCGCCCAGCCCGCCTCCCGGAACGGTCACGATATCGGCTGGAGCATCGACCACCGGCGGTGGCCCGATCAACTGGATCGGGTCCTTGTCGAAAACGTTGTTCAAATCCTCGAGGATGTCGTCGTCGTGCAGCGCGACCACCGCGTAAGTGATCACTCCAGTGTCCTCGAAATACGCTTCGGCCTGACCGATCGCCGACTTGACCAGCGGCGAAACCAGCCAGCGCGTCCACTGTCCAGATTTGTAGAGCAGGCTGTCAAGCTCGTCGATACCGGTCGGACGGTAATCACCGAGTTCGACCGCCCGCGGCCGAATCGGCAGAAAACCGATCGGCGGCAGATGCCGGAAACCCCGGCGGTAGAGATTGGCGCCTTCCTGGTTCGTTTTGACCCGTCTCAGGCTTTCGGCAAGCATGCACTGGAACTGGTGGATGCGCGCCCAGGCGGCGGCGCGCGGCGGCGCGCCGAAGCGGGTGCGGTGCCAGTCCTCGCCCGGTGTGGCGCAGATCGTCCGCCGCGGAATCCAGTGGTCGAGAAACAGCACCGTACCGTCCTCGCCGAGGTAGAGCATGGCCAGGGCGATCGCCGCCGCATCGTGTCGGCCCGAACCGCTGTCGCTGCAGAAGGCGCCGTCGGCGGCGAAAGCGGGGTCCCAGCGTTTCCACAAGCCGTGTTCGAAAACGTCGAAGTAATACGCCGACAGCGTGCCGCGCAAGTCCCAGGCGCTGCGCAGATCAGCGCGCAGCGGCAATTCGACCGGAAAGCGGACCAGCGACAGGCCGAAAGCGCCGCGCCAGGCGTCGGCCTGACAGCTGTTGACGGTGCTGCCGCCGCACAGATCGCCCATCACCTTGGCGCCGCCTTCGGGACTTTCGCCGGCCTGGATCACCAGGAGATACGGCCCCGACGGCACTTGCGGGCCGCCGCCGGTCTGGCCGGCCGGGTCCGGCGCCAGACAGACGCAAGGCATGAAATCGACGCCGCCGGCGACCACCCGTTGCGGCGTTTTACGATAGGTGCCGAGCAATTGTTCGACGGTGAATGGAAACGCCTGGCTGACCAGCACCGGCCGGCCGAAATGGTCGAAAGCCAGACCGCGGCGCAGCGTCAATTGCCGGTCGACCGGAAAACCTTTGGTCCGGCCGGTGAATTCCAACCCGCTGTCCATATTGGCGCCGTCGGTTTCGATGCCCAGCCCCCAGGCGACTCCGGGCATCAGCGCCTGCGCGTTGAGTCGCGAACGGGCGTCGAAATAGCCATCCTGGCGTGACAAGGCCTCGGCGGTCAGATAGCGGCCGTTGAACCAGTTGGTCCGCCGCAGATTGTTGTCGCCGCGCACATCGCCGACCGGACCGCCCGGAAATCCCTCGTTGGCGCCAGCGGTACCGCCGCCGTAGCCCCGGTAAATCTTGAGAAATTCGGCGACGCTGAGTTCCTCGGCCGCGCTGAGCGGCTCGTTGCGCGAGAGTTTGGCGGCGACGACCAGCAAACCGGCGTCCATGCCTTTCCAACTGTAGGTAGTCATTACGGCCTCCGCTTCAGACGGCAGGATGGTAGGTGGCGAACAGGCAGGCATCGCGGCCGGCGCCGGCAGGAACCGTCTCGCCGGCGACACCGGCCAGCGGCCGTTGCTGCAGATCGACGATCGCCCGATCGCCGGTGCCGATGAGCCGGACCTGACAGGAGGTGACGGCGGTCCACTGCTCATCGACGGTCAATTCGATCGCCGCAGCGCTGACATCGATGGCACTGACCGACACCGGCAGCCACTTGCCGCCGGGATCGAAGCGCCACACCTCGGGCGAACTGTTCTTGACGCTGTCGACGTGCGCGGTGCCGCCGGTGGCGATGAAAAGCTTCATTTGGCTGGCGGTGGCGCCGCTGCCCGGAGCCACCGTCAGGCTGAGCGCCTGGAAGGCGGCGGCGGCCGGCGCGCCGTCCAGACGCAGACCGAGCGCCAGATCGGCGACCATCTGCAGCGACGGCAGCAGCGCGCGAACGGCGTTGTCGATCGGCCCGGTCAGTTTGACGCGCTCGACCGGGTCGCCGACCGCCTCCAGATCGAGCGTCGCCAGCAGCAGCGGCGCGTCGTCGGCGCCGCTCCAGAAACGCGCCAGGTCGACCGGCGGCTCGAGCACGGTGTCGAGCAGCCGTCCGCGCCGGTCGGGCGGTTCGGTGGCGGCGCTGATGTCGCGCTGCGTCGGCGCCGGATCGGCGGGCGGCGTCGCTTCCAGGCACAGCCGGTAACTGTCGACCACCCGCGACGGCGCCAGGGCGGCGTCCTGGTCGGCGCACGGCGGTACTATCGCCGGCGCCGGCTCGCTGAGGCAGGCGCGGTAACGCAGCACGACATGAACCCGGCGCCGGCGGTCGTCCTCGGCTCCCGGTGGCGGCGCCAGCTCGTTCCAGAACTTGCCGCCGGCCAGCCCGGTGATGTCCAGACACAGCCGTTGCGGAACGTAAATCTCGCGGCCGAGCGCGTCGATCGCCAGCCCCGGTTCGCAGATCAGTTGCAACCCGGCGGGTTCGGTCGTTTCCTGGGCCTTGACGGCCAGCCCCCACGCCGTGCCGACGCCGTGCAGCAAGGCGTTGTGCAGCCGGCTGCGCAACAGGAAATAACGCTGCTCGGTGGTGAAATCCTCGGCGCCGAGCAACTGCCCGTAGTGGTAGCGCAAACGGGTGAAGGGATCGCCGGGAGTGGCCGGATCGAGGTCGTCGAGCGGAGCGAACGTCGCCGCGGACAAAGGTGTGCTCATGACGAAATCTCCCATGGAGTCGCAAAATGGGGACGGTCGTCGCAGCGACCGTGGAGACGGTCGTCGCGGCAAGCGCGGTGAACCGTGGAGTAATGAATCATGGATAGCGGCGACAGCAGCGCCTCGCCGACCACCGCCGGCCGCGAACGCTCGACCGGGCCGAGCGCCGAAAGTCCGACCAGGCTGGCGCGGCCGACACGGAAACCGGCGTCGAGCCAGCACAGCCGGTGCACGGTGTGTGCCGGCTTGTTGCATTCGATGGCCCATTCGAGCACTGCCGCCAGCCGCGCGTCGCAAGCGCGCGGGACGATCACCGTGAAGCGGTGCGCGTGACGGCGATAGAAGGCGATCAGCGCGTCGTCGGCCAGCGGATCGGGCGGTTCGGCCGCCGGACACGGCGAGGTTTGGGCCATTCGGCGCAGACGCAGCGCGGCGTGCTCGCGAGCCAGTTCGCGCTGCCAGTCCTCGGCGTCGGCCAGCGCGAAACCGCCCTCGTTCCCGCCGAGTTCCAACCCCGGACCGAGCGCCGCGTCGCCGAGGAACGCCGCCGTCGGCCGGCGCAGGCGGAAGCCTTCGACGATCTGCACCGGCGCTTCGGCAAGCAGGCTGAGCAGTCGGGTCATTCCCGGCAACGTGCCGCGGGCGCGGTACAGTTCGGCGGTTTCGAGCAGCAACTGCCGGCGGACGCCCTCGCGGACGCGGCCGTCGAAAGTCAGCGCCAGGAACGACGCCAGCCAGGGCAAGGCTTCGGCCGGCGCCAGGCGCGGATCGAACAGTGCCGGCAGCGCTTCGCCACGCGCGGCGAGTTCGCTGGTCAAGGACTCGAACAAGGCCAGCGCGCGCTCGGTCGGCTCGCCGCCTTCGGCATCGCTCTTCCAGTACGCCGGCAGATAGGCCAGCAGCGACGGACGCGGAAAACTGGCGCGCAGCGCAAACAGCGCCGGTCCATGCCGGCGGGTGCCCTGAAGTCGCAGGCGCAGCCACAGGTAACGGCCGGGCGGCGGCGTCAGCAGCCATTCGTGCGTCTGCACGGCCGCCGGCAACGACGACGCGCTTTCGGGATCGCCACGGTCACCGGCCCAGGGATCGGCCGACGGCCGTTCGCCGACGGCGGTGGCCAGCGGCTGGTCGGCGAGCGCCGGCCGCACATCGGCGACGCCGAGGCGCACCCAACCGTCGGCTTCGTCGGCGACCAGCGAACCGAGCGGCGGCCAGGGATCGTCGATCGCCGGCGGCCGCGTTTCGCCGGCCAGATCGACCGGCAGACGCGCACCGCGGCGGATCTCGAACGGCGGCAGATCGTCGGCGGTCTTGGCCTCGATGGTCAGCGCGCAATCGGCCGGCAGACACAGGTCGACGAACAGCCGGTGCCAGACGCAGGCGAAAATTCCCGAATCGAGGGCGAAAGTTTCGACGCTGCCGCTGCTGAGCAGCTCGGGTTCGCGCGGGTACAACGCCCGTGCGCCGGTGGCGGTGCTGGCGTAAACGCGTTCGCCGTCGACAGTGTCCCCCAGCCAGAGCGCCCGGCCGTCGAAACCGCGCACCGCGTAGCCGCGCTCGGCCTCCAGACCGGCGGCGCCGAGGCGGACTTCGCGGAAAAACGTCGGTCGCGGATCGCCCGGCCGATGCGTCAGATCGGCGATCAGCACGGTGTCAGCGGCGGTGAGCAGCAGATGCAGCGGTTCACGCAGCAGCGGCAGCTCCCAAAGCTGCGCCCCGCCGGCGTCGACGGTCAGCAATGCCCGGCGACGGCCGGTGCCGCGCAACAGCGCCACTGCCGTCGGCCAGCGCGGGTCGGCGCACAGGGCGACGATTTCGTCGCCGGGCCGCGCGTCCGGCACGGCGAAGCCCTGCCACTCGCCGCCCCAGCGTTGATGAACCAGCCGTGGCCGCGAGCGGTCGCTGACCAGGAGCCCGGTCGCCGAGCAGGCCAGATGCGCGGGATCGATATCGGCCGGCAACGGCACGCTGGCCTCGATCCGTCCATTCAAGCCATGCAACGGGTCGACGGCGAGCCGGCGCAGCGCCCGGCCGGGACGGTCGAGCAGCCACAAGCGGCCCTGCGGGTCGCTGGCAATCGCCTCGGGTGAAGACGGCGCGGGATCCGCGGGCAACCAGGGAACGAATTCCGGCACCGTGGACGTTGCCGCCGCCGCGGTCGCCGCGATCATCGTGAATGACCCGCCTGCCGCCTGCGGCCGCTCCAGCGGCCGCCAGCCGTCCGGCGTCAGCATCCGCAGCGGCTGGCCGGGGACGGCGAGCAGTTGCCGGGCATCCACGCAGCGGTCGGGCAGGCACGGCAGGGTCACCGTCGACCCGAGTCGTTCCCGCCAGGCGGCGAGTTCGCCAGAGGACAACGCGGCGGGAGTCATCGCGGCGAGCACGGCCGCGTCATCCTCGCGCGGCGCCAGAATGACCCGTCCCGGCTGCCCTTCGATGCGCGTGCCGTCGTGGTCGCAGCGCGCCCACATCGCCCGGCCGACCAGATGGGCGAACGACGGCCCGCTCATCAGCATTCCTCCTGCGCCACCGGCACCGGCAGGTGATCCACCGGCGTCACCACCGGGTCGGATGGCGGATCGAGCGGCGGCAGTTCCTCGGCCGGCGCATCGACGCCGACGGCGACCCGCACCTCGAGCAGCACCGGCAATTGCCAGGGCAGCATCGCCACCGTCTGCTCGACCGGCCGGCGATTGCCGACACGGTCGATCTCCTCGCCGATCAGCCGCACTTCATTGACCAGCCGCACGCCCTGGACGCGGATCGCCGCCGCTTCGAGATCGCGGTCGCGTACCGCGCGGCCGAAAGGCCAGCCGCCGCCGTCCGGCCCGTACGGCGGCAGCGGCGCCAGCGTCTGGCGCAACGCCAGTTCGACATGCCGGCGCAGCGTCTCCTCGCCGCTGCCGGCGTCCGGCTCGACGGCCACCGAACAACTCAGGCGGACATACTGCGGCGGCGTGACGTACAACTCGGTGGTCAGCAGCCGGCGCGGTTCGAGATGCGCGCAGACCCGGCGCAGCATTTCGCGGTCGGGTGTCGGCTGATCGGGCTGCAGGGGATCGTAAGCCGGCAGGACGATCAGCGTCACCACTCCGGGAACGCCGTCGACCCGTTCGTGCGGTTTGTGACGCGGCAGCACCGCCGCCCGGCCGACCTGCACGCCCGGCGTGGCCAGCGCCAGATCGACGAAATCCTCGGCGGCGACGGCGCGATCGTTGTGGCGCAACATCCGCGGGATTCGCGCCGACGCCTCGGCGACGCTCTCGGCGTCGGCGCCGCCTTCGGCCGGCAGCGGATTGACGACCTTCAGCGCCTGGACGGCGGCGGTGCCGGCGCGGACGCGGTTGATCCGGCCGGCGCCGACGTTGCCCTGCACGCCGCCGCCGTAGCGGTAGGTCAGACAGCGGATCGCTTCGCCGGGCAACGGCAGACGGCCGTGCACACCGTCGCCGAAAGTGATCGTCCCCTCGGCGGGGTCGAGAACGTAGAACGGATCGTCCGGGCCGGCCAGCGCCAGATCGTCGACCCGCCGCCAGTTCTCCCAGGCGACGCTGCCACGAACCTGGATTCGTTCGCTGCCGACGATTACCGGCGTATGCGCCAGACGATGGCGTTGGGCGGTCCGCCCGTCGCCGTAACCGAGCAGTTCGGCGGCGGCGGTCACCGCCTGCTCGACCTGGACGATGTTGCCGTCGATCCAGCGCAGCCGGATCGGCGGATGCGCCGGGTCGACGCGGCCGACGCGCAGCCAGACCAGAACGCGCGCCGCGGCTTTCTCGTCGTCGATCCGCGGCGGCAGCTCGCCGATGCCGAGCAGATCGTCGTCCGGCGGGTCGAAACTGGCGGCGGTCCAGTTGCCGAACGGCGTTCCGCCGGCCGGGTCGCGGTCGGGAAAACGCAGCCGGACGGTGCCGCGCCGGGTCAGGCCGTCGGTATTGTCGGCGACCACCGTCAACCGTTGATAAAGCAATTGATCGACGCGCGCCCGGGGGCCGGCGAAACGGCCGGTGGAAATTTCCCAGCGCACCGGCCAGCGCAGCGGATCGCTGCCAGGGTCCGGACAGCGCCAATGGTCGGTCGGCCCGCAGAGCGCGTCGTCGCTGCGCAGCCCGAGATTGAGCACCCGTCCGGCGAGCCGGCGACGGATTTCCTGCCGGGCCAGCGCCTCGTCGCCGCCGGTGGCGCGTTTGGCGGCGGCGAACGCCGCTTCCGGAGCCAGGAGACACAGCCATACGCGCCGGTCGACGCTGCCGGCGGTGGACACGCCGGCCGGCAGATTGCCGCCGGTCGGCGCTGGCAAAGGCTGCGCCTGATACTGCGGCAAGGCCGGCGGAACGGTTTTCAGGTGATCGGCGAGCAGATGGGTGACGTTGTCGATGCCGCCGGGCAGCAGCGCGCCGGTATAGGGCGCCTTGATCCAGGCGACGACGTCGACCGGCAACGCGGTGACTTCCTCGACGGCCTGAAAGCGCACATCGCCGGCGCTGACTTCGAGCCGCGGACTGCCGCCGCTGACGAAATCGGGCGTCACCGGCTCGAAAACACCGCGCGGCAGATCCAGACGCAGCGGCGCGACGGCCGCCCGCGCCGGAATCGGCAGAATCGCCAGCAGGCGCAGGAATTCGAGCCGCGCCGCTTCGGGTACGCGGTTGAAGCGGTAGAGCAGATCGTCGCCGAGTGCCGCGAACAGTTCGATCAGCGCGATGCCGGGGTCCGATGCGTTGTGATCGGTCCATTCCGGCGCGTGTACGGGAATGCGGCGGATCAGCTCGGCGCGCAGATCGGCGAACGCGCGGTCATCGAGGCGGGGAGGAATGATGGCCATCAGGCACCCCCGGTCAGGTAAAAGGGAAACACCAGGTTGCGAACGCCGGGCTGGTCGAGAATCGCGTAGCGGATGGCGATGCGCAGCACCGTCGGCTCGCGCGCATCGCTCTCCACCGCCACCGTTTCGACACGGATGCGCGGTTCGTCGCGTTCCAAGGCCTCGACGACCGCCTGGCGGATCTGCGTGCGCAGTTCCAGGCTGTTCTGGGCGAACAGGAAACGGCGCAGCCCGACGCCATAGCTCGGCCGGGCGATTCGTTCGCCGGGCTCGGTGAGCAGGATGGCGCGGATCGACTGTTCGACCGCCGCCTCGCCCGACACCCAGCCGAAACCCTCGCCGGTCAGCAGGGGAAAACGCAGGCCGCGCCCCAGGGAATCGACGCTCATCCGTCTCTCCTTCGGAACGGGATGCAGAATTTCAGCAGCATCATCCAGCCGAAACCCGGCAGCACGATCAGGATATGGAAAATGATGTTGAACAGGATCAGCGCGCACAGGGTGAGCACTGGAATGCCGAAACTGCAGACGCTGCCGAGACCGAAATCGCGGCGGGTATCGGCCATGCCGGCGCCGGTGGAAATCGCCGATCCCGGCGGCGCGGCCATCGCCGCGAACGGCCGGGCGCGCGATTTGGCGACCCGCGGCAGGTCGCGCAGCAGCTTGCCGATGTCCGGCATTTGGATCGTCGCCGGGCGCGCGCCGAGCAGATCGGTCGGATCGGCGAGCAGAAAGGGTTCGCTGCGCGGCGTCCACACGACCCGTTCGGGCTCGCAGGGATGATGCCCGGCGACGCGGACCCAACACCACACCGCGTACAGATGATCGGCGTCGAAGCGCAGCCGCGGCACCGTTTCACGGGCGCGGGCCTCGGGCAGCGCCAGCGCTTGCGGCGCCGCGGTGTACCGGGCGGCGGTGGCGCTGGCGAATGCCGACAGATCCGCCGTCGCCGGCCGGAAACCGGGCAGGACCAGCAGCGCGCGCGCCGGTTCCTCGGCGAGGGGAATCCCCAGCGGCGCGAAGGCGGCCAGGCTGCCTTGCGGCTGCAGCGCGGCGCGCAAGGTGTTTTCGACGTCTGCGGCGCGTTTGACCAGTTGCGCCGCCGCGGCGCTGCCGGCGGCGGCCAGTTCGGCGGCGAACGGCGCATAGACCTCGGCCAGATCGACTCCCGCCCGATGCGCGGCGAGCACCCGCGGCGCATCGCCGAGTCCGGGGAAGGACAACGGCGGCCACGGCGGCGTCGTGCGCTGGTCGGCGCGCTCGTCCTCCTGCGCCAGCAGGGCCTGCACCTGCTCGGCCAGGCTGGCGACGGTGCTCGCCGGTACGCCGGCGGTGGTGACGGTCAGTTCGGCCCGATGGTCGGCGTTGAAGAAGAAACGGTTCAGGCTGGCGGCCAGCGCCAGCCGGCAACCGCGCAGTCGCAGCAGCGCCGTGGCGCAGAAGACCTGCAACTGGCTGTCACCGATCACCGTCGACGACCCTTGCACCGGCGCTGGCAGCGCCGTGCCGGCCAGCCAGGCGTCGAGCAACTGATGCAGACGTTGCCGGGCCAGGGTATCCCAGGGCGTCGTATCACCGGCCACACTGTTTTCGAGCCAGGCGATCGTCCGCGCGTCCCCTGTCCCGGCGAACAGATTGCCCTGGCTGGCGGCTCCGGCGGCGCCGCTGTTATTCCACAGGTCGGCGGCCGAGATCACCTGGCCGTCGAGGTCATGGTCGGTGGCCGACGGCGCGGCGGCTCTGGTCCATAAGCGCCAGATCGCCTGTTGCAGTATCCGGTCGATCGAGGTCGCCAAGCTGTCGTCAAGCCCGATCGGCTCCGGGTTGCCCGGTGTCGCCGGCCAGATCAACACCGCCTGGGCCGACGCACGCTCGCTAGCCGAGGGATAAGGCGGCAGCACGGTATTTTCGAGCAAGCGGCGCAAGGGCCCGGCAGCGGCGGCGCGGAAACGGCCGGCGTCCTGGAACAGCGCGCCGAGCTGCTGTTCGCTGCGCTGACGCAGCGCGGCGGCGATCTCGGCCACCGGCCGCAGCGCCAGGCGTTCACGCGGGATTTCCTGCGCGCCGCTGAAAACCGGCAGATAGCCGTACAGCGTGCAGTGCTCGGCCGCATCGCCGGCGTCCGGCGGCAGCAGCGCCAGCGGCTGGCTGGTCAAGGCCAGCGGCGGCAGCGGCGTGCCGACCGGCGCGTCGAACACCGCGCGCAGGCTGGCCTGGTCGGCGAGCAGCGCCGCGGGCAGCGCCTGCGGGTCCACCGGCGGTGCGCCGGGCGCCGGGCGCATCTCGCCGTCGAGCAGCGGCAGCCAGGCACCGTGCTTCTCATCGACCGCCAGCCAGTCGTCCCAGCGTTCGCCGCTGGCGTCGGCACGCAAGCGGCGGATCACCGCGCCGGCGCCGCGCACCCGGCCGCGCGCCAGCCGCGGCCAGCCGGCGGAGTGGCAGACGACGTCGAAAGCGACGACGTTGAAACGCTCGTGCAGCGGCAGGTACAGCTTGCGCAGCCACGGCGGCGCCGTTTTTGCCGCCCCGTCCGGCGGACTCATCGGCACGCCGTCATCGGCGATCTGCGGTCCGCTTTCGCTGACCAGTTCGTCGTCTTCCGGCTGGCGCCGCTCGATGCTCGTCGGATACAAGGCCCGACGATGAACGTCGAACATCGCCGCCGGCGGTTCCGACCAGTCGCGCCACGGCAGGAGCTTGGGCAGCGGCCGCGCGCGCCGGACGGCGGCGAGCAGATCGTCGATGAAACGGTCGGATTCGAAAGCCAGCAGCCGCGGCCGGGCCACGGGGGGAGCGGAAGCGAGTTTCTCGCCCGGCGGGCGCAGGAAGAAAGGCTCGACCGGCCGCAACTCCTCGCGCGACACCCGTCGCGGCGCCGGGATCAGCAGGCGCTTCGGCGCGGCGCTCACCAGATGTTCCCCACGCCCGGCGTGTAGCTCGCCGAGACGACGCTGTTGGTGATCACCGCGTCGGCTTTGACGATGCCGGAAAACTTGCTCATCGCCGCGTCGACGGTGACCATCGCCGCGGTGATGTCCAGTCCGGCCGGCGCCTGAATCTTGACCTTGACGTTGGCGGTGATCTCGATGGTGCCGGTGAGGTCGATCTTGATCTTGGCGCCGTTCGAATGTTCGAGGGTCACCGTGCCGCCGGTGGCGTCGTCGAGAGTCAGGGTATGGCCGCCCTGCGTCTCGACGACCACTTTTTCGGCGCCGGCGGTATCGTCGAAGGTCAGCTTGTGACCGGAACGCGAGGTCACCGAACGCAGGTTGTTGCTGCTGTCCATCGTTTCCGGCGGCGCATCGACGCCGTTCCACAGCGCGCCGATCACCACCGGCCAGCGCGGGTCGCCGGCGGTGAACGCCACCAGCACTTCGTCGCCGACTTCCGGGATGAACCAGGTGCCGCGGTCGCCGCCGGCCATCAGCGTCGCCAGCCGGGCCCAGCCCAGCGCCGCGCCGCTGTCGGCCGAAGCGACGAAGGGCAGACGCAGTTGCACCCGGCCCTGCCCATCCGGGTCCTGGACGTCGGTGACCAGCGCCGGATAAACGCCATACAGCCGGTGGCCCGGCGCTTGTGGCGGTTCGAGTCCGGGAATCATCGATCGTCTCCGATTTGCGGGCGCTGGGCGACGAACTCGGTGCGGTAGCCCTCGTGCTGGTCGAAACGGTGCGTCACCGCGGTGACCAGATAGATTCCGGCAAACCACGGGCCGAGATCGACCAGATCGACCCGCGAACCGACGTGCAAAGCCGGCGTTCCCTTGGTCAGCCCGACGCCACGCAGAAAACGGCGCGCGCGCCGCGACATCGCCGCTTCGGCCAACTGCCGCGCCTCGTCGGTGGTGGCCGGCGCTTCGAGATGCAGATCGTCGGCGGCGTCGGCGAAAACCTCGGTGACCAGTTCGGCGCCGAGCCGGCCGCCCTGGGCCAGCCGGCGGGCGACGTCGCTGCCGGCGGTTTCGTGAATCGCGTCCTTGGCGGCGACATCGTAGCCATGCACACGCACCTCGCCGCGCTGATGCGCCAAGTCGGCGACGACATTGAAACGCAGCAACTCGTTTTCGCGCGTCAGCCGCAGCGGTGTTTCGCTGGCCGAAGCGACGTCGGTGAGGTGCAGCGTGCCGTCGCGCACCGACAGCAGCGTGTCGCCACCGCGGGCGCGCAGAGCGCTCAGCTCATCCTGATTGACCTGCAGCAATTGGCGGTGGCTGGCGCCGTTACGGCCGACGTCGGCGCGCAGCCCGCCGTCCTCGGCGATGCGGCTGGCGATGGCGCCGTCGTCCATTTCTTCACTGAGCCGGGTCCGCCGGCGGTAACGCAGCGCCGCCAGCGCGTCCTCGGCGAGCAGCGTCAGTTCCGGCGGGCGCAATTCGGGAAAACTGGCGCCGATGCCGGTGATCCGCCCTTCGAAGACCGGCTGCTCCTGCCCGTCGACGTTGAAGGCGATGCGCAGACGCTTGCCGAAATCGACCGTCGACCGGCGGAAATGGACGTAGTCGACCGGCTGGCCGCGTTCACGGCTGCCCCAGTTGAGAAACACCGCTTCCAGCGAGGCGACACCAGCCGCGTCGGCGCGCGCCTCGAGCCGGATCAGATCGGTTTCGAGCTTTTCGGAACGCGCGCCATCGACGACGATTCGCGGCCGGCCCGAGCTGTTCAGCGGCGTACTGGCGCTCATGGGCAATCGCTCCGCTGCCGCAACCAGCGTTCCAGTTCCTCGGCGACCAACGCGCGCACCAGCGGCCGCAACTCTTCGAGCTGGACTTCGAAGGCCGGACTTTCCGCCGCGCCGACGGCCGCCGTTTCCGGCGACTCGCTGCCCACCGACTCGATGGTGGTGCTCACTTCGCCGATGCGCACGCTCATCGCACGCCTCCCCCGCAATTCCGGCAGCCGCAGCCACAGCCGCCACGGCATGAACCAGCCGACGCCGACGGACGGAAGACCTCCCCGCCACCGGCCGCCGGCAGGGTTTCCCAACGCGGCCGGCACTCGCCGGCGACGGCAAGCGGGGTCTGTTTTTCGGCGAACAGCGGCAGCGCCGGATCGAGCGGCCGCCGCGGCGCCAATGGCGGGCTGCCGCGCACGGGCGGCGCCGATGACGGGGCGCCACCGAGGCTGGCGCCGGCGCTGCCAGCGGGGGTCCCGACCGACGCCGTCCTGCCGCCGGAATCACTGACGCCGCCGATCGAGCCCGCCGTACCGGCGCCAGCGGTCGCCACCCCACCGGCACGCTGCGTGGCGACCACCGCCGCCAGACCGGCCGCGGCGCTGCCGGGTGCCGGACCGTCCGGCGCCCAGGACTGCGGCACCGCACCGCTGGCGGCCAGTCCAGGCGAGGACGGCGGCAAAGCGGTGCCGCTGCGCGCCAGATCGGCGCCGCCGAGCAGCGCAGCGGCACCGAACAGGTCGACGGCCGCCGCCGCGTCGAGCGAAACGCCGGCGCCGAGCGAAACGCCGAGATCGGCGGACAGGCCGAGACTGGCCGAAAAACCGAGATCGGCGGACAGACCGGGCAACGCCGGGGCACTGCTGCCAGGGTCGAGTTGAAAGGCGCTGCCCAACCCGGCCGGCACCGCGCCGAGAAGACTGGAAGCGCCACTGGCCGCGGCCTGTTCGCGGGCTCCCGCCGCGGCCTGGCCGGCGGCCTGCTGGCGTTGCGCGGCTTCATCGGCGTTGACCTGATAGCGGAACTCCTGCTCGGTCAGCGTCAGTTGCACTTTCGAGCGCAGCGGAACGCCGCTGGGACTGAAATAATCGAATACTTCCTGATGCGAACTGACCACGCCGTTGAAGATCAGCGTTCCCCAGCGGAACTGCACCCGCCGCGGTGCCTGCTCGCGGCCGCTGCCGAAGACCTGCAACAGATCGGCGATCGGCTTGGTGCGCAGGCGGACGTCGAGCATTTCCTCGCCGCCGCCGGGCGGCTCGCCAGCGCTGCCGTCGCGCGGCCGGGTGGAATCGAAGATGCATTCGAACGACAGCGTCGCTTTCGACGAACCGACGTTCTGCACCTCCTGCCGACCGCGCCGGCTACGGTCGCGCTGCTGGCCGGCGGAGACCTTGAGGGTCAGCGTTTCGGGATTGAAGTCGAGGGCGATCGCCCGTGCTTCCTGCGGGGTCTGGCCACCGGCGTCGAAAGGCACCAGCTTGGCGCGGCGGAACGGCGGACTGCTCATGACGCCTCCCGGTACAAGCCTTCATGGACGATGTGCAATTCCTCGAGCGCCACTTCACGGCTGTTGGTGGCGCTGAGGTCAGCGGCGCGGACCTTGTTGGCGATGCCGTTCTCGAAACGCCAGACCCCGGCCGGCGCGCCTTCGCCGCGCGCCTGCAACACGCGCAAGGTACCGGAAACGTACGGCAAGGGGAAAGTGCCATTGACGCAGCGCCGGACCCAGGTCCAGAACGCCGGGTCTAGCGACAAGCCGCGCTTGAGCACCAGCGGCGGGTGGCTGGTCTTGCCGACCAGTTGCCGGTTGCCGCGGTTGTAGCCGCCTTCGCGGAAGCTGACCGGCTCGATGGTGATTTCCAGTCCCTGAACGTCCGAAAACGCGCCGCGAGCGCCGAGCGCCAGGCCTTCGTCGCCGCCGAACCCCGACAGTTCGAGATGGACGGCGAAGTTGAACGAGGTCAGCAGCGTCTCGGCGGCCATCAGGCGATCTCCAGCCGCGGGTCGTCGGCGCCGTGACGGACCAGCCGGAAAACGATGAATTCGGCGGGAACCGCCGGTGCGACGCCGATCAGCATCACCGCCCGGCCGGCGTCGAGGTCGCCGGCCAGCGTGGTGCTGGCGTCGCAACGCACGAAAAAGCTGTCTTCCTCACGGTCACCGGCCAGCGCGCCGGCGTCGTACACCCCGCGCAGCCGCCGGCGGGCGGTGGCCGCCATCGCCGACCACAGCGCGGCATCGTTCGGTTCGAACGGCGCCCAGGCCAAGTCGGCGGCGAGTTGCGCCTGCAGCCAGTCGAACAACCGGCGCACCGGCAGATGGGTCCATTGCCGGTCGAACGAGGTGGTGCGCGAACCGAGCAGCAGCAGCCCGCGTTCGGTGGCCCGGATTTCGTCGATCCGTTCTTCGAACAGGAAACCCGGTTCGGGCAATCCGGCGTCGTCGGCACGGGCAATGGCGCCGGCCACCGGCACATTGGCCGGCGCGGCCCAGGCGCCGGAACGGTTTTCGAGTTGCGCGGCGATGCCGCAGGCGGCGGCGGACGGCGGCACGGTCTGCGCCACGCCGCCGGCATCCACCCGCAGCCACGGCACGTACAGGGCGGCCCGGTCGCTGGCCAGTTGCCGACGCCAGTCGACCACTTCGCCGGCACGCAGCCGCGGCGGCAGATCGAGCATCGCCACCCGGCCGCCATGCGCCTGACAGTGCTCGACCAGTTGCCATTGCGACTCCCGCAAGGACGCGGCGTCGAAACCGAGCCGCGGATAATCGACTGCCGGCAGCGTGGTGACGGCGGCCGAAGGCGCGCAGTTGACCGCGAAACACGGCGCGTCGTCCGGCGGCACGGCCGGCTCGCGTTGCGCCGCCGGCGGCGAGGGGTGCAGCAGATCGGGCAAGGTGATCAGTGCCGCCGGTTCGAAGGGATAGGCGTCGTCCCAGGCTTGCAGCGCGGCCAGCGCGCCCGGCGTGTCCTTGAACGCGACCAGTTGATGATCGGCGTCCTCGGTCCGGTCGGCGGTGTCCATTTCGGTGGGATCGAAGAAATGGCGACGTTCGGTGGTCGCGCCGGCGTCGCGCCCGCGCCGGGAGGCCGGTACTTCGGCCATCGACAGATAGACGCCGTTGGCGGCGGCCAGCAGTTCGCGGGTCGGCAGCAGCAGGCCGTCGATCAGCCGCGCGCTCGGACGCAGATACTCCGATCCCCAGGGCTCGTCCAGGCCGCCCCACAGCCGATCGACCGTCGGCGGCGTCGTTTCGCCGACGCCGATCAGCGGTGGACGCAACGCTTCGCTGGCGCTGCGCCGGCCGAGCAGCCGCGGCAGATAGCGCGGATGGTCGGGATGCAGCGCAGCATCGTCCCAGGTTTCGACCTGCCGTCCGTCGAGATGGACGGTCAGCGTGACGCTGAGCAGTACGGCGTTGCGCAGCAGTTCAGCGTCGAGGAATGGCGCCGTCGGCGCCGGTTGCAACAGTGGCCACGGCGCGCCGGCGACGACGCGAAACAGCCGTTGCCGCGGCGCGGCGCCGGCATGCGTCGGCCGGCCGAGCAGCCGGAGGACGCTGCCGACCGGCAGGTCCGCCGGCAGATCGACACGCCGCCGGCCGTCGGCGTCACGACCCAGCGCCAGCGGCAACGGCCGGCGCAGCAAACGGCAGCGCAGCGCCAGTCCGTTGCCCCAGGCGCCGGGATTGCGCGCCGCCAGCCGCGCCAGCCGCCGCGAGCGGCCCAGAACGCTGGTGAATCCGGGCAAATGGAGGCGCGCGGTGCGCACCTGGCGATGATCGACGCAGCGGACGACGACGCAGCGCCGGCCGCCGTTGGCAAAAAACAGCCGTACCGCCAACGGCAGGTTGAGCCCGGGCAGCGCCCGCCCAAAAACGGTTTCGAACTGGCGCGGGTCGTCGATCGCTACCGGCGTATTCAACGGTCCGCGTTCGGCGAGACCGATCAGCGCGGTAACGTCCAGGCGCACGCGCGGCCGACCGACCGGCGGCGGCGCTTCCTGGTACACGCCGGGCGGCAGCCCCGGGCGCCACAGGCTGCCCTGCAGGACGACGGTCATCGCCGCAAGCCTGTCTCAAGCGCCGACGGCGATGGCTGCCCGCATGGCGGCGCGCCTGGCCGCCGGCCGGGCGCCTGCCCTCCCCGGCCGATCATTCGTACTCCACGTCCTCGCAGACCAGCGTCAGTTCCTCCATCGCCACGTCGGAGGCGCCTTTGGCGGCCAGCGTCGGCCCGGTCCATTTCGACGGCCGGGTGTTGATCAGTTTCCACGAGGCGACGACCGCCGCGTGGTCTTCGCTCATCAACTGGATGACCACCGTCGCCCGCGCGTCCATGTTGCCGCGGCGGACCTGATTGACCCAGTTCCACAGATCGAGCGCGGCGACCAGGCCGCGTTTGAGGGTCACGTCGCCGGATTTGTGCATCAGCGGGATTTTCCGCGGATGGTTGGCGCCGTCGGTACCTTCGCGGTAGTCGGCATAAGTGATTTCGGTCGATAAACCGGAAACGTCGGAAAAACCGCCGCGGAATTCGCCGCCGCTGGCCGGGTTGATGGTGACCTTGAAATTGAACGGACCGTACGGGTCCTCACGCAGGGTGGCCATGACTGGTCTCCTCAAAAAATCGAATGATCGCCGGTCGCACGGCTCAGATGATCGAGGCGTCGGCGGTCCATTGGCCGATGCGGAAGATGACGAACTCGGCGGGCTTGGTCGGCGCGACGCCGATCAGGCAGATCAGCCGGCCGTTGTCGAGGTCCGACTGGCTCATCGTGCTGCGGTCGCAGCGCACGAAATACGCCTCCGACGGCCGCGAGCCGAGCAGCGCGCCGCTACGCCAGACGTCGTAGAGAAAACCTTCGATGGTCAGCCGGATCTTCAGCCACAGTTCCTCGTTGTTCGGCTCGAAAACCGCCCACTGCGTGCCGCGGTCGATCGAGTGCTCGAGGTAGATGAACAGCCGACGGACGTTGATGTAAGTCCATTCCGGGTCGGAACTGATCGTCCGCGCGCCCCAGACGCGGTAGCCGCGGCCTTCGAAGAAACGCAGGCAGTTGATGCCCTCGGGGTTGAGCACGTCCTGCTCGCCCTTGTTCACGTTGCGCGAGAAACGCAGGATGCCGCGCACCGTCTCGTTGGCCGGCGCCTTATGCACCCCGCGTTCGATGTCGCTGCGCGCGTAGATGCCGGCCATCGCTCCCTCCGGCGACAACTGCAGCGTTTCACGGGCGCCGCCGGGGGCGCTGGTCACCAGCCACGGGTAATAGATCGCCGCGTACTTCGAATCGTGCTGGCCGCGCACTTCGCGGATCTGCGCCTGATCGGCGGTCGCCGGCCCGGCGAGGATGGCGAAACGGTAACGGAGCAGTTCGCAATGCGAAATCAGCGCGTCGCGGACGTTCTGCTGGTCGTCACTGTCGGCCAGCGCCGCGGCGCCCGGCGCGCTGACGATGGCGATATCCTCGATTTCGGCCAGCGCCGCCAGACCGCGCGCCGAATGACCGCTGTCGCCACCGGCGAACGCCGCCGGGTCGGCCACCCGGCCGTCGGAACCACCGGCCAGCGTCAGGCTGGGATGCGAAACCAGGGCGGTCAGCAGGTCGCGCGCCAGACTGGTGCGCTCGGCGGCGGTACTCGGCAGGTCGCCGAGGTCGAAATAGACGCGCTGGCTGCGGTCGGCCGGCGGTTCGATGCCAGCATCCGGGTCTTCATGACGCAGCACCCGGCCGATGAACTGGTCCGAATCCGGGTGCGGCGACAGCCGTGAAAACTGTTCGACTCGCGCGCCGGTCGACCCGTCGCCGTTCGGGCCGACGCGCAGATCGACGGTGATCTTCTGCACCGCGACGACGCTCGCCGCGTTCTGGTCGAGCGTGCCGCCGGCGTTCGACAGGATCGGCCGGCCGGCGGCGTCGAAAGACGCCGCGTAGAGGTTGGCACTGACCACCGCCTGCGGACCGCTGGCCTGCACCACCCGGTCCTTGACCGCCCCAGCCACTTCGACGACGTCACCCAGTCGCAGGCCGCTGACCGTGCGGTTGCCGGCGGTGCCGATCAGCAGGTTGCCGCTGCGGATCGCCTGCGTGCTGATCACCAGGTTGCCGGCACGCCCCGGAAAACGCGCCCGGATATGACGGACCGTGCCGAGCAGCGACAGCGCCTCGGGCGCCGGCGAATCGGCGCTGCGCGCGCGGCTGCCGTCGACGCTACCACCGGCGGGCGCCCGGAAGGCACGCGCCACATACACCCGCTTGCCACCGTTCTCGAAAAACAGCCGCACCGCATGCGCCAGATGATTGGTCGTCGGCACCCCTTCGAACAACAGCTCGTCGGCATCGCCGAAAACGCGCTGAAATTCTTCGAAACTGGTCACCAGCGTCGGCAGGCCCCGCGTCGGCCCGAAACGGGCCTGCCCGACGAAGCCGGCGGTGGAGGTCGCCACGCCCTCGATGGACTTGGCGCGAAAGCTGGTTTCTTCTACGTAAACTCCCGGAGCGAGGTATTCAGGCATGGTGGCCCTCCATCAGTGGCAAGATCAAAATCGCGCCTCGGCGACAGCCGGCGGCCGCGGCGCGGAAACTCCTCCGCCCGGCGGGCCGAGAGGTCGGAGAAAACGGTACTGACTCAACGGCACCGGTCTCAGCGGCACCGGTCTCAGCGGCACCGGTCTCAGCGGCACCGGTCTCTGCGCCGGAACGCCCGCCGGTCGTGGCAAGGGGGGTCAGCGTCCCGGCCGCGATCATGGCAACAGCTCGACATCCCAGCGGCCGCGCTGGCCGACGACCAGCGGCAGCAAGGGATTCTGCCCGTTCACCGGCGAACGCGAATCGCCGTTGCCGGCGCGCAAGCGAAAGACAGCCGGCGCCGCGAACAGCGCATCGCGTTGCACCGAGCTCAGAGTGAACACATCTGCCGGCTGCCCGGCCAGCAACCCGCGCTGCGCCAGCGTCGTCGACAGCGCTGGCAGCGGCCGGCGCACGGTGAGCAGACGTTCGAAATTACGCTGCGGCGGATTGACCGAACGGTCGATCACCTCGCCGGGCAAGACCAGCAGGTAGCTGCCGTCGACGCCGCTCAGGGTGCTGACCGTGTCGGCGAGACCCTGATTGACCGTGGCCAGCGACAGCACGGCGCCGACCACCGGCCGGCCGCCGACACTGTCGCGCAGCACCCCCCACAAGGCGGTGCCGCCCGGCGGCAAAGCCATTTCCGGCGACGGCCGCAACGCCAGATCGAGCAGCAGCGGCCCCGGGCTGCCGGGCGGCGGCACGCCCCCCGCTTCCAGCGCCTGGCGGACGCCGCGTCGATCAGGAACGTTGGCCAGCACTGCCTGCGCCAGATAGCGCCGCGCCGGATCGTCGATTTCGATCCGCCATTCGCCGGCCGGCAGACGCAGATAACCGTATAAACCAGTACTGACATGCCAGTACGGCAACTCGCTGAACCCATCGACCCGCAGACGCAGCCCGGCGATCGTCGCCAACGCCGGCGGAACACCGTCGCTGAGGTAGCGTCGCGGACGCAGCGCCAGCACGCCGACGGCGGTCAGCCGCTCGGCACCGTGCCGGCCGGCCCAATCGAGCGGACGTTCGACCAGCAAAGCCATCAAGGCACCGCCGGCACGCCGACCAGCGTGCGGCTATCGACGATCGACGGGTCGGACAGATCACGCGCCGCCAGACGGGCGGTGCGCAGCACATACGGCACCGACAACTGATACGGCGGCTCCAGACTGTCCCACAGGCGCAGCATGTCCTCGGTCGACAAATGCGCCAGCGACACCCGCAAGGCATCCTCGGGTTCCCAGGGATACGCCGGCGAAAGCAGCGCTCCGCTGAGCAAGGCATGTCGGTCGAGGATATCCATGCACCGGGCAAGCATGATCTGCTCGCCCTCGGCATTCTGGTTGCCCCACACGGTCAGCAGATAATGCAGCTCGAGACCAAGCGCCGCCCGCCGCGGCGCGCTCGCCATCCGTCGCGACAGATCGACGTTGCGCCGCGTCTCATCCACCTCGACGCGGTAGAGAAAAAGGACGACATGATTAACGATCGACGCCGTGAAGTGACGGGTCGAAAACAACGACACGGTATACCCGTCCAACCCGCCTTCGGCGATCAGTCGGTCTTCGAGAAGTCGTCTGAGACTGGCGCTGGCGCCTGCAATGAACATCCCGTTCTCCCCCCAAACGAGGACGAAACAGCCTGCGATCGATGGCTTTGCCTCATGGGGCAAGGCCCGGTACAGCCGCGCCATCTTGAAGCGCGGTGGGCGGTCGACGCCCTGGCAGGAACTGCATGTCGAAAGACGGAGTCAGTATGCCGAGACTGAACGACTGTTGTCAACGAAGCGAAAACCCTATGGCGCTGCTTTATCGCGCAGATCCAGGAGAAGAATGGAATCGTCCAGCGGATTTGGCTTCTCAAAAAATCACGCCACCGCCAGCCTCGGACCGGTTCAACCTGCGCCAAGCGAAATGACGATGGGACAGTCTCCGTCTTCCCATATGAACTGAAGATAGACGTGCTTTCCTTCCGTAGCCCAAACAGCAATCTTGTCAAATGTCGGTTCGATTCCCAGCGTATCGGCCCATTCCAACGCCTCCGGTAGTTCGCCAAGGAAAACCGGCACCAACCGTTTTTGAAATTTCAGCGACCATTTCTTGGTAACGCTGACCGTAGATGTCAGAAACCTCGAACAAATATTCCCCATCATCTCCAGCAATTTCATCCAGACCAGATTCAGAACACAGCAATTCGAATTCTGTAGGAGAGTCATCGAGTGCCTTGCGCACGGCTTGATCTATCGGAAACGTCCATTGATTTTGTACGTGAGGCAGTGGCATCGAATTCTCCATCGACAAAAATGGGCTGGCTTAACAGAAAGACGGCGCAAAAAGACGGCGCGGTTAATTTAGGTGGCAGAGTGTGCCGAGGTCGGACGAAGGCTGTCAATTGGCATTTAACGGGTTCCCCGCTCATTCAAAAATTTCACCGGCTGCGATTTTGCTGATTGCCAGTCTCCACGGTTCACGTCAGAGAAAGGACTCTGCGACTCTGGACGCGCTATTTCTTTACTCTACAGAGCGACGGCCTTTTAGCCGCCTTGCAGGCTTTGACGGGAGGCGATGCATACAAGCCCATGCGCAAACCTAAGATAATTTAATAAAAATAAATATTTGCGAGATGATCCGCGTCAATCATCAATTGCCCACGAAAGACAAACCTTGTCATAATGCTGACTACTTTACGTTAAAGCACCATGATTTCCCGTATCGCCAATTTCGTCTCTGACCTCGAAAGCCTGGGGTTCGTTGTCACGCTACTCGTTGGCGTTTGCTTTCTTGGCTATCTTGGGGTTTCATGGCTTTTTCATTTAGCCAATTCTGGGCAGTATCTCGTCGCACTCTTCGTTGCCATTTTTCTTTTCGCCTCTGCTGCCATGGCATTGTTACGCATACCCCTGGCCCAAATTCTTGTTCTCGGCAGCGCAATCGTCTGCGGCACAGCCTTTTTTCTTGGATATGGCAATGTCCTTCTTCCGTAACACAATTCGCTATCGACTCTCGCTCCAGCCGACCGTTCAGAAGCTACGCTTTTGGGTCTACTCCGCGCTGCGCGCTCCGGCAGCCGAACTCCAACGTTAGGCTGCATAAACACCACCCGTGCCTGGTTCCCAAGGTCCACCTTGGGAACCCACTCTGGGAAGCTCTAGCTTCCTTTCCCAGCCTGATCTGATGTGCGAAGCCGCGGTCCGCAAGCTGGAATTTCAAAAATGGGGTTCCCAAGGCGGACCTTGGGAACCCAAAAAATCGTGGATCGCTGGACAGCGTTGGGATCTGATCGTGACCATGGACGACACGACCAACGAGCACTACTCGATGTTCTTCGTGGAGGAAGAAGGCACGATGAGCCGCCTGCGAGGCATCCGTGAAGTCATTGCATCACGGGGATTCTTCTCGACCTTCTATTCGGACTGCGGCAACCATTACTGGCCTACGCCGGACGCTGGGGGCCAGGTGGACAAGCAAAATCTGACGCCATTCGAGCAGGCGATGAAGCGCCTCGGAATCGAGAGGATCGCCGCCTACTCACCGGAAGCACGCGGGTGCCCCAAACGGATGTTTCGCACCCATCAGGACCGTCAGCCCGGGAACTGGCGCTGGCCGGGAGCAGCGACATGGCGGGCGCCAACCGCCATCTGGCCGACGCCTATCGGCCGGCCTTCAACACCAAGTTCATGCAACCGGCCATGCTTCTCCGTCTGGCCCGCGAGTAGGCGCAGATGTATGTGTATAAAAAAACGACTTACGTGCTCAGGCTCACCGTCAACCAAGGCCACCAGTCAGGCATCGAACGCCATCCAGCGGGTGGCAAACTTTCTCATCTTGCTCTATCATGAAACGTCAAGATGAATCATGATGGAGATAGCCATGACGACTGCTGTCCGCGAGAAGTTTTCCTCCCAGGCCGCACCCGATGTGCTGGCCGCGTTGCGCCAGATCGCAGAAAGCCAGGGCCGCCAGTTCCAGGCGGTGCTTGACGAAGCTCTGCGCGACTACATCGACCGGCAGCAAAAGCAGCGCCCCCGCCGTCACGTGATGGCTTCGTTCGCCTCCAGCCTCGATGAGTTCGACAGCCTCTACCGCGAACTGGCCAAGTAACCCGTGGCGCACGATTACCTGACCGTGGCCGATGTGCTGGGCATGCACACGGTGCTGATGCAGCGGCATGGCGGCGCGCCGGGCGTGCGTGATCTTGGGGCACTGGAGGCCGCACTGTTCCGCCCGCAAACCGGCTACTACGATGACATCGTGGCCGAGGCGGCTGCTCTTCTGGAAAGCCTGGCGATCAACCACCCGTTCGTGGACGGGAACAAGCGCATCGCCTTTGCAGCGGCCGACGTGTTCCTGCGCATCAACGGCTGGCGCTTGGGGCGTGCGCCACTGCAGATCTACGCGGAGATGATGCAAATGCTTGAGTCGAGCACGTTTGATATCGCCCACATCGATCCTTGGCTGTGGTCTTTCGCCGTCGCCGCAGAGTGATGCCATGAAGGCCAGGCCATCGGGGGCAGGGGCATAAGCGCTAACATATTAGTGGGTTTTTTGCTATACTGCGCCCCATTGC
>JAVMKC010000114.1:0-11168 GCA_031732795.1 Accumulibacter sp. | reverse complement strand
TCTTTCCATAGCGCTATTGGAACACAGTAGAATGTTGATTCTCAACAAGCCCTAACGTAGCCATCATGTAGTCAGGAGCCTGTTGGACTTGAGGCTGATCTACTGCGCCAGTGGGAATAGCGGTCCATTTTTCCCCGATTTCTCGTTGCATAGGCTCACTATGCAACGAGAAATCGGGGAAAACTGTCATCGCTCTCCCACTTGGCTCGTGACGATCACCCAAGTCCGACAGGCTCCCAGACAAAAGCATTGAAGCATATATTGATTGATAATCATGTCACTACGCATTGGAATCGACCTTGGCGGCAGCAAGATCGAATTGCTGGCGCTGGACAAGCAGGGAAACGAGTTGCTTCGGCGACGGCGGCCGACGCCGCAGGGCGATTATTTGGCAACGGTGGCAGCGATCGGCGAGTTGGTCGACGCGGCGGAAGACGAACTGGGCCAGCGCGGAAGCGTCGGGGTCGGTATTCCGGGGACCGAGTCTACGGTCGGCCAACGGATCAAGAATGCCAATTCGACGTGCCTAAATGGCCGTAATTTGCGCGTCGACCTCGAACAGCGTCTGCAGCGGCCGGTTCGACTGGCCAACGACGCCAATTGCATGGCCTTGTCGGAAGCGGTCGATGGCGCCGGCCAGGGAGCGGAGGTGGTTTTCGGGGTCATTCTCGGCACCGGGGTCGGCGGCGGGATCGTCGTCCGGCAGCAGGTGCTCACCGGCATCAACCGGATCGCTGGCGAGTGGGGACACAATCCGCTGCCCCGAGGCGAAGAAGAGACTTTGCCGCCGGAACGCTGTTATTGTGGTCGCCACGGCTGTATCGAAACCTGGTTGTCCGGGCCTGGGCTGAGCAACGACCACCGGCGCCATTTCGGTGAAACGCTGTCGGCAACATCGATCGCCGAACGAGCCGTGGCTGGCGAGGTGTCCTGCCAGCAATCGCTGCAACGTTATGAGCGACGGCTGGCCAAAGCGCTGGCGGGAGTGATCAACATTCTCGATCCCGAGGTGATCGTCCTGGCCGGCGGGCTGTCGAATATCGACCGCCTGTATCAGAGCGTACCGCGTTACTGGGGCGAGGAGGTTTTTTCGGATGCGGTGCACACCCGGCTGCGGCAGAGCCGGCATGGCGACTCTTCAGGGGTGCGCGGCGCCGCGTGGCTGTGGAACGAGGAATGAGGGAATGAATCGATGACTCTCGAAAAGGCGGCACGATGTCTGCGGTAAGCCTGTTCAGCGGCGGGCTGACACGCTGGGAGGCGCATGGGCAATGGACCGGGATCTACAAGCGGCCGGTCGAAGGACGGCAATTTTTGACTGTGGATGGCTTGGCCGACGATCGTCAGGCCGACCGGCGGGTGCATGGCGGCCCGGACAAGGCGCTGCATCAGTACCCGGTTGGCCACTACGTCCGGCTGGCGACGCTGTTTCCGACGGCGGCCGATCATCTGGTCGTCGGCAGCATCGGGGAAAACGTTTCGGCGGCGGACTTCGACGAGCGCGGGATGTGCATCGGTGATATTTTTTTGCTCGGCGAGGCCCGTTTGCAGGTCAGCCAGCCGCGCAGCCCGTGCTGGAAGATCGATCAACGCTATCAAACGGCGGGAATGGCGAAAGCGATCGCTGAGCATGGGTGGTGCGGCTGGTACTTCCGGGTATTGGATGAAGCCTGGGTAGCCAGCGGCGACGAACTGGTCCTGGTCGAGCGCCCGCCGTCGGCCGTGCCGCTCGCTGAACTGTGGGCCACGTGTCAGGAGCATCGCCCCGACCCGGCGGCGCTCGACCGGTTGGCGTCGACACCCGGGCTGAGCATCGGCTGGCAGAAGAAATTGCGCCAACGCCAGCAGTGGTTGCGGACACACGCGCCTCGTTCCGACACTTGATCGACGGGACGGCTGGCTTCCGATGATCTGGCTCAGACTTTTTCTGCCGTTCGCTGGCGCTTATTTTCTTTCGTATCTCTATCGCACAGCCAATGCGGTGATCGGCCCGGTGCTGAGCAACGAATTGGCTTTGGGTGCCGGCAGCCTGGGTTTGCTGACCAGCGCCTATTTTCTGGCTTTCGCCGCCGCCCAATTGCCGCTCGGCATGCTGCTCGACCGTTTTGGCGCCCGGCGTGTCGAGGCCGGCCTGTTGTTGATCGCCGCCGCCGGGGCTGCGGTTTTCGCGCTCGGACAGGGCGTCGCGGGTCTGGCGCTTGGTCGGGGCCTGATCGGCCTGGGGGTTTCGGCGTGCCTGATGGCGGCGTTCAAGGCGTTTTCCTTGTGGTTTCCCGCCGAACGTCAGGCGTCGTTGACCGGCTGGATCATGACCTCCGGCGGGCTGGGGGCATTGGTCGCCAGCCGACCGCTCGAATACGCGCTGACCTTTGCCGGCTGGCGCGAGATTTTTTTCGCGCTGGCCGTCCTGACGCTGCTGGTCGCGGCGTGGCTGTTCCTCAGCGTCCCGGAACGCCGGGAAGCCGGCGAACCGGAACCGTTGGCGGCGCAGTGGACCGGCGTCCGGCAGGTGTTCGTCAGCCGGCACTTCTGGCGTTTCGCTCCGTTGGGAGTGATGCTGATCGGTGGTTTCATGGCCGTGCAAAGCCTGTGGTCGGTGGCCTGGCTGATGCAGGTCAACGGATTTTCGCGCGCGGTGGCCGCCGATCATATCGCCGGGATGAGCGTGGCGATGTTGCTAGCGTATCTACTGATCGGCTTGTTGGCAACCGGTCTGGCCAAACGTAGCGTGACACCGGTACGCCTGCTCGTCGGCGGGCTCACGCTGTCGCTATTGACGATGACCACGATCATCAGCGGCGGCGGATCGTCGTCGACCTACCTGTTATGGATCGCTTACGGCACTTTTTCGAGCTTCGGGACGCTGGCGTACTCGCAGGCCGCCGCCGGTTTTCCGCTGACCTTGGCCGGACGGGCCAATACCGCTTTCAATCTGATGGTGTTCGTCGGCGCTTTCGGGTTGCAGTGGGGTCTGGGCGTGCTGATCGACGTGCTGAAGAATGACGGACACGGTATCGCCGAGGCGCATCGTCTTGCTTTTGGGGCGTTGCTGGCCTTGCAGACGCTGGCCTTGCTGTGGTTTCTGATAGCCGGTCGACAGAACAGCCGCGCTCAACGGTAAAGCGGCAGCTCGGCGAGACGGCGTTCGATTTCGTCGTTCAGGCGCCGATACGCCGGGCTGTCGCGATCACCGAACTGCGCTTTGAACTCGGCCGCAGAGAAACCTTCGGGAAAGGCCGACAGCGAGGGTAACAGATCAGCGTCGGTCAGCGGGCCGGCCAGGGCAGCGTCCAGCTGCGACGAGCGGCCGATCAGCCGTTCACCGAAAAGCGTGCCGGCACGATCGGCGGCCAGATCGGCAAACGAAAAACCGCTGCCGCCGCGCGAGTCGTCAATCTCCTTGTACAGCCCGATGGCGTTGGCGGCCGGCTCGCCGGCCCAGGCGGCCAACGCCGCGGAGACAACGAAATGCTGGGCGCTGTCATGACGTCCTTGCAGCGTCAATTTCAGCCAGCGGATGCGCGGCCACTGACGGGCCGCTGGAATCAGCAGAGCGAGGTTTTTTTCCGCCAACTGGCTGGCCAGGACCAGCAACGCGGCGCGGCGCGCGCGGGGAGCAGGTTCGACGGCGTTCAGCAATGACGGCAGAACCTGCGCCAGAAGTACGCGGCTGCCCGGTGCGTAATGGTCGAGCAAGCCGGCCAGCGCCAGATGCGCCGCTTTGATTTCGGCGATTTCCGCCGGCGTGAATGCCAGCGTCCGCGCCCGGTCGAACAAGCCGCTTTCCCAGACATAGGTGACGCCGACCAGGCCGCTGGCCGGTTCGAAAGAGATCTGCCGGACGGCCTGCCGGGCGTTTTGCCATTGCTCGGCGACGCCGAACCGGACGAGTGCCATTTCGAGCAGCCCTTCGGCAAGCGCCGCCGGCAGTCGCAAGTCGCCAATCGAGGCGGCGGCGATACGCGGCTCGCCGGCGGCTTCGCGGACGGTAGCCCGGAAATTCAAGTACGCCGCAGTCGCGCCAAGCGGCACGGCCAACGTCAATCGGACTTCGGCGCTGTCCTCGGCCATGGCAAAAGCGCCGCGACCGTGCAGGCGACGGCTGGCCAGATAGTTGATGCCTTCGTCGATCAGTGCCGCCGGGATTTCGGCGGTACGGACGTCGCCGTTTTGCAGGCGACGAGGATCGTTATGCCGCAACAGGCGCTTGGCTTCGGCAACCGCTTCCGGGGCGATGGTTTCGCTGCGCGCCACCAATGGCGTCCATTGCACGGCAGCGGCAAGCAGCGCCAGCGTCAGCAGCGCCAGAATGACCGGCAGGAGCAGCAAGCGCCGTCCCCAGCCCCAGCGTCGGCCCGGGTGCCGGACTCGTGGTCGGCTCCGTGGTCGGCGCGCGTCCGGCCGCACCGGAGGCGCGCTTGCCGCGCCTTGCGCCGGCAGCGGGTGCTGTGTCGCGGCTGCCGAGCGGTCAGTCGCGCTCAATTCTTGGCGAGATGAAGGGCAAAACCGGCCTTGCCCAACTGCTGGCCTTCGTTTTCGAGATCGGCACGGGTCAGTGGATGCTGGTCCAACCAGCCGTCGGCGAAACGCAGGTCGAGACGGCGGCGGCGGACGTCGAGCGTAACGACGGGCAGCGGCGCACTGCTGCGCGAACGATGCAGAACGACCGCCAGGCGCAGGAGAATGCACAAGCGCAACGCCATGGTCCGCCAGTCTTTCGACAGGTGCGCGAACGATTTCGCCGACAGTGATTTGCGATGCCGGCGGACCAGTGCCGACAACAGACTCTGATCGTCACACGAGTAACCGGGCAGGTCGGAGTATTGCAAAACGTAAGCACCGTGCTTGTGATACTGATCGTGGGTCAGCAACAGGCCGATTTCATGCAGCCGGGCCGCTCGTTCGAGCAGATGCGCCGCTTCCTCACCGGACAGGCGCCAGGAGTCGGCCGTCTGGCGCAACAGTTCGAGCGCGGTATGGCTGACGCGTTCGGCCTGCGCCTGATCGAGACCGAAACGGCGGGTGACATCGGCAATCGTCCGGTCACGGACGTCTTCGTGTTGCAGCCGGCCGAGCAGGTCATAGATCAGCCCTTCGCGCAGCGCGCCATCGGATACTTCAAGCGTGTCGATGCCGAGACTCTCGAAAACGCCGAGCAGAATCGCGAAGCCGCCGACGAAGACGCGCGCCCGTGCCGGTTCGAGTTGCCAGCGCCAGGCGATGTTGGCCATGTCGCCTTCCTTGAGCAACATCGCGCGCAGACGGCGCAGGGACTCGAGGGTGATTCCTTCTCGGCTCCAGCCCTCGTTGATCACCACATCGTGGATGGCCTTGATCGACCCCGATGCGCCGGTGGTCACCTGCCAGCCGTGCGCGCGATAGTCTTCACGGACCGGTTCGAGCCGTAAATTGACCCACAAATCGGCGGCGCGTAAACGCGTTTCGTCGATCCGGCCGTCGGCAAAGAACATCCGGCTGACGCTGACGCAGCCCATGCGCATGCTGGCCAGGTGCCGTGGCTCGAAGTGCTGGCCGATGATCAGTTCGGTACTGCCGCCGCCGATATCGATCACCAGCCGCTGTCCCGGCACGTCGGCGACACTGTGCGCGACGCCGAGGTAGATCAGGCGGGCTTCTTCCTGCCCGCTGACGATTTCGACCTTGTGACCAAGCACCTGTTCGGCGCGGATGACGAATTCGGCGCCATTGCGCGCCTGACGCAGGGTATTGGTGCCGACGATCCGTAGCCGGTCCGCCGGCAGATGGCGCAGACGCTGCCCGAAACGCGACAACGCTTCCAACGCCCGCTGCTGCGATTCTTCGGACAAGCGGTGGTGCGCATCGAGCCCGTCGGCCAGTTGCACCATTTCGCGCAAGCGGTCGAGCACCTGGACATGCCCGTCAACGATGCGGGCGACGATCATGTGAAAACTGTTGGAGCCGAGATCGATGGCGGCTACGAAATTATTATCGGGCATGGGGTTGAAGCTCCTGAAAAACCGACAGTGACGATTACGCAGGCAACGACGGCGTAAAAACGTTCAATCCGGTATGAGCCGTTCGCAGGGCAAGCGATACGGTTCAATCGCCAAGATAGACCATGGCAGCGGTCGAAACTGTTAAATCCGGCATACTGAGCAATGATCTGTGTAAAGACTTCAACAGCGGCCCAAAATTCACGCCCTTGTTGACCGGGTCAACACTCCAGCGGGTCGACTTCAAGATGCCAGCGCAAGTGGGCGGGAGCTTTGCCGCTTTCGAGGAAAACCAACCAACGGGCCAAGAATTTTTGCAGCACGCGCCGCGAAGATGATTCGACGAGCAATTGGCCGCGTTCCAGGCGGGCGCGGCGCGACAGACGCATCGGCACCGGATCGTACAGAGCCATCTGCGGCGGCAGATCGGCCGAAGCCGCCTGGCGCGCGGCGCTGAGGAAACCGAGCGCGTCGGCCATGGTGTCGGCTTCAGCACGCAACATCGCCTGAAAGGTGAACGGCGGAAAGCCGGTCCGGCGCCGTTCGGCCAATTGTCCGGCGGCGAAACCGGCGTAATCATGCCGCGTCAGCGATTCATAGAGCGGATGTTCGGGAAAACGGGTCTGCAACAACACTTCTCCGGGGCGTTCCGCGCGTCCGGCGCGCCCGGCGACCTGCATCAACTGGGCGAACAAGCGCTCCGGGGCACGCCAGTCGGCCGCGAACAACGCTGCGTCGGGAGCGATGGCGCCAACCAGGGTCAGTTTCGGGAAGTGGTGCCCCTTGGCCAGCATTTGTGTGCCGACCAGAATGTCGGCTTCACCGTTATCGATTTTCTCCGCCAACGTCTGCCATTGCCGGCGGGTGCCCGCGGCGTCGCGGTCTACGCGCAGGATTCGCGCATGCGGAAAGCGTTCGGCCAAAGCGGCTTCGAGACGTTGCGTGCCGCGTCCGAAAGCGCCGAGATCCTGGTTGCCACACGTCGGACAGGCGCGCGGCACCGCGCTCTGATGGCCGCAGTGGTGGCAACGCAAACAGCGATCGACGAGATGGAGCACCAGATTGGCGGTGCAACCGGAGCAACGGCTGACCCAGCCGCAGGCCGCGCAGGCCAGTACCGGCGCATAACCGCGGCGGTTGAGAAACAGCAGGCTTTGCTCGCCACGCGCCAGCCGGTCGTCCACGGCATTGAGCAATGCCGTCGACAATCCATCCCGCGCCGGGTCCATCCTGAGGTCGATGCGCTTCACCACCGGCAGATCGGCGCCTTCGATCGCCCGTTTCCCCAGCGTCAACAGTTGGTAACGTTCGCGCCCGCCCTCACCGGTGGCGTTGGCCCAGCTTTCCAGCGACGGCGTCGCCGAACCGAGGACGATCGGCACCTCGCGCTCACGCGCTCTGACCACCGCCAGGTCACGCGCGGAATAGCGCAAGCCGTCCTGTTGCTTGAATGAAGGATCGTGTTCCTCATCGACCACGATCAGCCCCAGTTCCGGCAGCGGCGTGAACACCGCCAGACGAGTGCCGAGGACGATGCGCGCTTCGCCGCCGTGTGCCGCGCGCCAATGACGGTCGCGGGCCGCATCGCCGAGTTCGCTGTGCAGACTGACCAGATGCGCACCGGGAAAGCGTGCGGCGATGCGCGCTTCGAGTTGCGGAGTGAGATTGATTTCCGGCACCAGCAGCAGCGACTGACGGCCCCGGGCCAGGGTTCGCTCGACCAGCCGCAGATAGACTTCGGTTTTGCCGCTGCCGGTCACGCCGTGCAACAGATAGGCCCGGAAGCCATCGCCTTGTTCGTCGATGGCGTTCAACGCGGCCTGTTGATCGGCGGTGAGCGGCGGCGGGGATGGCGGCGTCGCTGACACGTCGGCCGCGCGCCGCCGTGACGGGCGGCGCGTCGGCGGCAGAGGCGCCCGTAAGGCCGCGGGCAACGCGGCGAGCATCACCTGACCCAGCGGCTCGTGATAGTAATTCGCGCAAAATTCGGCGAGCCGGAACCAGTCCGCCGGCAAGAGAGGCACCTCGCGCAATACCGTTTCGATCGGCTTGAGTTGATCGACCGGCCAGTCGCTGATCGTCGCCAGATCGACGATCAGACCGATTTTCCGCTGTCGGCCAAACGGTACACGAACCCGATAGCCGATGTCGGCACTCGAAACCGCTTCATCAACCGGCGGCAAGTAGTCGAAAAGACGGCGTAATGGCAGATCGAGCGCAACGCGGACGATCGTTGGCGCCGATTTCTGCTCCGGTGCCGGGTCAATCACGCTCAAGCCGCGCCCGAAGATCGACAGATGGTCGGGGAAGTTCCACCACTTTCTGAAAACGCCCACTAAGGCATTCTGTTTTCGGGACTTTCATTTGATGCACAGTTTCTGTGGATAACTCTGTGGACCGCGATGTCGGAAAGTGCCCGAAACGCCCGTCTTACAAGGCTTTTAGCCGATTGCCGGGAAAATAGGCAAAGATAAAAAACTCAAAAAATCAGAGTACTAAAAAATCGGAGCGACGCAATTCATCTGTCGCGTCAATTTCTGGATTCGGTTGAAATTTCTGTGCACAAGTCAACAGGGAATATTCATTTATGGGGAGTTTTTGCGTAGGGAACGACTGTGCCGATGCACCGCTTCGACCAAGGCTTGGACATTTTCCGGCGGAGTGAATTGGGAAATGCCGTGACCGAGGTTGAAAACATGCCCGGTCGGCGTCTCGCCATAGCTGTCGAGCACTTTGCAAGCTTCGCTGACGACCTGCTCCGGCGAGGCAAACAGAACGCCGGGGTCGAGGTTGCCCTGCAAGGCGACGCGGTCGCCGACGCGACGACGGGCTTCGCCGATATCGATCGTCCAATCGACCCCGACGGCGTCGCAACCGCAGTCGGCGATCGATTCCAGCCATAGTCCACCCCCTTTGGTGAAGACGATCGACGGAATACGGTCGCCGTCGCACTCGACGAGCAGACGGCCGACGATGCGCCGGATGTAGGCCAGCGAGAATTCCTGATACGCGGCCGCCGACAATGATCCGCCCCAGGAATCGAAAATCATCACCGCCTGCGCGCCGGCCTCGATCTGCGCGTTCAGGTAGGCGGTGACGGCATCGGCGGTGACCGTCAGAATGCGGTGCAACAAATCCGGGCGGTTGTAGAGCATCGCCTTGATATGCCGGTAATCGCTGCTGGCGCCCCCTTCGATCATGTAGCAGGCCAGGGTGTAAGGACTGCCGGCAAAGCCGATCAGCGGCACCGAATTGTTCAACGCCCGGCGGATTTCGCTGACCGCATCGACGACATAGCGCAGGTGGTCCCAAGGGTCGGGAGCGCTCAGGCCGCGAATCGCCCATTCTTCACGCAAGGGCCGCTCAAAACGCGGCCCTTCGCCTTCGGTGAAATACAAACCGAGTCCCATGGCGTCGGGAACGGTCAGGATGTCCGAAAAAAGGATCGCCGCATCGAGATCGTAACGTGCCAGCGGCTGCAGCGTCACTTCGCAGGCCAGTGTCGGGCTTTTGCACAATTGCAGAAAGCTGCCGGCGCGTCGCCGGGTTTCGCAGTATTCCGGCAGGTAACGGCCTGCCTGGCGCATCAGCCAGATCGGCGTGTGGTCGGTGGGTTGCCGGAGAAGGGCGCGCAAAAAGCTGTCGTTCGAGGGTCGGTTCACTGAAAGCTCCGGCGACGGTGAAAAGGCGGTGAAAGGCGATTATCCGCCTTTCAGCACTACCTGCGCCAGAACGCCGGGGTCAGCACCACCAGCAACGTGAAGATTTCCAGCCGGCCGAGCAGCATGGCGATGGTGCACATCCAGGTCTGGAAGTCGGTCAGCGACCCATAATTGGTCGCAGGGCCGACCTGTCCCAGACCGGGACCAGTGTTGTTGATGCTGGCAACGATCGCCGTGAAAGCGGTGATGATGTCCAGCCCGGAAAACGACAGGATCAGGGTCAACGAAACGATGCACACCATGTACATGAAGCCGAAAGCCAGCACCGCGAACAGGATGTTGTGCGAGGTGGTCTCCTGGCCGATCCGTACCGGATGAATGGCGTTCGGATGCATCGCCCGGATCAGTTCGCGATAAACCTGTTTGTAGAGCACGAGCGCCCGGATCATCTTGATGCCGCCTCCGGTGGAACCGGCGCTGGTGGCAAAGCTGGACAGGAAGAGCATCCACAACGGCGCGAACATCGGCCATAACCCGAAATCGGTGTTGGCGTAGCCGGTGGTGGTGGCGATCGACACCACGTTGAACGCCGAATAGCGCAGCGCGGTCAGAAAATCCGAGTATACCTCGTGCACTTCGAGGAAAACGGCGATGCCGAAGACGCTGAGCACGCAAACCAGCAGAAACCAGTCCGCCTCCGGGTCGGCGCGGTAAGGCCGGAAGGAACGGCCGGTGATGGCGATATAGTGAGTGGCGAAATTGATGCCGGCGAGCAACATGAAGAAAATGCTCACCGCCTCGATCAGCGGGGAATCGAAGAAACCGAAGCTCGCGTCATGGCTCGAAAAACCACCCAGGCCCATCGTCGAGAACATGTGCATTATTGCGTCGAGCCCGCTCATGCCGGCCCAGTAGTAACCGAGCGCGCAGGCGGTCGAGATCAGAATGTAGATTCCCCATAGCCCTTTGGCGGTCTGGGCCATCCGCGGGGTCATTTTCGAATCTTTCATCGGTCCCGGCGTTTCCGCCTTGAACATCTGCCGGCCGCCGATGCCGAGCAAGGGGAGGATGGCCACGGCGAGAACGATCAAGCCCATGCCACCGAGCCAGACCAACTGGTGACGCCAGAAATTGATCGACACCGGAAATTGGTCCAGGCCTTCGAAAACGGTCGATCCGGTGGTCGTCAGCCCGGAGACGGTTTCGAAGTAGGCGTCGGTGAAACTGGCGCCGAGATGGATGATCAGCGGCAGGCCGGCGTAGGCCGGCAATACCGTCCACACCAGTGCCACCATCAGAAATCCGTCACGCACCGTCAGATCGCGCTTTTCCTTGCGCGTGGCGTACCACAAACCGGCGCCGGTACCGATGGTCAGCAGCACCGCCTCGTCGAAAGCGCTTTCGGCACCGTCGTGCAGCACCCAGGAGAGCCCCCAGGGCACCAGCATCGTCAGACCGAACATCAGGATCACCAGCGCATAAGCGCTAACTTTACATTGATGACATCATCGTCTCACATTGATAACGCCGT
>JAVMKC010000113.1:0-11205 GCA_031732795.1 Accumulibacter sp. | reverse complement strand
CATCCCGATGACATCACCTCGGAATATTTACAGAAAGAAAGTTGCACTGCCCATCCGGGTTCAGTTGAGGAGAATACGGCGGCAGGAAATACAGTTCCAGTCGTCCCTGGGTGGCGTCCACATAGTCGCGAACAAGTTTGGATTTATGGATCGGATGACCATCGACAACCAGCAGGATGGGCCGAGTTGCACCGAGCATCAACTGCTCCAAGAAGTGCTTGAACACACTCCCATTGACCCGCTCTTTGGTCAGTAGGAACTGCAAGTGCCCTTCAGCACTGATCGCCGAAATCATGTTGACCGACTGTCGTCGGCCGGTACTCGACACCACCGGCGTACGCCCTCGAAGACCCCAGGTCGTTCCGGCGTGATAGTCGCTACGCAAGCCTGCCTCATCGGCATACAGCAGGACGGCTCCCCGAGCCTGGGCTCGCTGCTGCAAGGCCGGCAATTCCTGGGTTTTCCAGCGTTCGACGAGCACGGCGTCCTGCTGATAGGCCCGATACAACGGTCGTTGCACGGTGAATCCTAGTTGCGTCATCACCTTGCTCAGTAAAAAACAACGGTGTCAGGTCTTGCAATTAAGCGCCCATGCCCGACCCTGCACTCCAAGCGACGGGCTACATAGCACTGCTTTCGTTGCTTGAAACGCTCACTAAATGTTGCAAAAAATGGATCAGACACGATATTTTTGGCGGTACATAAATCGTGTCTGACCTCATTTTCTATGATTGATCCGACCCGGTGAAGTTTTTATTTTCATGCCACGAACTCTTTATCCGTTTGGATTTGGGCAAATTCTGGAAGTCAAACTTTATCGGGCCGGATCAACAATTCCGTCAGCCCTCACAGGAACCGTCACAATGTCCACAGCCCTTGTCCTCATCGACCTGCAAAACGACTACTTTCCGGGCGGAGCAATGGAACTGGTCGGCGCGAAAGCCGCCGTCGCCCAAGCTGCCAAGCTTGTACACACCTTTCGGCAAAGTGCTCTTCCCATCTTCCACGTCCAGCACATTGCCACGCGAGTTGGTGCCACCTTCTTTCTTCCGGGCACCACCGGGGCCGACATCCATGATGCCGTCAGCCCAGATGAGGGCGAAACGGTGGTTGTAAAGCACTTCCCGAATAGCTTCCGCGAAACGACCCTTCATGACCTGCTGCGTGCCGCCAAGGCATCCAAGTTGGTTCTCGCCGGAATGATGACGCACATGTGCGTAGACACGACGGTCCGCGCTGCCACTGACTTCGGGTATCAGTGCTTCCTCGCTGGCGATGCTTGCGCCACCAGAGACCTGCAGTTTTCCACAGAGCATGTCAAAGCCCGTGACGTGCAGCTCGCCTATCTTGCCGCGCTTAGCGGTACGTTTGCCGCCGTGAAGTCCACGCCGGAGTTGTGTCGCGAGTCATGGCGCAGTGAGTCCTGACTGGGCGTTGAACCAGACGCGTGACGGCATGGTGCCCTGGCCGTGCGACTGCTTGGTTCATCATCGGCGGCACGGCCAAAGCGCCGCGCCGCTGCACACGGGTTAACGCTACGCTAGCCGCCATGAGTCCGCACAAGGTTGATCGCACTCGCATCACAAAACTTACCGATCTGCCGAATATCGGCAAGGCTTCTGCCAATGATCTCCGCTTTCTCGGTATTGAGCATCCCTCCCAACTCATTGGTAAATGTCCGTTTGAGCTTTATCGACGACTCTGCCAGGAAACCGGGCAACGTCACGATCCTTGTGTCATCGACGTTTTCATGTCGGTCACACAATTCATGAATGGAGACCCCCCGCGTCCGTGGTGGGATTTCACCGAAACTCGGAAGAAAATGATTTCTGGAAAAGGTGATTACGAAACGCCGAAGGTTCGTTGAATTTTTTGCGCGGAGTGTCGTGGTCCGAGTTCACTAGACCACGACAACGCTGCCCGTTTGCACTCGGCTCTGGGCTATCTCAGCCCAAACGCCTATGAGCAGTGCCAAGGGCAACACTCTCCCTCTCATCAACTACGCACCCTATCTCTTTGTCCGAAATTACTTGACCATGACAGAAATGATTAAATGCAAGACCTGACCCCGATGGCAATTAATGACCCCGATGGCAATTAAATGCAAGACCTGACCCCGATGGCATGACCCCGATGGCATGCGTGACGCCGATGGCAGATCAGGTACAGCGGTGAGTTAGGCGTCGACCAGGCGATCGTACTCTGCATGAGTACCAATCCAGAACCAGTGAACGCCACCCTCACGTGGGACGCCAAGGGCGCGATAGTGCAAGCCTACACGAACGCTCTGAAGCCGTCCCCGCGCCAGAAGTTTGAACTGTAGGGATGGGGGCGCTTGATCCTGTTTGAGGAGTGCGAAGTTCTTGTCCGCGAGCGCTCGCACGTCGGAAGGAAGCACGTCGTAGCAGCGCCAGAATCTGGCGGATGCCGTGCGCTTCACAACGGCCGATGTGGAGCGGACTTGTAATCTTCTTCCGCCTCAGCCAGTAAGCCGTCAAGCTTGCCGGATAACACGTCATCTTCCAACTGACGGTCCCAAGCAGCGGAATCAAATTCCGTGAACCAACGCCTAAATTCCACCAAATCTGTAGGTGGCAAAGCTCGAACGGCGTCTTCGATCGACTTTACGTCTGTCACGCGATACTCCAAGTTTAGGGTCACACGCGATTTTGCCTCAGACTGCAGCGTCGGTGTGGACTCGACGCCTGACGTTGGAGCTAACCGGACGGCCGCAGACGGGGAAGCAGGCTGTGTGCGGTCCGGTTGAGCGGCTGGTTGGGCCAGAGTATAGCCCGGAGCAACGAGCGAGTGTGGATGCGCCATGAGACCTTGACCGTCGCGACCCGGCCCGCGACCCTACTCGAGGAACACAGTGTTGCGCTGGCCAACAACGGACGCCCGAATGAGGCTGGAAGGCCAGAGTATTTCGATTTCGTATTCCGAGCTACGGCGCTCACTGATCTGCCGTCGGCGTAGCCGGAAGCAACAGCGTGACGATTTCAGTCATGTTCTGGGGCCCAACGTGAAAGCTAAGGCAACGGACATGGCTGCATGCGGCTGGTCGCCTGGAACGCCGGGTTGGGCATGAATGCATGATTGCAAGACTTGAGCCCAAGCTCTCCGATGATGGACGATGGTGTGACCCGAAATGATTAAATGCAAGACCTGACCCCGATGTCGTGGTGACCCCGATGTCGTGGACCCCGATGTCGTGTGTGACCCCGATGTCGTGTGTGACCCCGATGTCGTGTGTTGGTGCCGATGGTTTTGCGGAAATGATTAAATGCAAGACCTGACCCCGATGGCACAAGACCTGACCCCGATGGCAAGACCTTGACCCCGATGGCAAGCAAGACCTGACCCCGATGGCAAGACCTGGAAATGATTAAATGCAAGACCTGACCCCGATGGCATGACCCCGATGGCACAAGACCTGACCCCGATGGCAAGACCTGACCCCGATGGCAAGACCTTGACCCCGATGGCAAGACCTGGAAATGATTAAATGCAAGACCTGACCCCGATGGCAATGACCCCGATGGCAAGACCTGACCCCGATGGTGCGATGGGTTGTGTGACCCCGACGGCTTGACCCCGATGGCTTGTTCGGTGGTTGGCATGCTGCATGTCATGACGCTGTCGCTTTGGGGTCCTTGATGGGCTGAGGATCGAGCTTGTAAGTGTCGCCGTTTAGTACTGCGCGAAGAATGTCGACGGCAGCTTCGGAATACTTGTTAGTGACACTCTTTTCGGCTTTGCCCACTCTCATTGTGATGTGGTAACGATTGTCGCTCGCCTTCATGTCGAATCCGGTTTGGTCCTTTAGGACCTGAATCAGCTCGTGAGCCTTTCCCCAGTAAGTAAAGCCGAGCTGCTCTGCAACCTGCGTTAGCGTGAAGCGATAGTTGAGATTTACTTGTGACGGGTCAGCGATGGAAGTCACACCGAACAGCTTCGCAAAGTCTTCTCCGCTGCTCACTGCGTGGTCAAGTGTTTTGAAATCAATCTCGACGTGCTTCTTTGGAATGTTCGAGCGCACAAGTTCGACAGCGCGCGCCATTAGCGCGCGTAGTAGCTTTGTGTTAATTTTCTCCAGATTCCCCGATTGGCCGAATGCCTTAAATACCCAGTCAAACGAGGAGGCTGAGATGCTTTTGATTCGTATATTGGTATCAGGGGCCACGGAGATCACCTTGTCCCTGGCAGGATAGGATGCGTACGTCAGTTTTGGATCCCACTCAAGAACGTAGATGTTCGGAACCAGTTGAAAACTCGCCCGGACCATGCGATCGACATCGTAGAGGATTGCTTTTATGTTTGGATCCTCGGCCCTGTAGCCAATGAAGAGCAGCGGGTGCTCAACGAAGTAGGTCAGCAGTTTTGCGCTCAAATACTTGTGGTCGGCTTCAAAGCGCTGGTAATCCGACTCATTGATCACTATAGAGAGTGGATCGGAGACGCAGCCATGAATCTTGAATATTTCTCCTATCGCCAGGTATGGTTTGCGGAGAATCTGCTGGCCTACGACACGCTCGTAGTCTGGGAAGAGCGGCTCCAGAACCTCGTCGTAGTTCGTCGTTACGACAGCATGTGCGCTAATGTTGCGCAGCGCTTCGATCTCTGCATCGAGAAGTGCCGAACCATACGATTTGCCGGGCCCCTTGGGTCCGAGCTTCTTTAGCAGGGTGGCAATCGTATGCTTGATAAAGACTTCGCCGGAGTATGCCTCGGTAAAGTATTCGGCAGGAAACTTTGACCTACCTTTTCCCCATGCCCATTCTCGAAAGAGTTCGGTAAAGAGAGAGCCGATCCTCTTCAGGTCGCCGCCTTGCGCCTGCTTGTAGTAGGCGAAGTCCTTGTCAATCAACGGACATTCAGCGGCGAGCGCGCGAAGGAGCTCTTCCCAGTTTGGGCCACCTGCATATCGTCGGCTAAAGCCGGATCCTACGAAGATGATTGGCTGACAGCTCGCAGCAGCCAGTACCGAGGAAATGTCGTCAGTCACTTCCTGCTGGTACTGCTTGTAGTCCATCGGCATGAGGGCACTCCTGTCCGGGTTGCGCGGTTCAGCGGGCGCCAAGGCGCCATTCCGACACAATACTACTGTATGGAGATCCAGCTCAGCCGATGCGTGGCAAAGACCGCGCCGATCGCGGCTTCGGCGGTGTTTGTGACGCCTAACAGTACATTAGACAGAATCTGTGACTAACGCGTTATACAGACTCTGTCTATTGAACATGACGGACACTCTGCGTGGCATTATTTTGCGATAACTCATCGTTTTAACGCGCCTTATTGCCTGAAGAGCCTACCACATGCCAAAGCCACAGGCAACAGACCATGACGCCGTCGGACGCTTCTGGGATCGATTTCGAGATAACCTGCTGAGAAAAGGTGTAAAAGCGGACGTTGTCCGGTACTGCGTCCGGCAGGCGGAGCAGTATTTGCAGGCGTTTGCAGGCTGGCGGCTGGCCGAGCACACGGCGGACGGGGTGAACGGCTATCTACAATCCCTGGGGCGCGAAGGCAAACTGGAGGACTGGCAATTCGTGCAGGCTGTCGGTGCTATACAGAATTTGATCGAGACCGCGGGGGCGCCTGCGGCGAAGGCGGTGGACTGGCCGTTCTGGCGGAACTCCGCGCGCAGCCTGGCACCCAGTCCTCCCACCCGGGCTCGGGAGTCGGCGACGATGGATGAGCCGGTTTCCGGCGAGTCTTTCAAGGTGAAGCACCATGCGCCGTCGTCGCTGGATCGGGTACGCGAGGCACACGGCGTCTTAGGAGCGGCTGCGGGCGGTGATTCGACTCCGCCATTATTCGCTACGGACCGAGCAGGCGTACGAGGCCTGGTCGTGTCGGTTCATCGCCTTCTGCAACCAGGCCGCTCCGGCCGAGATAGATAGGCGCAGCGGAGGTCGCTGGCTGGGTTCGGTTCTCTCATCATTTCACTGCTCTTCACACGATACTTCCCTCCGTCGCCAAGTGCACGTCGAAGCGATCGGCGATTTCGCGCGCAGACGCAAGGTCAAGTCTGCAAACAGGGCCGCCACACCTGGGCCGTGCGCATTCAACCAGCGCGTGCCGCTTCCAGCGCCTCCCAGCGCTCGAGCAAGGTCAGCAATTCGTCGTCGATCTCGTTCAGGCGCGAGGAAATCCGCGTCGCTTCGGTTGACGACGATTGGTACAAGGTCGGATCGGCCAGGCGCTCGCCGAGGGTTTTCTGTTCGGATTCCAGGGCGGCGATGCGTTGCGGCAGGGCTTCGAGTTCGCGCTCTTCTTTCCAGGAGAGTTTGCCGGTGTTCGCTTTCGGGCGCGTCGGTTTTGCCGCTTCGGTCGGCCGTGACTCGCGGCTCCTGGTCACGGAAACGGCGTCCTCCTTGCGCCGGGCGGCCTGATAGTCGGCCCAGTCCCGGTAGCCGCCGGCGTATTCGCGCCACTGGCCGTCGCCTTCCGGGGCCAGCGTCTGGGTGACGACGTTATCGATGAACGCCCGGTCGTGACTGACCAAGAACAGTGTCCCCGTGTAGTCCTGCAGCAATTCCTCGAGCAGTTCCAGAGTCTCGATATCCAGGTCGTTGGTCGGTTCGTCGAGCACCAGCACGTTGGCCGGCCGGGCGAACAGCCGTGCCAGCAGCAGGCGGTTGCGCTCGCCGCCGGACAATGAACTGACCAGCGAACGCGCGCGTTGCGGTGCGAACAGAAAATCGCCGAGATAACTGATCACGTGTTTCCGCTGCTGGCCGATTTCGACGAAATCGGAGCCCGGGGAAATCACTTCGCTCAAGGTCGCGTTTTCGTCGAGTTGGCTGCGGAACTGGTCGAAATAGGCGGCTTCGATGCGCGTACCCCGGTGCACCTGGCCGGAGTCGGGCGCCAGTTCGCCGAGGATCAGCCGCAGCAAGGTGGTCTTGCCGGCGCCGTTGGGACCGATGATGCCAATCTTGTCGCCGCGTTGGACACGGCAGGAAAAATCGCGCACCACCACGGTGGCGCCATAACGTTTGCCGACGTTTTCCAGAGCCACCACCAGCTTGCCGCTGCGCATGCCGGCGTCGAGCGCCATCTCCACTTTGCCCTGCCGTTCGCGGCGGTCGGCGCGTTCACGGCGCAACCGTTCGAGTCGCAGCACCCGCCCCTCGTTGCGCGTCCGCCGGGCCTTGATCCCTTGGCGAATCCACACTTCTTCCTGGGCCAGGAATTTGTCGAAGCGCGCGTTTTGCAGCACTTCGTCGTGCAGCATCGCTTCCTTGCGCGTCTGATAGTCCTGGAAATTGCCGGGAAACGATTGCAGACGGCCCCGGTCGAGTTCGACGATTCGCGTCGCCACCCGTTCGAGGAAGCGCCGGTCGTGGGTGATGAAGATCAGTCCGACGTTCGAGGCGACCAGCAAATCTTCGAGCCACTCGATGGCGGCGATGTCGAGATGGTTGGTCGGTTCGTCGAGCAGCAGCACGTCCGGGGTCACCGCCAGAGCCTGCGCCAGGGCGAGGCGTTTTTTCTGGCCACCGGAGAGCGAGCCGACCCGTGCGTCGGCGTCGAGCGAGAAGCGCTGGATCGCGCGTTCGGCCGCGGACTCGAAAGACCAGGCTTGACGCGCGTCGAGCTCGCTCTGCAATTGCTGCATCTGCGACAGCAGCGCCTCGTGATCGGCTCCTGCGTCGGCCAGCGCGTGCGACACGCGATGATAGTCGGCCAACAGGGCCGAGACTTCGCCCATGCCGGCGACCACGGCCGCGAAAACCGTCAATTCGGGGTCGAAAGGCGGTTCCTGCGGCACGTAGCCGATGCGTAATCCCGGCTCCTGCCACACCTGACCGTCATCCAGCCCACCCTGGCCGGCCAGCGCGGCGAGCAGCGACGACTTGCCGGTACCGTTACGCCCGATCAGCGCCACCCGTTCGCCACGGTCGAGCTGAAAATCGGCATGATCGAGAAGCGGCACGTGGCCGAAAGCGAGCGAGGCGTCGGAGAGGGAAAGGCAAGGCATGGGCGCGGGCCGGTGATGGAGGAAACGATGAGCCACGGCGGAATGAGGCTCTCCGGCAGGAACCGGCCGCTTGCCTTCGCCATGGTCGACAAACGTCGATTTTACCGTGCCGACGCACACCGTCACCGGCAATCCTGCCCTAAGCCACAGGCGGCGGCGTACAATACGCGCCCCTGCCGCCGCTCCTCGTAGCACAATGGATAGTGCACACGCCTCCTAAGCGTGGGATACAGGTTCGATTCCTGTCGAGGGGACTATGATGCCGCCGCTGCTCCACGAATCTCCCGCCACTCCGGCGAGTGGACAGACGCCTGGGAAAGCTCCTGATTGGCAAACCGCTGGCGCGGGTGAGTCGCCCCACCAGAAAATCGTCGATACGCCTACCGCGAAAACAGCCGGGCAGCGCCTTGCGGGTTCGACGGAAAGTAAAAATGCAGGTAACTCGCCGTCAGCCGCGAGACCCGGTAAACCGCTTCGCCGGCTTTGTTTCTTGGCCGTCCTGCCAGCGGGGTCGCCTGGGCCAGCGGAAGCAACGGCGTCAATGCCTTGGAGTAGTGGAACGTATGGCCGGAGAAGCGACCTTCGGGCAGTTCGACGACTTGTGTGCCGAGCGCCGCCAGGCGATTCTGCAGGATGACTTCGCCGGGAAGCAGGCCACCGAGCGGATGAGACTGGCCGGTTTTATCGCGCAGAGTCTCGAACAGGCACATCATGCCGCCGCATTCGGCGAGCAGCGGCCGGCCGGCCGCGACGTGTGCGGCCAGCGCCTGCCAGAGTGAACGCCGCGAGGCCAGATTGGCGGCGTGGAGTTCCGGGTAACCCCCGGGCAACCAGAGCGCGTCACAGTCCGGTAATTCGTCGCCGGCCACCGGCGAAAAAAACTCCAGCCGGGCGCCGAGGGCGCGCAGACAATCGAGGTTGGCGGGGTAGATGAAGCCGAAGGCGGCGTCACGCGCGATTGCGATCCGAATTCCGGCCAACAGTGGCGGGATCGCCGGCGGGGCGACGTCAGCGAAATCGACGGCGGGTGGCAGCTCGACGGTGCTGGTGGCGGCGAGGTGCCCAGCAATCCGCTCCAGCCGGGCGCCGAGATCAGTAATCTCACCGGCTTGCAACAGGCCGAGGTGGCGCTCGGGCAAGGCGGCGTCGGCGTCTTTCGGGATTGCGCCGTAAAAGCGCATCCCGGCCGGCAGGCTCTCGCGCAGCAATTCGCCGTGGCCGGCGCTGCCGACATGGTTGGCCAGCACGCCGGAAAACGGCAAGCCGGGCTGAAAAGTCGCCAAGCCGTGCGCGATGGCGCCGAAGGTCTGCGCCATCGCCGCGGCGTTGATCACCGCCAGCACCGGTACGCCGAAACGCCGCGCGATGTCGGCGCCCGAAGGCTGGCCGTCGAACAAACCCATCACGCCCTCGATCAGGATCAGGTCGGCGTCGTCCGCCGCTGCCGCCAGCCGCCAGGCGGCATCACGCTCGCCACACATGCCCAGGTCGAGGGTATGGCAAGGCTGGCCGCTGGCGAAAGCGTGAATCTGCGGGTCGAGAAAATCGGGCCCACACTTGAAAACCCGCGCCCGCCGTCCTTCTCGGACATGCAGGCGGGCCAACGCCGCGGTAACGGTGGTCTTGCCTTCACCGGAGGACGGCGCGGCGATGAACAGAGCGGGGCAGCGCGGCATGGCGATTCCAGAGGCAAATGAAGAGGTTCAGAGGTTCAGAGGTTCAGAATTCCAGGCCGGGCATCGCGGGAACGCCCGCCTGAAAAGCGTGTTTGACCGCAACGATATCACTCACCGTATCGGCGGCTTCGATCAGCGCCGTCGGCGCCGCGCGTCCGGTCAGAATGACGTGCTGCCGGGGCGGGCGCCGGGCGAACGCGGCGAGGACGACGGGCAGATCGAGCCAGTGGTATTTGAAGGCATAGGTGATCTCGTCAAGAATCAACAAGTCGACCGCCGGGTCGTTCAGATAAATCCGCGCTTGCGCCCAGGCGGCCTGTGCGGCTGCCGTGTCGCGCGCCACATCCTGCGTCTCCCAGGTGAACCCTTCACCCATCACATGCCAGGCGACGCGCGGGTGATCACGGAAAAACGCTTCCTCGCCGGTATCGCGTCGATTCTTGACGAACTGTATGACGGCGGCCCGCTGGCCGTGTCCGAGCGCGCGCGCCAGAACGCCGAAAGCCGCCGAGGACTTGCCCTTGCCGTTACCGGTATGCAGCACCAGCACGCCACGCGCGTTCTGCGCAGCCGCCAGCTTGTTGTCGACAAGCGTTTTTTTGCGCTGCATACGTTGGCGGTGACGTTGCTCGGCGTCGTCCATCGGCGGGCTCACAGCCACTGTTCCAGACGCGGCCAATCGAGCGCCATCTCGGTGGCGTCGGCCAATCTGTCGAGGTCGGCCTCGCGCCGTGCCGCGAAATCGACCGGCGCGAGCGCCGGCGCCCCGGCCCAGTCGAGCAATGCCCGCTGTCCTTCCGGGTGATCGAAGAGCCCGTGGCAATACGTGCCGAGGAGACGGCCATCAGCCGACAGCGCGCCCTCGTCACGACCGTCGAGTTGAAGCGCCGGGTGTGCGAGCGCTGGACCGCGCGAAATTCCCTGATGGATTTCGTAGCCACGGATCGCCGGCGCACCGGGCAGGTTCAGCGCGCCCTGCACGTTGACGAGCCGCTTTTCCGCTTCGAGCGTCGTCTCCATGTCCAGCCAGCCGAAGCCGGCCACGCTGGCGGCGGGTCCTTCGCGGCCGGCCGGGTCGTGCAAGACCCGGCCGAGCATCTGAAAGCCGCCGCAGAGGCCGATCAGCCGGCCACCGTAGCGCAGGTGCGATTGCAGGTAAGGCTCCCAGCCTTGGGCGCGCAACCAGGCGAGATCAGCGATGACACTTTTCGAGCCGGGCAGGATGAGCAGGTCGGCGGGGGGCGGCGTTTCCCCGGCGCCGATCCAGCGCAGATCGACCTGCGGATGCAGGCGCAGCGGATCGAGATCGTTATGGTTGGCAACACGCGGATACGCTGGCGCGACGACGCGCAGCGCCGCGGCGCCGACAGAAACGCTCTGCCGCGCCACGGCATCCTCGGCATCGAGAAAAAGCCCCGGCAGATAGGGCAGCACGCCGAGCACGGGTTTTCCGGTGTGAGCGGCCAGCCAGTCGATACCGGGCTGCAACAGGCCATAAGCGCTAACATATTAGTGGGTTTTTTGCTATACTGCGCCCCATTG
>JAVMKC010000112.1:0-11385 GCA_031732795.1 Accumulibacter sp. | reverse complement strand
CGAGAGCGTCTCCAGCGCCGCGACCGCGCCAGTGGCCAACGTCAACGACGCGCCGACCGGCAGCGTGACCATCGACGACACCACGCCGACGCAAGGTCAGACGCTGACCGCGTCGAATTCGCTCGCCGATGTCGACGGCCTCGGCGCGATCAGTTATCAGTGGCAGCGCGGCGGCGTCGATATCGCCGGCGCCACCGGCGCGACTTACACCACCACCCAGGCCGACGTCGGCGCGACACTCTCCGTCCTCGCCAGCTATACTGACGGACAAGGCACCGTTGAGAATGTCACCAGCGCTAGCGTAGGACCGGTTATCAGCAGTAATCACAATCCTCAAATCACGAGTCACGGAGGAGCAACGACGGTTGTGCTGACTCATCCCGAGAATGTGGTTCTAGTGACGACGATCACAGCGACCGATCCGGACTTGCCGGCGGACAGCCTCACATTCAGTCTCAATGGTGGTAGCGACCAAAGCTTGTTTGGCATCGATCCGGCAAGCGGCGAGCTGGTTTATCTGACGGCTCCTGATTATGAAAACCCATCCGACAGCAATGGTGACGGCATTTATGAAGTGAACGTACTGGTCAGCGATGGTCATGGCGGCACCGCGCAACAACAGATCCTCATTCACGTTGGCAACGTCAATGAAAGCGGGGTCAGCGGGCTCGTCGATGTCGATCCAGCCGCCAATCAGGTCCAGGAAAATTCGCTGGCGGGCACGACCGTCGGAATTCAGCTCCAGGCCAGTGATCCGGATTCCGCGGATACGATCACCTTCAGTCTTGACAACGATGCCGGCGGGCGTTTTGTGGTTGCGTCGACGACTGGGGTGCTCACGGTCGCAGAAGGCGTGTCGCTAGATCGTGAAGCCGCGAGTAGCTACACCGTCGTCGTTCGCGCTTCCTCTACCGACGGCAGTTACCTCACCCGGACGTTCGTCATCGATCTGCTGGACAGCAACGAATTCCAGACCGGTCCAATCGCTAACGTTGCCCCCTCCGCCAGCCAAAATCAGGCGCTGATGGCCAGTTCGAGCAACGGCACCATGGTCGGCATTCAGGCCCAAGCTCATGATGCGGATGCGACTCATAATCAGATCACTTATAGCTTGACCAATGACGCTGGCGGCGCTTTTGCTATCGATGCTGCCACGGGCATGGTAACCGTAGCCGACGCAACGCACCTGATGACGGCCAATTCCGCATCGCTCGATATCGTGGTCAAGGCCACTTCGGAAGACGGCTCCAGTCAGACGCGAGGGTTTACCATTCAGATCACCCTGCCTCAAACGCCCACAGGCAACAACACGGGCAACAACACCGGTACCGGCACCAGCACCATCGAAATCATCAACAATGGTGCCTCTTCCGGGACGAGCTCCGGCAGCAACAGCACAGCGGGCGGCAGCGGCTCCACCAGTACCAGTAATTCCAGTAGCGGCACCAGCAATGGTTCCGGCAGCAGCAGCACGTCCACCAGCGGTAATACGTCCACCGGCGGCACCGGCACCAGCAGTGGCGAAAGTGTCAAACCGTCTGCCACACCGGCGTCGAGCAAATCAAACGACGTTTCGGTCGTTCAGCCAACCTCGACCGCCAACAATCCGGTGGCCATGGATAACACGGCGGCAAGCAGTGCACAAATGGCTTTCGAAGTGCCGCAAGCGGTCAAAGTGCAGAACATTTCTCAGACCCTGGTCAGCCACGCCGTGGCCCTCGTTGGCAGCCAGGAGTACAAACTCTACTCGGTCGCCATGAACCAAGTTGCGATCAGCGACGTCACCGCGAGCATGGTCTCACAGACGACTTTCAGCAAATCGACCAGTAAAGTACAAAATATTCCGACGACTGATCTCTCATTCGCCATACAGTCGCACACGACCACGGAATCGTTGACCTCGTCGGTGCAAGTGAATTCGACCAAGATGGTCGGTGTTTCGCTCAGCGTTGGCGTTGCCTGGTGGGCTCTGCGCGCCGGTGGCCTGCTGGCCAGCCTGGCCGCTTCTTTGCCGACCTGGCGCGGTATCGATACGCTGATGATTCTACGCGACCGCGAAGAAGGCGATGATTGGGGCAATGATCCGGATGAGAACAACCGGCGTCGTCAAAAAATGTTGCCTGACCGCCCGCCCGTTTCCGACGAGGAAACAACGTAGTGGATCGATTGCTGCGTTTCGGACCGGTTGCCCGTCTGAGTCTCGGACTGGTCGCCCTGTCGTTGGCATTGTTGATGACGGCCGACTGGCTGTTCGGTTTTGCCTCGAATCAAGAGCACTACGAGCGGCAAAGCCGTATCCTGCTCGGCGAAAATCTGGCCTCGCAACTGGCAGTATTCATCGAGAATGCTGACGAACGGAGCCTGGGAAAAACCTTGCAACGCGTAGTGCTGCAAAATCCCGAAGTGTTGTCGATCGCCATCCGACAAAGCAATGGCGTGCTGCTCGCCCATCGGGGAGAACACGCACAGCACTGGATTCCTCCGGAAACCGGTTTTTCCACCGACAACAACATCCGCATTCCGCTGATGGGGGAAAAAGGCCACTGGGGCGACATCGAGATCAGCTTCTCGCCCAAGAAACCGAAGACGCTGCTCGAATGGCTGTCGCAGCCGGTGACAATGATGATCGCGGTGATCAGCATCGGCGGCTTCCCGATTTATTACGCATATTTGCGTCGCGCGATGCATTATCTCGACCCATCAAATGCCGTACCCGAACGCGTCAGTCGCGCCTTCGACAGCTTCGCCGAAGGTCTACTGGTTCTGGACAAGGAACGACAGATCGTCTTTGTCAATAAGGCCTTTGGAACCCTTTACGGCCATCCGATCGAAACATTGATCGGCGCCAAAGTGGCCGAATTACCCTGGCTACAGGCGGCGATCGCCGATATCGAACGCGCCAATCTGCCTTGGGAACGCACCTTGAACGAGCAGATGACAGTCAACGATCTGCGGATGACTTTGCCGATTCAAGGCGGAGCCTCCATGGAACTGGCCGTCGGCAGCGCACCGGTGATGGACGACAACGGTAACACCCGCGGCTGCCTGGTGACTTTTCAGGATTTGACGGAACTCGAACGCGCCAACCGCGAACTTCGGGTCGCCCTCGCCGAAATCGAGGAATCGCGTTCGCTGATCAAGGCGCAAAACGACAAACTACTCTTGCTGGCCTCGCGCGACCCGCTGACCGGCTGTTACAACCGCCGGGCTTTTTTCGACAAGATGACCGACATCTACAGCCAAGCGCTACGTAGCAACGGCCATCTGTGTTGCATCATGACCGACATCGATCATTTCAAACGCTTCAACGATCTCTACGGCCACGCCGTCGGCGACCAGGTGATTCGCGCTGTCGTCCGGGCCATCGAAAGTCAAAGTCGCGGTGGCGACATCCTCTGCCGTTACGGCGGGGAAGAGTTCTGTCTCGTCCTCACCGACACCACCATCGAACAAGGCTTGGCAGTTGCAGAGCGGATGCGCACGACCATCGAAAGCACGGCTGGTCCGTCCATCCGCACCACTGACGTCGGCACCATCACCTCGAGTTTCGGTTTGGCGTCGATCACCGACGGAGCTCCGAACATCGAGCAACTGATCGAACAAGCAGACGACGCCTTGTACGACTCCAAGAAAAACGGTCGCAACCGGGTCACCTTGTGGCAGCCGAAGAAGGACGTGGCCGAAATCGAGTCGTAGTTTTGCCGCACCCTTCCCGCCGATTGGCACGGCAAGCGCTCACTTGCCAGTAGAATCGTCTCGTCTTGGTTTCTGATTTCGTTCGATGAAACACGCCCTGTGGATGCTACTGGCCAGTTTGCTGTTCGCCTGCATGGGCGTTTGCGTCAAACTGGTTGCCAGTACGCATTCAACGGCCGAAATCGTCGCTTATCGCAGCATTCTGTCACTGGGGCTGATGGGAATGCTGGTTCGCTTGCGCGGCGTCCCGTTGCGGACGGTGTATTGGCGTTGGCAAATCACCCGCGGATTTCTAGGCTTTCTGGCGTTGTTCGCCTATTTCTGGGCGATCACCCGCCTGCCGCTGGCCACTGCTGTGACACTCAACTACACCTCGGCGATATTCCTGGCCATTTTTCTGGCTCTCGCCGGCCTGCGCTTGACCAAGGGCATGATCGTATCGCTGTTGCTGGGATTGCTCGGCGTCGGCCTGCTGCTCCGGCCGACACTGTCCGCCGATCAACTCGTCGACGGCTTGATCGGTCTGGCTTCCGGAATTCTGGCCGGCATGGCCTATTACAGCGTCCGGGAACTGGGGGCACGCGGAGAACCCGAGAGCCGAACGGTGTTCTATTTTTCCCTGGTGTCGTCGGTTTGCGCCGGACTCTGGCTGCTCGGAGCGACAATCCACCCGCTGGAAACGCGTAGCGTATGTTTATTGCTCGGCGTCGGTTTTTTCGCCACCACCGCGCAACTGGCGATGACCCATGCCTACGCCGGCCGACACACCCTGCTCGCCGCATCGCTGGCCTACAGCACGGTCGTTTTTTCCAGCCTGTTCGGGATCTGGCTGTGGAACGAAGCGCACGACAGCGGCACCTGGCTGGCGATCACCGTGGTCATTCTTTCCGGAGTCGGCGCGACGCATGCGTCGCGGAATCGAACGAAAACGTGACGGCTGCCCTACCGCCGGACGCCACGTGAGGGGCTCAAGAACCCGGAAAAAACCGCTCCAGGCGCGTGCGATAGATCATTTGCGCGGCATCGAAGCAACGCGGGTTGCCGGTAGCCAACAAATCCGCGTAGATCAACACCGACGACACCGTGTCGAGCGGCCCAGTCACCGACAAGGACTTGCCCCAGAAAGGCCGCCGCAATTCGACCAATTGCTCGTAGGCCACCGGCCCGGCGGGAGACAAGCGCTGACGGCTGAGTAATCGTGAAGGCAATTCTTCGCCATAGAGCGTCAACAAAGCCGGCTGCGGGTGGCAGCCCAGCCGCGCCGCCGCCGCTTCGCCTCCCCAACGCAAACCCGCTTGCAGAGGCCATTCCTGCCACGCCTCAAAGGTCGGCGCCAGATAGCGTTCGACCAAGGTCTTGCCACGCAGGCTCAGTGCGTACCCCTGCGCCCAATCGTCGAGCAAGCGCAGGCTGCCATTCAAACGCCGCCGCTTATCGCGAATCGACACGTAGCCCTGCTCCTTGAAGTCTGCCAGCACCGCTGACAGGCTGCCAGACGGCACATCCGCGGCGGCAGCGATCTTGCGCACCGGTTCGGCGATCAACGCTGGATCACAGATCAAGGCGAACAGCACTTTCGAGCGTACCAGAGCGTACCCTTTGCCGGTCGGCAAGGCACGCTTCTTTTCGTCGACCGGTTTGCGACCGGAGACGTAGATGAACAGCCCGTGGCCTTCGAGATACACATTGCCGACGGCGTCGGCAAAGTGCTGATGGTGTTCCCGCAGCCGCCGCGCCAGCGAGGGGCTGACATAGTCGGTGATCAGCAGCGGCAACGGGTCGTCGGCGTTACCAGGGTAGCGTAGCTGCTTGACCACCGCGCCGACCCTATCGCGCTTGAGCCGACGCTTCACCTCGGCGGCGTAATCGATACGGCAGACATCCTTGCTCACCCGCAGCCAAGTACACGGGCGACGAGGCGGCAAAGTGTCTTCCCGTTCCCGAACGGTGACCACCAAGCCATGTCCACGAAGCGCGTGTGTGGCCCGCTCTAGTAAAACGATCTGGTCCTGCACCGTCATTGCAAGGTCGCCAATCGCAGTGGTCAACACCCCGAAGTATGGACCTGCCGCGGTCGATGATCAAGGCCGGATCCGGGCGACGACGGTTTTTGGCGCGACTCAGGCCGCCGTTGGCCGAGGACAGACACCACGTAGCGAGGATGGCAAGGCCATACGCCGCCAGCGGAGTAGCCTGCCGACGACCGCCCGCCAAGGCGAGGGCATTTTTTTGAGATGGACTCGGCTGCCGTCGACCAAACCCTCGAGAAGCGCCAAGCCATTACCCCGCAGCCAATAGCTCTCACCGGCCCGAAGGAAGATATCGCCCGCTTCGCCTGCGACGGTCAACCAGACCGTGCCAGCGGTGCAGCGCACACAAACGCCTTTGGCGGACGACAAACGGATCGGCACATTGTCGACGAGCAACAGTTCGCAACTATGGAGATCGAGATTCATGGCCGTTCCTTTTTTTCGATGCAAGTGGATATGAATCAGTGTAGTTGCTCGTCAGGATGAGATACAGTGACAACCCGGAAAAATTGTGACCAATACAATTCTCGACTTTCTCAACTGTATTGATCCATCTCAAAACCAACTGTACCCCTTGGACGAAGAGGATACCGTGAGCCCCCCTCCCCTTCTTTACGTCAAACTCGCCGAGGATTTACACCGACTGATCGACGCCGGAGATCTGCATCCCGGCGAACGTTTGCCGTCGGTGCGCCGTCTGGCGAGCGAGCGGCACCTGTCGATCTCCACCGTTCTGCAGGCTTTACGACAACTCGAAGACCGCGGTCTGATCGAAGCCCGCCCGCAATCGGGCTACTTTGTTCGTCACACCCCCTCCCGACGCGCGCAGCCGAACACGCGCAGCACCCCGGAGGAACCGGTACCGGTCGATGTCAGTCAGCGCGTGATGCGGGTTCTGCAGAGCGGGCGCCAACCGGGTGTCGCACCACTGACCTACGCGCACTCCGCCCCATCGCTGCTTCCTCTGGCAACGTTGCAGCGGCTTTATGGCAGTGTCGTTCGGCGCCATCCTCGTCTGCTCGAAACGGGCACGCATATCCAGGAATACAATCCGGCGCTGATTCGTCAACTGGTATTGCGCACCGTCGGCTGGCCGGGTCCGCTGTCCGCGACCGAATTGGTGATCACCAATTCCTGCACCGAGGCGCTGGCGCTTTGCGTGCGTGCGGTCACCCGACCCGGTGACACGGTAGCCGTCGAATCGCCGGCGTATTATCTGATGCTGCAACTGTTGGAAACGGCCGGACTCAAAGCGCTCGAAATCCCTACCGACCCGCGCAACGGCCTGTCGATCGAAGCCCTCGATCTGGCCACCCGAGACGGCCGGGTAACGGCCTGCCTGCTGGTACCGAATGCCAGCAACCCGCTCGGCAGCATCATGCCCGAAGAAAATAAGCGGCGCCTGGCGAAACTGACCGCCGAACGCGGCGTGGTGGTGATCGAAGACGATATTTTCGGCGACCTTTATTTCGGCGACGAGCGGCCATGGCCGATCAAGGCGTTCGACAGAACCGGCAACGTGATGCTCTGTGCGTCATACTCGAAATGTTTGTCGCCGGCGCTGGGCATCGGTTTCGTCGCCGCCGGACGATTTCGTGCCCAGGTCGCTCTGCAGAAAACGATCACCAGCGGGCCGACCAACGCCGTAACCCAACAAGTGCTGGCTGAGTATCTGGAATCCGGCGCCTACGACCGCCATATGCGCACTTTGCGCCGCCAGCATCAACGACAGGTCGATGCCATGCGTGCCGCGGTGGCCCGATATTTTCCTACCGCGACGCGGATGACCGCTCCGCAAGGTGGCTTGGTGCTGTGGGTCGAACTGCCGGAAGGAATCGATACCAGCGCACTGTACGACCGTGCCATCGCTGCCGGCCTAGCCTACGTTCCGGGAGAATTGTTTTCTGCCAGCGGCATGTATCGCAACTGCTTGCGACTCAACTGCGGCAACCCATTCACCCCGACAATCGACGACGCCGTGCGGCGGCTGGGCGTGTTGATCGGCCAAGCTGCACCGATCCAGGATGGTCGGCTGGGCCATTGAATCTTCACATCACCACCCATTGCCGGCCCAGGACTTTGTCAGCAGATCTCCGATACCGTCAAAAGATTGTGGATAGCGACCGATCAGTCAGTGCCCATCCACGGTCTGTCGACGGTCACGATGGGAAATTTCCAGCACCCGGGCCCGCTGCGCCAATTGATCGACCAATGCACTGGCGATGAGACGGTTGGCGGGATCGAGATTGGCATCCCACTCGTCGAGCAGGTACAACGGGTAATCGGTGTTGGCGACGATCTCGCGCAAGACCTGGATCTGTCGTTCACCCGAAGAATATCCCTTCTTCTGTTCGGACTCCTCGGCGGCACTGATCTCGGTCGCGTCTTCCGCTTCTGTCAGCGGATCCTCCTCCTCGTCTTCGGCCACCGGGCGGGCGGACGCTCCATCCGTATTCGAAGAAACAGCGTTGAAATCAAAGCACAATCGATCGTGCGTCGGCCAATAGAATGCGCGACCACGCAAATGACATTTCAGCGCGGAAAGAAGCGTCGATTTGCCGCTGCCGTTGCCACCGCGCAAGGCGACCAAACCTGTCGGCTGCGCCAGCACGTAATGCATGGCATCAGCCAACGTCCGGCAAGTGATCTGCTGATCCCGATCCTTGAGATACAGATTGCCGAAGTCGATACGCTCGACGAAATCAGGATCGGGTGACGGATAAATGTGTTCACAAACCCCCTTGATCCGTGACCAGACGGCAATCATATCGGTCAAACCGGACGTCAACTGATGCATGTCGAGGGTCATTTCGATCTGCCGCGGCAATGTCGCCGCCAGAGCGATCAGCAACGCAGTATCGCCGGCATCCTGAACCGCCACCCAGGCGGTAGTCGACAAGACCATCACCAGGGCAATCACTCCGCTGACCGCACTCCAGCCCTCGCGTGCCAAAATCGCGCGGATCTGGGCGGTCAGCGCATCACGCAATCGGCAGTGGAAATCGCGGTACCAACGGACAAAATTGTAGCGGTTGCCGGTCAGAATGTTGTCCCAAGCATTGTAGGTGCGCGCCCGCATGCGGTTGGTCATCCGCTGATTGGTCAGAAAAGCGGCGGCCAAGGGCTTGCGCAAACGCCACTGCAGAGTCATCAGGACCACGAACACCGCGGCGAACGACAGCGGTAGCCCGGTGTCGATCTGGATGCCGAGCACCAACGAATTGAGCAGCAACTGAAAAAACAGTCGCAGATAAAACTGCAGGTTGTAGACCAGATCGAAACAGATATCGAACGTTTCACTGGTCAGAAAAGGCTCGACCCGCTCGCGCGCGCCACTATCGGCCAGCAAGGCGGTCTGAAAACGGTTGCTGCGGGAGAAATGCACCATGTAACGCGCAAAAGCCATGAAACCCGCGCGTTCAGCGTAAATCCAACTGATCGCTCCGGCCAGATACGACACCGTCTGCGTGACGACGATGGCGATGAAGCCGTCCGCCGAAACGTGCTCCTCGGTGATATCGCGGGCGATTTCGATCACCAGCCAAGTGGTCGCAGCCCCCAAAGCCTCCTGCGCAATGATCAGCAGGAGCATCGTCAACGCCGATCCCCCCAGAAAAAATCGGAGGAAGTCCTGCGGTTCAAAAGTCCGGGAGGCAGAGGACATCGGTGACAGCCAAGTGGATTGATCGACCGGGGAAAAGACCGTCTTGCTTAGCGGCTGGAACATGCGCTGCGCCCCGCACGAAACGGCAAGTGTTCTCCCCATAAGCGCAGAAAGCAGACCGTGGTCTGCTTTCCGTCTGTTTGACAGGCACCCCTGTCAGTCGCGATTATTTGCGCGACTTCCTTCTTCTTCTGGCGGCCATGAATAGCTCCTGATGGTTGAGTGAGTGGAAAAGTCGAACGGCTCTATTTCGAGTCCGCACGGACAGTGTAACAAAGGGCGAAAAAAATACAAATACCATGCAACATTTTTCTTAGGGACATTGTTTTCAGACCATTAGCCGGCCCAATGGCAACGATCTGACCAAAGAACGCTCATCACGTTTACCGGTTGACGTCCTGATTATTGGATTTTGCCCTCGAGAAATCACGAAAAATCACGAAACCGTTCATTGTATCAACACCGGATACAGGAAAAGATATCCACCATGACCGCAACAGTCAACTCATCCGTCAATCGGTACCGCCCGAAACGCTTCGCTGGCCTCCAGCCGGCCCGACAAGCGTTCGAGTGCAGGAAATTGGCCATCCGGCCATTCGTGCGGCAAAACATGGCGGACGAAACCGATGCCGACTGCCGTGCTCACATCGGCCTGAGTCAAGCGACCGCCAATCAGAAACTCCCCGGACAACCGTTCCTCCAAAATACCGAAAGCCTGGCGCATCTGAGCGCGTAATCGATCGCTCCACGCCGCCCATTGCAAATCGGCAGGTCGTTTACGCTCATATTCGAGAGCCACCGCTTTTTCGGTGGCGATGATCGCCAAAGCCGCCGCCTGTTGCACAGCCCGCCGTTCGGCACCATGACACGGAATCAACGGCGACATACCGCGTTCGCTGGCCAATTCGTCGAGGTGATCGAGCAGGTAAGCGCTCTCGTAAAGAGTTTCGCCATCGGGCAAGGTCAATAGCGGCACCTTGAACAAGGGATTGATCGGCCGCATCGCCTCCATATCCCGGAAAACCGATAGCGAAAGATGCTCAAAGGGAATCCGGTAAAGAGTCATCGTGATCGCCACCCGGCGAACAAAGGGCGAATCATAAAGACCAAGCAGCCGGTAAGGCCGCGCTCGTGCAAGCTCGTTCATGTCGATGATCCTCTATAGTAGGAAAAAGCAGATGATAGCCGGGAAGACACCGTATCACCGGGTTCGGGTGACGAAGCCGGCAAACAAGCGGATACAATCCTGGCCTTCAACCCGTTCGACCTTCTTTCCCCGGCTTTCCACAACATTTTCTGGAGATCAATCGATGAACACCCTTGTCACCCCCTCAGGTCGCCTGCTGCTGCTCGCCACCTTGCTCGCCGTCGCCAGCGCTTGCAACCGCGAGTCCTCCGCTCCACCATCCGGTGGCGAGACCGCCAAACCAACCGCCTCAGCAGCCCCAGCAGCCCCGGCACCCAGCGCCAAGAAAACGATCGCCGAACTGACGCTACGTGAACTGAAGATTATCCGCGACGCCAACGGCCAACTGATCGCTCAAGGCACTGTCGACAATACGGCTTCACGCGTACTCAAACACGTGGAAGCCACACTCAAAATTTTCGACGAAAAAGGCGCCGAGATCGGCACTCTCAAGCCTATGGTCGACCAACTTCAGCCGCTCTACAGTTGGACTTTCAACATTCCTGTCCCACACGCAAACGCCAGCAAGGCAACACTGGTTGAATTCACTGGCGAATGAAACCCAGCCTATGCGCCATGGTCACCCGACGATGAATTGCAACGGTGGGGCTACTCGCGTGCATCGAGTTGCCACCCTTCACCACACCCTTGATATTCGTATACCCCAAACACCCTCACACGTCCAGAATCTGTCGACAAATTTTACATTTGTCACGATGAAATTTTTGCCAAAAACATATATTATTATTTTAATTGAGCCTCTTGCAAAACTCACCCTGCAGGGCTGATTTTTTCGCGGCTGGAGGCGA
>JAVMKC010000111.1:0-11425 GCA_031732795.1 Accumulibacter sp. | reverse complement strand
GGCGTTATCAACGTGAGACGATGATGTCATCAATGTAAAGTTAGCGCTTATGCCCGACCGGGGTCAGTATTGGAAGGCTCAGTACCTGAGCAAGTTGGTGCTGCTATATCTACTGTCCCGCCAGAAACATATGCTAAACCCATTATTAATCATCGGGTTAGATTTAAATCGTATCGCTACCCACATTTTTACCCATTGTTTGGTAGCGCATTCACCCACGGTAAATACCGGTTCAACACGGGCGACTAGTGAATAAGCGCCTTCTCCGGCCTTTCTGATTTTGTCGAGATTGTCCGCGACCTTTGCCGTTTTCTCTATGAATGCGCTTGTCCGTGCCAAGATTCCTTTCGTTGCCGCAGATGCGGTAGCGTTCTCGGCTTCAAGACGTGTTTGTTCAAAAGCACGATCCCCCGCAACCTGCTTCAATGCTGTTTCAATGGGTTTAACGCCTCGTACGCGATAGACCAAAAGTGCGGAACGGATGGCATCAATTGCCATCACTGCAACAGCAACTACAAGACCAGCAAAAACCCGGCGTACGCGCAAAAAGACCCCGCAGGTGAAGCCGTTCGACGCAAGGTTTTCTATCCTTTTCAACGACACCCTATGCCAGCGATGTGCAGGTGAAATTCGATCATGCGGAATATCGCTACCGGATACGGAATTGGGCGGAATACAACCACGCGCGGGTCAATCGCGGAAATCTGAGCGTCTGGTTTGACGAGGCGAATCCAGAGTTGGATGCCGCCGCTTTCTTCTCGTCATGCTCCTGCTCCATTTCATGGCCGCATCGTGGCCCTCGGTCGGGCAAGGCTATCACTTGTCACACTGTCCGATTTTTCGGAGACACCGCTCTATGATCGGGGTTGACATTGATCAGGAATGGTTTTGTGCAATGTCCTAATATGCATGTAAAGACAGTTCGCCGACTTTCTCGATTTTGCCGTAGATGTTGACAGGGTTGGACATGGACTGACAGATGGGTTGTCGTGCCCCGGCGTCTGTTGGGCTGGTCCGATCTTGCCGGGCAGGCTTTCGTCAAGCTTGGCCAGCGGGCGGCGCATTTTGCCATCCACCGACTGCTTTCGCGCTTTGGAGAATACTTGTGTCCACTGCTGCCGACCTTGTTGCCTCGATCAGCCGTCTGGCCTCGTTGCCGGAAGCTTACCTGCGCGTCAAGCGCGTGCTCGACGATCCAGATAGCGGCCTGATGGAGTTGACCGAAGCCATTTCCGTTGATCCGGCGATGACTGCTCGCTTGCTGCGGGTGGTGAATTCGCCGTTCTATGGTTTCAGTCGTCGGGTGGATACCGTCTATCGCGCGGTCAACGTCCTTGGCATGCAACAGGCACACGATCTGGTTCTGGCTTGGGCGATCGGTTCGGCATTCGCCAATGTCCAGTTCAACGTCATTCCAATGCAGGATTTCTGGCTGCAAAGCGTCGCCACGGCCATCGCCGCCCGGACGTTGGCCAAAAGCCAGCGTTTCATCGACGCCGAGCGCCTGTTCATCGAAGGTTTGTTGGCCGATATCGGTCATCTGGTGATGTATGCCGCACTACCGGGACAGTCGATCAAAGCCCGGCACGAAAGTCATCACACGGGCCGTCCGTTGGCTGAAGTGGAAAGAGAAGTGATCGGCACCGATTTTGCGGAAATCGGCGCCGTATTAGTCGTTGCCTGGGATTTGCCGAGTTCCTTCCAGGAACCGATTGCCTGTCAGCTGACTCCGGAAAACGCGGTGAATCATCCTCTTGAAGCAGCGATTCTCAGCGTTTCCAGTGCCTTGGCTATTTCGTTGGACAATCCGCAAGCCGCCGGACCGAGTGAGGCCGCGCTATCGCGGTTGCAGATCGACGACAGCATGCTCGAGACACTGTGCCAGCAGATGCGGCTCGAACGGGACGGTATCGTCGCCACCTTTTTCCCGCAATTGAAAGTTGCCTGACGACCTTGCTCACGGCACCTGGCCGCGAGCGAAAGCGGTTCGATGAGCCGTCAGGAGGTCAAACGTTTCATCCCCAACTTGACCATGATGTTCTCGGCCGGACAGAAGCAGGTGAAGCCGCTCTGGAAAAGATTGGCCCCGACGAAGGCGGTGAACCACAGGAAGTATTTGGAAACGAACAGCGGGCTGCCGTCGACGCCCAGCGCCAATGAAATGAGGATGAAGCTGCCCGCCATGATACGGACGGCGCGGTCGGTGGTCATCTCTGCGACTCCTTTCTGAATGCGGCGTAATACAACACCGGAATTACCACCAGTGTCAGCACGGTGGATACGAAAATGCCGAACAGCAAGCTGATCGCCAAGCCGTTGAAAATCGGGTCATCGACGATGAACAGCGCGCCGAGCATCGCCGCCAGGGCAGTCAGGGCGATCGGTTTGGCGCGCACGGCGGCCGATTGGATGATCGCTTCCGACAACGGCAGACCCTGGGCGTATTGCTGACGGATGAAGTCGACCAGCAGAATCGAATTGCGGACGATGATGCCGGCCAGGGCGATCATGCCGATCATCGAGGTGGCGGTGTATTGGCTGCCGAGCAGCGCGTGTCCCGGCATCACGCCGATGATGGTCAGCGGGATCGGCGCCATGATGATCAGCGGCAGCAGATAACTCTTGAAATGGGCGACGACCAGCAGGTAGATCAGGATCAGGCCGACCGCGTAGGCGATGCCCATGTCGCGGAAGGTTTCGTAAGTGATCTGCCATTCGCCGTCCCACTTCAGGCTGTAACCGGCGTCCGCCGCCGAGGGCTGGCTGATGAAACGTTCCTCCAGTGTGCCGCCGGCATGCGCGATACCGGTCAGCGGCCGATCGGCGATCGCGCCGCGAGCGGCGAACAGGCCATATAGCGGCGAATCGAGCGTCCCGCCCATGTCGGCGACGACATAGACCACCGGTAGCAGGTCCTTGTGGTAAACCTCTTTTTCGCGCGGCTCCTGGCGCACTTCGACCAGTTCGGAGACCGGCACCAAACGACCGTCGGTCGAACGGACACGCAGCTTCAGCACGGCGTCGAGCGAACCAAGCCGTTCGGCGGGCAGGACGACGCGAACCGGAACCTCGAACTTGGCGCCGGTGTTGTGTATCGGCGTCGCGTCTTCGCCGTTCATCGCCACGCGAACGGTATCGACGATCTCGCGCTGTGTGACGCCGAGCAGCGCCGCTTTGCTCTGCAGCACGTGCAGCACGGTCTTGCTGCCGTCGGCGGTGACCGAGTCGTCGATGCCGACCAGATCGGCCGTCGCTGTCAATGCCTGGCGAACCGTCTTGGCAACGGCGATCTGTCCGCGATAGTCGGGACCGTAAACCTCGACGACGATCGGAGACAGCACCGGCGGGCCGGGCGGCACTTCGACGACCTTGGCATTGCCGCCGGCACGGCGGCCGATGGCTTCGATGTCGCTGCGCAAGGCGCTGGCGATCTGGTGGCTTTGCCGCGAACGGTGCTGCCGGTCGACCAGATTCACCTGCAGGTCGCCGAGTTCCGGCGCGGCGCGCAGGTAATACTGACGGACCAGACCGTTGAAGTTGATCGGGCTGGCGGTGCCGGCGTACGCCTGATAGTTGCTCACTTCCGGCACTTTCAGCACTTGGTCGCCGATTTCGCGCAGCACGCGGGCGGTTTCTTCGAGCGGGGTGCCGGCCGGCATGTCGAGGACGACCTGGAATTCGCTCTTGTTGTCGAAAGGCAGCATCTTGAGCACCACCAGCCGGACGGCGGCCAGTGCCAGCGAACCGGCGATCAACAGCAACACGCCGATCCACAACAGACGCCGCGCCGCCGTGCCGGTTCGCGAATCGAGAAACGGCACCAGCAGGCGCCGGAAAAAGCGGTCGAGCCTGTCGCTCGCTGCCGACGAATGCGCGGCTGTCGGCGTTGCCAGCAGTCTCCCCGACAGCCAGGGAGTGACGACGAAGGCCACGGCCAGCGAAATGAACATCCCCAACGAGGCGTTGATCGGAATCGGGCTCATGTACGGGCCCATCAGGCCGCTGACGAAAGCCATCGGCAGCAACGCGGCGATCACCGTGAACGTCGCCAGGATCGTCGGGCCGCCGACTTCATCGACCGCTCCGGGGATGATCTCGAGAAGCGCTTTGCCGGGATGCAGCGCTTGCCAGCGGTGGATGTTCTCGACGACGACGATGGCGTCATCGACCAGGATGCCGATCGAGAAGATCAGCGCGAACAGCGAGACGCGGTTGAGGGTAAATCCCCAGGCCCACGAGGCGAACAGCGTCGCCGACAAGGTCAGGCTGACGGCGACGCCGACGATCAGCGCCTCGCGGCGGCCGAGGGTGAAAAACACCAGCAGGACCACGAAAGCAGTGGCGAAAATGAGCTTGCCAATCAGTTTTTGCGCCTTGTCGGTCGCCGTTTCCCCGTAGTTGCGGGTCACGGTGAGCTCGACGCCTTCCGGAATCAAGGTGCCGCGCAGCGCATTGACGCGGGCGATCACCGCGCCGGCGACATCGGCGGCATTGACACCGGGTTTCTTGGAAATCTGTACCGTCACCGCCGGCGACACGCCCTCGCGGGTGCCGAGCCAGACGTAGCGTGTCGGTTGGTCCGGCCCCTCCTCGACGCGGGCCACGTCGCCGACGAATACCGGCTGACGAGCGCCGGCGTTGCCGCGCACGGCGATCAGCAATTTCTCGACATCGGCCGTGGATTCGAGGAAGGCGCCGGTTTCGACCAGCACTTCGCGGTTGTCGGCAACGAGACGGCCCGACGGTTGCCGGCCATTGCCGGCGCGCAAGGCGCCGACCAGATCCGGGGCGGTCAACCCATGCGCGTTGAGCCGTTCAGGGTCGATCAACACCCGTACGGCATGCGCCGGCCCGCCGAGAGTAGACACGTCTCGGGTGCCCTTGATGCGTTTCAACTCGACTTCGACGGCGCGCGCCACCTGCTGCAGATCGTACGCCGAGCGCTGCGGATCGCTGGTCGACAAGGTCAGTGAGACGATCGGCACGTCGTCGATGCCTTTCGGCTTGATCGTCGGTTCGAGCACGCCGAGATTCGGCGGCAGCCAGTCGCGGTTCGACTGAACGGTGTCGTAAAGCCGGACGACGGCATCGTTGTATTTGACGCCGACGGCGAACTGGACGGTGACCACCGCCAGCCCGGGCCGCGACAGCGAATAGACATGCTCGACACCGGACATTCGTGACAACACCTGTTCGGCCGGCGTCGCCACCAGATTTTCGACGTCGCGCACCGTCGCACCGGGAAAAGGGATCAGCACATCGGCCATCGTCACGTCGATCTGCGGTTCCTCTTCGCGCGGCGTGATCAGGGTGGCAAAAAGTCCGAACAGCAGCGCAACCAGCGCCAGCAGCGGGGTGAGCTGCGAATCGGCGAACCAGCGGGCAATGCGGCCGGAAATTCCCATGGCTCAGAAGTGGTGAATAAATCTACAGCGCGGCCCATCTGCGGCGTTGCTCATTCGCCCACTCCTCGCTGTGATAGGCCTCATCGTTTGCTCGCTCGCGCCTGGCGTCCCGGTCTGCTCGTAAGCATTGCGTCACCATCTCTCACTGAGCCGACGAGGGGCTGGCTTTGCTTTCGATGGCCGCCCGGATCGGATCGAGGATCAGCCGCTCGCCGGCGCGCAGACCGGCCAGCACTTCGACCGTTCCGTCGTCGAGCGGCTCGCCGAGACGTAACTGACGCAGGACCGGCAGACCTTGCGCGTTGCGCACATAGACCGCGGCAACCTCACCACGGTGGACGATCGCGCTCCGCGGCACGGCGAGCTTGCCGGATCGACCGAGCAGAAAATGTACCCGGGCGTGCATTCCCGGCAACAGCCCGGCGATCCCGGACGGCAAGCCGATGCGTACCGGTGACACGTGCGTCGCCGCATCGGCGATCGGCAACACGCTGATCGCGGTGGCATCGACCGTTTTGCCGAGTTCCGGAAACTCGACCCGTGCCTGCCGCGATGCACGCAGTTGCGTCAGACGATGCTGCGGCACGCTGGCGGTGACGCGCAGTTCAGCAGGGTCGTAAATCAGCAACAGCGGCTTGCCGGGGCTGGCCATTTCGCCCAGTTCGCCGAGCCGCTGCGCGACGACACCGGTCAACGGCGAACGCACCGTGGCGTGCCCGACGGTGACTTGCGCCTGACGGTAGGCTGCGTCAGCGGTATCGAGATCGGCCTGCGCCTTGTCGAGCGCCGCCTGACTGATGAAGCCCTGAAGGTGCAGACGGCGTTGCCGCTGATAGCTGGCCCGCGAGTTGGCGAACTGCGCTGACGCCGCGGCGGCAGCGGCAGCGGCATCGCGGGCGTCGATGCGCATCACCATCGCGCCGTCCTGCACGCGCTGGCCGGCATCGACCTTCACCTCGACGATCCGCCCGGTGACTTGCGCAGCGACGGTGGCTTGGCGGACGGCTTCGACCAGCGCATCGGCGGTGAAGATCTGCCCGACCGCGGTGGCCTGCACCGTCTGTTCGGGCAAGGGCTCGGCGAAAACCGGCCCCGCCGGGACGCTCAGAGCGCCGACGAAACCCAGCCACGCGGAGAGAGGCACACGCCAGTTCGACATGTGCATCAGAATATACTAATGAACAAATCGGCACAATCCTTTCGCGGTGCCCGCGCAGTTGACGTGTCTGACGTGGAATGAGACAAAGGCGCCGTGGTCGTTGCCCACCGTGCGGTGGCCGGCTGGACACTGCGAGGACGAACCATGTGGCATTTTCCACCCGGAACCGGGCGAAACATCTCGAGAAAGTCGACGCCTCTCACGCGCCGGATCATTGCCTTGCAGGAGGTGCTCGCCGAGCGGAGTCGGATGGTGATGAAACGGTTTTTCTTGACGTTGTTTGCCGCTCTGACGGTCGTCTCGTGTGGCAGTGTGCCGCGATCGTCATCTCCGGCGGCGGCGTCCATTACCGACCTGCGCCAGCCGGAAGGTTCCTCGGGTTTGAGCGCGCAGGCCGGCTGGCACGGCCGCAGATTCGCCGTTGCCACCGCTCATCCGCTGGCCAGCGCCGCCGGGGTCGAAATGCTGCAGGCCGGTGGATCGGCGGTCGACGCCGCGGTGGCGGTGCAACTGGTGTTGACCCTGGTCGAACCGCAGTCGAGCGGCATCGGCGGCGGCGCGTTCCTGTTGCATTACGACGGACAGCGGACGGTTGCTTACGACGGACGGGAAACCGCGCCGTCGGCGGCCGACGAAAATTTGTTCAGCAAACCCGATGGTACGCCGATGGCTTTCGCCGAAGCGGTGGCCGGCGGTCGCGCGGTCGGCGTTCCGGGAACGCTGCGGTTGCTGGAAATGGCCCACGGCGATTATGGACGGCTGCCGTGGGCACGACTGTTCGCGCCGGCGATCCGTCTGGCCGAAGACGGTTTTCCGGTCGGCCATCGCCTGCATACCCTGCTGGCCGCCGACCCGCATCTGAGTCGAGACCCAGTGGCCAAAGCGTACTTTCATGACCGCGACGGCCGGCCGTTGCCGGTCGGCAGCCGTTTGCGCAACCCCGAACTGGCAGCCCTCCTGCGCCATCTGGCCGACGAGGGCGTGCGCGCTTTTTACGAAGGCGACATCGCCCAGGCAATGGTGGACAAGGTTCGGCAGCATCCTGACAATCCCGGCACGCTAAGCCGCGCCGATCTGGCGGCGTACCGGGCCATCCGGCGAGCACCCCTGTGCAGTGTCTATGCGCCGAAAGCTGCGCAGCCACCACGTCGTTACCGGATTTGCGGTTTTCCACCACCCGGTTCCGGCGCGCTGGCAATGGCCCAGATTCTCGGTCTGCTCGAACGGACGCCGGCGCCGACGCTGTCCTTCGCCGACCCGTTGTGGCTGCATTACTATAGTGAAGCGTCTCGACTGGCATTCGCCGATCGCGCGCAGTATCTCGCCGATCCCGATTTCGTCAGGCCGCCGGCGGGCGATTGGCAGTCGCTGCTCGCGCCGGCGTATCTCGACGCCCGCGCTCGCCTGATCGGCACGCACAGCCAGGGGATTGCGCCGGCCGGCAGTCCCGCCGGCGAACCGTTGGCGTTTGCGCCGATGCCCGAGCAGCCCGAATACGGTACCTCGCATTTGAGCATCATCGACCCGTACGGCAATGCACTGGCGATGACCACCACCATCGAGGATGCTTTCGGCGCCCGGCAGATGGTCAAAGGCTTCCTGTTGAACAACGAGTTGACCGATTTTTCTTTCACCGCCGTCGATGGCCAGGGCCGGCCGGTGGCCAATCATCTGGCGCCGGGCAAACGGCCGCGATCGTCGATGAGCCCGACGCTGGTTTTCGACGACGACAGCAACGAATTGCTGCTCAGCGGCGGTTCACCCGGCGGTGCGATGATCATCCACTACACCACCAAACTGCTTTATGCGTTGTTCAACTGGCGGATGACGCCGCAGCAGGCGATCGATCTGGCCAATTTCGGCTCGCTGAACGGTCCGACGCTGCTCGAAGAAAACCGTTTCGCACCGGAATTTGTCGAGGCTCTGAAAAACCGCGGACATCAGGTCCGGGAAATCAATCTCAACAGCGGTCTGCAGGCGATCGACAAGACAGCGGATGGTTACCGCGGCGGCGCCGACCGCCGGCGGGAAGGCCGGGTGATGGGAGAATGAAGATGTTGAATCGCTTGAACACGAGCCGGTTTTTCCGGGTGGGTCTGCTGACCTTGCTGACGACCTTGGCCGGTTGCGCCACCGATGGCACTTACGAGTCACGGCCGGTACCCGGGTCGCGGCCCGTGCCTCCCAGACCGGCGCATCCGACCGCGCCGGTTCCCGTCCCGGCACCGGTACCGGAAGCGCCACGGCCGCAAGCACCGGTGTATGTGCCGCCGGTCGCGCCGGTACCAGCGCCCGTCCCCCCGCCGTCGACCCCGTCGGCGCCGGTTCTCGGCGAACGCGCCGGACGCGAACTGATCGAGCGTCTGCTGCCCGCGTACGTCAGCCATCGCAGCGCCTGGGTCACCGACATCCACGCCGCGTTCGTCACCTTGCCGATCCGCCTGCTGCCGGAAAATGTTTGCGCCACGATTGCGATCATCGAGCAGGAATCGACGTTCCAGAGCAATCCGCAGGTCGCTGGCCTGTCGAAAATCGTCTGGCGGGAAATCCAGACACGGCGCGAGCGTTACGGCATTCCCAAATTGGCGCTCGATCTGGCGCTCGAAAAATCATCGCCCGACGGACGCAGTTACAAGGCGCGCATCGACGCGCTACGCACCGAAAACGAAGTCAACATCCTCTATCAGGACATGATTTCCGAACTGCCGCTTGGCAAGGTTTTGTTGAGCGATTACAACCCGGTGCGTACCGGCGGGCCGATGCAGGTGAGCGTGGCTTTCGCCGAAGAACATGTCCGTCTGAAACCGTATCCGTACCCGCGTCAGGGCAGCCTTCGCGACGAGGTGTTCACCCGCCGTGGCGGAGTCTATTTCGGCATCGCCAACCTGCTCGACTACCGCAACAGCTACAGCAAGATGCTGTATCGCTTTGCCGATTTCAACGCCGGCCGTTACAGCAGCCGCAACGCCGCATTTCAGCAAGCGGTTTCCCGCCTCAGCGGTCGGCAACTGGCGCTGGACGGCGACCTGCTGCGTTATGTCGATGGCGCCGTGGCTCCGCAAGGCAGCGAAACGCTACGGGCGCTCCTGTCGCTCCGGCCACGCCTGGATCTCGATGAGCCGGCGATCCTGCGTGATCTGAAACTGGAAAAGACCTTGTCCTTCGAGCAGAGCACGCTCTATCAGCGGCTTTACGCGCTGGCCGACGCGCAAGGCGAACAGCAACCACGCGAACTGATCCCGCGGATCGAGCTGAAAAGCCCGAAAATCACTCGCAAGCTGACCACCGAATGGTTCGCGCGCCGCGTCGAGGAACGCTACCGTAACTGTCTGGCAAAAACCCGGCCGTAGTTTCCTCTTCGGACGCCGCTGGTGAGCGACCGGCGGCAAGCGCCTGTCACGGCTGGGAACAAACCGTCGCCACGCAATTGCGCCCCTGACGCTTGGCGAGATAGACGCTTTCGTCGGCCAATTTGAGCAATTCCTCCAGTTTATGCGTCGATTGGCTGGCAACGGCGACGCCGATGCTGACGCTACCATGCCAGATGCCGCCGTTGGCCTTGACGTGCAGGTTGCGGACCTTGACCAGGATTTTTTCGGCCAGCACCAATGCGCCGGTCAACGGGGTGTTGTTGCAGAGCAGCATGAATTCGTCGCCCCCAAGCCGGAAAAGATGATCATCGGTGCGCACCGCGCTGGTCAGACGATGAGCCAGTTGTCGGAGCACTGTGTCTCCGGCGTTATGTCCATAAGTGTCGTTGATGATCTTGAATCCGTCGGCATCGATCATCATGCAGGACAAGGGCTTGTTCTGAGTCAGCGCTTCTTTCCAAGCCAAGCGAAAAGTGTTCATCGCCTGCCGCCGGTTTGGCAGGCCGGTCAGACTATCGGTCATGGCAATCATCGCCAGACGTTGATTTGCCTCGAGCAACTCGCGTGTTCGTTCCTCAACGCGCGCATCCAGCGTTTGATTGAGTTCGTTAAGCATCATGTTGCGTTCCGACATCTGCTTGAACAGACTGTCCAGCGCTTTCAACAACATCTGGACTGCCGGATCGTAAGGCTTGGTCACTCTTGCGGGGTCTGCCTTTGCGTCAAGCGTTCCAGACTTTTGGGCGGCGATCGCCCGGGCCATGATCTGGTCGCTGCCGAGAATGTGATAGGTCAGCCAGTCACACAGGAAATTCAGCAATCGACGTGCCTCCTCGACAGGTGAGGCGAGCAGGCCCTTGGGCAGCCGGAGAACTTGCTGGATGAAACGTTGATGATCGGCGACATGTGCCGTGATCATTTGGTGATCGAGTTGGTGCTCGACCATCAATTTTTCTTCTTCCTGGAAGTGATACTGGGCATAGTGGGTCAGTTGCTGGGAAATGGTCTCCAGCTCGTCGCTCGTCGGTTCGTGCGTCTGCATCAGCAACTCGCCAAAGCCATTCAAAATACCGACCAGATGACGATGCTGTTCGTCGATGGCGGTCAGGCCGGTGACGTAACATTCATTCCAGCTGAACGCTTCCATTCCGTTTCTCCACGCGCTTATTCAAGTCAAGTTAATTCAAATAAAAGCGACACGCAATGGATGATGGCCGCTGCTGCGGCATTGGAGATTTTTTGCGGCTCGGACGGCGAATCCTCCCTGGACTGGTACCGTCCGCCTGGTCCGCCGCGAAACGGTTTTTTCCCTTGCTGGCGTCAGGTGTCAAGCGGAATCATCCGAAGCCGTAATCTGTCTTTCGGAAAACCTGACCCGCTCCTGAACCGACGAACGTCGAGACACCGCAAGCGGTCTGCACTTCCGCCTGGCCATCCCATAAGCGCTAACTTTACATTGATGACATCATCGTCTCACGTTGATAACGCCG
>JAVMKC010000110.1:0-11492 GCA_031732795.1 Accumulibacter sp. | reverse complement strand
CACCTTGACATGGTGGGGGTCGTTGGTTCGAGTCCAATCGCGCCTACCAGATTCCATGAAGCCGGATCGATATTTCAAGTCGATCCGGCTTTTTTGCTTTTTTCTTTTTTTATATGCCGCCAGATTTGCGCCGTTGTGGATTGTGTGCAGATCGACCTGACGACGCGGTGAACACGCATCGCCGTATATTGTCAATCGTTCAGCGGACACCATGCGAATTCGCCAAGCACCCATCATGGATGACCGCGCCAGGCGCGCAAGCCGTTTCTATCGTTGAGCCAAACTCAATCTACAACGGACGGCAAACACGTTGAGACGAGAATGCATGTTCAAAGGGGATGGCGAAAGAAACAACAAAGCGCTGGGCCACCCCGACACTGGTGATGATCCAAGAGTCAAGACGATGGATTGGTGCGTGTCTTGCCAGCCTGATGATCAATGATCAGCACGAAGACTGGCCACGAAAGTCGTTTGCAGGGGTTCTGGAAGCTCGAAACGACTGAGGACGTTCTTCAATGCCGCTTTCTTCAGGCCAGAGCCCTTGTTTTGAAAGCTGATTCCGAGAGGACGCCCGTTGGCCGCCAAGGTCGCGAAAGCGAAACGCCAGCGTTGCGCTTCAGCCAGACGTTCCCGTAATTCGGCTTCATTGCTGATTTCGACGCCGGCCTGTTTCAGTGAATCGAGAAACTCATCAAAAGATTCGGTGCTGAGACTGCCCATGGTGTTCTCCTGTTGGAATGGCGAATGACTGACCAGCCAGATAACGTCTACCCTCCAGACAAGTTGACAGCAGTGCACGGAGAGTTCCCGGATGACTTGTCCTGCAACGAGTGTCACCGGCGGTTAACCCTAGAACATCAAAGTCTTTATGTAGATTACAAATCAGACCGTTGAAATGCGATCTCAACGCAGTTGACTGACCGGCCGCACGTACGGTTGACTTGACAGACGCAAAGCGCTCAGCTTGCTCAATTCGTTGGCCGCTTGTTGACGAGTGGCATAGTCACCGTAAATCACGCCTAGCCGGTCACGACCTTGTGTTGCCGCTCGATAAACGCGGATCTGCGAAGTATCGAGCAGCTTGTCATTACCGGCGATAAAGTCGGCGATCTGGCGTTGATTGCCTGCGTCGGCCAGAAGCAACTGGATGACGAAATGATCGTCGGAGACCGTTTGCAACCAGGCGTCGGTGGTCGCGATTCGGTTGGCGAGCAACGAAATCTTGGTGGCACCTTCAGCGTGGGTCGTTGTCCCCGCTGACGCGCTGATCGGAGATGTCGGGGCAGCGGGGGTCGATGCCCCTGGCGCAGTGATCGAGGCCGCTGCCGATGGCTCCCCGGGGGCCGGCGCACGGGTCACAGCCGGAGAATTTGCAACGCGTTCGTCCGGCGCCGTTTGGCCGAGGCGTAGATCGGCTGGCTGACGAGCGCTCTGACTGCCGACAAAATAAGCCGCGGCGGCGGTCAGACAAAGTGCGCTCAGTCCGCCCGCCATTCGCCAGTTGCGATCGAACTTGCCGCCAGTCAAGCGTTTGAACGGGCTGTCGTTGATCGCCGCTTTGACTTGTTTCGAATCGACCTGGTGACAGCCTTCGGAGAACGCCGCCAACAAAGCTTTGTCGGCCAGAATGTTGATTCGCCGAGTCAAGCCCTCGGAGGCTTGGCTGATCGAACGGATGGCGCGTCGGGTGAATAGATCGGGACCGCGATAGCCGGCAGCGCGCAGACGAAACATCAAATAAACCCCGACATCGTCGCGAGGCAGCGGTTCGAGGACGAAATGATGCGTGATGCGGTCATTGAGCTGACGCATGGCGCTTTCCGCCAATCGTGCATCGAGCTCCGGCTGGCCAAACAGAACGATCTGCAGCAGTTTGTGCCGATTGGATTCGAGATTCGATAGCAGACGGATTTCTTCGAGCGCTTCGGGCGGCATGGCATGCGCCTCATCGATCAGGACCACCACCTGTCGTCCCGCGCCATAGATTTCGAGCAACCGTTCCTGGAGAGTGCGCAACAATTGGTGGCTGGGCACTTCATCGAGCGGAATCCGCAGTTCCTCAGCGAGCGTGCGCAGGATTTCGTCGCGCGAGAGCATCGGATTGGCGAGATAGACCGTTTCGACGTTCGGCGGCAGTTTCTCGAGTAACATTCGGCAGAGCATGGTCTTGCCGCTGCCCACTTCGCCGCTGACCTTGACGATGCCCTCGTCGTGGGTGATGGCGTAAATCAGTGCGTCGAGGGTCGCGCCGCGCTTGGCACCGTCGAAAAAAAAGTCGGTATGCGGCGTGATCCGGAAAGGCGCTTCATTGAGGCCGAAGTGTTCGAGATACATCATGTGTCGCGTGCCGCTGATTCCATGCGGTTGTACAACGTCGTGCGGTGGATGCCGAGCAGCCGTGCCGCTTGGCTGACATTGCCGTGCGCCAATTTGAGAGCGGCTTCGATGTAAGCACGCTCGGTGGCGCTGAGCAGTTGATCAAGACTGAAGGCATCACGCTGGCGCAGACGTCGGGTCGCCGATTCAAACAGGGTATCAACGGTTTCATCGGTCAGTTCGGCCAAACTGGTCTGAGGAATGGGCAAGGGCTCATCAGGCAGATCGAGTTCGCCAGCGAGCGTCGGAGCATCGATCTGGTTTCCGGCATACTTGCTGATCAGTCGAATGACAATGTTGCGCAACTCGCGGACATTGCCCGGGAAAGGATACTCGCGCCATAGTTTTTCCGCCTCCGGCTCGAGATCGAACGGTGTCAGGCGGGTTTGATCGGCATAAAGTCGACGGAAGTAGTCGAGTAACAGCCGCTTGTCGTCACCCATCTCGCGCAGCGGCGGCGCGGCAATCGAACAGACCGACAGACGGTGATAGAGATCGCTGCGAAAATTGCCTGCGCGAACCTCCTTGCGCAAGTCACGATTGGTGGCGGCGATGATCCGGGCGTGGCTGACGCGTTTCTGCGTTTCTCCGACTCGTTGGTATTCGCCGTTTTCCAGGACACGCAGCAATTTCGCCTGCAATTCGAGCGCCAGCTCGCCGATTTCGTCGAGAAACAGCGTACCTTCGGCAGCCTCTTCGAAGTAGCCGGCTTTGCTGGACACCGCGCCGGTGTACGCGCCGCGAGCGTAACCGAATAGCGTCGCTTCGACGAGATTCGCTGAAATCGCAGCACAGTTGAGGGCTAAAAAGGGCTTGTTCCGTCGCTTGGTTTCATAGTGCAAACCGCTTGAAGCAATGATTTCCTTACCGCTACCCGACTCGCCTTCGATCAGCACCGGGAAGGGCAGATCAGCGTACTGACGCAACTGCAAACGCAGTTTTTGAATGGCCGGGCTATTGCCAATCAGCGCGGATTGTCCCTCTCCCGGCTCTTGACGCTGATCGAGCGCCCGGAAAGCCAGCGCCCGCTCGAGCACTTTCAGCAGATCGGCAGGATCGCACGGTTTGGCAACAAAATCGGCGGCGCCCAGGGTGCGCGCATGACGTGCGTTCCCTTCGTCGCTTTGGCCGGAAAGGATTACCAAACGGATGTCCGGCGAAAGTTTGAGCAGATCGGAAATCAGCGCCAGACCTTCATCAGGACGATGCGGCAAGGGCGGCAAGCCGAGGTCGAGCAAAGCCAACTCTGGCGATTTGCGCAATTCCGCCATGAGTTGCAGACAATGCGGACGCGAATGACTGCAGACCACTTCGAAGACCGGGCTCAGCGAGAGGCTCAAGGTGTCGCAGATCAGTGGATCGTCATCGACGATCAGCAGCAGGGGCTTGTCTGAATTCGTGGCGTCCGGCGAAATAGGCATTTGAGCTCGCAAAAATGGCAAATTCGTTCCCCCGGCATTATTCCACAATTATATCGACGCCAAGTTATTCACATTCCTGACGATAACGGTCAAGGTATAATGCGTGCTCTTTTCCTGTCATTTTCCCGGAATCATCGTGCCTGCCGAAAATCTCGTCGAGATCAAGGATCTTGATTTTGCCTATGAGGATCGACCGATCCTCCAGGGAATCAGCCTCGAAATCCCGCGCGGCAAGGTCGTGGCGATGATGGGCGGTTCCGGTTGCGGAAAGACCACCTTGCTGCGCTTGATCGGCGGGCAACTCCGTCCGAGTCGCGGGCAGATTCTTGTCGATGGTCTGTCGGTCCCGGCACTGAACGCCGAGGAACTGTATGCCTTGCGTCGACGCATGGGCATGCTGTTCCAGTTCGGCGCATTGTTCACCGATATCTCGGTGTTTGACAACGTCGCTTACCAAATGCGCGAACACACTGATCTCCCGGAGGAATTGATCCGTGACATGGTGTTGATGAAGCTCAATGCCGTCGGTCTGCGCGGTGCGCACTCGTTGATGCCCTCGGAACTTTCCGGTGGCATGGCCCGGCGGGTGGCTCTGGCCCGGGCAATAGCTCTGGACCCGATGCTGATCATGTACGACGAGCCGTTCGCCGGACTGGACCCGATTTCGCTGGGGATCATCGGCCAGTTGATCCGCCAGTTGAACGACGCCCTCGGTGCAACGACGATCATGGTCACTCACGATATCCAGGAGTCCTTGCATATCGTCGACTACATTTATTTCATGTCCGGCGGCAAGATCGTCGCCTTGGGAACCCCCGACGAAATTCGTGCCTCGACCCACCCGTTCGTGCATCAGTTTGTGCACGCGCAGGCGGATGGTCCGGTTCCCTTCCACTATCCCGCTCGCCCATTGGCGCAGGAGATGTTTGACAGGGGGACGCATGGCGGATGACGAACAGCGTGCAACGGCGCTGACCGGCGCCTTGGTTTCACTGGGACATTCCGTAACCAGTGCCATGCAGCGTCTGGGGTACGCCACCCGTTTCCTGCTGATGCTGTTACGCTGGTCCGGCCAGTCTTTTCGACGTCTGCACCTGACGATCCGCGAAATCTATTTCTCCGGTTTTCAGTCACTGCTGATCATCATGGTTTCCGGGCTGTTCATCGGCATGGTGCTCGGCATGCAAGGTTACGACACCCTGCAACGTTACGGTTCGGCAGAAGCGCTCGGTGTTCTGGTGGCCCTGTCATTGGTCCGCGAACTTGGCCCGGTGGTTGCGGCCCTGCTTTTCGCATCGCGCGCCGGTTCGTCGATCACCGCCGAAATCGGCTTGATGAAGACCACCGAGCAATTGATGGCCATGGACATGATGGCCGTCAACCCGATTGCCCGCGTGGTCGCACCGCGCTTCTGGGGTGGCGTACTGTCGATGCCGTTGTTGGCGGCGTTATTTTCGGCGACCGGTGTTTTCGGCGGCTATCTGATCGGCGTGGTGTTCATCGGGGTCGACAACGGCGCGTTCTGGTCGCAAATGCAGGCTTCGGTAGACTTTCGCTACGATGTCTGGAGCGGCATCGTCAAGAGTTTCGTCTTCGGCATCGCGGTTTCGCTGATCGCCGTTTTTGAAGGATACGACGCCGTGCCGACTGCCGAGGGAGTTTCCAGTTCGATCAAAAGCACGGTCGTCAAGTCGGCTTTGGCCATTCTGGCTCTCGACTTCGTATTGACCTCTTTCATGTTCCGGGAGGCGGGATGAATCGCAAGACGCTCGACTTGTGGGTCGGCTGTTTCGTTGCCTTGGGTTTTGCGGCGATACTTTTTCTGGCGCTCAAGGTCGGCAACCTGTCGGCAGCCAATTTCGCTGAAACGTATCAGGTGACGGCCAAGTTTGCTAACATCGGCGGCCTCAAGGTGCGCGCACCGGTTAAAAGTGCCGGAGTCGTCGTCGGACGGGTGACAGAAATTCGTTTCGATCCACAAACTTACGAAGCCGTAGCCGTCCTGAACCTTGACGGACGTTACCATTTCCCGAAGGACACTTTCGCATTGATTCTGACGGCTGGTCTGCTCGGTGAACAATATATCGGCCTCGACCCCGGCGGGGATGAAAAGATGCTGGCCGCCGGCGATGCCATCGCCAAAACCCAATCAGCAGTGGTGCTGGAAAAATTGATCAGTCAGTTCATGTTCAACAAGGCCTCCGAAGGTCCAGGGAACAATTAGAAGGAGGGGAAATCCGTGAAACGTGAATCTGCAAACCGCAGAACAGTGGCTGTGCTGCTTACCGCTCTGCTCAGCCTCGCCGGCTGTGCCAGCACGGCCAATAATCCGAAAGACCCTTTCGAAGGTTTCAACCGGGCGATGTTCTCTGTCAATGAAGGGATCGACGTCGTCGTCAAACCGGTCGCCAAAGGCTACGACGCCGTTGCGCCGTTGCCGGTAAAAGTGGTGATCGGCAATTTCTTCGGCAATCTGTGGGACCTGTGGACCGCGGCCAACAATCTTCTCCAGGGCAAAGGTCAAGACGCCGTTTCCGACGTCGGGCGGGTGCTGGTCAACAGCACGTTCGGTATTGGCGGTGCGTTCGATGTTGCCAGCGACATGGGGCTGAGCAAACATAACGAAGATTTCGGACAGACGCTCGGCAAATGGGGCGTCGGTGACGGGCCGTACTTTTACTGGCCGATCATCGGACCTCGAACGACCCGCGACACCGCAGGTTGGCTGGTGGATAACTTTTACGATCCGGTATGGCGGGTGGACAATGTTGCTCTACGTAACAGTCTGGCCGGAATCCGCTTCATCGATACGCGCGCCAGTCTGTTGCCCACGGATAAAGTGGTCGACGAGGCTGCGTTCGACAAATACAACTACATCCGAGATGCCTACCTGCAACATCGCCGCAATGTGATTTTCGACGGCAATCCTCCCCGCGAGCACTTTGATGAGTAATCCCGACGGTCAGCCCAAAAACCATCTTGCGCGTTAACCTTGGCGCCCCAACTTCCAGGAAATGCTAATGAAGTCCTTATTGAAATCTTTATTTTCGATATTTTTGGGTTTTCTGATGCTGACCACCAGCACGCTGGCGCAAGACCGCGGACCGGATGCGCTGGTCAAGCAAGTCACCGAGGATGTGCTGACCATCGTTCGCCAAGATAAAGATATCCAGAGCGGCAATACCCGCAAGGCGATGGAACTGGTCGAGAGCAAAGTCTTGCCGTATTTCAATTTTCAACGCATGACTTCGCTGGCTGTCGGCCGGGAATGGAACAAAGCCTCTGCTGATCAGAAAAAGCGTCTGGCCGATGAATTCAAGACCCTGCTGGTGCGAACCTACTCCAACGCCCTGACGTCCTACAAGAACCAGACCGTCGCGTACAAGCCCACCAGACTGCAAGCTTCGGACAACGATGTGCTGGTGAAGACCGAAATCATCCAGCCCGGCAGCAAGCCAGTACAACTCGACTACGCGTTGGAGAAGCAGGGCGAGACGTGGAAAGTCTACGATGTGATCGTCGCCGGGGTCAGCTTGGTGACCAATTATCGCGAGACCTTCAGTCAGGAAGCGCGCAACAGCGGTATCGACGGGCTGATCCAGATGCTGGTCAACCGGAACAAGCAGCTTGAAGCCGCCAAAAAATGATCGAACGAATCGACGATAGACTGCGCGTCACCGCGCCGATGGTCATCGCCAATGCCCGCGCCCTGCTCGACGCAGGGCGCGGTCTTTTGGCTGCCGATTTTCCCACTGGCCAAGCGGCGCGGCTCGATCTGGCCGGCGTCGGAGAAGTCGATTCGTCGGCGCTGGCCGTCGTTCTGGCTTGGTTGCGTACCGCGGCGGCCAAAAATCTGCCGTTACGGCTGGTCGAACCACCGGCCAACCTGCTCAGTCTGGCCAGACTGTACGGGGTCGACGAATTGCTTCCTCCGGCCTGAAATGAAACAGCCCGTTCATCGGGCGTCCCACCATGCCTGCAGCCGTTGCAATAGACCATGTCGAAAAACGATTCGGCGCTTTACAAGCGTTGGATGGGGTTTCGTTGCGTATCGAACCTGGTGAGTTCTTCGGTCTGCTCGGTCCCAACGGTGCCGGCAAAACGACGCTGATCTCCTGTCTGGCCGGCTTGGTCCGTCCCGACAGGGGACATTTGCTGGTTCAGGGGCACGATGTGGTCAATGATTACCGGGCGGCGCGCCGCTTGCTCGGGGTTGTCCCTCAGGAACTGGTCTTCGATCCTTTCTTTTCAGTGCGCGAAACCTTGCGCATTCAGTCGGGTTATTTTGGCATCCGCCACAACGACGACTGGATCGACGAAATCCTCGCCAACCTCGATCTGACCGCCAAAGCCGACACCAACATGCGCCGTCTGTCCGGCGGTATGAAACGTCGAGTGCTGGTGGCGCAGGCACTGGTCCATAAGCCACCGGTGATCGTGCTCGACGAACCGACCGCCGGCGTCGACGTCGAACTTCGCCAGGGTCTGTGGCAGTTCATCCGGCGGCTGAACGACAACGGTCATACGGTGATTCTGACCACCCACTATCTCGAGGAAGCGGAAACCTTGTGTGGACGAATCGCCATGCTCAAACAAGGTCGGGTGGTCGCCCTGGATACCACCCGCAATCTGTTGGCGCGCTTTTCCGGACAAACACTGCGCTTTCGATTGGCCAACCCGGATAGACTGCCCGTCACGCTACTACAACGGGCAACAAGTAACGGCGGCGACACCTGGAACGTCCCACTGGCCCATTTGAACGAAATCGAAGGTGTTCTGGCCGCCTTACGCCAAGCTGAATGCCCGATTGACGATCTGCGGTTGACGCAGACCGATCTCGAAGACGTTTTTCTCGGCGTGATGCAGGCGGCTGACAGCGCGCAGGAGATCCGGCGATGAGCGTCGGTTTTACCACCCTGTTATACAAGGAGATATTGCGGTTCTGGAAAGTAAGTTTCCAGACTGTCGCCGCACCGGTATTGACCGCCCTGCTCTACCTGATGATTTTCTCGCATGTGCTGGAGTCGCAAGTACGTGTCCATGACGTCGCTTACACCGCGTTCCTCATTCCCGGTCTGGTGATGATGTCGGCTTTGCAAAATGCCTTTGCCAACAGTTCGTCGAGCCTGATCCAGTCCAAAGTCACCGGCAGCGTCGTTTTCGTTTTACTGCCGCCGATTTCCTATGTCGAGTTTTATCTGGCCTACGTCGTGGCGGCGATCTTGCGCGGCCTGATGGTCGGCACCGGCGTTCTACTGGTTACCAGCTGGTTTGCCCTGCCGAGTTTCGTTGCGCCATGGTGGATCCTGGCCTTCATCATCCTGGGTGGCGGCATCATGGGCACCTTGGGCATGGTTGCCGGGATCTGGGCCGACAAATTCGACCAGTTGGCCGCTTTCCAGAACTTTCTGGTGATGCCTTTGACCATGCTCTCCGGTGTTTTTTATTCAATCCACTCCTTGCCCGGATTCTGGCAACACGTCTCCCGTTTCAACCCCGTTTTTTACATGATCGACGGCTTTCGTTTCGGCTTTTTCGGAGTTTCCGACGTCGATCCGCAAACGAGCCTAGCGGTTGTCGGCGCGACTTTCCTGGTCGTTTCGGCAGCCACTTTGCGGCTGTTGCGCAGCGGTTACAAATTGAGGTCCTGAACATGATGCACCCTGAAAAAATTCGTCAAATCATCGCCGATGGCTTGCCGTGCGAGCACTTGCAAGTGGTTGGTGACGGCCACCATTTCGAAGCGTTGATCGTCAGCGCCGAATTCTCCGGCCAAAACCGTGTCCAGCGGCAGCAGCGAGTCAACCAGATTCTGCAAGCGCATTTCGACAGCGGCGAACTGCATGCCCTGTCGATGAAAACCCGCACTCCCGACGAATGGAGTAGCGAGCGTGGATAAATTGCTGATTCAGGGCGGCCAGCCACTCCACGGCGAAATCGCCATCTCCGGTGCCAAGAATGCCGCGTTGCCGATTCTCTGCGCCAGTTTGCTGTCGTCCGATCCCTTGCAACTGAGCAACGTGCCGCAACTCCGGGATATCGCCACCATGTTGCGCCTTCTTGAGCAAATGGGCGTGACCATCCACCGTAACGGCGAGCATGATCTGATCCTCGACAGCAGCCAACTGAACAACCCCTTGGCCCCCTACGACCTGGTCAAGACGATGCGCGCCTCGATTTTAGTGCTGGGGCCGCTCTTGGCCCGCCACGGCGAAGCGCGGGTGTCATTGCCCGGTGGCTGCGCCATCGGCGCCAGACCGGTTGAACAGCACATCAAAGGCTTGCAAGCGATGGGCGCCGAAATTCACGTCGAGCACGGCTACATCCACGCCCAGGCCAGCCACATCGGCCGTGGTTTGCACGGTGCGAGGATCGTCACCGACATGGTCACGGTTACCGGCACCGAAAATCTGATGATGGCGGCCGTACTGGCCGAGGGCGAAACGGTCATCGAGAATGCCGCACGGGAACCCGAAGTCGTCGATCTGGCCAACTGCCTGGTGTCGATGGGCGCGCAGATCGCCGGAGCCGGCACCGACCGGATTCGCATTCGCGGCGTAGACCGTCTGCACGGCGCCAGCCATGCGGTGATGGCTGATCGCATCGAGACCGGGACGTATCTTTGCGCCGCGGCAGCGACCGGCGGCCATGTCCGGCTGACGAATACCTCAGCCGCTTACCTCGACGCGGTGGTCGATAAACTGCTCGACGCCGGCTGCGATATCCTCGTCGAGCGAGAAGCGATCATGCTGCGGGCACCGACGCGGCTCAAGGCAGTCAGTTTGCGCACCGCGCCCTATCCGGCTTTTCCGACCGACATGCAAGCGCAATTCATGGCCATCAACTGCATCGCCGACGGCTCGGCGATCATTCGCGAGACCATTTTTGAAAACCGTTTCATGCACGCCGTCGAATTGATCCGCCTCGGCGCCGACATCAAGATCGATGCGCACAATGCCATGGTCACGGGAGTTGATCACCTCGAAGGCGCGACGGTGATGGCCACCGATCTGCGCGCCTCGGCCAGTTTGGTCATCGCCGGCTTGACGGCCCAAGGTGAAACGTTGATCGAACGAATCTACCACCTCGACCGTGGCTACGAAAAAATGGAAGCCAAGCTGAGTCAACTCGGCGCGGCGGTGCAGCGCGTCCGCTGATCTAAACCCCATTCACCCCATTCCCACCCCACGTACGCCACAGAACTCGAAGATCCTGAACGCTGGATTCGCAAGAGAGACCGACTTGCTGCAGACCAGTCGTAGTGGTGAAAAGCAATGGTCCTGCCCAAGGATCCGTCGGCTCCAGTCTCGGTTGCCGCCCTGGCGCTGAAATGCGTCTGTCGCTCGGCATTTTCAACCTCGTCATCGTAGAAAGATGCAGACGCCAAAACACCAAGCGCAAGATCTCCATCCAGGAAAAAAACCGATCACCGCAAATCGACACACCGTTGCACGAAAAGCAATTTGAGACCAAATCGCCGCACAAACGTTGCTTGTCTTTGCTACGGTGAAATCTTTACCGGAACTTTCGAAAGGGCAAGACATGCAAAAAATCCTGGCAATAATCGCCATCGCCACAGCCCCTCTTCTGGCTCAAGCGGCTGACGTAAATATCAATTTTGGCGAAACGCGCGTCCAGATGCGGCAGTGCAACTTTCTTTCTGTAAATATTCCGAGGTGATGTCATCGGGATGAT
>JAVMKC010000109.1:10088-60162 GCA_031732795.1 Accumulibacter sp. | reverse complement strand
AAGCACAACAGGGGCTTGCCGACGGCTGGCATCAGGTGGAAGCCAGGAACTTCAGACTAATTCACCAGCTCCACAGACCGATCTTCGTCCATTTCATAAATCAAAAAATCAAACCTGCCGGCCGGTGGCACGTCATCGGAATCAGTGGCCGACTTTGGAATGGAATGACTGGCTGGGATTCAAGCGGAATAAGTGGCAGGGTTTGCGCTGGGATTGGTGACCTGTATTCGATTGGAATTTGCGGCGGTTTTCACCGGAATACGCTGGCGGGCGGTGCCCGCCAGCTCGGGCGCTCAGGTCCACTCCTTTCAAGGTCTTTCCCCACTGGCTTGTTTGAGCCCACGTGCCGTCGAGACATGTGATCTGGCAATGCGAAAATCGACGTAATCATTTGGTTTTTTGATATTTTTTACGCTTTTGCTTGTGGCCACCTGCTTGGGCAGAATCCGACGTGCCAAGCGCAGCAGGCGTTCAGCCAGCGACTCGGTGGTTTCCCGTGTTGCCTCAGGCCAGTGCTCGGCGGGCACGGCGATGAGCATGCCTTCGTAGCCACTTTTGACGTGCTCGGCCAGGTGGTATGTGGACACCTCCAGCCGCGGCTGCTCTGGGCGATGCGCACATTCGGCGGCCCGCTGAAGCAGCGACAATACGTTGTAGGCCAACACCGCCACCGTGCAGCCCAGCCGCGCAGCCCGCGGGTGACCCAGGCTCTTGATCTCGCTGTGCAGCACCGACCCCAGGCGCTGACACATCCCTTCAATTCGCCAGCGTTTGCGGTACAGCGCGGCAATGGTTGCCGCATCGATGGTCGCAGGCAGATGGGCCCACAGCCGGATCACGGTTTCACCCGCCTCGGTGGGTGAATTCAAGGTGATCGCGATGCGGCGCCAGGCCACCGGGGCTGGCGCTGCCGGATCGTGGATGCCCTGGAACTGGATCGCCTGTTCGACAACGCGGCCGGTGTCGATGCGCGTGGCCTCGCCCCAGGCGCCCTGTTCAATCAAGTGGGGGTAGCGCGCATGCTCGCGCACGATCAAGCTCGCCCCCGCTTGGCTGAAGCCTTGCAGGATGGCGTGGGTACAGAAGTGTCGGTGGGCGATCCACAACTGTCCACGAGCAGCGGCTGTACCCCAACGCGCTCGCTCTCGTGCGTGTCCTCGCACGCCACCCCGTCGCACACCAAACCCAGGTCCTGGTCGTAGACCACCAGGCTGTGACCCGGCAACGCCGCTTCCCGATGGCCGCGTAGCGACTGTAGCCGCTTCTCGCTGGCTGGTAAGAGGTTGAAACGCTGCTCACACTGGGGTGGCCGTCGCTGCACGCGGCGGCGCGCAAGCTGGAGCACTTGCCGGTGTCGCTGGCGGCGCTGTACGACAAGCTCAAGCGCGCTGAACCGGCGGTTCTGCGTGGGCTGGTGCGAAGCAGCGTGCAACGGCTGGCGACGGTGGCCGCGCGGCTGGATGAGCGAGCCTGCCGGACTGGTAACTGCGTATCGTCGACGTCAGCTCCACGATCGTGGAGAACATCAGCTCCAGCAAGTACTGACGCTGCTCCTCGAACACCTCGTCCACCCAGGATGCGGGCATCGCCGGCTCCAGTGCCGCCTGGGCCATCACGCTCGCCGGTCAGTGCCGCTCAAATCGCGCAACAACCGCTTGCCAGATTTCAGATCTCCTAATTCAAATTTGAAATCAGCATCGTACAGCGAATCTCTCAATAAGATCTTGAAAGGGGTGGCGTTCAGGTCTTGCGCATATCCGCCTCGGCCCACAGCGCCCGGGCGAAGGCTTTCCACGCCGCACCGCCGTGGCTTTCGACGCCCATTCCGGCGCTTTCTTCCATCGTCCGCAACATCAGCCCGGCGAGGCCGAAGAGTTCGACTTTGGCCATCCGACGGTGGTCGAGCGGGGCGGTGGCCGAAAATCGGTCGTGATCGGCCGAGTAATCGAGCGCTTCGCGGGCTAGCGCGCGGACCTGGCCGTCGTCCTGCCAGTCGATGCCCAGAGCAATGCCTTTACGCTCGATTTCCAGTTCGATTTCCTGAACATCCTGCGAGTAGTTTTCAAAGCCAGCCATTCGCTTCTCCTTTCTGATGTGGGTCGATGGTTCCAGCGGTGTTTTTGCGCCATACCAGGCAGCGGTTGTTGGACGGCATGGCACGGTCTTCGAGCAGGAGGAGCCCGGCCGCGGTCGCCAGTTCGGCAACCTGTTCGAAATCGCGGATTCCCTGGTGCGCCGCCGTGGCTTTCAATTGGGCGTCGAATGCGGCGTTGCTGGTACTGGTGAAACGGCCGTCATAGTTGAACGCGCCGTAAATGACGACCAGCGCTCCATCGACGAGCGCCGTCGGCAGGGCAGCAAACAGGCGGCATACCATCAGCCAGGGCATGATGTGCAAAGTATTGGCGCTGAACAGCGCGTCGAAACCACGGGCGGGAAAAGGGTCACCGACGTCGAGCGCCAGCGGTGGCGGCGTATTCTCCAGGGCCGCTTCGGCAAGCCAGGCGCGGATTCCGGGCAGGTGTTCCGGACGCTCCGAGGTTTGCCAGCACAGGTGCGGGAATCGTGCCGCGAAGAACACCGCGTGCTGGCCGGTGCCGCTACCAATTTCGAGAACCCGCCGACGGTCGCTGAAATAATCCTGCAATACCGCCAGAATCGGTTCCCGATTGCGGTCGCAGGCGGCGGCGTAGGGTTTGTTCATCTCCGCCGGCTCCTTTCCTGGCGACAGCGGGCTCGCTACGGTCATGGTGCCAGCCCTTGACCCGATATTACGCCAAGCCGGGGCCACATCGCATCAGGCAGCCGCCATTGCGGGCCGCTCACCGGCGCCACGGGCGCATCGTCGATCCTCATCGGAGCGGCGTCGATCGGCGGTCGCTACAGCAATCCGGCCAGACCCGCCACCCAGGCTTCAGCGGCCGGGCGCAAGCAATCGAGAACCGGTTTCGGATACACCCCGATCAGTACCGTCAGCAGCGCCGGCACCAGCAGCACCGCCTGTTCACGAGGCAGGAGATCCGCTGCGTCGGCCAGTTCCGGCACGCGCGGCCGACCGAGGAAAGCCTGTCCGAACGGCGCCAGTACCGCCGCGGCCGCCAGGACGGTACCGAACAGCGCGGCCAAGCCGGCACCGGTGTGACTGTGCAAGGCGGCGACGATGATCAGCAATTCGGCCGGAAAACTGAGCGTGCCCGGCAGACCGATGCCGGCGAGGCCGAAGAACACGAAGAAGCCGGAGAGCAGCGGCAGGTGGTGGATTACCCCGCCGAGCTGGCCGATGTCGGTCGAACCGGTGCGGCGGTGCAGGAACGACAGCGCCAGAAAAGCGCTGCCTGAACAGAGGCTGAAATTGAGCAGCAGCAGCAGCGCGCCCTGCAGCCCGGATGCCGAAAACGTGGACAGGCCGAGGATGACCAGTCCGACATGGGCGACGCTCGAATACGCCAGCACGCCGCGCAGGTTGCTCTGCACCAGCGCAGCGACGCCGCCGTAGAGGATTGCCAAGGTACCGAGTCCGGCGAGCAGCCATTGCAGGTCGCGGGCGGCCAGCGGCGCCAGCGGAATGGCGAAGCGGATCAGGCCGTAGGCGCCGAGCTTCAAACCGACCAGGAGAGCGGTGATCGCCGCCGGAGCGCCCATGGCCATCGCCGGCAGCCAGGTGTGCAAGGGCACCAAGGGCACTTTGACGCCGAAACCGATCAGCAACAGCAGGAAAACGGCATATTGCGTGCCTTCCGGCAAGGTGCCGGCCAGCAGGGTCGGCAAGGCGAAAACCAGCGTACCGCCTTTGGCCTGCCCGAAGACCAGCATCAACAAACCGAACAACAGCGGCACGCCGCCGGCGAGCATGACCAGAAAGTAGCGTACCGCCGCCGTCTGGCGGCCGCTGCCGATTCCCCACAGGCTGACCAGGAAATAGAGCGGAATCAGCGAGGACTCCCAGAAGCAGAAGAAAACGATCAGATCCAGCGCGCAGAAAATCCCCAGGGTGCTCGTTTCGAACGCCAGCAGCAGCGCAAAATACAATCCAGGCGACAGCGGCATCGGCGAACTGGCCCTCACCCGCCAACTGGCGACGATGGCGGCGCAGAAGATCAGCGCCGTCGCCGGCAGAAAGAACAGCGACAGCCCGTCGACGCCGACCCGGTAGTCGATGCCCAGACCGGCGATCCATGACGCCGAATCGATCAACTGGAAGCTGTCGTTGGTCGAATCGAAAGCGGCAACGATCAGCAGTGACCAGCCCAGCGTCGCCAGCGCGCTGGCCAGGGCGATCCCCTGAGCCCAGGGCGCCCGGCGAATGACCATCGTCAGCAGCGCACCGCCCAAGGGCAGCGCCAGCAAGACGCTCAGCAAGGGAAAGGAAGTCAGTTCAGCCATGCGGGAAATACGCCGCCAGCAACTGGGTGGCGGTATCGGTCAGTTTCAGCCACGGTTCGGGGTAAAAGCCCGCCGCCAGCAGGACCAGCAAAGTGGCGCCGCCGACGAAATATTCGGCGCGGCTGGTCGGCGTGATGCGGGCTGCCGGCAGATCGCGCGGCCGCGGCGCGAGAAAAGCGCGCTGAAACGCCCACAGCAGAAACCCGGCGGCGGCGACGTTGCCGAGCGCGGTGGCGATCGTCGGCAGGGCGCCGAAGGTTTCGATCGAGGCTTCCAGAACCAGGTGCACGGCGTCGAAACCCGGCGTGCCGGGCATGCCGAGGATCGACAGGCCGCCGATCAGGAAGGCGATGGTGATGAACGGCAGGCGGTCGAACAGCCCACCGAGTTGTTCGAGCGCAGTGGTGCCGGTACGCCGATAGACGTAGCCGACCATCAGAAACATCACCGTCGCCGCCAGTCCGAAATTGACCGCCAGCAGCAAAGCGCCCTGCAATCCGGCCGGGCGCAGGGTGAACAGTCCGATGACGATCAGGCTGGTATGACTGACGACGGCAAACGCCAGCAGCCGCCGCAGATTGGCCTGCCGGAACGCAAGAATCGCCGCGAAAAAGACGCCGACCATCGCGAAAGCGACCACGTAAGGCTGCCAGAGGATCGCCGCCTCGGCGGTCAGCGGCAACAGGAAGCGCGCCATGCCGTAGATGCCGACCTTGACGCCGAGCAGCAGCACCGGCCCGACGGCGACCAGCCCCTGGCCGGCGGAATTCGGCAGCCAGCCGTGCAGCGGAAACAACGGCGTACGCACCGCCAACCCGTAGAACAGCAGGTAGAAGGCCACCGACTGATACTTGCCGATCTGCGGCGCGGCCAGCATGTCGAACAGGTCGAAGGTCCAGCGACCGCCGACGGCGTCGGCCTGGCTCCAGGCGAGCACCACCGCGCCGGCGACGAACAGGAACCAGCCGAACAATTGATATTGCAGAAAACGCGACAGCGCCAGATTCTCTTCGCGCGCCGACGCCCAGCGCCAGAGCAGATAGCCGACCAGGGCGAACTGCAACGCCGACGCGCCGGCGAACCACAACAGATTGAGCGTCGTCAGCATGATCATCTGCGACGATTCGATGACCAGCAGCACGCATAACAAATGCACCGGAGTCACCTGCTGGCGGGCCATGCCGTAGAACGACAGCAGCACGCCGAGCAGGGCCGTCGGCAGAATGAACAGCACGCTGATCCCATCGACCCCGACGTGGTAAGCCAAAACGTCGATCCGTTCGGCAAAATGAAGCACCCCGTGCGAGACGTCGACGCGGGCGTACAGATCGACCGCCAGTGCCAGTTCGACCAGCGCGCTCAGCCGGCCGATTCCCAGCGCCAGATCGTGTTTGCGGATCGCCGCCAGCAGGACGGCCGTCAGTAGTGGCAACGCCTGCAGCGTCGCCAGCAGCGGATAGCCGCCGAGAAGTTGCCAGGAAATCTCTGTCACAGAATCACCGCGAAAGTCGCCATCACCATCAGCATCAGATAGCGCGGTTGTTCGAGCAGCGATTCGACGGCGTCGGCGTAGTCGACCAACCGCTGCAGACGGCGCATCAGCGTTCCGTCGCCGCTGAGCAACAGGTGATCCTCCAGCCGCCGCACCCGATCGGAAAAAGCGAACAGCAGTTGGCCGGCCAGGCCGTGGCCACGGATCAGTTCATCGGCCGCCAGTTCTGCGGCCGGCGGTTCGTCGTTCCTCGGTGCGCCGACCAGCGGGTCGATCAGGTGTACGTCGAGGGCGCGCATGTCGCGCCCCAGGGCCAGCGTCGGCCGGGTGATCAGCGCGTGCGCCAGCGATTCGAGCCAGAAACGTTGCAATGCCGCGGTGTACCACCAGATTTTTTTCGCCAGCCACGCCGGCACCGGCCGCGCCGGCCGGCCGACCAACTGCAGGTAATCCGGCGCCAGCAGGAACTGGTAGGCCCGCCAGGCGGCATGAAGCGCGGAATGGACCGCCGCCAGCGCGAACAGCCCGCCGCCGCACAACGCCACCATCATTCCGACCTGGGCGACCGTCGAAAAGACCAGCGCCGATTTGACGTCGCTCTGCACCAGGGCGCACAGCCCGCCGTACAAGGCCGTCGCCACTCCGACCAGGATCAACAGCACCATCATGTCCGGAACCTGCAACAACAGCCCCTGCATCCGGCAGAGCAGGTAAACCCCGGCATGGACCATCAGCGAACCGTAGAACACCGCCGACGAAGGTGTCGGCCCTTCCAGCGCCCGCGCGATCCACGGCGTGAACGGAAACTGCGCGGATTTGACCAACGCCGCGACGACCAAGCCGATCAGCAACAGACGCAGGGTCACCGTCGCCGCGCTGCCGTCGCCGGGCAGCGCCAGCCAGTCGACGGTGCGCAGCGACCAGGCCGCCAGGCCGATGCCGAGCAGAAACCCGGCGTCGCCGACCCGATTGGTCAGAAAGACCAGCAGCGCGTTGCCGACAGCGACCGGCCTTTCCCAGGCGTAGGCGATCAGCAGCCAGGAACTGATTCCGGCGAGTTCCCAGCCGACGAAGGTCAACACCGCGTTCCCGGCAAGGACGATCAACAGCATCCCGGCGAGAAACAGGCTCATGCCGAGGAAAAAGCGCTGATAGCCGCGCTCGCGGTGCAGATAAGCCGCCGAGAAGCGCAGCGCCAAGCCGCCGATTAGCGCGACCAGCGTTGCCGCCGGCAGGCTGTAGGCATCGAGGATGAACGACAGCCGGATCGGCACCGCGCCGATCGACAACCATTCACCGACGACCACCGAGCGCGGCAGCGTGCCGAACAGAGCCGCCAGATCGATCAGCAGCAGCAGCGCCAACGCCCCACCGGCGGCCAGGAGAGCGATCCGGGCGATGAATGGTTCCTCTCCGTCGCCGTGTTCGGCACCCGAGGCCAGCCGCAGAGCGAGAGCGGCGGCGGCGAGCAACGGCAGCAGCGGAACCAGGGCCACCGACGCCGACGGATCGGCCAGCCAGTGGGTGAGGATCGGCAGAATGGCGGTTTCGTTCATGGCTCAATCACCGGGCGGCGCAACAAGGCCGGCGGCAGCGGCTGATGGTGGCCGGAGAACCAATCGGCCGAGCCGTCGACTTCCGGGAGGGACGGCTGACTGGACTGATCGTGCCACGGTTGCCAGCCCTGCGCCGGGTCGAAGAGATGCAGGGCGGCGCTTTCCGGGTCCTGCGTCGCCAGAACGATCCATCCGTTGCCAATCAATTCCTGCAACGGCGGCTGCCGCTGGTAAATCGCGCCGACCACCGCCGGCGTCTGTTCGACGACCACCAGCAGGCGCATCGCCTCGTGGATTTCGATCATCTGTACTGGCAGCCCGGTACGCAGATCGGAACTCGCGCCTTGCATGACCCCAAACAACCCGGCCAGGTTGTGCATGATTTTGCTGCCACAGCCGAAACTGTCGTTGTCGACCGTCGAGAAATAATACTCGAGGCTGATGCCGGCGCCGACCGGACCGGCGGCGAGCAAGGTCGCTTCGAGCTGGCGGCCGTCGGCGTCGGTCAGCGGATCGTATGAAATCAGAAATACCCGCCGGTCGAAAAAAACGCCGCGACTCATCGTCCGGCGGCCGATCAGCGCCGCGGCGACGGTGGCATGTCCCAGTTCCGGCCGGGATTGCGACAGATCATGACGACGATCGGCCAGATGGCGCATCGCCTGCGCCGGCGTCGGCCGCAGCGGCGCCGAGGCGAAGCGTCGGCAGCGTTCGACGGCATGGCGGCGGGCGGCCTCGGCGCAATCACGGCGCAGCGCGGCAAAAGCCGGCTGGTGGCTCGCCGGGAGGCGTTCCTCGTCGTACCACAGGAGGCTTTCGTCGCAGGTGTTGTGCTCGGCGCCGATGAAGAGCGTCTGTTCGGGAATCGCCAAGCCTTCCGCAGCCAGCCGGGCGCGTACCGACGGCAGATTGGCCAAGGTGGCGAAGACACGGGCGTTCGGACCGCCGTGCCGCCCCGAGCAGGCGCCGCAGTCGTAGGCCGCCCGGTGCGGGTTGTTGCGACTGTCCGAACCATGACCGACGATCACCACCAGCGGCGCGAAATCGCCGGTCAGCCCGATGCTGCGCAGAAAGTTGCCGACCCGCGCCACCTGCTCGTCGTCGTTGAAACCTTGTCGCGGCAGGTCGGCGTCGGCCAGCCGTGCCGCCTCGTCGCCGCTGGCGGTTACCTGCAGTTCGGTCGGCACCGACAGGTCGAAAGCCGATCGGCGACGTTCGAGCCAGTCGCCGAAGGCGCCCGGTGCCAGTGTCCGGCACAACAGCGTCAACAGCGCCAGCGGCCCGGCGGCGGCGTTGAGCAGCGCCGCCTGCAGCCAGCCGCGGCGCGTTCCCTGATGCAGCCGCTCGCGCCAGAGCAGGCGCTGGCGCCGACGTTGCCGGTGTCGTTGGCCGTCGACGGCCAATGACGCCGGAACGGTTTCGTGAACCGCGTTGGCCGGCCGCACGACGATCGGGCATAACGCGGTCGGCGTTTCGTCGTCCAGGCCGTGCCACAGGATCGGCACGCCATAGAAACCAGCGGCGCCGAAAGTCTCGTACGCCGGGTTGACCTCTTCGAGGTGTCGGCGGGTGCCTTCCTCGCGATCGTCCATGCACAGCACCAATTGCGCGATGGCTCGGCCGGCCAGTGGCCGCGCCCGCCGGTGATTGGCGGTCAACGCGGCGAAAATCTGTTGCCGGAAGTGATGCTCGTAGGCCAGCAGCCACAGCATTCCCCGCTGGCCAGCGGACAAGGCGCTCGCGCAGCGCCACAACGCGTGCACTCCGTCGTCGCCGAGGGCCCGCAACTGGCGGCCGCATAAACCGAGCCGGCAGGCGAGATCGAACAGCGGCCAGGCGGCCAGCGCGCGGTGCTCGTCGTCCGATGGCCCGCCGTCGGGCGCCTCCCGGATCGCCGCGGCCAACTGCCACCAGTCGCCATCGGCGGCGTTCAACTGCGGACGGAGGATGTCGAGCCACTCTTCCGGCAGGCCGCGTTGGCCAAAAGCATCGCGCAGCGCCAATTCGACCGGTTGGCGGAGGAAATACCCGCCCAGCTCGGCCAGCGACACGTCCCACCAGCGGCGAACCCGTTGTTCGGCGTACAGCCGTTCGAAAACCAGCCGCACTGCCAGCAGGTCGGCCAGCGCGGCCGGCGCGTCGGCGGTGGCTGGCCGGCACTCACGCCAGTACATCATTCCGGCCCAGCCGGGCAGTTCCTGAGCCAGGGCTTCCAGATAGCCGGGCCAGCGTTCTTTCGCGATTCCCAGTCGGCGCAACTCGTCGGCGATGGCCGGCAACGGCTGATCGGGCAGACTCTGGATGTCGAGCCGGGTACCGGGGAACTCCTCGAGTTCCCAATGCCAATCGTTACCGGCGCTGTACCGCCAGGCGGCGTACAGCCCTTCGGCACGCTTCGGATTGCGCCAGGCGGCGACACCCTGGTCGAGGTGGCCGGCGAGATGGCGAATCAGCACCGGCTGGATCGCCGGCCGCAAATCCTCGCCGGTCAGGTGCGCCAGCAGGTCGAGAATCGTCCACCCGCCGCCGAGACGATCGCGCAGCCGTTGCCAGCGCTCGCTGGCCTCCGCCGGCGTGGCGGTGGTGAGCCGGGCCGGCGACCAGCGATCATCCGTCGCGGCGGCGATCGTACGGCTCGCTTCGCGTGCCGCCGCCCATAAATCGGCGACCGCCGCCGCTTCATCCAGGCCGCCGATCCTCGCCGCGTTGAGCAAGGCGCGCCGCGCAGTGTCGTCGAGGTCATCCGGCAGACGTTCAAAAACCGCCTGCTCGTCGCGCAGCCAGCGCAAGCGGGCCAAAGAAATCGCTTCAGGCGCGCGCAGCAGCACGCTGCGCAGCACCTGGCCGCGACGCAGGTCGCTGGCGCCCTCGGGAAAAACCGCTTGTTCGGCGGCGAGTTCGGGCATTTGCTGCAACGCCGCGTCGAGATCGCCGTGATCGATCCGGCCCTGTCGGAACAATTCCCGGCAGCATTCGGCGCTCATCCAGGGATGCGCGTCGTTCAGCCGCGCGGCAGCCTCCAGAGCCGTCTGAAACGGCAGATGCTGGAAGGCGTGCAAGGTGTTGTGATGGACGAAATCGCGTAACGGCGCCTGAGCCGGCAAATGGTGCGCCAGCCGATGCAGGCAATCGGCCAGCCACTGGCCGTCGTCGGCCGCCGGCTGCTGCGGATTCTGCGTATCGTGTTCGGCGGCAGACATCGTCAGCTCCCGAACTGCTGCGCCAAACGGCCGACTGACGCCGCCATCAGACGAAGCAGCGGCGCCGGATAAAGACCGAGAATCACGATCCCGGCGGTCAGCAGCCAGGCCGTGGCCGCTTCGCGGTCGTTGAGGTCGGCGAAAACCGGCACGCCGCCGACGGCGCCAGCCACCCGCTCAGGTCCGGTGGACAAGGTGCGTATCGCGCGCAAGGCGTAGGCCGCGGAAATCAGCATGCCGATCGAAAACAGGAGCAACCAGCCTCCCCAACGGCTGTAGGCGCCGATCAGCACCTGTATCTCGGCAATGAAACCGGCACTGCCGGGAAGCCCGACCGCCGCCAGCAGAGTGAACACGATGAACGCGGCAAAACGCGGGGCCGTGCGGTTCAACGAGCCGTACATCGCCAGGTCACGGCTGTGAGTGCGCTCATAAAGCAGGCCGATCAGCAGAAACAGCAGGCCGGCCACCAGCCCATGTGCGACCATCTGGGTCATGGCGCCGTTCAGGCCGGCCGGAGTCAGCGCGGCGATACCGAGCAGGACGACCCCCATGTGCGAGATCGATGAATAGGCGATCATCGCTTTCAGGTCGGTTTGTCGCCAGGCCAGCACCGCACCATAAAGCAGGCTCACCAGCGCCAGCGTCGCCAATTCGTTCTGCAGGTTGGCTGCCGCCGCCGGCAGGGTCGCCGCGGCGCGGATCAGCCCGTAAGCGCCCATTTTGAGCAGGATTCCCGACAGCAGGATCGAAATCGGACTCGGCGCTTCGACGTGCGCCAGCGGCAACCAGCCATGCAGCGGTACGATCGGCATCTTGACGCCGAAACCGATCAGCAGACCGAGAAAAATCAGTGTCTGCGTCTTTGCTGGCAGTTGCGCGCCACCGGCGGCCATGTCGTTCATCGCGAAACTGTGTCCGGGTGCGACGTCGTAAAGCAGCAGCAACGCAATCAACATGAACACCGAGCCACCCAGGGTGTACAGTACGAAGTTGAGCGCCGCGCGGTGACGGTTGGCGCCGCCGAGCCGGTCGATCAGAAAAAACAGGGGAATCAGCGTCAATTCCCAGCAGACATAAAACAGCGACCAGTCGCGGGCGGTAAACACGATCAGCAGCGACGCTTCGAGGACGAACAGCAGCGAGAAATACAGCTTGGCGCCGGCGCGGACGGTATGCGACGAGACGATGGCAATGAAGCACAGCACCGTCGCCAGCAGCACCATCGGCAATGAAATGCCATCGATTCCCAGCGCCAGATTCGATCCCAGCCGCGGATTCCAGGGACGGGTTTCGAAAAACTGGATTTCGGCGCTGGCCGGATCGAAAGTGGCCGCCAGCAAACCGGCGCAAACGACGATCAGTGCGGCAACGAGGCTGGCCGCCCGTCGCAACAAATCGACGTTGCGCGCCGGCAGAACCAGCAGCAACCCGGCGCCGAACAGCGGCAGCAGCAACAACAGTTTCAGCATGGCGGCGGGAGAATCTTGACTGTCAATAAGGTTTTATTGATCTACTCTTTTGCATGAACGGCGATTATGCCAGTATTGCGGTTGCCCGCGCCCGAACGACAGCGCCTCCGGGGTCAATGATGAGTCAAAGTGTTTGCCGAAACATTCGTATTCACGGCCATGTTCAGGGAGTCGGTTATCGTTGGGCCTTGTGCGCGGAAGCGACCCGTCTCGTTTTGACGGGTTGGGTGCGCAATCGTCGCGACGGAAGTGTCGAAGCGCTGGTTGTCGGCGATTCTGACGCGGTCGACACCCTGCTGGTCTGGGCGCAGCGCGGTCCGCCGATGGCGCGGGTCGACAACGTTACCGTCAGTGAAGGCAACGCTGGAGAATTGTCCGGCAGGCCGGATTTTCAACAGATCGCCACGTTTTGAACATCCACGGAGCGCTTGGCGGCAGTCGGCCGATGTCGCTGCCCAACTCGTTCATCTGCCCATGTTTTTTCGCCGAAGGCCCGTCATGATGAGATTGATTCGATGATGCAACACTCGCCGCAAGCCGGCATTCTGCAGCCCGTACCGCCGTTGGCCCGTTATCTGTTCTTTTCGCTGGCACCCGGTGCGCATCCCGGCACCCATCTGCGCGCCTTGCGCGAGTGGGTCGACGGTCAACGAACCGTGGCTGGTCTTGGTCGGGTGTTGGTCAGCGCGCTCAACGAAGAGATCGCCGGGCTGCGCGACTTTCCGGTGTTTTCCGGCCCCGGAGTGACGGTTCCTGCCACCCCGGCGGCGCTATGGTTGTGGCTGCGTGGCGAGGACCGCGGCGAGATCCTGCATCGCTCGCGGCGGCTGACTGCGGCGTTGGCGCCGGTTTTCCGGCTTGACGAGACGATCGACGCCTTCATGTTCGACGGCGGTCGCGATCTCTCCGGCTACGAGGACGGCACGGAAAACCCGGTGGCCCAGAAAGCGTTCGACGCGGCGATCGTCGATAGCCAGGAGCCGCTGCTCGGCGGATCCAGCTTCGTCGCCGTACAACGTTGGCAGCACGATTTCGCCCGACTCGAACAGACGGACGAAAATGAACGTGACCTGGCCATCGGCCGTCGTCGTGTCGACAACCAGGAAATCGACGACGCGCCGGAATCGGCGCATGTCAAACGAACGGCGCAGGAAAGCTTCACTCCGGAAGCGTTTGTCGTCCGCCGTTCGATGCCCTGGGCCGCGGGAGTGCAAGGCGGCCTGGTTTTCGTCGCTTTTGGCCGGTCACTCGACGCCTTCGAAGCACAATTGCAGCGTATGGTCGGCATCGACGACGGCATTGTCGATGCGATCTTCAAATATTCTCGGCCGCTGACCGGTGCCTATTTCTGGTGTCCGGCGATGGTCAATGGCCGGCTGGATCTATCATCTTTGGGATTGTGAACGGCGGATAACCCAGCGATGTCAGCAAGATGATTGTTTATTGTGGATTTCAGTGCAAGCGATACAATCGCAGGACAGGTGGCGGGGAACTCTGGCCAACAAGGTTGAAGAAGGTCTGCTCGAGTTGACTTCGGCGTATTCATGCCTGAAGTTCCGCCTGCTGAAGGAACGTTGATGATTAAAAAATTAGTCTCACCGGTACGGAAATTCATGCACGGAACGTTGCGCAATCTGTTCAACGTTCTGCCGGCGCGAAAGCGCCATGCGGTTTATCGGAATTTCGTCGATTGCGATCCAGCTCCAACCGACCGGCTGGAGCTGAAAATCGCCGACTCCCAGGAGGAGCTCGAAGCCTGCTTCAAGCTGCTGCACGACGCGTACGTCGGTAGCGGCTTCATGAAGCGCGATCCGTCCGGGATGCGGGTGACCATCTATCACGCCTTGCCGACCACGACCACCCTGTGCGCCAAATTCGACGGTCAGGTGGTCGGGACGTTGAGTTTGATCCGCGAGAGCGTGCTCGGTTTTCCCTTGCAACGCATTTTCGATCTGACCGCTTTGCGGGAAAAGAAAGGCAAGATCGCTGAAGTGTCGGCGCTGGCCATTCATCCGCGTTTCCGTCGTACTGGCGGCAGCATTCTTTTCCCGCTGATGAAGTTCATGTACGAGTATTGCACGACCTTCTTCGACACCCGCCACCTGGTGATCGCCGTCAATCCGGCGCACATCGAAATGTATGAATCGCTGCTGTTCTTCGAACGGCTGACGCAGAACGTCGTCGAGAACTACGATTTCGTCAATGGCGCGCCGGCGGTCGGCGCGGCGCTGGATCTGAAGGCCGCTCCGGAGATTTTCCGTAAACACTATGGCTCGAAACCGCCGAAACGCAATCTCTACGCCTTCTTCACCCAGGTCAAGCTGCCAAACATCAAGTTGCCGTCGCGCCGTTTCTACACTACCAACGACCCGGTGCTGACCCCGGAGTTGCTCAATTACTTTTTCAATGAGCGGACGCAGGTTTTCAGCCAGCTGACTCCGCGCAAGAAAAGCCTGTTGCACACCATCTATGACTTGCCCGCGTATCGCGCGGTTTTGCCCGAGGTTCCCGAGGACGAGCATGACTCGATCGACGGGATGCGCCACCGCCGCTTTTCGGTTCGTTGTCCGGCACAGTTGCTGATCAAGGAAGCGGACAGCGAGAAAAAGATCAATCTCGAGGTGGTTCAGCTGTCCCGCTATGGTTTTCTGGCGCATGCGTTGGCCGGCGTGCCGGTCAGTAATTGGGGAGAGATGACCATTCAACTGGGGCCGGCGGAAATCTCGCGCGTTCAGGTCCGTGTCTCGCGCAAGGGTGAGGGCGGACTTTACGCGTTCAGTCTCGGTGAACCGGATCTGGTGTGGCGGAAATTCGTCAATGCCTTGTACGGCGGCAGCACACAAGCGGATCTCGAAAACGCTACCCAATTCATGGTGCACGATCAGCGCTGAGATGCTTTGTCCTTGCCTGTCGTTGCGACGTCGTTCCGTTCGCCGCTGATCTGCAAACGCTGCCGATAATGCGTCGGCGCCACGCCCGTCCAACGCACGAACGCACGATAAAACGCAGCGGTGTCAGCAAATCCCAACTCGGCGGCAATCGCTGCCAGGCTCTGTCGGCTTTTCCCGAGACGGTCGATCGCCAGATCGCGGCGTAACGCGTCCTTGATCGCTTGAAAAGTGGTTCCTTCGTTTTCCAGGCGTCGATGCAAGGTGCGTGGCGATAAATGCAGCGTACGAGCAACGTCGGCGAGCGAGCTGGAACTTGCCAAACTGTCGCGCAGAACATGGCGCACGCGCAGGACCATTTCGCGGTCGCGCCGATAAAGCGTCGTCAGCTTGCCCGGCGCGCCGTCGAGAAAATTCGCCAACGCCGCCTCGTCGCGGCGAATCGGCAGTTCGAGCAGATTGGCGGCAAAGCTGGCGGCCAGCACCGGCGCCTCGAAAGTCGAGCGCGCGGTATAAATCAGGGCGTAATCGTCAGCGTGCGCCGGCCGGGGATAGGGAAACGCAACAGCGTCGAGCACCAGGCGCCGGCCGACCAGCCACGAAAACAGACCGTGCAGCAAGCGCAACAGCCACTCGAAAGCGAACACCCGGCCGACCGTCAATGCGCGCACCTCGCGGATGCTGAGCTGGGCCTGCTCGCCGCAGATGTCCAAGTGCACGGCGAGATCGGGCAAAAACAGCCGCAGAAAGCGGATGCTGCGTTCGATCGCCTCGGCCAGGGTTGGCGCGGTAACGATGCCACGACAGAGAAATTCGAAGGTGCCGACGCGGATTGGCAAGGAAAACAATCCAAAACCTTCGTCGTCGAGTTCTGCGTTGATCAGGTTATACAACTCGGCGTAGCGATCGACAGGGATGCGTTGCGCTTCGTTCCCGTTGTTGAGCAGGGGAATGCCGGCTTTTTCGAGCAGTGACGCCGGGTTACGGCCCAGCTTTTGCAGACCGGCCAGCATACCATGCACGAAGGCGACGGCCACCGTGGCCCGCGGAACGTTGGGACCGGTGGCGCCGGCGCCTCCCGTTGGCGCGGGCGATCTGGCGGAGTTTTCAGGGGCGGTCATTTCTCTCGGACTTTGCCCATGTAACGAACGAACAATGCAATTTGGCGATTTTTACATGGTCCTCGGCGCATTGGGTAGTGGCTTTCTTGGTGACAACTTTCTACTATGGGCGTCCTGATGCGTTTAGCGTGATTCCTGGTACGGCACCTTTCGCCGGAATATTGTCCGATTTCGTGGAGACCGAATGTCATGACCGATCTTTCCATCGCCAAAAAACTGCTGCCCTACAAGCCCAAACACAAAGTACGTTTCGTCACCGCGGCTTCACTGTTCGACGGGCACGATGCCTCGATCAATATCATGCGTCGCATCCTGCAGGCGACTGGCGCCGAAGTCATTCACCTCGGGCACAACCGTTCGGTCCAGGAAATCGTCAATGCCGCGCTTCAGGAAGACGTGCAGGGAATCGCCATCACTTCGTATCAGGGGGGGCACGTCGAATTCTTCAAATACATGATCGATCTGCTGAAAGCCGGCGGCGGTGACAACATCAAGGTCTTCGGCGGCGGTGGCGGGGTGATCGTCCCCAGCGAAATCGAAGAACTGCATGCTTACGGGGTGGCCCGCATCTACTCGCCCGAGGACGGGCAGTCGATGGGACTGCAAGGGATGATCAACGAAGTAGTGGCCACCGCCGACGTCGATCTGTCGACGTCGGCGCCGCAGGATGCCGAGGCCGTTCTGGCCGCATTGAAGGCTGGCGATCGGCGCAAGTTGGCCCAGGTGATCACCGCGCTCGAGAATGGCGCTTATCCCGAGGCGCTGCGCAAGAAGATCGTCCATGCCGCCGCCAGCGTCAAAGTGCCGACGCTCGGCATCACCGGTACCGGCGGGGCTGGCAAATCGTCGCTGACCGACGAACTGGTGCGCCGTTTCCGTCTCGACCAGGGCGAATCGATCAAGATGGCGATCGTGTCGATCGACCCCTCGCGCAAACGCACCGGCGGCGCCTTGCTCGGCGACCGGATCCGGATGAACGCCATCGAACACCCGAACATCTTCATGCGCTCGCTGGCGACGCGGGATACCGGCTCGGAACTGTCCTCGGCGCTGCCGGAAGTGATCGCCGCCTGCAAGCTGGCCGGCTTCGACCTGGTGATCGTCGAAACCTCCGGCATCGGCCAAGGCAACGCGGCGATCGTGCCATTGGTCGATGTCTCGCTGTACGTGATGACTCCGGAATTCGGCGCCGCCTCGCAACTCGAAAAAATCGACATGCTCGATTTCGCCGACTTCGTGGCGATCAACAAGTTCGATCGCAAAGGCGCCGACGATGCACTGCGCGACGTGCGCAAGCAGTACCAACGCAATCACGAAGCGTTCTCGCAGAGTCCTGACGAGATGCCGGTTTTCGGGACCATGGCCGCCCGTTTCAACGATGACGGGATCACCGCCTTGTATCAGGCGATCGCCCCGAAACTCAACGCGCTGGGCCTGAAGCTGAAAAAGGGCAAGCTGCCGCTGGTTACCGTCCGTCAATCGTCCAATCAACGGGCAATCGTTCCGGCGCCGCGGGTGCGCTATCTCGCCGAGATTGCCGAAACCGTCCGCACGTATCACGCGCACACTGCCGAACAGGCGACCATCGCCCGGCAGCGGCAGTCGTTGGTCATCGCCAAGGGCCTGTTCCAGTCCTGCGGCAAGGCCGCGGGCGACTTCGACGACCTGATTTCGCAGAAAGAAGGCCAGCTCGACCCGCGGGCGCGCAAATTGCTCGACATGTGGCCGAAAACCGTCGAACTGTACGCGCAGGACGAATATGTGGTGAAAATCCGCGACAAGGAGATCCGCACCCGGCTGACCAACAACTCGCTGTCCGGAACGCGCATTCGCAAGGTCTCGCTGCCGACTTACACCGACGACGGCGAGGTGCTGCGCTTCCTGATGAAGGAAAACATTCCGGGCTCGTTCCCGTTCACCGCCGGGGTCTTCGCCTTCAAGCGCGAAAATGAAGACCCGACGCGAATGTTCGCCGGCGAAGGCGATGCCTTCCGTACCAACCGTCGTTTCAAGAAAGTGTCCGAGGGCATGCCGGCCAAGCGGCTGTCGACCGCCTTCGACTCGGTGACCCTCTACGGCTGCGATCCCGACGCCCGGCCCGACATTTACGGCAAAGTCGGCAATTCAGGCGTTTCGATTGCCACGCTCGACGACATGAAAGTGCTTTTCGATGGCTTCGAGCTTTGTGCGCCGACCACGTCGGTGTCGCTGACCATCAACGGACCGGCGCCGATCATTCTGTCGATGTTCTTCAACACCGCCATCGACCAGCAGATCGACAAATTCCGCGCCGACAACGGCCGCGATCCGACCGAGGACGAAACCCAGAAAATCCGCACCTGGGTGCTGGCCAACGTTCGCGGTACCGTTCAGGCCGACATCCTCAAGGAAGACCAGGGCCAGAACACCTGCATCTTCTCGACCGAATTCGCGCTGAAGATGATGGGCGACATTCAGGAATTTTTCGTCCATAACCACATCGGCAATTTCTACTCGGTATCGATTTCCGGTTACCACATCGCCGAAGCCGGTGCCAACCCGATTTCTCAGCTCGCCTTCACGCTGGCCAACGGTTTCACCTATGTCGAAGCCTATCTGGCTCGCGGCATGCACATCGACGACTTCGCGCCGAACCTGTCGTTCTTCTTCAGCAACGGCATGGACCCCGAGTATTCGGTGATCGGCCGCGTGGCACGGCGGATCTGGGCGGTGGCGATGAAGAACAAGTACGGAGCCAACGAGCGCAGCCAGAAGCTCAAGTACCACATCCAGACCTCCGGCCGTTCCTTGCACGCTCAGGAAATGGCTTTCAACGACATCCGCACCACCTTGCAGGCGCTGATCGCCATCTACGACAACTGCAATTCACTGCATACCAACGCCTACGACGAAGCGATCACCACCCCGACCGAGGAATCGGTGCGCCGGGCGATGGCCATTCAGTTGATCATCAACCGCGAATGGGGGCTGGCGATGAACGAAAACCCGAACCAGGGGTCGTTCATCATCGACGAACTCACCGACCTGGTCGAAGAAGCGGTGCTCAAGGAATTCGAAGCCATCGCCTCGCGCGGCGGCGTTCTGGGCGCCATGGAGACCGGCTATCAGCGCGGCAAAATCCAGGAAGAATCGCTGTATTACGAGCACAAGAAACACGACGGCTCGTTCCCGATCGTCGGCGTCAACACCTTCCGCAATCCGCAGGGCGATGCGCAGATCGAAATCGAACTGGCCCGGTCGACCGATGAGGAAAAACAGTCGCAACTGACCCGCCTGCAGTCCTTCCAGCAACGCAACGCCGGCGAATCGGCGGCGATGCTCGAGCGGTTGAAGCAGACGGTGATCGACAACGGCAACGTCTTCGCGGTATTGATCGACGCCGTCCGGCTATGTTCGCTGGGCCAGATCACCACCGCGCTGTACGACGTCGGCGGCCAGTACCGGCGCAGCATGTAATTCCGGCATTTCTCCTTCCCAGGCGCCTGGACGAGCTGTCCAGGCGCCTTTTGTTTTGCGTTCTGGAAGGAGGGCTGTCGTAAAATTCACTACAACAAACAGGTTTAAAAATTATTTTCGGAATCAATTAGCGGTTGCATCATTGGAATCGATGGTCCAGCATGATTCATTGAATATCATCGCTGGAGTTCGAGATGGGATCTTTTTTGCGCCGATTGAGTTTGCGTACGCGTCTTTCGTTGATCGCCGTGCTGGCCTTGCTGGCCATGCTCGCTCTGGTCGGGCAAAACCTCTTTTCCATGCGGTCGCTTCTTTACCACGATCGTCAAGTCAAGACTCGCCATCTGGTCGAAATGGCTTTCAGCGTCCTCGACCACTACCACAGCTTGTACAAGGCTGGCACGCTCGGAGAAGACGAAGCCAAGCGACAGGCTACCGCGGCGATCAAACAGTTGCGTTACGAGGGGAGCGGGTATTTCTGGATCAACGATCTCAGCAGACCGGTTCCGAAGATGGTCATGCATGCGACCATACCGGCACTCGATGGCAAAGTTCTCGACGACACGCGCTTCGAAAAGGCGACTTCACAGCAGGCTGGCATGTCGGGAGAACGAGTGCCCCTGTCTGGAAAAAACCTGTTCGTCAGCATGAACGACGTCGTTGAAAAGGCCGGCAACGGTTATGTCGAGTACCTGTGGCCCAAACCGCTGCCTGGTGGCGGGGTCAGCAACGAATTGTTCACAAAACTCTCGTATGTAAAAAAATTCGAACCCTGGGGTTGGGTGATCGGTTCGGGAATCTACATTGATGACGTGGATCGGATTTTCCGGGAAAACGCTAAACTCGGGATCGGCATCGCCGTGCTGGTGAGCGTCGGTTTGCTGCTCGTCAGCTTGGTGGTGCGGAAAAGTATCGTCAACGAATTCGGCGGCGAACCGCGGGAAGCACTGAACGCGACGGGAAAAGTGGCGCAAGGGGATCTGACGCATACCATTCCGCTCATGGCGCACGATCGTCACAGTGTGTTGTACGTGCTGGCGCAGATGCAAACCAACCTCAGAGACATGTTGCGCAACATTTTCGTCCATGCTGGGCAGGTTCGCTCGAGTATCGAAAGGCTTTCCGCCGAATCGAACCAGATCAACTTGGCGACGCAAGTCCAGGCAACGGTAGTCGACAACACCCGCGCCACGATCAGCGAGTTGTCAGCCAACGTCGAGGCGGTGAATGGTCTGGTCCAGGCGACCGAGCAAGGGTCTCAGCAGGTGGCGCAGCAGGCGCATGATGGTGCGGTCTCGGCGGGGAAAGTGGCCAGCGAGATGGAGGTGATCGCCAGAACGGTGGCCTCCTCATCGGAACAAGTCTCGCGTCTGGTCACCAGTACCGGTCAGATCGGCCAGATGGCGCAGGTGATCAAGGAAATCGCCGATCAGACCAATTTATTGGCGCTCAATGCGGCGATCGAGGCGGCGCGGGCCGGTGAGCAGGGACGAGGTTTCGCGGTGGTTGCCGATGAGGTGCGCAAGCTGGCTGAACGGACGAGCAAAGCAACCAGCGAGATAGGCGACATTCTGTCCACCGTACGCCGTGATGCCGAAACGGCGGTTGCAGGCATGGACGCCGCGGCGCCAGTGATCGCCGGCGGTGTCAATCAAGCGCAAACGGCCGCCAAGACCTTGTCGAACATCGAAGATCAGGCTCAGGATACTTTACGCAAGATGTGTGCTCTGGCGGGTGCGATGCGCGAGCAAAGTCAGCGCATCGGGGACATCGTCGATCATGTCGATGCGGTGCGCGATGCTTCCGGCGAAACCGATATGGTGATGAAGCAATCGTTGTCCACCGCCGCCGAGCTCGAACAGGCCGCCAACGCGCTCTTTGCGATGGTGCAGCGCTTTGATATCGGTGAGGTTTCCGCCGCTCCAGAAAGTGCGGCCGGCAAGCCGACCCAAGCGCTGCTCGAGTGGTCGGACATCCTGTCTTCGGGTCATGCGGAAATCGATCATCAACACCGCAAATTGATCGAAATCGCCAACCGTCTTCATCAGGCGATTGGTGCCGGCGCCGGACGGGACGCCTGTGGAACGCTGCTCGATGAATTGATCGCCTACACCGTCAATCATTTCTCTTTCGAGGAAAAGTTGATGACTACCCATCAGTACGCGGAACGCGAGGCCCATCTCGCGGCTCACCAGAGCTTGATCGACGACGTCAGCAATTTCAAGAAACGCTTCCAGGCTGGCGAATCCATAACGGTTGATCTGATGTTTTTCCTGCGCGACTGGCTGATCAAGCACATCCTGAAGGTCGACCGTGCCCTGGGCCGCGACTTGGCTACCCGCGGATTGTCCTGAGCATCTCGGCCGCTTAAATGTTGGCCGCTTCAATAGCGGCAACCGACCGTCGGTAGTAACATCCCCCGCATACTGTGGATGCGGGAAGATGAACGATGAGCGAGGTCAGCACCAGCCGACAAAAACGGCAGCGCACCTTGGCGATGACGATGGTCGTCGCCGCCTATGTTTTATCCTTTTTTCAACGTTTCGCGCCCGCTGGGATCGCGGCCGATCTGGTGGCGTCGTTCAATACCAACGCCGCCTCACTCGGCATATTGGCCGCGACCTACTTTTACGTTTACACGGTGATGCAGGTACCGACCGGCATTCTGGTCGATACTCTCGGTCCCCGCCGGATCCTGCTGCTGGGTGGTCTGGTCAGCGGGGGCGGCAGTCTGCTTTTCGGACTGGCACCGAACCTCGATCTGGCCTTGCTCGGCCGCACGATGATCGGCCTCGGGGTGTCGGTGACTTTCATCGCCATGCTCAAGATCATCGCCCTGTCGTTCGAGGATCGGCGTTTCGCCAGTGTCGTCGGTGTTTGCATGTTGCTCGGCAACATGGGGTCGGTACTCGCGGGCGCCCCCTTGTCCTGGCTGGCGCAGCTCATCGGCTGGCGCAGCATTTTCATCGGAGTGGCGGCAGTTTCGGTGATGCTCGGGGTCGGATGTTGGCGTTGGGTGCTCGATCGACCGACCCGGCCCGGCAGCGTGCTGGCCGCCGCTACCGACCGGCCTCGTTTCGACCGTACCATCGTTTTGAACGGTCTGCTGTCGGTCTTGCGCAACCCAGCCACGTGGCCGCTGGTGTGCATCAATTTCGGGATCAGCGGCAGCTTCTTTGCCTTTGCCGGCTTATGGGTGACGCCGTTTCTGACCCAGGCGCATGGCATGAGCCGGGCGACAGCGACCAATCACCTCAGTCTGTATTTTGCCGGGTTCGCGATCGGTTGCCTGCTCATCGGCACGCTGTCCGACCGCCTCCGGCTCAGGAAGCCGGTGCTTATTTTCACCAGTCACGCCTACCTTGGGATTTGGCTGGTGTGGCTCACCGTTCGCGGCCTGCCCTTATCCGTCTCCTACGGCCTGATCGCAGCGATGGGCCTGTTGACCGCCAGTTTCACGCTGACCTGGGCTTGCGCCAAGGAGGTCAATCCGCCGCTGTTGTCCGGAATGTCGACCAGCGTCATCAACATGGGAGGCTTTCTCGCCGGAGCGATCCTGCAACCGCTGGTCGGCTGGGTCATGGATCAACGTTGGCAAGGCGGGATCGGTGCCGGTGGCGCGCGGATCTATTCTGCCGATGACTTTCATGCCGGCCTGCTGCTTCTGGCCGGCACCGCGGCTTTCGGTGCCCTGGCAACCTGGGTGATCAAGGAAACGCATTGTCGAAATATCTGGCAGGAAGCTCATTCAGAATTAAAAAACAAGTAACGCTGTCAGATGGGGGGCGCATGGGTGTTGGTGGCGTGTCTTTTTGCTTGCTGTCAACCGGAAGACGTGTGGACCAAGCAACACGGCGGAGATCCTCCTGCGCCACCGTCGATGAACCCGCCGCCGGATCGAAGCACGATACTTGACGAGCAAGTCGATTTCCTTGAGTGTTGCCGCCAACATCAAGGCAATTTTCCGGCGCTCATCATCCGGCTCAATAGCAGCGGAGTGGAGATCCAGGTCAGTTCATCATCGAAACCGACGGTTGGTGCTTTCTTGATCAACACCGTGGGGGTGTTGGTGCCGGCGTTCTTCCATTTGCCGGTCGAGTTATCCTTGACCAACAGATTTTCGAATTCATCGTTATCGCTACTGATCGGGATTTGCTTGCCGCTGGTCAAAAAAGCACCGCGGCCGTTCTTTCCGTGCGAGACGATCACTACCGGCAAATCCACAGCGACTTTACTGCCGCCGACGGTGCTGTCGACCCGGATGTCGCCGGTCGTGCATAGCGCGAAACCTGCGGAAGTGGGAAGGGCTGGCGTAGGTGTGCCGGTGCATTCACCGGAAACAAACGCGGTCAACGGCGGCTTACGGGTGAATTTCGCGCTGACCACATAACTGAAACGGTTCCCCCAGGCATCGGTTTCGCCGACACCCAAGGTTACCCACGGAAGAACGCCGGCGACACTGGCACAGCTCATTCCTGAAGCTGGATCCTCTCCTATTCCAGCGGACGGGTCCGTGTTGGCCAGGGCGGGATCAGCCGGACAAGGCAAGCGCCCATTTGCCACCGCGTAACCGATTAAAGCCTCACGAATCTCGGCCATGGCTGCCCGGGTTTCGTTGGTGGCGCGAAGATCATTTTGCGCGGAGAGTGGACCGAGCATGCCGCCGAGCAGTAGTCCGACGATGATCAGCACCACCGCGACCTCAGTCAGCGTGAACCCGCTGCTCGGCTTCGAAAGTATTGACATGCGAAGACTCATAACAGGCAACGGATCAAATCCGCGCTCGGGTTGTTGAGGTTGAAGAAAGCCGTTCCGGTGAAAGTGGATGAACTGGCAATCGGCACCGCGAAGGAGATATTGTTCGGAGATTCGAGATAATTGTTCTTGTTGGTCTTGTCGGCGGCGGTTAACCGGGTTTGCGATGTCGTTTTGCGACCGCCGAAAATCAGTACTCGACTGCAGAGATCCACTGATGGTGCTCCATCGATCATCAGATAAGCTGGAGTTGGCAATTCGGTGAGAAAAAGCATTTCTTTCCAGTTCTTGCAAAAAGACGGCAGCGGGTCGTAAATGTTCGACGCATCCTCGGCGGGACATCCCAGATTGTCGGTTCCCTTATCGCCGGCAATGATCGTGCGTGGCAGGAGGGGGTCCAAGGGAACTAGTGGCAGGCCGAGAGAGGCGTTGACCGTGTTTTGAGCGGTTTTAAGTTGATTGTTGAGGGTAATGGCGTCGTTTTGCAGCTTGATCGTGTCGTTCTGGGCTTTGAAATAATCCAGCATCGTCCTGATGACCCCAGCAAAGTCGCTTCGCTTGATCAGCCGGTTGAAAATATCATCAGGATGAATGAAGATCAGGCGATCGTTGTAGCCGGCGTTGTTGGCGAGCACGAAGGTTTTGTTGCCGGTGTCGGGAGCAACGGTATCTCCTCCGGGAAAGTAGTTGAACTGTCCGCCGATGGCCTGCGTGACGACCGGCGGATCAAGATACTGGCGTGCGTCGTAGTTGCCGGCGCACTCGCGATACACGACATTGCTGGTGTTGCGATCCTGTGCCGAGAGTGGAATTCCGGGAGCGATGACCAGTGCCGCCAGATTGGTGGCAACGGGATTGCCGTTGGCGTCGATCACGTCCAATTGCCCCGCGGTGTCCCAATTCAAGGCGTCGGTTCTCGGCGTCGACTTGAAACGGCCCGAAACGACATACCACAAGCAGTCGCCCCCAGCATCGCGCAGCGCGCCGCTGCGTAACGAACCCCAAGGGTATTTGCCGATGACCGAGCGGTCCTTGGCATTACCCGAGAAATTTTGCGAAGCAATCCCCTCGGAAGCCACCCACGAACTGCCGACCAGGGTCACGCCGCGGTCGGGCAATGGCAGGAAACCGGCGTCGCCGATAGAGGTCGGCGACAGAGCTTCGGCGATCAGTGCCTGACGTCCTTCCTCCATTGAGGCCGCGCCGTTCTCCAATCGAAGGCGGTTCAATTGTGAAGCGTTCAAGCCTTTGATGAATAGATAAAGACCGACCAGGATGAGCAGCGCCATGATCGCCAACAAAGCTATTCCGCTTTGCCGACGTTTGCCCGTCGGCGCGGTCGCTTGCCGTTGCCACAGCATCTGTGCGCTGGATCGTTGAGGCATGGCGTTCAGCGACTTCAAACCGAGACCGACCGCTTACTTCCGCCCACCTGCCCGGCTGCCGACGCGAATCTGGCCACCGTTGAGCGGATTGGAAATCTCGCCGGTGCCACGATTGACGGTTTCGCCGACGCGGGCCGGGGTCGCCGGCGCATCGTTGGATTCGACCAGCACGTTGGCGGGTTCGCTGCGACGCCCGGAGAGCGTCAGCCCGTTCAACATTTCATTTTCATGCTGCGGACTGCCGTTCAACCATGTCGTTCGACGACCGCTGCTGCGTACGACCACGCCATCGATGGTCAGCGCCGGCGCGGCCATCGCCTGCTGTTTGTCGAGCGTATTGAGTTCCCGTTGTCTGTCGAGTTGCTGGCGGCGTTCAGCTGAAAAAAACAGTCGTCCCAGCGTGTCGTCACTGTGCACGGGACAAGTGGCAAACGACAGGGTGGCGCCGCCGATGAGCAGCAACAGTAAACGATTCACGGTCAGGGATACGCGGAAAATGTTCATCGGTCGTCCCTTCAGGCAGTCAGAGATGGTGAATAAATCTACTGCGCGGCCCATCTGCAGCGTTGACCACTCGCTCACTCCGTGCCTATCCACCGGATAGGTCTCGTCGTTCGTTCGCGTCCAGCATCTTGGCCTGCTCGTGACCATTTCTTCACAATCTCTCAGTGCTCGTCATTTTTTGCTGCCTTCCCGCAAAGTCACCCAATCGATTTCGCAGTCGGCTTGAAGATTGGCGTGTTCCTCGGAACGCGTCGGCAAACGCGAGACATGACAACTTCTGACCATGATCAATGCTTTCGCTTGGCTGCGCAAGTCGTTGAGCAACCGGTCGAGATCTTCTTCGTGAAGCAGTTTGATCTGCAGTTTCATGGCGCTGGCGTAGAAGGAGTATTCGCCGGTGTTTGTTCCTTCAAGCATGCGCTGGGGTGAAATTTCATATTCCAGGTCGAGCAAGCGTCGGTTGGCCCGAATATCTTTAAGCAATTCGACCCATTCCAGTCGTTGTTCCTCACCAATGATGCCGCGCTCTTGCAATTGCCTGAAAGTTTGCGACTTCTGCTTGACTTCGTTTTCTTCGATGCTGACTTGTTTGAGTTTGGCATCTGCTTCGGCAAGTCGCTTGGCGCTGGTCGTCTGCGCCAGCCGCGCCTGTCGACGACTGTCGGCGGTGTAGTACACGGTCAGTCCACCGATCAGAATCATTACCACCGCGGCCAACAGGCTGGTACGGACTTTATTGAAATCGTCAGCGCCGAATTTCATCCACTTTCCGTCCAGTTGATCTGCACCTTGAAGGCTCGCGTCTGCTTGGCCTCGAGCGCGTCATCGCCACCGCCTTTGAGCGACTTGGCGGATTCGATATCGAAAGGTTGTTGCAAAACCTCCACTTGCAGTTTGGGGTTGAGCTTCAGGGTGGAGATGAACTGATTGAAAACCGCCAGAATTTGTCGCGGGTTGTTATTCACGCCCAAGCTGAGCGTACCGCGAAACACTGCTGTTTCCTTCTGGGTCAGGGTGAGTTCGCTGCCAGGGCTTGACGGGTTGGGTGCCGTTCCCTTGGCCGCTTCGACGGGGCTGTTCCGCCATTCGATACCCTCGATTTCTATTGCCTCGGCGGTTTGCAAGGCTCGGCTGATTTCGCGGTAGACCGTCATCGGAGTGCCACTGGCATTCTGCAATTCCGCATAACGTTTGATCACGCGACGCAGGGTTTCGTTACTGGTCGGAATCGGCGGAAAGGTGTTGACGATGCTTTGGTAGTGTTGACGAGCCAAAATGGTCTCTTGCTGGATCGACGACGCTTCCTTATTGAGCAGCCGGGCATCGAAGACCTGCTTGCCGGAGAACAGCAGACAACTGAAAAGCGCCAGCGCTCCCAGGCCTTCGAATACCGTCCGCAACAGCCACAGATGATAATCGTGGCGATGATCATCGTTGGCGAACTGTCCTTTTCCCGAGCTCGTTGCCAGTAGCTGGAGAAAAAAAAGCTCGCTGCGGGTGTCAGCCAAAGCCTTTTTCTGTTTGCATTTCCGTGCGCACTCATCGATGTCGAGAATGAAGAAGGACAGCATTTCACTGTCTTCGCAACTGGTCTCGATCGCTTTCCTGGCGTTGGCATGTGCCAGAAGGTAGACCGCGATAGGCTCCTGACGGCCCAAAATACGCTGGCCAACCAGATATTGCTGCAGTTTGAGCGCTTCCGCCGCAAAGGTCTGGGCAATGCCGCCGATGCTGCTGTTGTGCAAGGGCGCCAGTCGGCTGAACTGGAGCTCGCCTTTGTCGAGATAGCTCTGTCGGATGCTTTGGTCCTGGATGGTCAACAACAAGCAGCGTTCTTCGGTAATGCCGATCCGTTTGAGAAACAGTGGTGCCAACAAAGGCAAGGAATAGATCCCGGCCAGCGGCGTTTCGGTCTGTGCGAAGGCGGCAAGCCAGGGTGCGAAGGCCTCGTTATTGGTCAGCGCCACCAGCATGATCCGCTCATCCTTGCGGCGTGACTTCTGATGACCCAGGGAAAGGGCGGTGGTCAGTGAGGCACTGAAATACAGTTGCCCGAGTTTGCGGGTCACGATTGCCTGGCGATCTTCACCGCGCAGAAACGGGATCGTCTCGAGATGGAAATTTTCTTCGGAGACGTTGGCCAGGATGGCGAAAACTTTTTTCTTGTGTCGTTCGAGATAGCCGGAAAATTCCTGGGCGCCCGCCGCCGTGGCTTCGTAACTCCCGTCCTGGGTCAGCGCGCCGCCCTGCCAGGCAAACACCGTCACCTGATGGGCGCAGAAATAAAGGAGGCGATGGACGAACATCGGATTACGCTTTGATCTTGCTGATTACATCATAGACCGGCCCGAGTACCGAAAGCATGATCCAGCCGAGCAAGGCGCCCATGATCACCGTCAACGCTGGTTCGACCAGTTGCTGAGCTTTCTGCACCGATTCACGGACGTCGCGGGTATAAAAGTAACTGACATTCAACAAGGCGTCGTCGAGAGCGCCGGTATTCTCGCCGATACGCAGCATCCGGATGACCAGCGGCGGGAAAAAGCCGGTGTTGTGAAAGGCGGCCGTGACGTTCTGACCTTCGCCGATCAGATGTTCGACCCGTTCGAGTCCGCGACGGATCACCAGATTGCCGACGACATCCTGGGTCGTGCGCACCGATTCGAGAATCGGAATTCCGGAGGAATAAAGCAGGGCAAAGGTGTTGGCAAAGCGCGAGAGAACGATTTTGCGCAGGATGTCACCCACTAGCGGCAGGCGCAGCTTGAAGGCATCGAAACGGACGCGGGCCAGAGGGTTGTGTCGCAGCAGCAGACGCATGCCGATGAACAGCAGTACCGGGATCGATGCCAGCACATACCAATAGGCAACCATCAGGTCGGAAATGAAAAACAGGATTTGTGTCTGTACCGGTAAAGCCTGGCCCATGTTGCGCACGAACATCTTCAACTGCGGGACCATATAGACCATCAGGAAAAAAGTGGCGCTGAGCACCACCGCGGCGACGAACGCCGGGTAGAGAATGATCTTCCGGGTTTGCGAGGCCAGTTCGTCTTCCCATTTCAATGAATCGTTGAGACTTTGCAGCACTTCCGGCAGACGCCCGGTGGTTTCGCCGGCGCGGATCAGGCTGACAAAAACACGGTCGAAGACGCGTCGATGATTGCTCATTGCCTGCGATAGCGTCTGGCCACCTTCGATCGACTCGATCAGGCTGGCGACCACTTCCCGGAAACGGGGGTGTTCGAGGCTGTCGCGCAGATCGGTCAATCCTTCGAGTACCGGCACCCCAGCGCGCACCAGTTGTTGCAGATGAAAGCAGAAGTGGATCAGTTCACGACGCGGGATGGCCCCGCCGGCGAAAAAGCTGCGCGTGCTCACCGGCTCGCCGCTGACCAGATCGAGCTCCATGCGCTTGAGGCGCATTTCCAGATCGACCAGATTCAAGGCGTCGATACGACCGAACAGCATCCGACCTTCCGGGTTGACCGCCTTGTAGGTGAAGAGCGGCATGCTGATTACATCCTGTCGGTCAGGTCGACGACGCGACCCACTTCTTCGAGAGAGGTCGTTCCGTCGAGGACGCGCCGCAAACCATCGTCGGCAAGCGTGGTAAACCCTTGCTGGATGGCCAGCTGACGCATTTCGCGCACCGTGCTGCGTCGGGCGATCAGTTCGTCCATGTCCCCGGTGACGCGCAGCAATTCCATGATCGCCAGCCGTCCGCGGTACCCTTGGAAGTCGCAGCGTTCGCAACCCTCCGGACGATAAATCACTGGCCGGGCGTTGCCTTCCGCCAAGCTGCCGAGCAGGCGCGCTTCGTGCGCCTCGGCCTGATAGGGGATTTTGCAATGGACGCACAGCCGGCGTACCAGGCGCTGAGCGATGATGCCGATGATGTTGCCGGCCATGATGTCGGGCAGGATGCCGATATCGAGCAGACGGGGGATGGCGCCGATTGCCGAGTTGGTATGCAAGGTCGAATAAACTTGGTGCCCGGTCATCGCCGCGCGCAGTGCCATCTCGGCGGTTTCGGCGTCGCGCACTTCGCCGACCAGGATGATGTCCGGGTCCTGACGCATCATCGAGCGGATGCCATTGGCGAAATCGAGCTTCACCGATTCGGCTACCGAAGTTTGCCGGACCATCGTCATCGGGTATTCGACCGGATCCTCGAGGGTCATGATGTTCACGCCCTCGGAATTGACATGGTTGAGCACCGAATACAGGGTGGTCGTTTTGCCGCTGCCGGTCGGTCCGGTGACGAAGATGATGCCTTCGGGGCGAGCGATCATCAGCTTGAGCTGGTTGAGCTGCTCTTCGGCCAGCCCCAATCCTTCCAGAGGCACGAGACCTTTTTGCCGGTCGAGGATGCGCAGCACGATGTTTTCGCCATGGATCGTCGGCTGGGCCGAAACCCGGAAGTCGATCTGCCGTCCGCGCATGTTCAACGAAATCCGCCCATCCTGCGGCGCCCGGGTTTCGGCGATATTCATCCCCGACAAGACCTTGATCCGCACCGCCATCGCCGGCCAGTACGTTTTATGCAGCGAACGGATTTGCCGCAACATGCCGTCGATGCGGTAGCGGATGCGCAGAAAACTAGCTTCCGGCTCGAAATGCACGTCAGACGAGTCATGCTTGACAGCGTCGGTCAGAATCGAGTCGATCAGGCGAACCACCGGCTGACTGTATTCGTCGGCGGACGACTGCAAACCGCGAAAATCGATTTCGCCGGTTTCGATTTCGTGGAGAATGCCGTCGATCGAGAGTTCATGGCCGTAATACTGATCGATCGCCCGGTCGATCTCGGTTTCGCCGGCCAGCAAGGTATCGATTTCGATTTCCTCGCTGTTCAGAGCACGAATCCGGTCGAGGGCGACGATGTCGTTGATATCGGCGATGGCCACCGTCAAACGCTTGTTTTCGGCGTCGAAGTCCAGCGGCAGCAAATGATGGCGTTTGGCAAGATCGCGCGGCACCAGCGGCAACGCCGCCGGGTCGATGATCGCGTTCGACAAATCGACGCTCTGTTTGCCCAGGCTTTCGGACAGCGCGTCGCGTAGCGTCGCCTCGCTGACGAAACCGAGCGCCACCAGCAGCTTGCCGATCGGCCGGTTGGATTTCATCTGCTCGAGCAGCGAAATGCGTAACTGGTCTTCGCTGAGAATGCCTTTATCGATCAGGATCTGACCGAGCGGCCGAGAATGGCGGTGAGCGGCAGGAGCGTTCATCGCTAACTGGCCGAGCGGTTGAACGAAGAGGACGCTCCGAGTGGCGGGGCTTCTCGGAAGCTCTTGCGGAAGTGAGAGGTTGCCACTCTCATAGCGGCGGACGCGTGTGGTTTACCCAAAGTTGCACCGACGGCCTTTGCCATTGATTCGCCGCATACTTCGCCAAATGATCCGGCACCGGATCACCATTCAGGACGAGCCGATTCAGCATGACCGCCAGGTCGACATCGGCAATGCACCATTCATCGCCGAACAAACAGGATTTTCCGTGCGCCAACAACGCATCCGCCACCGTGAAGAGCTTTTCAACGGCAGCCTGGGCATCGATGGACAGCGGAGTGGTCGACGGCCCGTAAAAAAGTACGACCGTGCTCCGCTCGGAACGAATGGACGTCAGATCACTACGTAGCCATGCCTGCACCTGCCGCGCACGTGCACGGGCTTTGGCATCGGCAGGGTATAACGCTGGTCCTGGATAGGTTTCATGCAGATATTCGGTGATGGCCGATGACTCGGACAGCGAGAACTCACCATCGACAAGCGTAGGCACTCGATGGGTCAGGGAAAGCTTGGCATATTCAGGCCGATGATGTTCGCCGCCAGATAAATCGATGGTTGCCACCTCGAAAGGCCGCTTTTTTTCACATAGCGCAACGAAGACAGACAGAGCGTACGGCGAAGCGTAGTGCGTGTCGACGAAAAGTTGCATGGGTTGCATGGGCGCTTCCTGATGATGGGTGACTGGCAGCACTTGAACGGAACGTCACGACGCGCAAAGGCAAGCACCCGGGCTCAAGGCTGCAGTTCCGTCAACCGTCGCGTCGCCATGCTGCGGTCGAAACCTCCCCGGCCCTTTTCGGCGGCCTCCAGGGCCAGCCGATAGTATTGCGCCGCCAATTTGTCCTGTCGCAAATGATCGAGACTGACCGCGACGTTGAACAGGTAATCGGCATTGTCCGGTTCCAAGGCATAGGCTTGAAAATACGCGTGTTCGGCCTCCTTCCAGCGCTGCTGCCGGGCGAAGACGTTACCTAATGCAAAATGCAGCGCCGGCGACTCCGGTTGACCGGCGAGCAGCGTTCTGAGCCGACTCTCACTGTGCCCACCGTCGGTCGGTCCGCGCAAATTGATCAGCGCGGCTTGGGCGGTGACATCGCCGGGATCGGCTTCCAGCACCCGCAGATAAAATTGCTGTGCGCGATCGCTTTGTCCTTGGCGAGCAGCGATGGCGGCCAATCCGAGCAGGGCATCGACATTCCGCGAGTCGTTGCGCAAGACCTGCTCATAAAGCCGGCGCGCTTCGTCGAGACGGTTGGCATTCCAGGCTCGGTAAGCCGCTTCCAGCGTGGAGTCGGCGCCGGCGCGAGAATTGGCCGATCGGAAGAGCGGTGGGTTGACCGGATTGGCTGTCGACTCATCGCTTGTCGGTCGGGCAATCCGCTCCGGACGTGTCGGCATCAAGCGTTTGGCAGGAGATGATAGTGGTTTTTCAGCCGCCGGAAGTACAGTGGCCGGTGACGGGGTCGAAGAGTTCGGCAATGCAGGTGCTTCGCTGCTTGCCGTCACCGGGGGCTCCGGTGTTTTCGTCGTCGGCAGAGCAACAGGGGCTGGCGCCGGCGGAAGGGGTACTGGTGTCGGCGTCGAAGCCGGCATCGGCTGTCGGGGAGCCGGTGGTGACGAGAGCGCTTGTAACTGCCACCAGAAATAGCCGACCAGTCCGAGTGTCGAGACGGCGACGAACGCCAGGAACGACCACAGGCGCCATCGCGAGCGTGGCGTCTGTTTGACGGTGAAAATGTTGCGCGCAGTGTTGCGGTCCGCCACGGGGGGCCGCTCGGACTCGGTCGCCTTGCTTTTCGGTCCGAGTGGCGGGGCCGGTGCGGCGCTGGCCGAAGCAAACGAAGGGTTTTCGAGGCTCGTCTCGACTTCGGCTGCGGACGGCGAATCGTCGATTGACAGCAGGCTGCGCGTCTTTCTCGACGCTACGGTCGGTGATGGTGTGTCCTGGCTTTCCAGACTCAGTTCACTGGTGTGATCGGCGCCCGGTGTCCGCTGGCTACCCGCCCGCTTGGCTTCTTCGGCACGACGCAAGGCATCCATCAACAGGCTCATGGCGCGGACTCCAGCAGCGGCCCAGGCAGGACGAACGGTTGATGAATCGGGTCGGTGTCAAAGAAATCCTTGCGGGGCACCATCGTTTTCAGCGGGCTGAAATCGCCCTGGAGCGATGCATCCTTGATCACCGTCGGTCGCAGAATGACCACCAGTTCGGATTTTTTCGCGGCGTTGGCGCGTTTGTTGAACAGTTCGCCGACCAGAGGCACGTCTCCCAATACCGGAATGCGACCGGTGCGATTTTCCATCCGGTCCTCCATGAGGCCGCCGAGAATGGCGATGTCGCCGCTGTCGACCCGCAACATCGACTCGATTTCCCGGGTACGGATCTGCGGGACATAATTCGGCAGCGTCAGATCGGGATGCGGATCCTGCTTGAGTTCGACGATGCTCGAAATGGTCGGCCGTACGTTGAGCGTCACCGTGCCGTTGTCGCTGATCTGCGCGGTCAGGCTCATGAAAAAACCGATGGCCACCGACTGCGGCGTGGTGGTGGTGGCATTTTTCGACAAAGTGGTGCTGGTGCTGGAAACCGCCGTGGTCGACGGATCCTGTTTGACGCTGAAGTAGACGAAATCCTCGGCCACCTTGATCGTCGCCGTCTGGTTGTTGAGCACCGTCAGCTTGGGACTCGACAGCACCTTGACGTTGCCGAAACTGCGCAGCAATTCGACCGTCGCCAGGATACCCAGGGCGCCAAGCTGACTGTCATATTTGACGACGTAGGGGGAAACGGAACTGGTCGACACATTGGCCGCCAGGGAAGGAGCCTTGATCTGGCCGCTGGTCGCGTTGCTCAGCCGGCCCCATTCGATTCCCTGCTGGTAACCGTCGGAAAGTTCGACTTCGATGATCGTCGCTTCGATCAGTACCTGTCGGCGGGCGCTGTTCATCACTCGATCGAGGAATTCCTGGACCTTTTCGTGTTGTCGCGAAGTGGCGCGGACGGTGATCACGCCGCCCTCGGGATTGGCGATCACCGACGCGGCTTCCCGGAAGGTCATCCGCTTGACGACGGTGGCACCGGTATTCTGCAGCGTGGTCGGATTCGGACTGCCGGCCAGCGTGGCCAACAGTTGGTTGCCGCGGGCGGCGAGCGTTTTCGGCGCCGGCGCGCCGGTGCCGGTGGTGCTTTGCGAGCCGGCCTGCTCGGTGACCGTTTCGGTCGATCCTTCAGGAAAAATCTTGTCGGTCTCGTGCAGCAGTTCCTTGAGATTTTTTTCCAGCGATTCCCAGAAGCGATTTTTGGACTTGTTTTCGATCTGGATGCGCGAGGTGTTGCTGCCGCCGCCGCCGCTCGAGGTGCCGGCCGGACTGGTCGAAATCTGGGTATTGGTCGACACCGTGCCGGTGACGTCACGGCTGATGTTGAAATAATCGACGGTGTAGTTTTTCAGATACGGTGCGTCGGGCATCACCGCCAGATTCGGACCGTCGAGTTCGAAACGCATATCCACCTGTTTGGCGATTCGCGTCAGCAGTTGCGGCAAGGTCTGATCGATGGCGTTGAGCGTGACGCTGCCGGTGAGGCCGGGATGGATATCGACGTTCAGTTTTGCGTCGCGGGCCAGGGCGAACAGCAGGTCATGGACGTTGACGTTGTTGACCACCACGCTGTAGGTCTCGGTCTTGACCGGCGGGCGCGGGCGCGGCAGCGTCGCGCTTTGCTGAACCGGCGCCGGGATCGTCCCGGCCGGCCGCGGCGCACTCTCGGCGGGAGTTTGCAAATGCCCGGCGGACGGCCCACCGCTCAGCGTATTCGGCGTACACGCCGTTAGCAGAAGGGGCAGGACAGCGACGAAAATTCGCAGAAGCACGCGCAAACCCTATCCTGAAAGATCAACCTTTATGATAGCACGCCGTCAATTTTCTCAACTAACTGATTTTTAAGCCGCTGACCAGAAAGTATGGGTCAGAATCCGCAAGGCGGCTTTTTTCAAGCCATCGTCGTCAGACGCCGGATCGCCAGTTCACGCGGGAAAACAGCCATCAGAGCGTCGACGGACGGCGTTTGCTCCTTGCCGGTCAGCAACACCCGGATCGGCATCGCCAGTTTCGGCATCTTGACCCCGTGGCGGGCGACGCAGTCCTTGATCAGCGCGCTGATCGCCGTCTGTTCCCAAGGGATTCCGGCCAGGGCGGCGACAAAGTCCGCCAGGGCTGGACGGGAATCAGCCGTCAGATGCTTGGCGAGCAGATCCGAATCCGGCGTTGGCTCGCGGTAAAAGATCGCCGCCTGCTCGGCCAGTACATTGAGGTTGCTGGCGCGCTCCCGATACAGTTCGACCACGTCGGACAACGGCGGCCGATCGCTGACGGTGATTCCGTGACTGGCCAGCCGCCGGCCGACCTCATCCGCCAGCCGCGCGCTATCGGCCCGCTTGAGGTAGTGCGCGTTGAGCCAGTCGAGTTTTTCGGTATTGAATTGCGCGGCCGACGGCGTGAGGCGGTCGAGATCGAACCACTCGCAGAACTGGGCCACCGAAAAGATCTCGTCATCGCCATGCGCCCAACCCAGCCGCGCCAGATAGTTCAGCACCGCTTCCGGCAAGTAGCCGTCATCGTCATACTGCATGACACTGACCGCGCCGTGGCGCTTGGACAGCTTCTGGCCGTCGTCACCGAGAATCATCGACAGATGGGCGTAGAGCGGCACCTGCGCGCCGAGCGCGCGCAGGATGTTGATCTGACGCGGCGTGTTATTGACGTGGTCGTCACCGCGGATGACGTGGCTGATGCCCATGTCCCAGTCATCGACGACGACACAGAAATTGTACGTCGGCGAGCCGTCGGCGCGGGCGATGATCAGGTCGTCGAGTTCGGCATTGGCGATTTCGATACGGCCTTTCACCAGATCGTCCCAGGCGACGACGCCATCGGCCGGATTGCGGAAACGGATTACCGGTGACACCCCTGCGGGAGGCTCCGGCAGTTGCTTGCCGGGTTCCGGTCGCCAGCGGCCATCGTAGCGCGGCTTTTGTCCTTGCTCGCGTTGCGTCTGGCGCAGAAGCTCGAGTTCCTCGGCGCTGGTATAGCAACGGTACGCGCTGCCGCTGGCCAGCATGTCGGCGATCACCACCTGATAGCGTGCCAGACGCAGGGTTTGATAGAACGGCCCTTCGTCGAAATCGAGCCCCAGCCAGCGCATGCCGTCGAGGATCGCCTGCACCGCTTCCGGCGTCGACCGCGCCAGATCGGTGTCCTCGATACGCAGAATGAATTGGCCGCCGTGCCGCCGGGCATACGCCCAGGAAAAAAGCGCGGTGCGGGCGCCGCCGATGTGCAGGTAGCCGGTCGGAGACGGGGCGAAACGGGTACGGATCATGATCAATCGAAAAAGGATGCGGCGCGAATCAACGGGCCGGATGAGTTATCGGAGTGTTGTGGCAAAAAAAGATCACGCCGCGAAGAATCCGTCGGAGCCGGGAGGCCGGGCGCCGCAGCGGCCGGCCCTCGTCCGGGCCGGAAACGCTCAGAGCTTGTGGTAAATCTCGGCGCCGGTCTTGACGAACTCGATCGCTTTTTCCGCCAGACCTTTGCGCAAGGCCTCGTTCTCGTCCACGCCTTGCGTCGCCGCGAAATCACGAACGTCCTGGGTGATCTTCATCGAACAGAAGTGCGGCCCGCACATCGAACAGAAATGCGCCACCTTGGCCGATTCCTTGGGCAGCGTCTCGTCGTGAAACTCGCGCGCCTTGTCCGGATCGAGACCGAGATTGAACTGGTCCTCCCAGCGAAATTCGAAACGCGCCTTCGACAGCGCGTTATCGCGAATCTGCGCGCCGGGATGGCCTTTGGCCAAGTCGGCGGCGTGCGCCGCCAATTTGTAGGTGACGATGCCGGTTTTGACGTCATCCTTGTTCGGCAGACCGAGATGCTCTTTGGGCGTCACATAACAGAGCATTGCCGTGCCGAACCAGCCGATCATCGCTGCGCCGATGCCGCTGGTGATGTGGTCGTAGCCCGGAGCGATGTCGGTAGTCAGCGGACCCAAGGTGTAAAACGGCGCCTCGGCGCAGGCGGCGAGTTGCAGATCCATGTTTTCCTTGATCATGTGCATCGGCACATGGCCCGGGCCCTCGATCATCACCTGCACGTCGTGACGCCAGGCGATTTCGGTCAATTCGCCGAGTGTCCGCAGTTCGCCGAGTTGCGCCTCGTCGTTGGCATCGTAGATCGAACCGGGGCGCAGACCGTCGCCGAGACTGAAGGCGACGTCATAAGCTTTCATGATTTCGCAGATTTCCTCGAAGTGCGTGTACAGGAAACTCTCGCGATGATGCGCCAGGCACCACTTGGCCATGATCGAGCCGCCGCGCGAAACGATGCCGGTCAAGCGCTTGGCGGTCAATGGAATGTAGCGCAACAGCACGCCGGCATGGATGGTGAAATAATCGACCCCCTGCTCGGCCTGCTCGATCAGCGTGTCGCGGAAGATGTCCCAGGTCAGTTCCTCGGCCTTGCCGTTCACCTTTTCCAACGCCTGATAGATCGGCACCGTACCGATCGGCACCGGGCTGTTGCGGATGATCCACTCACGGGTTTCGTGAATGTTCTTGCCGGTCGACAGATCCATCACCGTGTCACCGCCCCAGCGGATCGCCCAGGTCATCTTCTCGACTTCGTCCTGGATGCTCGAGCCCAGCGCCGAATTGCCGATGTTGGCGTTGATCTTGGTCAGGAAGTTGCGGCCGATGATCATCGGCTCGCTTTCCGGATGGTTGATGTTGCACGGAATGATCGCCCGGCCGCGCGCCACTTCCGAACGCACGAACTCCGGGGTGATTTCCGCCGGAATGCTGGCGCCCCAACTGTTACCGGGATGCTGGCGCGAAAGCACCTCGGCCAGCCGCTGCCCCTGCGGACCCGTGGCGCGCAATTGCTCGACATAGGCGGCGCGATTGTTGTTTTCGCGGATGGCGACGAATTCCATTTCCGGCGTGATCAGGCCGCGGCGGGCGTAATGCATCTGGCTGACGTTGGCACCGGGCCTGGCCCGCCGTGGCTGCCGGCACAAACCCGGAAAGCGCAGTTCGTCGAGCGCGGGATCGTTGGCCCGTTGGCGGCCAAAAGCGGAGCTCAGATCGGCCAGCGGCTCGCTGTCGCCGCGTTCGGCGATCCACGGCGCGCGCAAAGCCGGCAATCCCTGGCGGATGTCCACCCGCGATGCAGGGTCGGTGTACGGGCCGGAACAGTCATACACGTAAATCGGCGGGTTCGGTTCGCCGCCAAAAGCGGTCGCCGTATCGGCCTGGGAAATTTCACGCATCGGCACACGCAAGTCGGGACGGCTGCCGCCGATATGGATTTTGCGCGAATTGGGCAGCGGCTTGATGGCCGCCTGGTCCACCTGGGCGGCGGCGGCGATGAACTGGTCGTTTGCGTTCATGGAATGTCCTTGGAAAAGCGGCTACGGCGTACGGCTGCAACGAGATCCCGGCGTCAGGGAAAGAGCCGGATACGACAGCAGCGCCGCTGCATTCCGCTTCCCTACGTCGGCATGACCCGGACAGGTTCGAAGGGACTCTCTCAGCCGCACCCTGCCGGCGCGGCACCCCTAACGTGGCCGCTCAAGTTACTGGAAACGCAACCATTTGGCAAGAATGCGCCTTATGGAACCAACGCGGAATCATTCGATCATTTCGCGCGCCGTCCCCTCGGTTGACGAATCGCGGCTCGGCGGCCCGCCGCCGTGGTAACGCCGGACTATAGTAGTTGCCGATAACGGCCGGCGTGAAAAATCAGCGGTTGGCGGTCGTTCCAGGAAAACCGTGTCACGCGGCCGACGAAAATCAGATGGTCACCACCCGGATACACCGCTTCCGGCGCGCATTCGAACCATGCCGCGCGCTCTTCAAGCAGGGGAATGCCACCCAGACCATCGCGCGGCTGCAAGCCGGCGAAACGATCGTCGGCCGGCGAGGCGAACCAGTCGGCGATCGCCGTTTGATCCACCGTCAACACATTGACCGCGTAATGACCGGCGTTCCGAAAGAGGTCGAGCTTGGGCGAGTTGAGCGACAAACTCCACAAAATCAACGGCGGATCGAGAGACACGGTATTGAACGAACTGATCGTCACCCCGATCGGCGTCCCGGCCGCGGTGCGGGTGGTCAACACGGTAACACCGGTGGCGAACTGGCCGAGCGCGTTCCGGAAAGCACGCCCGTCCGGATCATGATCCAGCCTGATCGACTTTGCGGGCGGTGTCTTGGTGCTTTCGGCAGAGGAGTGGAACGACGAGTCAGTCGAAAAATCGGACGATCGCTGCGCGGTGGACGGGCTCGCTGGCCTGGACATCAGGCGTTCCAGCCAGGAAATGCGGACATGCTAAGATTCCCTTCGTCGAATACATGTGGCGCGAACGCCGCAACGCTTATCAATATAGACCGTCCCGACGATCCGGATCCGCTGAGGCCACGCCGACCTCTGGAACCGCTCGCCATCGACCCCCATCAACTCCTACCCCCTACCAACCCCAGCCGCCAGGAGCCTGCCGAACGTGAGACTGATCGACCACGCCGGTGGGAAAGCGGGCCATTTTTCCCCGATTCCTCGTCGCAACGACCCGTTGTGCGCCGCGAAATCGGCAAAACCTGCCCCCACTTTCCCTCTTGGCTCGCAACGATCGCTCAGGTCCGACAGACGCCTGGCAAACCGACTCGCCATGGCAAGTAGACCGTCGAGGATTGATCACGCGACCGGCGCGCGGCGATATCGGACGCCGATTATCCGCGTGCCGGTCCAGACTGTCGAGACGGACCGGCCCGATCGCAAGCCTTCCCGGTCATGATCGATCCACCGAATGACGATTTCGCCGGCTTCGCCCAAGGGGTGATCGACTGGCAACGGCAACAGGGCCGGCACGATTTACCGTGGCAAAACACCCGCGACGCTTACCGGGTGTGGCTTTCGGAAATCATGCTCCAGCAAACCCAGGTGCGAACGGTGCAGCCATACTATGCCCGTTTCCTCGATCGATTCCCCGATCTGCGGACGCTGGCCGCCGCACCGTTGGCCGAGGTTCTCGAACTGTGGTCCGGACTCGGCTATTACGCCCGCGCGCGTCATCTGCATCGCTGCGCGCAAATCCTCATCCAGGACCATGCCGGCCATTTTCCTGAAAATCCGGCGGACATCGCCCGGCTGCCCGGCATCGGTCGTTCGACGGCGGCGGCGATTGCCGTCTTCGCCTTCGGCAAACGCGCGGCGATTCTCGACGGCAACGTCAAACGGGTATTGATCCGCTGCTTCGCCGTCGAAGAACCCGGGTCCTCCGCGCGTTTAGAGCAACGATTGTGGATCCTGGCCGAGTCGCTCCTGCCCGCCGAGGATCTGGAAAGTTATACCCAGGGAATGATGGATCTCGGCGCGACGGTGTGTACCCGCCGTCAGCCGACTTGCGATCGCTGTCCCCTGCAGGCAAGCTGTCTGGCCCGCCGCCACGGCCGGCAAGCCGAATTACCGGCCCCGCGTCCCGGCAAAACCTTGCCGCAGCGCCGCAGCCCAGTGCTGCTGCTGACCGATGGCCAGCAGGTGCTGCTCGAACAGCGACCGCCACACGGCATCTGGGGAGGATTGCTCGCCCTCCCCGAAGGCACTGCCGCCGATGCCCCTGCCCTGGTGCAGCGGCATGGCGGCGAATTACTGTGCATCGGCGAGCCGCGCACCTTGCGCCACGATTTCAGCCATTTCCGGCTGATTCTGGATATTCTGCCCTGCACCGTCCGACGGCTTGGACATGCCGCCGGCGAAACGCATTGGCAATGGTTAGCCCTCGAAAAAATCGCCCAGGCCGCGCTGCCGACGCCGGTACGCAAGATTCTCAGCGCTTGTCTGGACCCGTCTTCCTGAGCAACTCGTCCGGAGAAACCGCACTGGCTCTGCTTGCCCGGGCGCTCGTCACCACGGATGGCGCCGGTTGCCCAGAAAAACATCATTCATTAAATTTGGTGGTTGAATTTCGCCAAAGGCCATCTTCCAAGCTCGCCGAAGGTTCATAATCCGACTTCGGAACGAACGGCGAGGAGGGGAGCCATGCACGACGACCGGAAGACCGACGACGGCGAGTTCATCGCCCATGTCCGGATTGAGGACACAGGGGACAACCTGGACCCAGGCCTGCTGATCCATCCGTTGGGCGACCACTTGCACAGCGTCTCCTTGCTGGCCGCGCAATTCGCAGCGATTTTCGATTCGGCGCGCTGGGCTGCCCTGGCCGGACTGTGGCATGACCTGGGCAAATATCGTGTCGGTTTTCAGCGCTATATCCGTCAATGTGGCGATGGCAACGCCCACATCGAAGGGCGTGTCGCCGATCCAGACAAGACGCACTCGGCGGCGGGAGCCTTATGGGCTCAACGCTATCTGCAAGAAATCGACCGGCGTGGCGGGCCAGTCATCGCCACCGTTCTCTCTTACCTGATCGCCGGCCACCATGCCGGGTTGTCCGATTGGGCTGGCGAAAACAAAAGCTTGCACAACCGCTTTGCCTCTGGCGATGCTGCCAAGGAATTGGTCAGCACGTTGGCGGCAGCGATTCCTGAACGCATTCTCAAACCGGCGGCCGCTCTGCCGGACATCGGTGACTTGCTGCGCTATCGTGATAACGATCCGCAGGCGCCAGACGATTCCATTCCCGGCCGTTTCGCCTTGTGGGTACGAATGCTGTTCTCTTGCCTGGTCGACGCCGATTTCCTCGACACCGAGGCGTTCATGGCACCGGACAAGACCGCTGCGCGACAGGGTTTTCTCGAACCCGCCGCAATGGCCGGTTTGTTGGACGATCACCTCACCCGGTTGGCGCAGGCGGTCGCCGCGCGCGGCGAGTCCGAAAGCATCGTCAATCGCAAGCGCGCCGACGTTCTGCGAGCCTGCCTTGCCAAGGCCGAGTGGCCACCCGGCGTGTTCAGCCTGACCGTTCCCACGGGCGGCGGCAAAACGCTCTCCAGTCTGGCCTTCGCGTTGCGGCATGCCCTTCACCACGGCAAACGGCGCATCGTCTATGCCATTCCCTACACCAGCATCATCGAACAGACGGCCGCCATTTTCCGCGACATCTTCGGCGACGCCAACGTCATCGAGCATCACAGCAACGTCGAGTCCGATGAGCGCCGGGAAACCGCCCGTTCGCGGCTGGCCTGCGAAAACTGGCACGCACCGCTGATCGTCACCACCAATGTGCAACTGCTGGAAAGCCTGTTCGCCAATAAAACCTCGCGTTGCCGCAAACTGCACCATCTGGTCGGCAGCGTCATCGTCCTCGACGAGGCGCAACTGTTGCCGGTGGCCTATCTGCAACCGGTGGTCGACGTGCTGCGATTGCTGGTCAAGGACTATGGCGTCACGCTGGTGTTATGCACCGCTACTCAGCCGGCGCTGGCCAGCCGGACCAGCTTCGACCAAGCCCAGGCTCTGCGCGGTTTCAAACACGGCGAAGTGCGTGAAATCGTCGAGGATGTCCCCGGTCTGTATGCCGATCTGGCGCGGGTCCGGGTGCACCTGCCCGCCGATCTGCGCGCCACCCGGGATTGGGACGATCTGGCGTCGGAAATTGCTGGTCACGATGCTGTGCTGGCCATCGTCAACCGTCGCGCCGACGCCCGCGAGCTGTATCGACGATTGAAGCGGGAGGCGGGAGAAGGTCTCTGGCATCTGTCCGGCCTGATGTGTGCCGAGCACCGCAGCCAAGTCGTCGCCACCATTAAAAAAGCATTGTCCGAACGTCGGCAGACACCGCCCGGCCAGCCGTCGGCGCCGGTACGGGTGGTCAGCACGCAACTGGTCGAGGCCGGTGTGGATATCGACTTTCCAGTCGTCTATCGGGCGCTGGCCGGATTGGACTCCATTGCCCAGGCCGCCGGACGCTGTAATCGCGAAGGGCGGCTGGCTCAAGGTGAGGTGCGTGTTTTCGTGCCGCCCACTTTGCCGCCGCCGGGTCTGCTGCGTATCGCCGCGCAGACGACGCGGATTCTCTGGATGGCGGGGTTGGCGGATAACGATCCATTGGACGTCACCCGTTTCGCCGAGTATTTCCAGAAGCTCTACGGCAATTCCCGGCTCGACGAAAAGAATATCTGCCGCCTGCTCCGCGTTGGCAGCCGAGGCGAAGTGATGTTCCGCACCGCCGCCGAGCATTTCCGGCTGATCGACGAGAAGGACAGTGCCACCGTTTTCGTCCGTTACCGACGGCACGAGAGCGATGATGAAATCGACCAGTGGTTGAACACCCTGAGAAATCACGGCCCGGAGCGCTGGTTGTTGCGCAAGCTGCAGCGCTACGGAGTGACCATCTACCAGAACGACCTGCAACGTTTGCTCAAGCTAGGCGATGTCGAACCATTGAGCGGCGATTTTCCCGAGCTGTACGTGCAATCGGCCGATAACGACCTGCTCTACGACCCGGTGTTGGGAATCAACGTGGATGGTGCACCGGGAGATCCAGGGTGCACCGTCTGGTGAGCGGGAGGACAACAGAAAAGCGAACAGGGCCGGGAGTACCCCAACCCTGTTCACACATGGATGCAACAGACAACCTACACCATTGAGTTTCAATCCACGCTGGTTTCAGCGAAGAGCCAATGATAGCATCCTCAACACTATTGAGAAGTTAAAAATAGGTGATATGATTGGCTCCCTGTGTCCTGGCCGGAAAAAATTCCGTGAATTTAATTGGTCTTTTGCGTGAGCTTCGTCTGATGAAGGATCAACCTTCGCATCGCTTTTATGCCGTTTGGTTGCTGGTCCTACTCAGGCTATTGTTGATTTCCTTGGTTTTGGTTGGCGGCGTGATGGCGGCACCAGGAGAGGTAACGAAAATGGTTTCAAACTTCTTTTAGGTAGGAGTTGAGTTTGGATACATTCTGTCTTGAAGTCTCCGGCGACTTCGCCTGTTTCACACGGCCGGAAATGAAGGTCGAGCGGGTGTCCTACGATGTGATGACTCCTGCCGCCGCGCGGGCGGTATTCGAAGCCGTCCTGTGGAAACCGGCGATCCGCTGGGAGATCAAGCGGATCGAGGTCCTGAAGCCGATCCGCTGGATCAGCGTGCGGCGCAACGAGGTGGCGTCCAAGATCCCGATACGCAATGTCCAGACGGCAATGGGCGCGGGGACCGGCAAGCTGGCGCTGTACGTCGAGGACGACCGGCAGCAGCGGGCCGGGCTTTTTCTGCGCGACGTGGCTTACCGCCTGCATGCCGATCTGCTGCCGGTTGTCGGGGACGCTCTCGACAACCCGGCCAAATACCGCGAAATGTTCCGGCGGCGCGCCGAGCAGGGGCAATGCGTCAACCAGCCGTATCTCGGCTGTCGGGAATTCGCCGCCCGTTTCCGATTGGTCGACGACCAGCAAACGGGTAAAAAAACGGTCGATGACGCGCCAGCCATCGACGAAAGCCGCGATCTCGGCTGGATGCTTTACGACATCGATTTCGCGGCCGTTGATGATCCGAAGCCACGTTTCTTCCGCGCCGAGATGCATCGCGGGGTAATCGACCTTTCAAACGCACAGGTGATGGGATGATTCTTCAGGCACTGTATGCGTACTACCTGCGTAAATGTAAGCATGCCGATCCCAGGGAGCGCTTGCCGGCTTTCGGCCTGGAAGAGAAGGAAATTCCCTTCATCGTCGAGTTGAGCGCGGAAGGCAACCTCTTGGGCATTACCGACACCCGGCAAGGGGACGGCAAGAAAAAAGTGGCGCGACGCTATCTGGTCCCAAAAGGGGTCAAGCGCTCCTCCGGTGTGGCGGCCAACCTGCTGTGGGATACCGCCGAATACGTATTGGGCATCGACACGCGCGGCAGACCGGAACGGGTAGCCAAGCAACACGCGGCGTTTCGCCAGCGGATTGCCGACCTGCCGGAGACGGCGCGAAGCGATGCGGGAATCCAGGCCTTGGAGCGCTTCTACGCCAATGGCGGGGTCGCGCTGTTGACCACCGACCCCTGTTGGCCGGAGATTCTCGCAAGTAATCCGGTGCTGAGTTTCCGTTTGCACAATGATGACGACTTGATTTGCCAGCGGCCCGACGTGGTGCCTCTGAGCGGAGGCGACGATGAACCCGGTGAAAGTTCTGCCGTCTGCCTGATCACCGGGGAACTGTCGACGACGGAACGGTTGCACACGGCCATCAAAGGCGTCTGGGGCGCGCAAAGTTCCGGCGCGACGCTGGTTTCCTTCAATCTCGATGCCTTTGTCTCCTTCAACAAACAACAAGGCGATAACGCACCGGTCAGCCCGATTGCCGCCTTTGCCTACACCACGGCTTTGAACCACCTGCTCGATCGCAATTCGCGGCAGCGTATCCAGGTTGGCGATGCCTCGACGGTGTTCTGGGCGCAGCAGGAGGACGCCGAAGTCGAATCGGCCTTCGCGGCAATCTTCGGCGAAGCGGATGATCCCGACGCGCGAACCGAACAAGTGCGCGGCGTCTTGAGCGCCGTCCACTCCGGGCAATTCGATGGCGGGCGCGGGGAAAACCGTTTTTATGTTCTGGGGTTGGCGCCGAATGCGGCACGGATTGCCGTCCGTTTCTGGCAGGCCGCGCCTTTGCGCGAGATCGCCCAGCGCATCCGGCAGTGGTTTGATGACCTGAAGATGGTTCGCGCCAACAAGGACCCGGAATACCCGAGCCTGTTCCGGCTGCTGGCCGCCTGTGCCCAGCAGGGCAAGTCCGACAACATCCCGCCCAACCTCGGCGGCGACCTGATACGGGCGATTCTTTCCGGCGGCCCTTTCCCGGCAAGCTGGCTCAACGCGGCGGTGCAACGCTGCCGCGCCGAACAAAGCGTCACTTATTTGCGGGCCGCAGCGATCAAAGCCTGTCTCAATCGCTCCCGCCGCGCCAGTGATTCCCTCTCCGATTTCTCTTTTATCCAGGAGTTTTCCGACATGCTCGACTTAGAAAACCCCCATCCGGCTTATCGACTGGGACGTCTTTTCGCCGTCCTGGAGAAAATCCAGGAAGAAGCCAATCCCGGACTCAATGCCACGATCCGCGAACGCTATTACGGCGCGGCGTCCAGCAACCCGGTGGCCGTTTTCACCACCCTGCTGCGTTTGAAGAATCACCATCTCGCGAAACTCTCCAATCGCCGTCGGGTGGTCAACTTTGAACGCCTGCTCGGTGAAATTCTCGACGGAGTGACCGATTTTCCCAGACACCTGCGCCTGCCCGATCAGGGACGCTTCAGCCTCGGTTACTACCACCAACGCCAGGACTTTTTCACCAAATCCACCCCATCCGAAGCATCCACTCAGGGAGACCTTAAATGAGCTTGAACCACCGCCATGATTTCGTTCTCGTTTTCGACGTACGTGACGGCAACCCCAACGGCGATCCCGATGCCGGCAACCTGCCGCGACTCGACGCCGAAACCGGCCACGGCTTGGTTACCGACGTCTCGCTCAAACGCAAGGTGCGCAATTTCGTCGGACTGATGAAGGGGGAGACGCCGCCCTTCGACATCTATGTCAAGGAAAAAGCGATCCTCAACCAGACGCATGAAAAAGCCTATGTCGCCATCGGCGCGGCGGAAGAACTCAAAGGCGACAAGAAACGCAAGGGCGGCGGCGACACCGTCGACAAGGCGCGGCAATGGATGTGCGCCAATTTCTTCGACGTGCGGACTTTTGGCGCGGTGATGTCGACCGGTGTCAATTGCGGCCAGGTGCGCGGCCCGGTGCAGTTGACCTTCGCCCGTTCGGTCGAACCGATCATCTCCCAGGAACACTCGATCACCCGCATGGCGGTAGCCACTGAAGCCGAGGCCGAAAAACAACAGGGTGACAACCGCACCATGGGTCGCAAGCACACCGTGCCCTATGCCGTCTATGTCGCACACGGCTTCGTGTCGTCCTTTCTTGCCAAGCAAACCGGTTTTGGCGAGGACGATCTCGAACTGTTCTGGCAGGCGTTGGAACACATGTTCGAGCATGACCGCTCCGCGGCGCGTGGCGAAATGGCCACCCGCGGACTCTATGTCTTCAGGCACGACTCGGAACTCGGCAACGCTCACGCCCACGCGCTGTTCGACCGTCTGAAAATTACCCGCCGGGCGAATGTCGAAGTGGCGCGTTGCTTTGCCGATTACGAAATCGATCTCGACGAAACCGGCCGGCCGGCCGGCGTGTCCTTGATCAAACGGGTATGACCTGTCTTCGGCGTGGCGACGATCCAGACGCCGTGCCAGACGTCGAGAGCGATGTCGCCCGCCGGCAAATCGCCGGCTTACACCGCCGATGAATACTCAAACAACGGACCCGATCACCCTTTCCGCCCTCCAGCACTGGTGCTACTGCCCGCGCCAGTGCGCGCTGATCCATATTGAGCAGGTCTTCGACGACAACCTGTTCACTCTGCGCGGCCAAGCTTTGCATCAGCGGGTCGATGATCCGGGCGTCGAGGTGCGCGACGGTCTGCGCGTTGAGCGGGCTTTGCCGCTGTTCAACGATGCGCTGGGCCTGATCGGCAAAGCTGACGTCGTGGAATTCCTGCCGGACGGCACACCGTATCCAGTGGAATACAAGCACGGCTCCCGCCACAAGCAGGCGGAGATTGCCGCCTGCGATGACGTGCAACTGGCGGCGCAAGCGCTGTGTCTGGAAGAAATGTTCGGTAAAGCAGTGTCGGAAGGCGCCTTGTACTACGCCAGTTCCCGGCGGCGGCGAATCGTGGCCATCGACGCTGGCTTGAGGCAAAAAACCTTGGCGGCAATCGACGCGGTACGGGCGCTGCTCGCCGCCGGCATCACGCCGCTGCCGCGGGCCGACAGCCACTGCCGCGCCTGCTCGCTGCATGATCGCTGCCAGCCGCAGGCGGTCAAGGATGCCAGCAGTCGGGAAGACGCGCTGAGCCGATTGTTCGACCCGGAGGAATGAGGTGCAGTTGCTCAACACCCTCTATTTGACGACCCCCGAAAGCTATGTTCATCTCGACAATAACACCGTGCGCCTGGAGATTGATCGCGAGACGAAACTCCGCGTGCCGCTGCATCACCTCGGCGCCGTCGTCTGCTTCGGACACGTCAACGTCTCTCTGCCGCTGATGCACCGACTGGCGCAGGACGGAATCACCCTGGTATTGCTCGATACCGGCGGACGCTTCAAGGCCCGGCTTGAAGGAGCGGTTTCTGGAAACGTCCTGCTTCGTCAGGCTCAGTACCGGCTGGCCGACGACCCGGCTTTCTCGCTCAAGCTGGCGCGAAATTGCGTTGCCGGCAAGGTGCGCAATTGCCGACAGGTATTGTTGCGGGGCGCGCGAGAAAACAAAGTCGAAGAGGAGGCGACCCTCCTCACCCGTGGCGCCGATGATCTGGCCGCCAGCTTGCGGGCGCTACCCGCCACGTGCGATCTGGATACCCTGCGCGGCTTGGAAGGCGAAGCCGCGCGACAATATTTTGCGCGACTCAACGTACTCGTCCGTCCCGCTGCCCGCGAGGCCTTCCGCATGGATGGCCGCACCCGGCGACCGCCGCGCGACCGGATCAATGCGCTACTGTCCTTTCTGTATTCTCTGTTGATGAACGACGCCCGCTCGGCGATCGAAGCCGCCGGACTCGATCCGCAGATTGGTTTTCTGCACGCCGTACGGCCTGGCCGCGCGGCTCTCGCGCTCGATCTGATGGAAGAATTCCGCTACTTCGCCGACCGTTTGGCCCTCTCCTTGATCAATCGGGGGCAAATCAACACCAGCGATTTCGTCGAACGTCCCGGCGGTGCGGTACTGCTCGAAGGCGATGCTCGTAAAACCGTGCTGGTCGCCTATCAAGAGCGTAAACAGGAAAGTCTGACGCATCCGCTGCTGGCGGAAAGTCTGCCTTTCGGCTTGCTGCCGCACGTGCAGGCACGACTGTTGGCGCGGACTCTGCGCGGCGACAACGCTGAATATCTTCCCTATCTGGTACGCTGATGCTGGTCATCGTCTGTTACGACGTCAATACCGAAACCCGCGCCGGTCAACGCCGTCTGCGCCGGGTCGCCCGACGCTGCGAAGCCATCGGCCAGCGCGTCCAGAAATCCGTTTTCGAATGTCAGATCGATCGAGCACAATTCGAAGCCCTCGAGCGGGATTTGCTCGCTGAAATCGACCCCAAACACGATAATCTGCGTTTCTACCGCCTGGCCGAATTGCGCGGTTACGAGGTGCGGGAACACGGCTGCTTCAAGGCCACCGATTTCGCTGCCCCGTTGGTACTTTGATTTGAATCCGCGCGAACCCGAGTGCAAGTCGTTTTTCCGGCAGGTTCGCGCACCAGCCAAAGTGATGATTCGATGTCGTTTTCTGTTACGACCAAGATTCGCGTAAGATCCAGTCGCTCAAAAAGAGTCAATTTCGCGCAACGGCTCGAAAATACTCTTTTTCTCCAGTAGGTTACGGGAGTGGAGCATCGCCCTTCGACAACGAGGGGCGTGGATTGAAACGCGGATAATGTGGGCAGGGTTCATATCTGAAATGGCATCGCCCTTCGACAACGAGGGGCGTGGATTGAAACGAAAGCCATTGAGCATGG
>JAVMKC010000109.1:0-9988 GCA_031732795.1 Accumulibacter sp. | reverse complement strand
GCATCGCCCTTCGACAACGAGGGGCGTGGATTGAAACGAAAGCCATTGAGCATGGCGAAGAAAAGCGCACAGGCATCGCCCTTCGACAACGAGGGGCGTGGATTGAAACTGGCAATTATTCTTTGCCTAACTATTACAATTTTGCATCGCCCTTCGACAACGAGGGGCGTGGATTGAAACTTCGGCCTGTCGCCGGAGGCGTTGATTTCGCCGCGCATCGCCCTTCGACAACGAGGGGCGTGGATTGAAACGCCGACGAGCGGGTCGGCGCATGAGTCCTTGAACGCATCGCCCTTCGACAACGAGGGGCGTGGATTGAAACGGGGTGGAGCACTGGCGCGGGGAAGTCTTTGGGTGGCATCGCCCTTCGACAACGAGGGGCGTGGATTGAAACTTGTAATCACTGCCCGGTGACCAATAGACGCTATCGCATCGCCCTTCGACAACGAGGGGCGTGGATTGAAACTGCGGCACCGGCACGGTCGGGGCGGCGGTCTTGAGGCATCGCCCTTCGACAACGAGGGGCGTGGATTGAAACTCAATCAGAGCGCCGATCTGTCGAAGACGATCACGCATCGCCCTTCGACAACGAGGGGCGTGGATTGAAACGCCGAAGGTGATGCGGGTATCACCGGTAATCAGAGGCATCGCCCTTCGACAACGAGGGGCGTGGATTGAAACCAGTCAGTGATGATGAGGGTCTCATCGTCCTCGTGCATCGCCCTTCGACAACGAGGGGCGTGGATTGAAACCATGACTACGCCAAGGCGGAGCTCGAGAAGATGGGCATCGCCCTTCGACAACGAGGGGCGTGGATTGAAACAGTTGGTTTGGCCCTCCAGGTCGGTGTCAATATCGCATCGCCCTTCGACAACGAGGGGCGTGGATTGAAACTGACCAAGCGACGGTTCGGGGTGCTGTTGCCTGTACAGGCATCGCCCTTCGACAACGAGGGGCGTGGATTGAAACATGAAGTCATTGCCATACGTCCCACACTCAATAGGCATCGCCCTTCGACAACGAGGGGCGTGGATTGAAACATGAAGCCGACAGCCGTGGAAGCGAAGTGCTCCTCGGCATCGCCCTTCGACAACGAGGGGCGTGGATTGAAACCTCACGCCTGCTCTGGAGCCAACGCGCCAAGTGGCATGCATCGCCCTTCGACAACGAGGGGCGTGGATTGAAACAGGAGACGTCTTACGAGTCGGCCGAGGCTGCAACCGCATCGCCCTTCGACAACGAGGGGCGTGGATTGAAACACACCGGTACGATGGGGATGTGCTTACCGGCGATGCATCGCCCTTCGACAACGAGGGGCGTGGATTGAAACTTGCGGCGAGCGCTGTATTGCCCGCGGCTTGCGCGCATCGCCCTTCGACAACGAGGGGCGTGGATTGAAACCATTTCCCCGACGGGAATGTCGAGCGAAAAGAATGCATCGCCCTTCGACAACGAGGGGCGTGGATTGAAACGCAATCGTCCCTGATAGCTATGGCATCAAAGATCTGCATCGCCCTTCGACAACGAGGGGCGTGGATTGAAACAACTCTCGGACCTTTGGCGACAAAGAGCGCCAACGCATCGCCCTTCGACAACGAGGGGCGTGGATTGAAACAAATTCCGAATGTATGAACGCGCCGTATTGTCCCGCATCGCCCTTCGACAACGAGGGGCGTGGATTGAAACTGGTAACAAACCTTGGCGAACGAATTATAGGCCGTTCGCATCGCCCTTCGACAACGAGGGGCGTGGATTGAAACGCAATCGTCCCTGATAGCTATGGCATCAAAGATCTGCATCGCCCTTCGACAACGAGGGGCGTGGATTGAAACAACTCTCGGACCTTTGGCGACAAAGAGCGCCAACGCATCGCCCTTCGACAACGAGGGGCGTGGATTGAAACAAATTCCGAATGTATGAACGCGCCGTATTGTCCCGCATCGCCCTTCGACAACGAGGGGCGTGGATTGAAACTGGTAACAAACCTTGGCGAACGAATTATAGGCCGTTCGCATCGCCCTTCGACAACGAGGGGCGTGGATTGAAACCTGCCCGACGTGGTTTTCGGGGGAGTGCTGGCTGTGGCATCGCCCTTCGACAACGAGGGGCGTGGATTGAAACTGGTCGAGCGTGATTTGCAGGACCCCAACCGGCTCGCATCGCCCTTCGACAACGAGGGGCGTGGATTGAAACTCGTTGAAAGGCACATGGAATTTTTTAGCCCATTTGCATCGCCCTTCGACAACGAGGGGCGTGGATTGAAACTCTTCCTCAACACAGCCGTCTTGACCTCGACCAAGGGCATCGCCCTTCGACAACGAGGGGCGTGGATTGAAACTGGCAGGTCCAGAACGATGGCAAATGCCAGTGGCTTGCATCGCCCTTCGACAACGAGGGGCGTGGATTGAAACCTGCCCGACGTGGTTTTCGGGGGAGTGCTGGCTGTGGCATCGCCCTTCGACAACGAGGGGCGTGGATTGAAACAGGTCCATCCGCGCGCCCGTGTAGGCCGCCAACGGCATCGCCCTTCGACAACGAGGGGCGTGGATTGAAACCGTGAAGGAAAAGATGCGCGCGAAGAAGAAGGCCGAGCATCGCCCTTCGACAACGAGGGGCGTGGATTGAAACGTCGTCGACGTTACCAAGCGTGACGCGGCTCCAAGCATCGCCCTTCGACAACGAGGGGCGTGGATTGAAACGCTTCCGCCGCCGGGCCAGAGGGATCACTACAAGGGCATCGCCCTTCGACAACGAGGGGCGTGGATTGAAACCAGTCCGAGCACCGCATCGATCGTCGGCCCCATCAGCGCATCGCCCTTCGACAACGAGGGGCGTGGATTGAAACTCGACCGGCGGCCGGATGATCGCGTCGCGCAGCGCGGGCATCGCCCTTCGACAACGAGGGGCGTGGATTGAAACCTGACTAAAGCTCTCGATCAGGCCAGCCCCAAGCAGCATCGCCCTTCGACAACGAGGGGCGTGGATTGAAACTCTTCCATTCGACGGACTTTCGGGCGGTCAAAGTACGCATCGCCCTTCGACAACGAGGGGCGTGGATTGAAACTGTGACGCGGCTGCCGTCCCGGCGAACCCGAGGAGGCATCGCCCTTCGACAACGAGGGGCGTGGATTGAAACACAATCTTGGACTGGTGCGTACCGCTGCCGAAAGGCATCGCCCTTCGACAACGAGGGGCGTGGATTGAAACCGGCTCTCTGCGCCGCCCGACCGATCGCATCGATGCATCGCCCTTCGACAACGAGGGGCGTGGATTGAAACAATGCGAGCAAGCCCGCGAAGCATTTAAGCTGCGCATCGCCCTTCGACAACGAGGGGCGTGGATTGAAACTGATATTTGCACATCAAAATCAACAATGAGAAACGCATCGCCCTTCGACAACGAGGGGCGTCGATTGAAAACTTGTCCAGCGTCGCTGGCCTGACGCTGGCGCTGCGTATTTGGCCGTTGTGCAAGCCCGCCATGCATTCCGTAATTGAGGAAAAAGAGGCGTGCAGACCGTCGTAGTCGTTTAGTCTTACGAGCACGACGTGTCGACCGACCGGTAAAATGAGCGTTTTCTGGCTTACCGGTAGCGACTCCATGACTCTCAAGCTCCTTACTCCCGTTCGCCTCGGCGCCCTCGAACTCAAGAACCGCGTGGTCATGGCGCCGTTGACGCGCTGCCGCTGCGACAACCCGGGTTTTGTGCCGACCGGCATGATGGCGCGCTATTACGCGTTACGCGCCGCGGCCGGGCTGATCGTTTCCGAAGGAACCATCGTTTCGCCGCAGGGGCGCGGTTATCCGTTTACGCCGGGAATCTGGTCGGACGAGCAGGTTGCCGGCTGGCGGCAGGTTACCGGCGCGGTGCATGAGCACGGCGGGCTGATCGTCTGTCAACTGTGGCATTGCGGCCGCTTGTCGCTGCCCGAGTTCCACGGCGGCCAGCCGCCGGTGGCCCCATCGGCGATCAACCCAAACTGGAAGATGTTTTCGACCACCGGCCAGCCGGACACGGTGACCCCGCACGCATTGACCCGCGAGGAGATTGCCAGCGTCGTCGCCGATTTCCAACACGGTGCAGCGAATGCGATGGCGGCTGGCTTCGATGGCGTCGAGATTCATTCGTCGAACGGCTATCTTTTCCACCAGTTTTTCTCGCGCGACGCCAACACGCGCGATGACGAGTATGGCGGCAGCCACGAAAACCGGGCCCGTTTCTTCCGCGAGGTGCTGGAGGCGGTCGGCGAGGTGATGCCGTTCGATCGTCTGGGCTTCCGCCTCAATCCGATGATGAACCGTTTCCATGGGCTCAAGGTGGACGAGGATACCGTGTCGATGTGGGAGCACGTCGTCGCTCGCGCCAACGCCTATGGCTTGGCCTTTTTGCATCTGAGCGAACCTTTTCTGCCGCGCCAGCTCGATGACACACCGCACGGGCTGGCCGACGTCGGCGCGCATTTCCGCCCGTTGGCGAAAATGCCGATCGTCACCAACGGTGGTCTCGACCGGGACGCCGGTGAAGCGCGCCTGCAAGCCGGTCTGTGCGATGCCGTGGCTTATGGCCGGGCATGGATCGCCAATCCCGACCTGGTCGAACGTTTCGCGCGCGGCACGGCGCTGAACGTGCCGGACATGGCGACTTTCTACACCGGTGGTGAAAAGGGTTACCTCGATTATCCGACCCTGTCGGACTGACGCCGCTGGCGATTGTTTGACGGCACTTCAGCGGCGGGCGGCCCCGCGAAGTCCGGCCTTTCGGCGGCACAACGCCCGGCAGTATACAAACGGATGGAGTGGCAGATGCAGCGGTGCAATGCGCCGCGTTGATTCGCATCCCTTTTGCCGGTGAAGTCGGTTGGATTTTTACCGGTTTTGGGCCGCAGAGTTCTTGTCCGTCGGCTGTCGGCGGACAAGAACCGCGGTGAATGTCGGGCCGAAAGCCGTCCACCGGCCGGACCGTCTGGCGGCCCGGCGCGGCGATTTCAGCGCGCGACGGAGGTGCTCAGTGGAACTGCTCTTCTTCGGTCGATCCGGTCAACGCGGTCACCGACGAGGTGCCGCCCTGGATGACGGTGGTCACGTCATCGAAATAGCCGGTGCCGACTTCCTGCTGATGCGAGACGAAGGTGTAGCCCCGTTCGCGGGCGGCGAATTCCGGTTCCTGGACTTTTTCGACATACGCCGACATGCCGCGGGCGACATAGTCCTGCGCCAGATCGAACATGTGATACCACATGTTGTGGATGCCGGCGAGGGTAATGAACTGGTACTTGTAGCCCATGGCGCCGAGTTCTTTCTGGAATTTGGCGATCGTCGCGTCGTCGAGGTTCTTCTTCCAGTTGAACGAAGGTGAACAGTTGTAGGCCAGCATCTTGCCGGGATGTTTGGCATGTACCGCTTCGGCGAATTGGCGGGCGAATTCCAGATCCGGTGTGCCGGTTTCGCACCACACCAGGTCGGCGTAGTCAGCATAGGCCACGGCACGCGAAATGGCTTGATGAAGACCTTTGCGGGTCTTGTAGAAACCTTCGGAGGTTCGCTCGCCGGTAACGAACGGCGTATCGTTGGCATCGCAGTCGGAGGTCAGCAGGTCAGCGGCTTCGGCGTCGGTACGGGCGATGACCAGGGTCGGCACACCGCAGACGTCGGCGGCAAAGCGGGCGGCGATCAGTTTCTGCACCGCTTCCTGCGTCGGCACCAGGACCTTGCCACCCATGTGGCCGCATTTCTTGACCGAGGCCAACTGGTCTTCCCAGTGCACACCGGCCGCGCCGGCACGGATCATCGCCTTCATCAGTTCGAAAGCGTTCAGCACGCCGCCAAAGCCCGCTTCGGCATCGGCGACGATCGGAGCGAAATAGTCGATATAGCCCTGGTCACCCGGATTGACGTTCTTGGAAAACTGGATTTCGTCCGCCCGGCGGAACGAGTTGTTGATCCGCTCGACGACCTTGGGAACGGAATCGACCGGGTACAGCGATTGATCGGGATACATCGCGGCATACGAGTTGTTGTCAGCAGCGACCTGCCAGCCGGACAGATAAATCGCCTTGACGCCCGCCTTGACCTGCTGCATGGCTTGGCCACCGGTCAAGGCGCCCAGGCAATTGACGTAGGGTTCATTGTTGACCAGATTCCACAATTTTTCGGCACCGCGACGGGCGACGGTGTATTCGATGGGGAACGACCCGCGCAGGCGGACGACATCAGCGGCCGAGTAACCACGCTTGATGCCTTTCCAACGGGGGTTTTCGGCCCAATCTTTTTCCAGGGCGGCGATCTGCTGCTCTCTAGTGCTCATGATTAACCTCGCGAAAATTACGACTTACGGTGGGGACAGTGGCAGCAGTCGAAAGTCCGAAACACACATTTTGTTGCCTTCTCGATGCAGCCAATGCCGCGCAGTATAAAGAGCTTTATCCTTTCCAGCAACAGTCTTATATAAGACATAAGATATTTTTTATTTCTTTAAACGATTGATCTGGCGCACGTTTCCGCGATACGAAGCGAGATTCTTGCTCGTGAAATGACGCGAGTCGGCAAAATCAGTAAAACAGAGCGCGGATAGGGGAAGGCGCGGCGGTGCGGCAACGGAAATCGCCCGCGACCGGTGGTCGTCAGGCCGTGTTTCGTCTGGCGGAAACGTCAGTCCGCAGACGCCGGATTGCACTGGGACGCCGCGTGATCTAGCGGATTGACGACTCAGCTTTCCAGACGATATTCAGCGGAGCGGGCGTGCGCCGGCAAGCCTTCACCTTCGGCCAAAGTGGCGGCGATGCGGCCCAGCGCGTCGGCAGCCGCCGGCGTCACCCGGATCAGGCTGCTGCGCTTCTGGAAATCGTAAACGCCGAGCGGCGAGGAAAAACGGGCGCTGCCGGAGGTCGGCAGGACATGGTTCGGCCCGGCGCAGTAATCTCCGAGCGATTCGGAGGTATGCGCGCCGATGAAAATCGCCCCCGCGTGGCGGATGTGCGGCAACCAGCGCTCGGCGTCGCGCAACGACAATTCGAGGTGTTCGGGCGCGATGCGATTGGCGAGCCGGCACGCTTCTTCGAGGTTCTCGACCTGAATCAGCGCGCCACGGCTGGCCAGTGCCGTCCGAATCACCTGCTGGCGAGGCATGGTCGGCAACAAACGTGTCATCGAGTCGGCCACCCGGTCGAGATAGTCCCCATCGGGAGAAAGCAGAATCGCCTGCGCCAACTCGTCGTGTTCCGCCTGCGAGAACAGATCCATCGCCACCCAGTCGGGGTCGGTATGGCCATCGGCGATGATCAGGATTTCGGAGGGGCCGGCGACCATGTCGATGCCGACGATGCCGAACACCCGCCGTTTGGCGGCGGCGACATAGGCGTTGCCGGGACCGACGATTTTGTCGACCCGCGGCACGGTAGCCGTGCCGTAGGCCAGGGCGGCGACCGCCTGCGCGCCGCCGATGGTGAATACGCGGTCGACACCGACCAGCGCCGCCGCCGCCAGCACCAGCGGATTCTGTTCGCCGCCGGGTGTCGGCACGACCATGATCAGTTCGCCGACGCCGGCCACCCGCGCCGGGATGGCGTTCATCAACACCGACGACGGGTAAGACGCCTTGCCGCCCGGCACATAAAGCCCGACGCGATCGAGCGGCGTCACCTGTTGCCCGAGCAGACTGCCCAACCCGGACGAACTCTCGTCAAGATAATGCCAACTTTGCAGCGGCTGCCGCTGATGGTAGGCGCGCACCCGTTCAGCGGCGGCTTCCAGCGCCGAGCGCTGCGCGCTGGGCAGTCCCGCCAGAACCTGCTGCAATCGTGAGGACGGAATCGACAGCTCGGCCATCGAGTTCGCTTCGAGGCCGTCGAAACGCCGGGTGTAATCGAGCACCGCTTCATCCCCGCGAGTTTTGACTTCAGCGAGAATCGCGGCAACCGTTTGCTCGACTGCCGCATCCTGGGCGGCTTCGAAAGCCAGCAGTTCCTCGACCCGGATCTGGAAATCCGCATCGCTGCTTTTCAGACGCTTGATGGCGATCATGACTCGACCACTCCGGCAATCGCTTCGAGAATCGGCGCCAGGGATGGCCGCTTGAGCTTCAGCGCCGCCTGATTGACGACCAGTCGCGCGGAAATGTCCATGATGTGTTCACAGGCCACCAGATTATTGGCTTTCAGCGTGCTGCCGGTGGACACCAGGTCGACGATGGCATCGGCCAGACCGACCAGCGGCGCCAGTTCCATCGAGCCATACAGCTTGATCAGATCGACATGCACCCCCTTGGCGGCAAAATGCTGCCGAGCGATATTGACGTACTTGGTCGCGACCTTCAGACGAGCGCCCTGGCGGACGACATTGAGGTAATCGCAGCCGGCGGGAACGGCGACCATCATCCGGCACTTGGCGATCCCCAGATCGATGGGTTGATACAAGCCTTCGCTGCCGTGTTCGAGCAGGACATCCTTGCCGGCGACACCGAGGTCCGCCGCGCCGTACTGCACATAGGTCGGCGCATCGGTGGCGCGAACGATGACGATCCGCACTTCCTCCCGGTTGGTCGGGATGATCAAGCGTCGCGAAGTTTGCGGATCTTCGCTCGGCACGATTCCGGCGGCCGCCAGCAAAGGCATGGTTTCATCAAAAATCCGACCTTTGGAGAGGGCGATGGTAATGCGGTTCACGTCTGGTTTCCTGCGGAGCAAAACGGGCATTCTACCGTAACAGCGGTTGAAGACCGCGCCGAGCGCGCCGCTGGAGGCGCCAGGATTACCTCTTGCCATGCATTTCGCATCGCCCGGGTCCGCTCAGTCTCATATCATTCGCACAACGTCAACCAAAGCCGACGACAGTTGCGCGAATGACCGAAAACCAGAACCCGGAACAAAAAGCCCGCGACAACATCGATGCGCAGCTCGAGCTGGCTGACTGGGTCATTCAACTGGCCAAGAAGGTCGACTTCGGTGCTGGCCCCGGCATCGCGGTTCGCGAATATCAAACCGTCTTTGGCCCTGCCGACTACGTTCTCTTCGTCGATCAAAAAGCCGTCGGCATCACCGAGGCCAAGAAGGAAGCGCTCGGCCACAAACTCACCGAGGCCGGCAAACCAAAGGCTACGCCACGGCCAAGCTCAGATGGCTCAACAACAGCCCGCCGCTGCCCTTCCTCTACGAAAGCACCGGCGTCATTACCCGCTTCACCGAGACTCACGATCCCAAACCCCGCTCGCGCGAAATCTTCAGCTTCCATCGCCCAGAAACGCTCAAGGAATGGATCGCCCAAAACGCCAGCCTGCGCGGGCACACAGCCAGCGCACCCGCCTGCGCACCACCAACGGCCTCGAACGCATCAATCGCGAGATCAAACGCCGCACACGCGTCGCCTCGATCTTCCCCAACACCGCATCCTGTCTGCGTCTCGTTTCCGCTCTGCTCGCCGAGTGCGACGAGGAGTGGATGACCGGCAAGGTCTATCTCGACTTGAAAGACTGATCTCAACATCCCGATGAGATTGAGATCGCCTTGGAATATTTACAGAAAAAAGTGGCACTGGCCGCGCTGCCGTCCGCCTTACACTTGCATAGAGCATAACGCGCGAGAGTTTTGCTTCATCCACATACCTTGAGACTGAAGAGTCGAGCTCCGGATCAAATTTTGAAGCCGCCAACGATACTCTGCAATTCAGTCGATAGGACTCGCAACCGTGCAGTAACCTGGCCGGCACTCTGGACATTGGTGTGGGTGTTTTGTGATTCGATGGCCATCTTTTCTGCTGCCGTCGACAGCGTATCCGTCGCTCCCGCCTGCTCGTCGACAGAGTTTTGATTGCCGTCATCTTTTCGACCGTTTCATTCACGGCTCCCTGGATGGTGGCTATTTTAGCGACGACTTCTTCCACCATCTGCACACCGCTTTGCACCGAATCCTGCGTCTTTTGAACGCGGGCAACCGCTTGGAGCGGTAATCCCCCCGTTTTTAGCAGCGGTCAGAAGTAGAGTTAGTTAAAAGAGCAG
>JAVMKC010000108.1:0-12028 GCA_031732795.1 Accumulibacter sp. | reverse complement strand
CGGCGTTATCAATGTGAGACGATGATGTCATCAATGTAAAGTTAGCGCTTATGCCACTCTGGGGGCGGCGGTTCAGGGGCGGCTGGCCGGTGGGCGCTTCGACAATTCGACGAAGCGGCGCAGATCCTCATCGTATTTCTTGCGAACGATCTCCTGATCCTTTTTCTTGGCTTCGATCACTGATTCCTGGGCCTGGATCTCGTAATCGGCGTCGCTCAGTCCTTTGGCGATGTCAGCCGGCAGTTTGCGATGCGAATAAAACTCGGCCTCGTCCTCGAATTTCTTCCTGCGGGTACGAATCTCGGCAATCCGTTCGTTGGCCGCCTTGATCGCGGCAGTCAAATCCCGTTCGGCACGGTTGCGCATGGCTTCGATGTCTTTTTCGCTGCCATAGGTGTTGAGCAGGGCTTGATCCTTACGACGTTGCTCATTGATCTGCCGCTCTTCCTCTTTTTTCCGGCGCTCCTCTGCAGCCCGCTGAGCGCGTTGCTCGGCAGTCAACGGCGGCGCGACCACCCGCGTCGTTCGGCCGGAATCACCCAGTTCGCGGTAACCGCGACCGTAACATGCAACGGGCAGGGTATCGCCACAGACCTGCTTACCCGAGTCATCCTGGCAACATAGAATGCGCGGGGCCGCCCAACTGGTGCCAGCAGCACCCCACGCCAGCAATAACAGCACCAACCTGTGAGTTAACTTGCTACGGAACGCCATATTCCTGTCGATAGCGAGCAACCGCCGCTTCGTTTTGTTTGAATTCCGGACTTTGCCGGAGAAAAGTCAGCAAATCGTCAAGATCGGCGACCGCCAATACGGGTAAACCATAATCCCGGGTCACTTCCTGAACCGCCGACAAATCACCGCTGCCCCGCTCCTGTCGATCGAGCGCAATGACTACGCCGCAAGGAGTCGCCGCAGTCGAACGAATCAAAGACACCGACTCACGCACCGATGTTCCGGCGCTGATCACGTCATCGACGATCAAAACCCGTCCGCGCAAAGGCGCGCCGATCAACGTACCGCCTTCGCCGTGATCCTTGACTTCCTTGCGGTTGAACGAGAAAGGGCGATTATGTCCGGCACGGGCCAGGGCAACAGCAACGGTGGCGGCCAGCGGAATACCTTTGTACGCCGGCCCGAACAAATGGTCGAAGACAATGCCGCTTTCGAGGATCGCTTTGGCATAGAATTCAGCGAGCGTGTTCAACGACTCGCCATCGTCGAATAAACCGGCGTTGAAAAAGTAAGGCGACAAGCGACCGGCTTTGGTTTTGAATTCACCAAAACGCAAGACCTGTTTTTCAACGGCGAAACGGATGAAATCCTGTCGAAAGTCCATAAAAATTTTTGTTAACAGTCTCGATGAGCGCAGTCCGCTATGCTACGCATAATTTCTCTTAATCTCAACGGTATTCGTTCCGCATGGCGGAAGGGCTTTTACTCTTGGGCGATGGCTCAAAATGCCGACATCTTGTGCTTGCAGGAATTGAAGGCTCAACCCGCGGACTTGACCAGCGAGATGAAGAATCCCGTTGGTTACCAAGCGTATTATCACCACGGCCAGCGAAAAGGTTACAGCGGGGTCGGCATCTGGTGCCGTCAGCTGCCGCAACGGGTAAGCGCTTCGCTCGGTTGCCCCGAATTCGACGATGAAGGCCGCTACCTGCGGGTCGATTTCGACCGGCTGACGGTGGTTTCATTGTATCAACCGTCGGGTTCCAGCTCGCCGGAGCGTCAAGCGAGCAAGTTCAAGTTCATGAATTATTTTTATGACCATCTCGTCGACTTGGCGGCTAGCGGCCAAAACATGATCGTTTGTGGCGATTGGAACATCGCTCATCGGGAAATAGACCTCAAGAACTGGCGTGGCAATCGTCATAATTCCGGCTTTCTGCCCGAAGAACGCGCGTGGATCAGCCGAGTACTTAACGAAGCGGGCTGGTTCGACGCTTACCGGGAATTGCACCCGACCGCCACCGACGAAAGCTACACCTGGTGGTCGAATCGCGGCCAGGCCTGGGCCAAGAATGTCGGTTGGCGAATCGATTACCATCTGGTCACTGCTGGGCTGGCCGGCCGGGCGCGACGAGCGGCGATTTACAAGGAACAGCGTTTCAGCGATCACGCGCCGGTAACCATCGATTACGATTGGCGGCCCCATTGACCGCGAGCACGATCGCTCAGTCGGCACGAGCAGCGGCAGACCGCTGACGGGGCGGAACAATTGGCGCCACTTCCCGGCGGGAGCCGCCCGACCTCATCGAACGTCGCTGAATCAACGGCGCCGCGTGCCGCCGCCGAGAATCGAACCCAGCACGCCGCGAATCAGTTCCCGACCGACTTGCGAGCCGATTGCCCGGGCAGCGCTTTTGGCGGCTGATTCCAGTACCGAATCGCTGCGCCGCGTTTGACCACTCGAGTCACAGCCAAACAAACCGCCGAGATGATCGAGCCAGCCGCCACCCGATTCCTTGGATTCCTTGGCTTGGGACGTGGATTCACTGTCGTCGCCGGCGGCCGCGCTGTGGGCGTTCTTCAGCTTTTCGTATGCCGATTCCCGGTCGACCACTTGTTCGTAATGGCCGTACAGAGACGACGAGCGGATCACCTGCTGCCGTTCGTCATCCGTCTGCGGACCGATGCGCGACGCGGGCGGCAAGATGAATGCCCGCTCGACCACCGCCGGCCGGCCTTGCTCGTCAAGAAACGAAACCAGCGCTTCGCCGACGCCGAGTTCGGTGATCGCGGCTTCAGCGTCGAAAGCCGGGTTGGCGCGCAAAGTCTGCGCCGCCGCCTTGACCGCTTTCTGGTCGCGGGGGGTGAACGCGCGCAAAGCATGCTGCACGCGATTGCCGAGTTGGCCGAGAACGGTGTCCGGGACGTCGAGTGGATTCTGGGTGACGAAAAAGACACCGACACCTTTGGAGCGGATCAGGCGCACCACCTGTTCGATTTTTTCGAGCAACACTGCCGGCGCCTCGTTGAACAGCAAATGCGCCTCGTCGAAGAAAAAGACCAGCTTGGGCTTGTCGAGATCACCGACTTCGGGCAGTTGCTCGAACAATTCGGCCAGCAGCCAGAGCAGGAAGGTCGCGTACAGCCGCGGCGATGCCAGCAATTTTTCGCTGGCGAGAATATTGACCACCCCCTGCCCGTCGTCGGTCTGCAGCAAGTCGTTGATGTCGAGCATCGGTTCGCCGAAAAAAGCGTCACCCCCCTGTTCCTCGAGAGTGAGCAGGCCGCGCTGGATGGCGCCGACCGACGCGGCCGAGACGTTGCCATATTCGGTGGTGAAGGTCTTGGCATTCTCGCCGACGTGCTGGATCATCGCCCGCAAATCCTTGAGATCGAGCAGCAACAGGCCATGATCGTCGGCGATCTTGAAGACCAGTTGCAGGACGCCGGTTTGCGTCTCGTTGAGATTGAGCAGGCGGGCCAACAACAGCGGCCCCATGTCCGAAACCGTCGCCCGAACCGGATGACCATTACGGCCGAAAACATCCCAGAAGACTACCGGACACTTGGCCGGTGCGAAATCGCCAACGCCGAGCTTGTCGAGACGCTGCTGCAGCTTGTCGGTCAGCACACCGGGCGAGGCCAGCCCGGACAGATCGCCTTTGACGTCGGCGAGAAACACCGGTACGCCAATCGCCGAGAAACGTTCAGCCAGCCGTTGCAAGGTGATCGTCTTGCCGGTTCCGGTAGCGCCGGTGATCAGTCCATGGCGATTGGCCAGCGCCGGCAGCAAGGCAAGTTCGAGATCCTGATTTTTGGCGATCAGCAACGGGACAGGCATGGCAACTCCGAGAGGATGACGAGGGCAACGGACAGGGTGCTAAAATGCGCGGCCACATTATCAACCATTTGCGGTCGCGTTTGTTGCCAGTCAATACCCCGGCCGCCAACGAGCACTTTCTCAGGGGTCAGCATGGCAGGACATTCCAAGTGGGCCAACATCCAGCACCGCAAAGGCCGGCAGGATGAGAAACGCAGTTCCGCATTTTCCAAAATCGCCAAGGAAATCACCGTCGCCGCCAAGATGGGCGGTGGTGACCCGGGCTTCAATCCCCGGCTGCGTCTGGCGATCGACAAGGGCAAAGATGTCAACATGCCCAAGGACAAGATCGACAATGCGATCAAGAAAGGCGTCGGCGGACTCGACGGCGTCGATTACATCGAAATCCGTTACGAAGGTTACGGCATCGGCGGCGCGGCGGTGATCGTCGATTGCCTGACCGACAACCGGACGCGCACTGTCGCCGACGTTCGTCATGCCTTCAACAAGTACGGCGGCAATCTCGGCACCGATGGTTGCGTCGCTTTTCAATTCAGGCACTGCGGGCAATTGCTGTTCGCGCCGGGGATCGATGAGAGCGCGCTGATGGAGGCGGCGATCGAAGCCGGCGCCGACGACGTATTGAACAACGACGATGGTTCGGTGGAAGTGCTCTGCGCGACGAATGACTACATGACGGTCAAGGAAGCGCTCGCCGCCGCCGGTTTCCAGGCTGAATTCGGCGGCGTGACGATGAAAGCGAGCAATGAGACCGTGCTGACCGGCGACGATGCCACGCGGATGCAAAAACTGATCGATGTGCTCGAGGGTCTCGACGACGTGCAGGAAGTCTATACCAGCGCCGCGCTCGACGACTGAGGGGCTGTGGAGAAATGGCCACGAGCAGACCAAGAGACCAAGCGCGAGTGAAAGAGCAACACCGCGGATTGGCCGCGCAGTAGGTTTAATTACGACCGCTGAGCGCGCGACGAGGGCGAGCGCTCAGCGCAAGCCGGTCGGAGGCAGGGCGTCTGATTCGCGACGCGTCAGGCGATCGTCCATTTCAGCGATGTGCGCGGCAAGACCGTTGCCGGACTGCTCGATGGCCAGCAACAGATTTTTTTCGAGACGTTCGAGTCGCGCCAGCGTCGCCGCCTCGGTCGATGACGAGCCGCTGCCGGGAGTACCGAGCTTGCGGAATTCTTCAGTAACGTATTGACGCAATTCGGTGAACCGCGAGGCTTCAGCCTTGTCGGCGAGTTCCCGGTTGGCGGTCAGTTCCTGCGCTTGGCGCCGGGACTCGAACAACGCCGAGGCCTGGACGAAAACGACGAAACCCAGAAAGAACATCGTCAATCCGGCGATGATGCCGAGCATTACCAATCCGAGCGGAGCATCGATTTCGGTCAGTCCGAGATACAGCCGGGTCGGCACGTTGAATGCCGCCCAGTTCAACGCCGAGAACGCGACAATCAGGCCGAGAATCAACAGCAGCAAGAGGGTGCGAAATTTCATGAGTGGCACTTCCTTCGGGCATGACCTGTCGTAAATAAGACGTCAATTTACCACGCAGCGAGTCACGCCGCCCGGAGAAGGCCATCCGTGCCTTACCACCTATCAACTTTCTGAGTCCCAGGGTTTGCCCCGTCTGTCTGGTTGTCTGGTTCCCAAGGTCCACCTTGGGAACCCACTCTGGGAAGCTCCAGCGTCCTTTCCCGGCCTGGTCTGATGTGTGAAGCCGCGGTCCGAAAGCTGGAATTTCCAAAAAATAGGGTTCCCAAGGTGGACCTTGGGAACCAGAAAAAATCATGATAGGTGGTGAGCCATTCGTGCCCGCCTCCGCTGGATCCTGATGACTGATCTGGTCGACGAGACGCTGACGGCAGCAGATTGACGATGTAATACCGACGACCGAGGCGGCGAGGCAATCTCCCGCGTCAAGGCAATTCGGCGGCCGGCATGCGTGCCAGGATGATCGCCGTTTTACGGGTCAGCCCTGGAGCATGGCGTTGACGGTCGTACAGCCGCGGATTGGGAACCATGCCGGCCAGACGAGCCGCTTGCGGCGCGGAGAGTTGCGCGGCCGAAACGCCATAGTAGTGCCGCGCCGCGGCTTCGGCGCCGTAGACGCCGTTGCCCCATTCAATGACGTTCAGATACACCTCGAAAATCCGTTCCTTGTCCCAGCACGCTTCGAGCATCAGCGTCACCACGGCTTCCTGGGCCTTGCGCCAGGGAGTCCTGGCCGGGGTCAGGAACAGGTTTTTCGCCAGTTGTTGCGAAATCGTCGATCCGCCGGCAACAAAACGGCCCTTTTTCTGGTTTTTTTCGTACGCTTGTTGAATTCCCTGCCAATCGAAGCCGTCATGATCGACGAACTTGGCGTCTTCGGCAGCGATGATCGCCCGTTTGAGATGATCGGAAATCCGCTCGTAACTGACCCAGGTTTTCTTCAATTCGGCTTGCGGATTTTCAAGCCGCAATTCACGCAAGCGCAGACTCATGAAACTGGTCTGTTCGGGATTGACCCATTTCCACCAGCCGACCCAGGCCAGTAGCCAGCATTGATAAAGCAGCAAGGCGGCAAGCAGAAGGACGAACAGGCGCTTGGCGCCGTGGCCGAAACGGCTCATCCGGTAGCAGGCGCCGGGCCCACGCCAGCGCTGCGCAACCAAGAAATCACCGGCAAGGTATGCGGCCGAACGCCGCGCCAGATCTGGAACGATTCGGCGGCTTGCTCGACGAGCATCCCCAGGCCGTCGCTGCGACGCGCGGCGCCGTTTTGTCGGGCAAAGGCCAGGAATGGCGTTTCAGTCTGTCCATACATCATGTCGTAAGCCAGGCTGCCAGGCGCGAAAATACTGGTGGGCAGTGACAGCCGTTCGCCGGTAAGGCTGGCAGCGGTGGCGTTGATCAGCAAATCGAAGCTCGATCCGGCCAGCTCGTCATAAGCGAGACCTTGCACCGTTCCGCACTCGGCGAATCGCTCGGCAAGCTGTCGCGCCTTGGCCGGAGTACGGTTGGCGATGGTCAGCGTGGCTGGGGCGCTGGCCAGCAGCGGCGCCAGCACGCCGCATGCCGCGCCACCGGCACCGAGCAGCAGAATGCGTCGACCGGCGATGGAGCAGGTCAGATTGATCGTCAAATCGCGCAACAGCCCTTCGCCGTCCGTGTTGTCGCCGATGATCTGGCCGTCGTCGAAAGTCAGCGTATTGACCGCGCCGGCGAGGCGTGCCCGCTCGGTCAACCGCTTGGCCAGTCGGAAGGCCTCTTCCTTGAAGGGCACGGTGACGTTGGCACCCCGTCCGCCGGCGGCGGCGAAATCGGCGATCGCCCGGGCGAAGCCGTCATGCGGCGCCAGGATCGCCTCGTAACGTAGCGACTGGGCACATTGCGCAGCAAAAGCGGCGTGGATCTGTGGCGATTTGCTATGCGCAATGGGATTGCCGAAAACGGCGTAATAGTCACTCATCGGGTAGCCAGGCTGTCGCGCTGAGTGAAGGTCAACGTGCGGGTAAAAACGATGACGTCGCCGGTATCTTCACGCATCGTCGGTGGAAAGGCGCCGTACGGCGCGCCCATGTGCACGATCCGCCGAGCCGCGTCGTCAAGGACTTTATGACCCGACGAGCGGTCGATTTCGACGCTGACCAGTGATCCGTCGCTGCGGATGCTCACCGTGAGAATCAATTTGCCATAGAGTTTGCCACGCGCCGCCGCCGGATAGTTCAGCGTGCCGATACGTTCGACCTTGGCGCGCCAATCTTCGATGTATTGCGCTTCGCTGATCGATTTGGCGCGCGTGCCGACGAACGATTTGCGTGGTCGCTTGTTGTATTCGTCGATTTCCTTGGCAATTTCGCCTTGCTGACGAATCATCGCCAGCGCCGACTGCGCCAGATCCAGACCGGTAGTCTGCGGTGGCGCGGCTTCAGGCTGGATTTCCTTATCCGTCGTCGACGCGACGCTGTGTTTGTTGCGCGTTTGCGACGCCAGGCGCTGCTGACGCGCTTCGAGTTCCTGAACCCGTTTGCGCGAGCGTTCGAGATCTTCACCAGGTTGCTGCTTGATCGCCGGCGGCAACGGCGTTTTGGAACGACGATCGTCTTCGGTGTTGCCGCCGCCGTCGCTGTTGACCTGCGCGTACGCCTGCGCATCGGTCGGCCGAGTCGTCGATCGGCTATTGACCAGGATGATGTCCAGGGCACGTTCGCGAAAGGCCTGCGAGGCGTCTGGAAAGCGGAAATGCAGGCTGAGCAGCAAGCCGTGCAGGGCCAACGACAGCAGCAAAGCCGGCCAAAGGCGCGAAGTGCCGACTGGCGAACGGTCGATTGTCATTGCATGTGTAGCGAGCTTTCCTGCCTTCACTTCAATTACTTGCCTCCTGCGGCAAATCATTGGCCAGGTTGGTTTCCTCCATTGTAGCCGCGGATTCTCCATCGTCGCCACTCGCCAACGACTCGCCGATCAAGGTGTTGAGATAACGGCAGGACAGGTCCAACGCCAGATAGTCGATGGCTTCGATGCGCAGGGCAACACGCTGCCCCGGTTTCAAGTCGGGCAGCGACGGTACGCGCTGGACCAGCGGCAAGCCATCGATGCGCGCCAGGTTGTCGCGGACGATTGCCGCGTCGACCGTCTGCCGTTGCTCCTGCCGCAGCCAGCGCAAACACCAATAGCGCTCCATGTTGCGCTGAAAATCGTTGTACGCCGCGTAAGTGAGTTCGAAATCGCGCATCGCCGAGAACAATGTTTCGGAACGACTGGCGAACGGCGGCGTTTCGCCGCGCAGGGCCGCCAGCAATTGCCACTGATTGAGCAGGTCGACATAACGGCGCAGCGGTGACGACGACCAGGCGTACTGTTTGACGCCCAGCCCTTCGTGCGCCTGCGGCGAAGTGCTCATCCGCACCTTGCCGCCTGTTTGCACGCGGTAAATCGCGGCAACACTTTTTTCGGCGAGCATGCCGCCCCATGTACTGTTGGCGACGATCATCATTTCGGCGACCAGTTTGTCGAGCGGGCTGCCGCGCGGGCGCAGTGAAATGCTGATCCGGCACGCTTCCGGGTCACGCAGGTTCCCATCGATCCGGAAGTTGTAATCGACGTTGCCAGGCAGCGCCGACGGTTTGCCGCGGCGACCTTCGCACGCCTGCGCCAGTTGCCACAACGTCAGCAATTCGTCGCGGAAAGCGAAGTCGTTCAAACCGGCGGCAATCGTTTGTTCGTTGAACAGTGGTTCGAGATCGTGGTGGCGCAGATTGGCGACCACCGGCACCATTTCGACGCACGATTCACGGCCGACGATTTCGAAATCGGCGCTCACGGTCAGGTAGAGCGAAACGGCTGGGCAATCGCGACCGCCGAACAGAGTGAAGGCGTCGACCACCGATTCTGGCAGCATGGTGATCTTGTCGCCGGGCAGATAGACCGTGGACAAGCGGTGGCGGGCGATCAGATCGACCGGCGAACCCGGCGCAAAACCCAAAGCCGGCGCGGCGATATGGATCCCGACCCGCCAGCCCAGTCCCGGCAAGGTCTGTACTGAAAAGGCGTCGTCGATTTCAGTGGTCGCCGCGTCGTCGATCGAAAAAGCGCGTACCGTCGCCCGCGGCAGATCGCCCGGCACCTTCGGCGCCGGTGTCGGCGGAAACCCCGTACCGTTGGCAAACTGTTCGAGCAGGAAACCTTGCAGATGGAAGTCGTGCGCCGAAGGAATGGCCCCGCATTTGTCGAGCAACTGTACCGCCGACAAGCCGGTTTGCCGGCACGCTTCCTCCAGCGCCTTGGTTTCGCCGCGATTACGATCGGGTTTATGCAACAACTGACCGAGCAGCGGCACAAACTCGGCGGGCAGAGTGAACGCCGCCAACTCGCCCACCATCCGTTCGACCGCCAAGGCCTGCAGACGTTTTTTCTCCAGGCCCGCCAGCGCGGCCTGCAAAATCGCCGCCGGCGCTTTGCGGTAACGTCCTTTGCCTTTGCGGTGGAAATAGATCGGCGCCGCATGCAACGCCAGCAGCAGACCCGTCGCTTCGACGGCGGATGCCCGATGGCCGACGTATTCGTCGGCGATGTCGATGAACGAGAAATCGTCGTCGCCCAGGCATTCCCAGAGGAAATCGGCTTCGATGCCCGCGGCCAGTGTCTCGGCCTGTTCGAGCAGCGACGCCGGCAACGGCTCATCAAAACGCAGCAGCACATTCGCCGTCTTGATCTTGCTGCGCTTGCCGGATGCCGTTTCAACCTGCAATGAACTGTCGTTGTCGGCGAGAATCGACGCGGCGCGAAAAGCGCCGTCCTCTTCGAACAGCACGTGCCTCATGAAATCGGCAGCCCGCAAAAATCGACGATTTGTGGCAAGGCTTCGGCGAAACTGGCGAAACTGTGATCGCCGCCGTGCACGATCGTCTGTCGGCAACCGGCGAAACGCGTTACCGCCAGATGATAATCCAGCAGTTCATCGCCGGTTTCGACCAGCAGCAGATAGCGCGACGGATTGACCGTCGCCGGTGACAAGGCGCGCAATTGCTCGGCGTGCGCGGCAGTGAATTCGAAGGTCTCGCCAGTATGGAAATTGGCGTGCCGGCCGATCAGCCCTTCGAGCAGCGTCGGCGCCTGTACCGCCGGGTTGATCAGCACCGCACGCAAATCATATTTCTCGGCCAGCCAACTGGCGTAATACCCCCCCAGAGAACTGCCCACCAGCGTCAACCGCCGTTCATCCGAGGTGAGCAAAGCGTCCAGGCACGCAATCGCCTCGTCCGGTACCGGCGACAGCGTCGGACAGAGCAGGCGATCAGCCAGACCACGCGCGGCAAGATGCTCGGCCAGTAAACGCGCCTTCCACGAAGCCGGCGACGAACAGAAGCCGTGCAAATAAACGATCCCGGTGTCGGCCATTCAACCCGCCGTCCAGGAAACCCAGCCGAAATGCCAGGTGGCCAACACCACCAGGCCAAAAGCGATCCGGTACCAGGCGAAAATCGAAAAGTCGTGGTTGCTGATATAGCGCAACAAGCCGCGAACCGCCCAGAACGCCGACAGGAACGCGGCGACGAAGCCGACCACCCACATTCCGAGGTCGTCGACAGACAACAACGCCCGCTCCTTGTACAACTGATAAATCGTCGCGCCGATCAAGGTCGGGATGGCCAGGAAAAAGGAAAATTCAGTCGCCGCGCGACGCGACAAGCCAAACAGCAACCCACCGATGATCGTCGCACCGGAACGCGAAGTGCCAGGAATCAGAGCCAGGGCCTGCGCCAGCCCGAGCAACAAGGCATCGAACGCCGACAAGGCATCGACGCTATGCACGCGAATGCGATGTTCCCGACGCTCGGCCCACAGAATGATCAGGCCCCCGACGATGAACGCCATCGCCACCACCGGCGCATTGAACAGCAAGGCCTTGATCGACTTGCCAAACAGCAGGCCGATGATCGCCAGCGGCAGAAAAGCGATCAGCAGATTCAAGGCGAAACGCTGGGCGGCGACATCGCGTGGCAAGCCGCTCAGCACCTCGGCAATCTTGAGGCGGTACTCCCAGCACACGGCCAGAATCGCCCCGGACTGAATGACGATTTCGAAAAGTTTGCCGCGCTCGTCGTTGAAATCGAGCAGATCGCCAGCGAGGATCAGATGACCGGTCGATGAGACCGGCAGAAACTCGGTAATGCCTTCGACAAGACCCAGAATGCAGGCTTTGAGCAGGAGCAACGAATCCACGGCAGCCTTTCGCGCAAATCGCGCATTCTAGCAGCCTGTCGAACTGGTGCGATCGTTACGCGCCGGAGACAGGGCCAGTCGCGTGAATGCCATTGCGATCACCCCTCGAAAAGAATCGCCCTCACTCAGCGAATCGTGAAAAGAATACACGCAACTCACTGATCCGTATCGTTTCATATCCTCTTGGAGTTTCCAATGGCAGCAGGAAGCAGGAGCCAGCTGATGGACGCTCGACTTGTCACCCCCGTGTTCGATAAACAAATGAATTTAATTAAAATAATATGATGGATACGAATTTCTAGGGTCTGTTCACAGTAGCTGATTTGTGTTTACATCCTGGAATTTGGGTGTAAGACATGGATCGACGGATGTTGAACGACAAACAATGGTTGCGGATAGCGGATTTACTGCCAGGCAAACCGACAGACAAGGGTGGGCGCGCAGTCGATAACCGTCGCTTTGTTGAAGCGGTGCTGTTCATTGCCCGTACAGGTTGTCCGTGGCGGGATTTACCCAAGGACTTCG
>JAVMKC010000107.1:0-60322 GCA_031732795.1 Accumulibacter sp. | reverse complement strand
GGCAATGGGGCGCAGTATAGCAAAAAACCCACTAATATGTTAGCGCTTATGCCCCAGAGTGGGCGGTTTTCAGCTCAGTTTTCGACGTAGCAGTTCATTGATCTGATGTGGGTTGGCGCGGCCTTTGCTGGCTTTCATTGCTTGGCCGACCAGAGCGTTGAACGCCTTCTCTTTGCCGGCCCGGAATTCCTCGACCATCGCCGGATGGGCCGTCAGAACCTCGTCGATGATTTTTTCCAGTGCGTCGCTGTCGCTGATCTGGCGCAAGCCACGGCGATTGATGATCTCGTCGGCTGACACCGCCGGGTCTTCGCACAACGCATCGAATACTTGGCGAGCCACTGGGGTCGAAATCGTTCCGTCAGCGATGCGGGCCACCAGGCCGCCGAGCTGGCTGGCGGATAACGGCGCGGCGTCGATTTCCCGGCCGTCCCGGTTGAGGCGGGCCGACAGTTCGCCCATCACCCAGTTGGCGCAGATTTTGGCGTTCGGCTTGCCGGCCATGGCGACGGCGCCTTCGAAATAGGTCGCCATTTCCAGAGAAGAGGTCAGGACGGCGGCATCGTAATCGGACAGCCCGTAGTCGCTGACCAATCGCTGCCGCTTGACGGTCGGTAATTCAGGCAGTTCGGCACGTATCCGGTCGACCCAGCCGCGGTCGATCACCAGCGGCAACAGATCGGGATCGGGAAAATAGCGATAATCGTGGGCGTCTTCCTTGGAGCGCATGGCGCGCGTTTCACCGCTGTCGGCGTCGAAAAGCACTGTCGCCTGTTCGATTTTCCCGCCGTCTTCGAGAGTGGCGATCTGCCAGCGCACTTCGTAATCAATGGCTTGCTGCAGAAAACGGAAGGAATTGAGATTCTTGATTTCCCGCCGGGTGCCGAACTCGCGCTGACCGAGCGGACGGACTGAAACGTTGGCATCGCAGCGGAACGATCCTTCCTGCATGTTGCCGTCACAAATGCCGATCCAGCGGACCAAGGCGTGCAAGGCGCGTGCGTAGGCCACCGCCTCGGCCGACGAGCGCATGTCGGGTTCGCTGACGATTTCCAGCAACGGCGTGCCGGCGCGATTGAGGTCGATCCCCGATTTGCCGCGCAGGCTGTGACCGCTGATTTCGTGCAGCGATTTGCCGGCGTCCTCTTCGAGATGTGCGCGTGTCAGACGCACGGTCCGGGTTTGATTGCCGACCTGGATCGCCAATTGACCACCGATGACCACCGGCAATTCGTACTGACTGATCTGGTAACCCTTCGGAAGATCGGGATAAAAGTAATTCTTGCGGGCGAATACCGAGCGCGGGGCGATATCACTGCCGGTGGCTAAACCGAAACGAATGGCGAATTCGACGGCCGTCTTGTTCAGCACCGGCAATACGCCCGGCAAGGCGATATCGATGGCGCTGGCCTGCAAGTTTGGTCCGGCGCCGAAAGCGGTCGAACTGGCGGAAAAAATCTTCGCCTGAGTCGCCAACTGGACATGCGTTTCGATGCCGATGACGATTTCCCATGGTTTCATCGTCGTGTTCTCGTGGAGTTTATTCAGCGAAAGCCGGAGGAAGCCGCAAATGCCAAGGTTGCACTTGCTGATAGCGGTGGGCGGCATTCAGCAGACGCGCTTCGCTGAAATAATTGCCGATCAGTTGCAGGCCGACCGGCAGACCGTCGGCAAATCCGCAAGGCAGGGAGATTCCGGGCAAACCGGCCAGATTGACGGCGATCGTGTAGATGTCGGAAAGATACATCTGTACCGGATCGGCGGCTTTGGCGCCCAGCTTGAAGGCTGTGCCCGGGCTGGTTGGCCCGAGCAGCAGGTCGCAGTGCCGGAAAGCCTCGGCGAAATCGTTGGCGATCAGCCGGCGGATGCGTTGTGCCTGCAGATAATAGGCATCGTAATAACCGTGCGACAGAACGTAGGTGCCGATCAGCAGTCGTCGTTTGACCTCGGCACCGAAGCCTTCGGCCCGGCTGCGCGAATACATTTCATTGAGGTCACGGTATTCGGATGCCCGATAGCCATAGCGCACGCCGTCGAAGCGCGCCAAATTCGAACTGGCCTCGGCGGGAGCGATGACATAGTAGGCGGCTACCGACAAGTCCATGTTCGGCAAACTGGTGTCGACGATCTCGGCGCCGAGCCGCTGATAGTCGACGATCGCTTCGTCGACCAGTCGCATCACTTGTGGGTCGCTTCCGGCACCGAAAAACTGTTTCGGCAGGCCGATTTTCAGTCCAGCCAGCGGTTTGTCGTCTTGCGGGGTATCGATTTCCCGACAGTAATCCTCGGTGGGACGATTGAGACTGGTCGAGTCACGCTCGTCGAAGCCGGCCATGACGTTGAGCAGCCGGGCGCAGTCGGCGGCCGACGGCGCCAGCGTGCCGCCCTGGTCGAGCGACGAGGCGAAAGCGATCATCCCCCAGCGCGAGACGAGACCATAGGTCGGTTTCAGGCCGGTCAGGTTGCACAAAGCCGCTGGTTGCCGAATCGAGCCGCCGGTATCGGTGCCGGTCGCCGCCGGGGCCAGCCGCGCTGCCACGGCCGCCGCCGAGCCGCCCGACGAACCGCCCGGCACGCAGCTTACATCCCACGGGTTGCGTACCGGTCCGAAGAACGAGGTTTCATTCGACGACCCCATGGCGAATTCGTCCATGTTGGTCTTGCCCAGCAAGACGGCGCCGGCCTCGGCGAAGCGTCGGATCACCGTCGCATCGTACGGGCTGACGAAATTCTCGAGCATCCGTGAACCGCAGGTGGTCCGCCAGCCCGCGGCACAGAATATGTCCTTGTGCGCGATCGGGATTCCGGTCAGCGGCCCACCTTCGCCTTGGGCCAGACGTCGATCGGCCAATCGCGCTTGTGCCAGGCTGGCCGCCGCGTCTACGGTGATGTACGCATTGAGTCGGCGATCGTGACGGGCTATCCGGTCGAGGTAGAGTTGAGTCAGTTCGACACTCGAAATGGTTTTGCGGGCCAGCGCCTCGGCAAGTTGGTGCAGGCTGCTGTCGATCATTCGATGACCTTGGGAACCAGATACAGTCCGTCACTGGTTTCTGGAGCGATCGCCTGGAATACCGCCCGCCTTTCGCCGGTGTCGGTAGTCTCCGGCTGGTCGTCGCGCAGCCGCTGCACCATCTCTTGCGCGTGAGCCATCGGCTCGATGCCTTGCGTTTCGACGGTCTGCATTTTCTCGATCAGGGCAAAAATTTCGTTGAGCTGGCCGAGCGTGCTGCTCGCTTCGCCGTCGCTGATTTCGATGCGCGCCAAGTGGGCAACGCGCCGGACTTGTTCCAGGGTAAGCGACATGGTGGGGCAATGAACGGAAGATTGAACGGAAGATTAATTCGGGAGATGTTAGACGAAACAGCCTTATAAGGTATCATAAAAGTTTTTCCCACCGCAGCCCCTGCGGGCCATAACGGATTTTGCAAGCATGTTCAGTTTTCTGCGTAGTTATTTTTCGAACGATCTGGCGATCGACCTCGGTACGGCCAATACGCTGATCTACGTGCGCTCGAAGGGGATCGTTCTCGACGAGCCATCAGTGGTGGCTATTCGTACCGAAGGCGGGCCGAGTTCAAAAAAAATCATCCAAGCCGTCGGGAAGGCGGCCAAGGAAATGCTCGGCAAGGCCCCCGGCGCGATTACCGTCATTCGGCCGATGAAAGACGGCGTGATCGCCGATTTCACGGTCACCGAGCAGATGCTCAAGCAGTTCATCAAAAAGGTTCACGACTCGCGCCTGCTCTCACCTTCTCCACGGATCATCATCTGTGTTCCCTCCGGATCGACCCAGGTCGAGCGGCGGGCGATTCGTGAATCGGCGATCGGCGCCGGTGCCAGTCAGGTTTTCCTGATCGAGGAGCCGATGGCGGCGGCGATCGGTGCTGGCCTGCCGGTGGCCGAGCCGACCGGCTCGATGGTCGTCGATATCGGTGGCGGCACCACTGAAGTCGGCGTCATTTCGCTCGGCGGCATGGTCTATGCCGGTTCGGTGCGCGTCGGTGGCGACAAGCTCGACGAAGCGATCATGAATTACATCAGCCGCAACTACGGCATGTTGATTGGCGAAAATACCGCTGAAAACATCAAGAAACGCATCGGCTCGGCGTTTCCTGGTGCCGAAGTCCGCGAAATGGAAGTGTCCGGCATCAACAAGGCCGAGGGCATCCCGCGCAAGTTCACCATTTCCTCGAATGAAATCCTCGAAGCGTTGACCGAACCGCTGAACAATGTGGTGTCAGCGGTCAAATCGGCCTTGGAAAAAACGCCGCCAGAACTGGGTGCCGACATCGCCGACAAAGGCATGGTTCTCACCGGGGGTGGCGCGTTGTTGCGTGACCTCGATCGTCTGTTGATGGAAGAGACCGGCCTGCCAGTGATCGTCGCCGAGGAGCCGTTGACCTGCGTCGCCCGGGGCTGCGGTCTGGCCCTCGAGAAAATGGACAATCTGGCCAGCATTTTCGCCTCTGACTGAGACTGGGCGGTGCTTTAGCCGCATCGTGTCAGTCGAGTCGTCAGCGTGATGGACCATCAGCCGCCACCGTTCTTCAAACGCGGACCGGCCCCCCTGGCTCTGCTGACCTTCTACGTCGCGTTGTCGCTGGCGTTGCTGATTGCTGACGCCCGTTTGCAGATGCTCGAGATGTTGCGTCAAGGGGTGTCGCTATTCACCCATCCAGTGCAGAACCTGGCCCATCTGCCGGGTCAGTGGATCGATCAATTCGGGACTTATTTCGTCAGTCTGACACGCTTGCAGGAGGAAAACTCGCAGCTGAAGCGAACCCGCCTGGATAACGTCGCCACCTTATTGCGTACGCAGCATCTCGAAATCGAAAATCAGCGATTGCGCCGCTTGCTCGAACTCAAGGAGCGGCAAGCCGCCAAAGGTCAGATGGCGCAAATTCTCTATTCGGTACGCGACCCTTATTCGCGGCGGATCGTGATCGACAAGGGCTTGCAGGATCACGTGCAGGCGGGCCAACCGGTGATCGACGACGCTGGGATCGTCGGTCAGGTTACCCGTGTCTTTCCCTTCGTTGCCGAAATCACGCTGCTGACCGATAAAGAACAGTCGGTGCCGGTGCAGATCGTCCGCACCGGCCAACGTTCGGTGATTTTCGGTCTCGGCAACGGTCAATTGGAGCTGCGTTTCCTGCCGGCCAACGCCGATGTGCAAAACGGCGACCTGCTGGTCACCTCCGGACTGGATGGCGTGTATACGGCTGGTTTCCCGGTGGCCAAGGTGGTGCGCATCGATCGGGAGGCGACGCACGCGTTCGCACGGATTTTCTGCATGCCCATTGGCGCCGTCGAGAATTTTGGCGAAGTGATGGTTCTCGCTCCGCGCCCGATCGCCGCGCTGCCCGAAGCGCTGGCCAAAGAAACCGCGGTCAACGAGCGGAAAGCGGTGGGCAAATCGGGGTCAGCCAGGAAAAAGCGCACGAGGAAGGAGTAATCACATCATGCAAACCAGTTACCACTCGTCGCGCATTCTGTTGCCGGTTCGCCCATGGTTCATCTTCACCAGCCTGCTTCTGGCGATGTTGCTCAATTTGCTTCCCACCGCCGTTCAGACGGCGCTGCCCGATTGGGTGGCCCTGGTGCTGGTTTTCTGGAGCATTCGCGAACCGCGTCGTATCGGCATGGGTAGTGCTTTTCTGCTTGGCCTGGCGATGGACGTCGCCGATGCCAGCCTGTTGGGGCAACACGCTTTTGCTTATGTGCTGGTTGCTTACGGCGCCTCGTCCGTGTCGCGCCGTATCCTGTGGTTTCCTCTCGGGATGCAGGCCTTGCAGATTTTCCCACTGTTACTGTTGGTGCAGATCATCCAGTATGGCCTGCGAATGCTGATGATCGGCGGTGATTTCCCTGGTCTGTCCTACTTCCTGGGGCCTTTTTTTGCCGCCATGCTCTGGCCACTGCTCACCTTCCTGTTGCTGCTGCCACAACACCAACCGGTCGACCACGATGCCAATCGTCCGATCTGACCGTCTCCGGTTGATGCGCTCGCCACCCGGCGCCTTCCGCGAGCGACGGTGCAAGCGCTGCTGAAAGCCCCGCCGTGTTTGGTCGAGTGTCGTCGATGAATGCGCTGGATCGCGAAATCCATCGTTTCCGCTTCCGCATCGTGCTGGCGGGTCTGGCGGTGATCGCGGCGTTTGCCGTGCTGCTGGCGCGTTTTTTTCACCTGCAGGTCGTCCAGCATGAGTACTACAGCACGCGTGCCGAAGACAACCGCATCTCGCTGGTGCCGATCACGCCCAACCGCGGCGCCATCTTCGACCGCAACGGGGTGGTGATGGCCAATAATTACTCGGCATTCACCCTGGAAATCACTCCGGCCAAAGTCACCGATCTGGAAGAAACGATCGACGCGCTCGGCAAAGTGATCGATATTCAGCCCAAAGACCGCAAACGCTTTCGCAAGCTGCTTGAAGAAAGCCGGAATTTCGAAAGCCTGCCGATCCGCAGCCGTTTGACCGAGGAAGAGGTCGCACGATTCAGTGCCAACCGTTATCTCTTCCCCGGAGTCGAGGTCAAACCCCGTCTTTTTCGTCAATATCCGCTCGGTTCAATCGCCTCGCATGCGCTGGGCTATATCAGCCGCATCAACAAGCGCGACCTGGAAATGATCGAGGAGAAGGATCAGGAGGCAAACTATAAAGGTACCGACCACATCGGCAAGGTCGGCCTCGAGCAACACTATGAGTTCACCCTGCATGGCGAAACCGGTTACGAACAGGTGGAAATCGACGCCGGCGGCCGGGCGGTGCGCAGCTTGTCGCATACACCGCCGGTGCAAGGTAACGATCTCACCTTGACGCTGGACACCAAATTGCAGGACATGGCCGAAAGAATTTTTGGTGACCGCCGTGGTGCGTTGGTCGCCATCGAGCCGGCGACCGGCGGAATTCTGGCTCTGGTTTCGAACCCGACTTTCGACCCCAATCTGTTCATCGATGGCATTCGCAACGACGACTGGGACGAGCTGAACAACTCGCCCGACAAACCTCTGCTCAACCGGGCGATCAACGGCGCCTATCCGCCCGGGTCGACATTCAAGCCGTTCATGGCCCTGGCAGCCCTGGAAACCGGCAAACGCACGCCGGGGCAGGCGATCAGCGATCCGGGGTTCTTCAATTTCGGCGGACATCAGTTCCGCGACGACAAAAAAGGCGGGCATGGCAGCGTCGACATGTACAAATCGATCGTCCATTCGTGCGATACCTATTACTACATTCTGGCCAACGACATGGGCATCGACGCCATCGCCAATTTCATGGGGCAGATCGGCTTTGGCCAAAAGACCGGTATCGACATCGACGGCGAATCCGAGGGCGTGCTGCCGTCGCCGGAGTGGAAACGACAACGCTTCAAAAAGCGGCCCGCGCTGCAGAAATGGTTCGCCGGCGAGACCATCTCGATCGGCATCGGCCAAGGCTACAATGCCTACACGCCGATTCAACTGGCGCAGGCGATGGCCACCGTCGCCAACAACGGAGTGATGTTCCGACCGCATCTGGTCCGGTACATCACCGACAGCCGCAGCGGCGAAAAGACGATGATCGAGCCGGAACCCATGCGTATCCTGCCCTGGAAACGTCAGAACGTCGAAGCCATCAAACGGGCGATGATCGGTGTCAATGTCAGCGGCACCGCCGCCAAGGTCTTTGCCGGCGCCGGTTACGTTTCGGGCGGCAAAACCGGCACCGCGCAGGTGTTCAGCCTCAAAGGCGCCGAATACAAGGCCTCCCGGATCAAAAAGGAATTGCGTGATCACGCGTTGTTCGTCGCCTTCGCTCCCGCCGACCGTCCGACGATCGCTCTCGCGGTGCTGGTCGAAAACGGCGGTTTCGGCGCGCAGTCGGCGGCGCCGATCGCGCGGATGGTTTTCGATTACTATTTGCTCGGCAAATGGCCGAAAGGTGTCGCCGAGGAAAACGATGTCGAGGAAGACTGAGTGATGATGTCGTCGCAACCCTTCATTCAGCGCGTCTGGCGCGGTCTGGTCGCGCATCTCGACTGGCCGCTCCTGCTGATCACCCTGTCGATCATGGCCGTCGGTTCGGCGACGGTTTATAGCGCGACTTTCGATGCCAACAATCGTCTGCTGGCGCAGAGCCTGAATATGGCGGTCGGTTTGGCGGCGATGTGGGTCGTCGCCCAGTTGCCGCCGCAAAAACTGATGCGCTTCGGTTTGCCACTGTATGTGCTGGGGGTAATTCTGCTACTGCTGGTGTTCGCCGTCGGCGTCAAAGTCAACGGCGCCAAACGCTGGTTGCCGCTGGGGTTTACGCGCATCCAGCCGTCGGAAATGCTCAAGATCGCCGTGCCGCTGATGCTGGCCTGGTATTTCCACCAGCACGAATCATCGCTCAAATGGCGGCACTACATCGTTGCCTGCCTGCTGCTGGTGGTGCCGTTTGCACTGATTGCCAAGCAGCCCGACCTCGGCACGGCCATTCTGGTCGGCGCAGCCGGATTTTATGTCATTTTTTTCGCCGGCCTGCCCTGGCAGATCATCGTCGGCCTGGCTACCGCCGCCGCCGCCGCCGCACCGTTCGCGTGGACCATGCTGCACGATTACCAGCGCAAGCGCATTCTGACCCTGATCGATCCGACCAGCGATCCCTTGGGATCGGGTTACCACATCATCCAGTCGACGATCGCCATCGGTTCGGGGGGGCGATTTGGCAAGGGCTGGCTGGCTGGCACGCAGACGCATCTGGAATTCATTCCCGAGCGGCATACCGATTTCATTTTCGCGGTTTTTTCGGAGGAACGCGGCCTGCTCGGCAATGTCGTGCTGGTCCTGCTGTATCTGTTGCTGATCGGACGCGGCCTGATGATCGCATCCGCCGCGTCGATGGCTTTCTCGCGTCTGATGGCCGGCTCGATCTCCCTCAGCCTGTTTACTTATGCTTTCGTCAACATGGGCATGGTCAGCGGCATTTTGCCGGTGGTTGGCGTTCCCTTGCCATTCGTCAGCTACGGTGGTACGGCACTGGTCACGCTGTCAATCGGGATCGGCATTCTGATGAGCATTCACAGTCACCGGATGCTGGTCCGCTCATGAAACGCTTGATGCACCAGCCGACCTCGTGCGCGTTGCTGATCTCGGTGTTGCTCGTCGCCTGCGGCGGGCAGCCCTCGCGCCCGTCGGAGCCGTCACGCGGCGCCGACTCCGGCAAGCCAACGGTAAAAATGGTCAAGCGCGCCACCCCGCCGCAGAAACGGGGAGGTGCGTATTACAAGGACGACGGACCAGGCGACGAGGTACCGGAGAATCTCGACCAGATTCCCGACGCACAACCGCGTGCCGAACCCCTGCATCGCTTCGCCAACCGTCCCTACGTGGTTCTCGGCAAGGCGTACGAACCGCACAGCGTTCTCAAACCGTATCAGGAACGCGGTATTGCCAGTTGGTATGGCAAGAAGTTCCACGGTCAAAAAACGTCGATCGGCGAACCGTACGACATGTTCGCCATGACCGCAGCGCATCCGACGCTGGCGATTCCCTCCTATGCGCGGGTGACCAATCTGAGCAACGGCAAAACCGTCGTCGTCCGGGTCATCGACCGAGGGCCGTTTCATGCCGACCGGATCATCGACATGTCGTATGCTGCCGCGCACCGCCTGGGTTACGTCGATAATGGCAGCGCACAGGTTCAGGTGGAGGCGATCGTTCCAGACGGGGTGACTGCTCTGAGCTACGCGCAAGTGGCCCCGCCGCGACAGCCGCGCTCCACCGTAACCTCCGGCGAAAGTGATGAAATTCAATTATTGGCGGCCCGCCTGGAACAGACGGAGGCTGGCAAAACGCCAACGTCTGGCGTCACGCCGGCTGGAGGGCGCGGCATTTACCTGCAACTGGGCGCTTTTTCGAACAGCGACAACGCCGAAAGTCTGCGCTCGCATCTGGCGCGCGAACTGGATTGGCTCACCGAAGGCATCCAGGTCAATGCGAACAACGGTATCCACCGCGTACATCTCGGACCTTACGGTACGCGTGTCGATGCCGAAAAAGTGGCCGAGAAAATCCGCCTGGCGCTGGGTTACAAACCGGCCGTGACCAACCGTTAAGCGTTGAATTTCGGCTTTTCTTCTCGACCGACGACACCCGCCATCCAGAAAGCCCGGAGTATCACCGACGGTTGCAGGCCACTCGGTCGGACAACAGAAATGACATCACCCTTGCGAGTCGGCGTTCAGGGGACGGAAAAAATCCTGGACGATGGTCTTGCCGGTTTCGAGCTCGACGATTTGGCGGGTGATTTCGACGGGAATGACGGTGCCGTCGGGAGCGCGCACCTGACTATGCAGCTGCGTACTGCCTGACTCGATCAATCGTCTGATCAGCCGGGGAACACCTGCTCCGTCGTCAGGCGCGTACAACGAGCTTTTCATCGCGCCGAGCAGCTGTTGCAAATCGAGTCCAAACAGTTTTTCGGCTTGGGGATTGGCATCGAGAATATCGCCGGTGACGGCATCCGAGAGAACGATCGCTTCGTGTGCGCCAGTGAATAGCGCACGTTGCAAACTTTTGGCATCGCGCAACTCATCTTCGACGACGGTCAACTGATGTTGGAGCAGCGCCAGCCCGACCAGGCTGGCCACGGCATGCGCGAAAAGGCGTTGCACCGAAGTCCAGGCCGAATGCCCGCCTACCTGCTCGATCCATAATGTCCCTTGCAATTCCCCGTTGACATGGATCGGTGAATGGACCACCGCGCTGATGCCGTTGACCAACAGATAGTCGTCGACCAGTTCCTGGGTGGCCGGATGTTTCAGCGAGTCATCGACGACAAGCGGTTCGCCAGCGAAGAAGGCCTTGAAGTATTCGGGAAAACGATCCGCGGCGAAAATCAGCCCGTGACTGTGCCGGCCCGATGACAGTTCATAAAGATCGATGCATTCCAGGGCCGAACGGTGTTGTGTCAGTCCCCATAGACTGACACGTTCGACATTGAGCATCCGTCCGGTCGATGCCGTCAGTTGCCGCAATGTTTCGTCGAGATTGATGGCCGCAAATCCACGTTTCGAGAGTTGGGCAAAAGCGCCCTGTAAATCGAGGGCACTCGAATAAAGCGGGAAACGGGGAAACATTTCGACTGGCGGCCAACAACCAAAGGGTAATCAAACAGATGGACAAACGTTGATCATCCTACGCCGTTCGATGCCGACGACACTGTGTTGAAAATCACGGAAAGAATCAATGAGTTCCGACAGCAAACCGGTTGTCACAGAACGCCCACAGCCGACGGAAAGGCAATTGGTATAATCCACACTTTTTCACGCGGCCTCGTCTCATGTCTCTCTTCCGTTCCGTTGGCTTGTTTCTTCTGTGGCTGCCTGCTTTGGTGATGGCGCAGCAACTGCCCACCCCGCCGGCTCTGGCCGCCAAATCGTGGCTGCTCGTCGAAGCGGCATCGGGCCAGGAGCTGGCGGCGCAAGCCCCGGATCAACGTCTGGAACCGGCGTCGCTGACCAAATTGATGACCGCCTATCTGAGCTTCGCCGCCTTGCGACAGGGAACGATCAAGCTCGATCAACTGGTGCCGGTTTCTCAGAAAGCCTGGAAAATCAGCGGCTCGCGGATGTTCATCCAGGTCGGCACCACCGTAAAGGTCGAGGATTTGCTCAAGGGGATGATCGTTCAATCGGGCAACGACGCCTGCATCGCCCTGGCCGAAGCGATCGCCGGCGACGAGGACAATTTCGCGCAGATGATGAACCGTGAAGCGCAACGCTTGGGGATGAAATCGTCGAACTTCCGTAATTCCAGTGGCTGGCCGGACCCGCAGCATTACACCACCGCCCGCGATCTGGCGATTCTGGCCGCGGCGCTGGTCCGCGACTTTCCCGACGAGTACGCCAAGTACTATTCGCTGAAGGATTTCCGTTACAACAACATCACCCAGCCCAATCGCAACCGGCTGCTGTACATCGATCCGACCGTCGATGGCATGAAAACCGGTCACACCGATGCCGCCGGTTACTGCCTGGTGTCCTCGGCCAAGCGCGGTGCCCGCCGGCTGATCTCGGTGGTTCTCGGTACCGCCTCGGACAACGCCCGCGCCCAGGAGTCGCTGAAACTGCTCAATTACGGTTTCCAGTTCTACGATGCCGTGCAGTTGTATGCAAAAAACGACGCGGTATCGACGGTGAAGGTTTGGAAGGGACAACAGAGCGGGGTCAAGCTCGGCTTCCCGTCAGGCTTGGTATTGGCGGTGCCGAAAGGTTTCGGACCGAAACTGAAAACCGAAATGGTTTCGCAGCAGCCCCTGATGGCGCCGGTCGCGCCAGGACAGGTGATCGGCACCTTGAAGGTGAGCCTGGACGGCAAACCGTACGGCGACTATCCGCTGCAGGCCCTCGAAGCCGTGCCGACGGCCGGTCTGGTCGGCCGAACGATCGACGCAATCCGGCTGTGGTTCAACTGATCCCGTGATTTTCCCGTCGACCGGTGGGTGTTGAGTGGGCAACGACGACACTTTGCTCGAGTTTCCCTGCGCCTTCCCGTTGAAAATCATGGGGCAGGCCAGCGACGACTTCACGCGAACCGTCGTGGCGATCGTTTTGCGGCACGCTCCCGACTATTCCGACGCCAGCACCGAGGTGCGCGCCTCGTCCACCGGCAAATATCTGAGTGTGACGTGCACCCTCAACGCCACCAGTCGGGAGCAACTTGACGCGTTGTATCGGGAACTGACGGCCCATCCACTGGTCAAGATCGTCCTGTGATCGCCGTGGCCGATGGTGAGCGTTGGCCCTCCCTCTCGATTCGCCATCTTGGGCGCGCCGATTATCGGCAAACCTGGCAGGAAATGGTCGATTTCACCGCCAGCCGCAATCAGGAAACCTCCGATGAATTATGGTGTTGCGAGCACTGGCCGGTATTTACGCTTGGTCAGGCCGGCCGACCGGAACACTTGCTGACCGACATCGGCATTCCGCTGGTGCGCACCGACCGCGGTGGGCAGATCACCTACCATGGCCCCGGTCAAAGCGTGATCTACCTGTTGCTCGATCTCAACCGCCGGCGATTGAAAGTCCGCGAATTGGTTACCTGCATCGAACAGTCGGTGATCGACCTCCTGGCCGAGTACGAGGTCGCTGGTGAGCGACGCGACGCTGCGCCAGGGGTTTATGTCGGGCCGGCCAAGGTCGCCGCACTCGGCTTGCGCGTCCGCAAAGGGTGCTGTTATCACGGCGTCAGCCTGAATGTCGATATGGATTTGACGCCGTTCGCGGCGATCAACCCCTGCGGTTATGCCGGCCTGCCGGTAACGCACACGCGCCAACTCGGCCTTCCCTTGAATCTGGAACAGGCTACTACCGCCTTGGCGGCGCATCTCAAAAACCAATTGGAGCGCGAACGATGAACGATTCGACAAAGATCCCGCGCCAACCCGGCGTGAAAGAAAAGGGCGAACAGAAAACCGCGCGCATTCCGATCAAGATCGTCCCGCAAGCCCCACAGCGCAAGCCAGACTGGATTCGCGTCAAAGCCGGCAACGACGCCGGCCGTTTCGGCGAAATCAAGAAAATGCTGCGTGAGCAGAAGTTGCATACGGTTTGCGAAGAAGCCGCCTGTCCGAATATCGGCGAATGCTTCGGTCGCGGAACGGCGACGTTCATGATTTTGGGTGACATCTGCACCCGGCGTTGTCCGTTCTGCGACGTCGGCCACGGCAAACCACTGCCGCCGGACCCGCAAGAGCCGGCGCGTCTGGCCGACAGTGTCGCCCGTCTCAAACTGCGCTACGTGGTGATCACCAGCGTCGATCGCGACGATCTGCGTGACGGCGGAGCGGGGCATTTCGTCGAGGTCGTCAAAGCCATCCGTGCCAGTTCGCCATCGACGGTTATCGAAACCTTGGTTCCCGATTTCCGGGGCCGTTTCGAACTGGCGATCGACGTTCTCGGCGAAGCCCTGCCGGACGTCCTCAATCACAACCTGGAAACCGTACCCCGGCTTTACCGTCAGGCGCGTCCTGGTGCCGACTACCTGCATTCCCTGTCATTCATGAAGCAATTCAAGTCCCGCTATCCCGAGGTACCGACCAAATCCGGGCTGATGGTCGGCCTGGGGGAAGAAGACGAGGAAATTCTGGCCGTTCTCGCCGATTTGCGCGCGCACGACGTCGAAATGCTGACCATTGGCCAATATCTCGCACCGTCGAACCATCATTTGCCGGTTGCCCGCTACGTCCATCCAGACACTTTCAAGATGTACGAACAAAAAGCGCTGGCCATGGGTTTCACCGGCGCCGCCTGTGGTCCGATGGTCCGCTCGAGTTACTGGGCCGATCTGCAGGCGCACAGCGCCGGGGTGGCCTGAGCGCGGCAGAATCGACAACATAATCAACCGATTAAATCGGGATTCATATCTATGGCCGCTCTGGACGGCAAGCCAGTGTGCCCCTCTCGCGTGGCTTGCGGGATAATGGCAATTCACTGTGTCGAAAGGAGGGTCACATGATCTCTGTTCGTCGTCCAGCATCGGTGGCCAGCCGTATCATTCATTGGGTTCTGGCTTGGCTGTCACTGTTTGGTGTCTGGTCATCGGCGTTTGCCGAAGGAATCGAGCCGTCAAGCCGTGGTCAAACCGTTTATGTGCCGATCTACTCCGAACTGCGGCATGGTAACGTCAGTTCGTCAGGGCGGGTGGATAGCATTCTGCTGTCGGCCTTGGTCAGCGTGCGCAACACCGACCCGAAAACGGCGATCCGGGTGGTCTCGGCACTGTACTACAACACCGACGGCGCCCTGGTCCGCAATTCGATCCAGGCACCGCGTGTGGTGCCGCCGTTCGGGACCCTGGAAGTCTTCGTCGAAATGCGCGAAAACGCCGGCGGTTCGGGGGCCAATTACGTGATCAAATGGGACGCGCAGACGATGGCTTCGCCGCCGATCATCGAGGCATTGCATTCGCGCTTTCAAGCGGGCTATTCAGTGGCTTTCATTTCGCGCGGACGGGTCATTTCCGAGCCGTGAGTGGCAACCTCCGCACACCTGGCGTGTGGCGTCGCTGATTCGTTCGTATCCGGGCCGCAAACCGCCGACGCCGTCTGTCGCGCGATCTCCGTTTGATCGATGGCGTCCTGACGACTCGAAAATGGCATTACACTGATCGCCGGCGTCAACCCACACTGACCGTTGGCCACCATCATTCGTTGATTTCAAGTTGAATCCCGTCATGGCCGTTGCCGATTTCGATTCGCCGTCCACCGCCAGTCCCATGCGGTCGCGATCGGTCCGCTTGTGGACCACTCCAGAAGATCATCGCTTGGCGCAACTGGCGGCGGCGGCGATCGGCTTGTCACTGATCGACGCCGCCATTCCGCTGCCGGTTCCTGGCGTCAAACCGGGGTTGGCAAACATCGTCACACTGATCGTTCTGGCCCACTATGGCTGGTCTGCTGCCGCCTGGGTCACCGGTTTGCGGGTTATCGCCGGCAGCTTTCTGCTCGGCCATTTTCTTTCTCCGGGGTTTTTCATGAGTCTGAGCGGCGCCTTGTGCAGCCTGTTGCTGTTGCGCGCGGCGATTATGCTGCCGGGACGCTGGTTTGGCCCGGTCAGTTGGAGCATTCTGGCGGCCTTGGCGCATCTCGGCGGGCAATTGCTCTTGGCGCGGCTATGGCTGATTCCTCATGACGGCTTGTTTTTGTTGCTGCCGCTGTTTGCCGTCGCCGCGCTGTTCTTTGGGACGATCAATGGGCTGATCGCTGCCCGGCTGTTGCGGGACGGCTCATCCGCGGCGCCCGCACCGGTTACCGAAGCGGTCGACAAAGCGCATGGCTGAAACGATCTGTCTGGCTTTCACCGGCGCTTCCGGCATGCCGTATGGCCTGCGCCTGCTGGAAACCCTGCTCGCCGCCGGCCGTCGGGTGCAACTGCTGTACTCGTCAACCGCGCAGATCGTCGCCAAGCAGGAAATGGATCTCGACTTGCCGGCCCGGGCCGAGGATGCGCAGCGCCTGCTGCGCGAGCGCTTCAAGGCGTTGCCGGGCTGGCTCGAGGTCTATGGCCGCGAGGAATGGTTCGCCCCGCTGGCCAGTGGCTCCAACCCGCCGCGGGCGATGGTCATCTGTCCGTGCTCGATGGGAACGCTGGCGGCGGTGGCGCAGGGTCTGGCCAGCAAATTGATCGAACGCGCGGCTGACGTGGTGATCAAGGAAGGGCGGCCGTTGATCCTGGTACCGCGAGAAACGCCGCTGTCGGTGATCCATCTCGAAAACATGTTGCGTCTGGCGCGTGCCGGAGTGGTGATCCTGCCACCCAATCCCGGGTTTTACCATCGGCCACAGCAGGTGACGGAGGTCGTCGACTTCGTCGTCGCCCGCATCCTCGATCATCTGCAGGTTCCGCATACGCTATTGCAGCGCTGGGGCGATGATCGGAGCGAACGCTGATTCCGGCACTGGTGAACGTCACGGTCTGCGGGCAATCAAAAGCCGGTAAACGCTGATGCCGGGCGAACAGCGCTCAGCCGTCGCTTTGGTGATCATTTTCTGCGGTGCCGAAACGGCGTCGATGGCCGGTTTTGCCCTGGTGCCGTCGCTGTTGCCGCTGCTGTCGCAGCAATGGCAGCTTTCGGCGACCGAGGGGGGCTGGCTGAGCGGCATTTTTTTTCTCGGTTACATTCTCGCCGTACCGGTGCTGGTCAGCCTGACCGACCGGATCGACGCGCGGCGGATCTATCTGGCCAGCGCTTCGTTGACTGCGTTGGCCCTGGCGGGGTTTGCCGTTTTCGCTGACGGTTTGCTCAGCGCCCTCGGCTGGTGGTGGCTGGCCGGATTAGGACTCGCTGGTACCTACATGCCGGGCCTGAAAGCGCTGACTGACCGTTTGCCGCTTGCCGTGCAATCGCGTGGCGCCGCGTTTTATACGGCGACTTTCGGCGTCGGCGCCGGGTTGTCGTATCTGTGGAGCGAATTGCTGCGGGAAATGCTGCCGTGGTTTGGCCAATTCGCCATCGCCGCTGTCGCGGCAGCTATGGCGGTGCTGCTGGTTGGGTTCGCTGTCGCTCCGCAACCCCTGTCGGCTGAGCAATCCACGGTCGCGCGGCCGTGGCGCGCGGTCGTTCGCGATCGTCGAATTCTGGCGTTTTGCGGTGCGTATTTCGGCCACAATTGGGAACTTTTTGGTTTCCGAAGCTGGCTGGTGGCTTACCTGTCATGGGCGCATCTTCGCCAACCGGATCCCTGGACGTCGATGCCGGGACTGATCGCCGCGATCGCCACGTTTCTCGCCGTACCGGCCAGCATTTTGGGTAACGAAGGCGCGCATCGCTGGGGAAGACGGCGTTGGCTGAAAACGGTAATGCCCTTGTCTTGTGTGCTGGCGCTCGCAGTCGCGCTCGCCGGCAACCTGCCCAGCCTGTGGTTGGTGTTGCTGCTGCTGGTCTACGCGGCCAGCATGAACCTCGATTCGGCGGCGTTGACCGCCGGTGTGCTGACCGAAACGGCGCCGGAAATCCGCGGCACGGCTTTGGCGCTTTATTCATCCATCGGCTTTGCCGGTGGCTTCGTCGGGCCGGTCGCTTTCGGGATTGCCATCGACGGTTTTGGCCGGAGCAGCCCGCTCGGCTGGTCGGCAGGTTTCGTCACGCTCGCTTGTGGTGTGGCCTTCGGTCGCTGGGCGATCGGTCGCAGCAAGGCATGAATCGACAAATTTCGTCTACTTGATGTATCTCGATCATGGAATTCACTCGCGGCTGGAGGGGGCAAAAATGACTCCGTGTGCCGCAGTCGTCGAGAGACGCATCGGAAGCGCACAGCGTATCGCAGTCTGTGCCCTTTGATTGCGGCGGACTGCCGCACAAAGTTTCTTCGTGAGTTCAGAGACGACGTTCCAATTGAACGAGGGGTTGGTACCGGCATTGGCCTCCGAAGCCGGGTTATCTCTCCGATGATCGATCGCCCAATTCTCTGCGCCGACTATCCTGCCCGACCGGCGATGCGCACAAAACAAAAACCCCGGCTGGCCGGGGTTTCTCGATGCCCTGTGGGTTGGGCAAAGACCAAGGTCATTTCTTGCCGGTCAATGCGGCGGCGGCTTGTGCGGTGGCGTTCGATGCGGCTTTGACATTGGTATCGACCATGTCGGAGAGCTGCTTGGCCATTTGCGAAATGTTGTCGAAGGCGGTGGTCGAAGCGGTCATCATCTGCTTCATTGCCGAACCGAAAACATCACCCGAGACCGGCGAGATCGAGCCGGCTTTTTCCACCAGACCGGCGGTGTCGTGGCGCAGGGTGTTGTACTGGGCTTCCATCACCGAGGTGATTTCCCGCTGCATGTTGGCGGTCAGTTCGTACAAGCTGCGCGAGTACTCCATCAGTTTGTCCACGTTCGGCTTGGCCAGGGAGCTGGCGACGTTGCCGATTTCCTTGGGATCGCGAATGGCCAGCAATTGCTGTGCACCGGTGGCGCTGTTATTGAACAATTCACGGCTGGCGGCCAGATTGAGCGCGGAAAGTTGTTCCAAACCGTGGAAAGCGGTACGAACCAGGGTCATCATCACTTGGGCGTTGGCTTTCTGGCTTTGGACCAACTTTTCGAGGTCGATAGTGCTCATTTGCATCTCCGTATAAGGTGTTTGACTTGAGTTTCGGCAAGGCGGACGGGTGAAGTCCGATGGCTGAAAATCATCCGCTCGTTCCGATCAAAGGATTGTCACTGACTTTGACTTGGCGGCGCACACGACGGGCATCAATCGTTTGACGAGCCCCGGGTCGCGCCGCCAGTGGTTCATTATTTCTTGATGCTGGCCGCGGTGGCGCCGACGGCTTTGACGGTGGCATTGGTCGCCGCGGAAAGATTGGCTTCGGCGATGTCGGCAACTTGCCGGGCCGCTTTGTTCATGTTTTCAAACGCGGTGGTGGCGGAGTTGATCGCCGAGCGGACGGCATTGACCGCGACATCGGAACCGGCGGGAGCATTTTTGCCGGCTTTCTCGAGCAGACCCATCACTGTCTTCTGGAATTCGCTGAACTGGGTTTCGAGCAGTTTGGAGATTTCTTCTTTGGATTGCGCCGAGATTTCATAGACGCTACGGGTGTAAGCAACGGCTTTTTCGAGCCCCGGTTGGGCCATCGACGCTTGCAACGAGAAGAATTCCTTGGCGTCTTTGGCGCCGAGCATGGCTTTGGCGTTGGCCACCCCGTCTTCGAGCATCGAACGGGCGGTGTTCAGGTTGAGCGCGGCGATTCGCTCAGCGCTGGCCAGCGCGGTATTGGCCAGAGTCAGCATGGCATCAACGGAAGCTTTGTTGGCTTCAGCGAATTGCTCGGGCGTTTTAAACATTGTCAATCTCCTCAAGGTTGTCAGGGCATCACACCAGATTATGTGCAATGTGAAGCGTGCCGATCTTCAGCCCACTGTGGGGCGACCTCTTTGCTGCACTGCACCATGAACGGCATTATAACGACCTTTGTACGCTTGTCAAGATATTTTTGCTGCAGCGCACAAAATAAATAACAATATGTTTTTATTAATTGTTTTGCCCTGTTTGCCGCGATGGTTTGAAGGGGTGTGTCTTGCGGCGCCGCAGGGCAGGCCGTGCGGTTGGTAGACGTGTCAACGGATTTTCGGCGCGGTCATTCCGCTCGGGGAGCGACGTTTTGCGCCGGCCGCAATTGCAACGCTTCGCCTTTGCCTGTCGGGGAGGCGTGTTCGCGATTTTTCGGTTGAATGACGGCTCTGACCCGACCGGAGGATTCTCCGGCGGCAGCTTTGGTCGACGAACCGGCATTGCTGACCAGATATTTTTCATTGGCGGCGTCGTACGAAATGAATTGTCCTTTCACCTCGTCGAGTCCGCTTTTGACCCGGGCGCGATTGTAAAAATCGGTTTTTTCGGTCCGGGCGTCGTGTTCGATGCGTTCGGCTTCGCCTTCGATGGTGCCGCCGCCGTCGCGTTTCTGTTTGAAACGTACCAGACCGTTGGGGCCGCCAGTGGCCGTTCCTTTCTGGAAACCGTTGGCGTCCTGGGTGACGACCAGGCGCTGGGTACGGATTTCCAGGCTGCCCTGGGTTAACACGACGTTGCCTTCGAGAATTTGCACCTTTTTCAGGTCGTCGATGCTCATCCGGTCGGCTTCGAGATGAATCGGTTTATCACGGTCCGCCCGTTCCGCGTACGCTGACCACGGAACAGTCAAACAGAGAAGTAACAGGCTGAGCGAATGAAAAGGCGTGCGCATGGGTCAATTCTTCCTATTTCTTCCTACTTGAACGGCTGTCGATTCGACCGGAGACCTGCGATTCCAGCAGGTAGGTCTGCGATGGGTTGTCGAATTGCATTCCAAGCCCTTCGATCCACGATTTATCCTGTTTGATCAGAATCCTGCTTTTGGTGAATGCGCGTCCCTCATCGGTCAGAACGGTCAATTCAGGAGTTTCGATGATCAGTTCGCCGGCGCTGCGGGTGGCGGCGCGGCGAACTTCGACGGTATTCGTCAATTCGATCCGCTGCCCTTGTCCGCTGCTTTGGCCCTGACCGGCACGGACGGTCACCGTCGGTCGAGTCGGGTGAAATTGTTGCAGGTGAGGCGCGGTGAATTCGACGGTGTCGGTGTCAGGATAGTGGCGGATTTCCCGGGCGACCAGGGTGTATTGCAGTTGGCCTGCCGGGTCGAGTTTACGCACGGTGGCGCCGCTAACGATGTAATCCGGGTCGTGACGGGTTTTTCCATCGTGGCGTTCGTTCGGCAATTCGCTGGCGTAACGCAGCCAGAAGCTCAACGCGGCCAACGCCAGCAGAATCGTCAGCGGCAGAATGGCGGTATGCCAGTTCTGCGTCCACGCCGAAAATGTCTTGCTGGTCAGGGGGGCGTCGTTGTCGCTCATCAGATGACTTTCGCCTGGAACAGGTCGTGCATGTTGAGCGCGCCGAGTATCCGGTTATGCGTATCGACGACCGGCAGTTGATTGATTCTGAATTGCTCCATCATCTCGACGGCTTCGACGGCCAACCGATCCGGACCGATCGAATGCGGCTGCCGTCCCATGATGTCGGCGGCGCACCGGGTGCGCAGGTCGAGGTTGCTGGCGAAGGCGCGGCGCAAGTCGCCGTCGGTGACGATACCGATCAGCCGATGCGCGTCGTCGATCACCACGGTCATGCCGATGCCGCCGCGCGAGATTTCGAGAATGGCTTCAGCGACCGGGGTGTCGGCCAGAACCTGCGGGACCGCTGCGCCGACATGCATCACGTCGCGGACATGGGTCAGTAGACGACGGCCGAGCCGTCCGCCGGGGTGCGAGCGGGCGAAATCATCGGGGCCAAAACCGCGGGCGTCGAGCAGGGCAACCGCCAAGGCGTCACCGAGCGCCAGCGCGGCGGTCGTGCTCGCTGTCGGTGCCAGATTCAACGGGCACGCTTCCTGCGCGACGCCGGCGTCGAGATGCACATCCGCTTCTCTGGCCAACGACGATTGAGGATTGCCGGTCAAGCTGACCAGTTTGGCGCCTTGCCGTTTGATAATCGGTACGATGGTCAAGAGTTCGACCGCTTCACCCGAGTTGGACAAGGCGATCAGAATGTCGTCGCGAGTAATCATTCCCAGGTCGCCATGGCTGGCCTCGGCCGGGTGGACGAAGTAGGCCGGTGTGCCGGTACTGGCGAAAGTCGACGCGATCTTGCGGCCGACATGGCCGGATTTGCCCATGCCGCTGACGATGACCCGGCCATGGCAATTGAGAATCAAGGTCACTGCCCGCAGGAAATCATCGTTGATGCGCCCGATCAACGCCGTCACCGCCTCGGCCTCGATGCGCAGCACCTGACGGGCGAGCTCAAGGACGTTGCGGGAGGGGAGAATGTCGCTCATGAGAAGTCGGCGCTATGCAGGCCGCCGAGTATAGCAGAAGGGGATTGCGCTGCTTACCCGCAGCACTTTCGTGTTGATTATGCGTTGTTTTTTCTTTGATTTTCGGTTGATTCCACATGGATTTCCCGTGTGATCGGCAGAATTGGCTACTGAAGCGGCACGCTGACCTCGACCCGGCCGATCTGGATCGCTCCCTCGAGGCTTGCCGGAGCGACGACTCTTGACTCTTTACCCTTGGTGCAAATTTGACACCATCATTGCAAACTGTTTATAGTCCTCGGTCCGAATTTCTTCGCCTGTTGCCGTCGATGCCGGCGGACCGGCGTCGACAGACCCGCACAATTTCCCGATCAGTCCGATTTTCCTGCCTGATATTCGCCCGTCTGAGTCCAGACGTAGCGACGGAGGCCATTTTCCCTTGGAGTCCAGCATGAAAGACCATTTGGTGATTTTCGATACCACCTTGCGTGATGGCGAACAAAGTCCGGGCGCGTCGATGACCAAGGAAGAAAAGCTGCGCGTGGCTCGCCAGCTCGAACGGATGCAGGTCGATGTCATCGAAGCCGGTTTTGCCGCTGCTTCGCCCGGTGATTTCGACGCGATTCAATCGATTGCCCGGACCGTCAAAGGGTCGACGGTCTGCTCGCTAGCGCGTTCCAACGAAAACGACATCCGTCGCGCCGGTGAGGCGATCACTCCCGCTGCCCGCGGTCGAATCCACACCTTCATCGCCACCAGTCCGATCCACATGGAAAAAAAATTGCGCATGACTCCCGATCAAGTGGTCGCGGCAGCGGTGCAGGCCGTGCGCTGGGCGCGTGAATATACCGACGACGTCGAGTTCTCAGCCGAGGACGCGGTTCGCTCGGACGTCGATTTTCTCTGTCGCGTTTTTGGCGCGGCGATCGAGGCCGGCGCCACGACGATCAATGTTCCGGATACCGTCGGTTACAGCGTGCCGTCGGTGTGGGGAGAATTGATGCGCACCCTGATCGAGCGCGTTCCCGGAGCCGACAAAGTGGTCTGGTCGACGCACTGTCACAATGATCTCGGCATGGCCGTGGCCAATTCCCTGTCCGCGGTGCTGGCCGGTGCCCGCCAGGTCGAATGTACGATCAATGGCCTCGGTGAGCGAGCCGGCAATGCCTCGCTGGAAGAAGTGGTGATGGCGGTACGCACGCGCGCCGACGTCTTCCCGGTGCATACGCGGATCGACACCACGCAGATCGTCCCGGCGTCGAAGCTCGTTTCGCAGATCACCGGTTATCCGGTGCAGCCGAACAAAGCGGTGGTCGGAGCCAACGCTTTCGCTCACGAGTCGGGAATCCATCAGGACGGCGTACTCAAGCACCGTGAAACGTACGAGATCATGCGCGCCGAGGACGTCGGCTGGGCGCAGAACAAGCTGGTGCTCGGCAAGCACTCCGGGAGAAATGCCTTCAAATCGCGGCTGTCGGCGCTGGGTATCGTTCTGGAAAGCGAGGAATATCTGAACCAGGCGTTTGCCCGGTTCAAGGAACTGGCCGATAAAAAACATGAGATTTTCGATGAGGATTTGCAGGCGCTGGTTTCCGACGAGGATTTGACTCCCGACGGCGAGTATTACAAGCTGGCCTACTCACGGGTATGCTCGGAAACCGGCGAGACGCCGGCTGCAGAAGTGACCTTGAACGTCGACGGCATCGAGAGAAAAGGCTCGGGAATCGGCAGCGGGCCGGTCGATGCCACGTTCAAGGCCATCGAGTCGATCGCCGTCAGCGGCGCCCAACTGCTGCTCTATTCGGTCAATGCCATCACCACCGGTACTGACGCGCAAGGCGAAGTGACGGTCCGCCTGGAGCGTGCCGGCAGGATCGTCAACGGGAATGGCGCCGATACCGATATCGTCATCGCGTCGGCCAAGGCTTATCTCAATGCCTTGAACAAGCTGCAGTTTCCGGATCGTGTGGACCCGCAAGGCGACGTCTGAACGGTGTACGGCCGGTTCTGCTGGCAGTGGATTCGCCGGAACCGGCGATCAGCTTCGCGGCGGTAGCGGAGCGGACCGGGTCTGCCGGGCGTAAGTGACCGTCGCGGCAAAGAAAAACAGCGATAGCACCGTTTCGCCGATCGCCAGCCCTTGGCCGAGTCCGTGGTCGGTGGTCGCGCGGACGATGCCCTCGGTGAAATAGAGCAGGATCAGCATCGACGCCCACTGATAGGTGTAGCGTCGCCCGTGGAGAATACCGAACAGCGGTGCCAACAGCGGCAGGCATTTCAGCGCCAGCCAGGAGCCGCCGACCTGCACCGGTGCCAGACGCAACTCCCAGGCCAGGCAGAGAAAGATCAGCGCGATCAAACTGACACACGCCGTCAGGTAAGCCAGGCGGATCATCCGTCGCGCAGTTTTAGAGCAATGCTGGCCAGCCGCCTGCCTTGAGCGAAGGCCAGCTGCCGTTCGTCTTCGCTCAATATCGGCTGCCCCTCGACGCCGGCCAGATGGCTGGCGCCGTAGGGCGTACCGCCGCCACGGGTCGAGGACAGGCGGCTTTCGCTGAAGGGCAACCCGACCAGCAGCATGCCGTGATGGAGCAAAGGCAGCATCATCGACAGCAGCGTGCTTTCCTGGCCGCCATGCGCGCTGGCCGTCGAGGTGAATACGCAGGCCGGTTTACCGACCAGCGACCCGGCGGACCAGGCGGACGCCGTTCCATCGAGAAAGTATTTCATCGGCGCCGCCATGTTGCCGAAACGGGTCGGGCTGCCCAGTGCCAGCCCGATGCAGTCGGACAGATCCTGCGCTTCGACATACGGCGCGCCGTCCGCTGGCGATTCGGCCTCGGTCGCTTCGCAAACGGCCGACACCTTCGGCACCGTGCGCATACGGGCGCCGACACCGGGTTGCGATTCGATACCGCGTGCGATTTGCCGGGCCAGCGCCAGGACCGAGCCGCGATGACTGTAGTAGAGGACGAGGATTTCGGACATCGGGGTATTATAGGGGTCCTATGCCTGCTCCATGTTTCCCTTGGCGACGGTTTGCCGTGCGGGTGGCGCGACGTTTCGTCGAGGAAAAATTCGATCAGATCAGCGCCAGCCTGGCTTTTACCACGCTGCTGTCACTGGTGCCCTTGGTGGCGATCGTCTTGAGCATCGTGGCCCTGGTGCCTTTCTTTCCGAGCATGGTTCAGGACCTCGAACAATTTTTGGCGCGCAATCTGTTACCGGAGCGCAGCGCCGAGATGATCATCAAGCAGGTGCTCGAATTCTCGCACAAGGCCGGGGAAGTGACGGCCATCGGTTCCTTGACGCTGGCGGTGACGGTGATTCTGCTGCTATTGACCATCGAGCGGGCGTTCAACCATGTGTGGATGGTTGCCCGTCCGCGCTCCTGGTGGCGTCGCCTGCCCCTGTTCACCAGTCTGATCGCGTTGTGGCCGCTGGTGATGGCGGGGATCGTGCTGGCCATCTCCTACGCCGTGACCACCTCGTTGGGATTGATCGACGAACCACCCTGGTTGCGGCACATCCTGTTCAAAGCGTTGGGTTTTCTGGTCGCGGCCCTGTTTCTCGGAGGCTTGTATTTTGCCTTGCCCAACACCCGGGTCGCGGTACGCGATGCGGTTTCGGCCGGGCTGTTCGCCGCGATCGGCTTCATCATCCTGCAGAAAGGTTTCGCCATTTATTTGGCCGGTTTCTCGTCTTATGCGGCGGTTTATGGCGCTTTTGCCACTGTGCCGGTGTTTTTGCTGTGGCTTTATGCCTCTTGGGCCGTGGTCTTGCTCGGCGCTCTGGTGGCAGCGACGCTGCCTGAATTCCGTCGAGAGCGGGTGACGTCCGGGAGGTCGGACGAAGTTTCGGCAAAAGACGGAGAGTCTGCCGCGGGCAAAGCGGGCGAGCAATAATTGCTGACGCTTCAGCCTAGGAGCCTGTCGGACTTGAGGCTGATCGACTGCGCCGGTGGGAAAGCGGTCCATTTTTCCCCGATTTCTCGTTGCATAGATCCACTATGCGCCTCGAAATCGGGAAAAACTGCCCTCACTTTCCCACTCGGCTCGCAACGATCGCTCAAGTCCGACAGGCTCCTAGCTTGCGATCGCAAGAATCCAATATTTTCACGGATCCGCGCTCCTGAAGGCCGGGTCCGCTGTACTCAAAACGGGTTGTCTTCCGGCGCAATCGACAGAATCTCGACACTGCTGGTCTGTTCGTCGATGGCGGTCAGTTTGATTTCGCGGATGGCGAGATTGTGTTTTTCGACGACCAGCAACGCTTTTTTCTGTTCCTTGTCGATCGCACCTACGGCGGCAATCAACAGTTGCCGGGTACGTATCCGGGGCAAGGCCGGCAAAACCAGCACCGGCAAATGCTCAGCCACCTGGCCGGCGGACGGTTGCACGGCCTTGGCGGCCAGTGCCGTCGGCGCAAGAACCTGCAGACCGACTTCCAGATGCTCCGGGTTCGCCGAAGTCGCCCAGCGGACGACGCCAATCTGCCAATTGTTGGTTTTGCTGGAACGTACTGCGGCGATGTCGCCGACTGAGAGCGTGCCGGTCTTGCCAGTCAGATGCATCAGCGCGTAGCCATCCGGACTTTCATTGGTGATCATCCAGTTCGACAGTTGAACTTCCGCACTATCGCCAACCTGGTAAAGGTTCCACAATCCGTCGAGACCTGCTGTGAGCACCGTTCGCTCATCCTGCTTGCGGCGAGAGAAACGACGTTTGCCGCTGCCCGCCCAACGCAGTGCCAGGCGGCGCAAAACGCCGAGCCCGGCGGGCTTGCCGGCGAAGGCCGGCAAATTGAGTTGCTGTGCTGGAGTCGCCGATTCCAGCGCGGCAATCTGCTCGTTGAGCAAGGTTTGCAGTCGAACGAAAGAGATCGAGTAAGGCGCCATCACCGGCGGCGAGTTGTGACGATAGGCGAGCGCCGGCAGATCATTTTTCGGGTCGATCCAGAAAATGGCCGCATCGCTATCCGTATCAGAAGCGAAGGACGCGACGGTGGTCTCATCGACCCGATCGGCAAACCGTTGAAAATAAGCCGCCAAAAACACGACTTCACGGGCGGTCAACGAGGCAGGTTGCGCACATCCCAGCAGCACGGCTGCGTGATAGAGCTGTTTGATGCTGCTGCTTCCCCCCGGTGGAATCTCATCTTGTACTTGGCAAGCCTGGGCTTTCGCGAAGGTCTGATGCAATTGCTGCCACACGCCAGGAGGCGGGGGAGATGCTGTCATGTGGCTGACCATCAACTGATGGTCCAAGGTTTGCAGACTGCGCCACAAGACCAGTTCAAGCGAGTTCCGCGGATCATCCGTGCCCGGCTGATGGTCGATGATTTCCTGGATCGTCACCAGCTCGTCACCAAGCGCTTGCAGCAGTTCGAGAACATTGCGCACCGTCCGACGGGCTTTGCCGGTGATGGGCAAAACAGGGTGAGTCAAAGAAGGGATGACGCTGGCAATGGCATTGAAGCTGCGCTGATACAAACTATCGACTAATGCGGCGCGTTGCGGTGACGGCGGTGCAAGCTCGCGGAGTGCACGCAAATGAAGTCGCAACGAAGGGAGCTCTTCCGCCGGATTCTCTGCCGGCGGACTCTCCAACCATTGCAGCATGAATCGAATACCAGACTGCGAAGCGGTTCCTTCGTCAGCGCTCGGATAGAAAATTGTTTCACTCATCGTGCCGCTAGCCTCATGGATTCCGTTTTCACCCTGCAGCCTGCGGAATTTCGACGATTCGTCCCCCTCACGCCGTCATCCGCGGCCCACACCGGGCTGGTGTATAACAAATCAGAGTGTTGCGATCAGCAACAAGTAGCCATCCCAAAACATACCATATTTGCCCCCAGAGGATTTAAGGATATTCCAGTTGGCATTCCGTCAGGATCCTGGGTGACTGTTTCGCGGCGGCTCTACGGTGCGTTCAGTAGTCGCGGAGAATTCGCGCCGGTGTTGGGTCTGCGTGTGAGCTCTGACGCCGGGTAACGGATCTCCGTACTGCTGTTGAAAACGATAACATGAATTTTTCGTCAGCAAGTGTGCAAAAGCCACAGCGGTTGAAAGTTACCACTGAGTGATGGGCATTTCATTTGGTAATCGGCAAATTCCGTCCGGAAAACTGATCGCTCAAACGGAATGCCGCATCGCTGAACTGCCCGAGCGGCTTTTCCGAACAGAACCGATTGACGTATTGTTCGACGGTTGCGCTCGAAATCACCGACACCTGCTGCCCGGGATTGGCGTAGTTGTGACCACTGAGTACGCCGCGCATCCAGGCGATGTACTGTTGCCGCTGCTCGGCATCTTCTTTCGACTTTACCCAGGCACGGCAAGACATATCCTCGAATCCCAGGATTTTCAGAGGGGTCGCCGCCCAAGTTGTTGGTGTTGCCAATACAAAAAAGGTCAATAGCAGGACTGAGGTCCGTTTCTTGTCCCACATCGGATGGTTCCTTACAAAGCGTCAATCTCGAGAATCAGCGTCCGGTCATCGGTTGGAAAAACACGGCGCTGAGGGTTTTGATCACGAATTTTAATGGGTTGTTTTGGGCAAAATGGTGTAGTCAGGGACGTCTTTGAGCGGGAATTATCCTGGAAAAATCATCGCGCGGGCTCGCGTCTGCCGATCCGGTACCCACAGCGCCGTCGTCGACAAATGGCGGATGCGGGATGCCGTAAAGGAGTCCAGACGAAACAAGAGCTTGAACGATGGCCTGCCGCCACCATGAACTGTTTCAGCCGAGAGCGGCCAGGATCGCCTGCAACAATTGCCAGCAGCGGTTGACTGAGACGATGTCCACCGCTTCTCCGGGGGCGTGCGCGCCACGGATCGTCGGGCCGAAAGAAACCATGTCCAGGTTCGGAATCCTGGCGTTGAACAAGCCGCATTCGAGCCCGGCATGGATGATCTGGATGGCGGCCTCGTCGGCGAACACCTGGCGATAGACCTTTTGGCACAAGGCCAGCAGTGGCGATTCGGCGACTGTCAGCCAGCCGGGATAATGACCCGATTGCCGACAGTCGCTACCGGAGAGCGCGAACAGGCTGCTGATTTCGTCGGCCAGTGCCTGACTGCCGCTATCGCGTAATGAGCGGACCATGAAATTGCAACGGCCACCGTCGGAGCGCAGATCGACGAGGCCCAGATTGTTCGACGTTTCGACGACGCCAGGCCAGATGTCGCTCATCCGCCGGACGCCATGCGGCGCGGCGTGCAATGAGTGCAACCAGATCGCCTGTTCGTCGGCCGGCTGTACGGTATCGACTTCGGCGGTTGTAACGCGCAGGCGCACGCCGGGGTCGACGTCGGCCAGTTCCTGCTGAAACAGCGTTTGCCAGGTGCCGATCTCGGTCTCCAGAACCGACAGTGCGTCAGCCGGCAAGGTGATCAAGGCGCAGGCTTCGCGCGGCAGCGCGTTGCGGGCGCTGCCGCCGTGCAACGCGGCCAGACGCAGCGGCCACCGCTTTTGCCAGGCGCACAGCAGACGGAGCAGCAATTTGATGGCATTGCCGCGGCCGTGGTGGATGTCGATCCCCGAATGACCGCCGCGCAAGCCATACACGTCGATTCGTCGTCCCTGATGTGTCGACGGAGCCGGTTCGGCGACGGCGTGGCGTCGGACATCGACGTCCAGGCCACCGGCGCAACCGATATAAAACTGGCCCCACTCCTCGGTGTCGAGATTGATCAGCAGACGGCCGGCGAATCGTTCGCCAGCCAGCCCCCGCGCACCGCCCATGCCGGCTTCCTCATCGACGGTGAACAGCGCTTCCAGTGGACCGTGCGTCAAGGTGTCGCTGGCCAACACGGCCAGGATCAACGCTACGCCGATCCCGTTGTCGGCGCCGAGAGTCGTTTCCGGTGCGCGCAGCCAGCCATCGAGCGCTTCGACCCTTATCGGCTGACAACTGAAATCATGCGTTACGCCGTCGTTTTTCTGGCATACCATATCCAGATGTGCCTGCAGGATCACCGTTGGCGCATCGCGATGACCCGCGCTGGCCGGCTTGCAGATGATCAGGTTGCCGGCGGCGTCGACCTCGTTGGTCAAGCCGCGCTGGTTCGCCCAGTCGCGCAAATGATCACGTAGTGGCCCCTCGTTCTTCGACGCGCGGGGGATACGGCAGAGAACGGCGAAATGCTGCCAGACCTCGACGGGTTCGAGCACGGGAAACAGGGCTTCGGGTGACGTGACGTCCATGGCATTTTCTTCAAAAATCAGGAATCGATGAACGGTGGCAGTTGCCGGGCGGCGCGTTCGGAAACGACCAGCATCAGCTTGAGCATCGCCCGGGTGGCGCCGACGAACAATTTGCGTCGCGCTTGCTCATCGAGCGTTTCGAAATCGATTTCGGCAAAAATCACCGCCGGTGCGGCCTGACCTTTGAAGCGGTAGACCGTTTCCAGCAACACCTCGCCGCGGCTGTATTGCGGCTGGCCGAACAGATCGTAATCACCGCTGAAGGTGCGCAAGGTGCTGGCACCGAGTTGGGCCAGCGGCAACAGGGACGAATTATCGCGCCCGCGATAGCTGATGATCGCCAGATCCTCCTTGCGAAACCCGTTAGACAGACAGCGCCGGATCGCTTCCTTGACCTTCTGGCGCATTTCGTCGTCGTCGCGGTAGACCAGCCAGTCGAGCGCTTCGGTATCGAATGGCGAGACCGCGTCGATGGTGACGTGTCCGGGCAGCACGTTCTGCAGCCATCGCACCACTGGTCGCGGACTGCGGTAATTGGCCTCGGCGCGCAAGCCGACCCAACCGGGCAGGGCCACCGGCGGCCGGCCGTAAAGATTCTGCAAGGGATCTTCGAGCCACAGCCGGCGGCTGTCTGGAGCCGCGAAGCGGAACACCTGTGCGCACCAGTCTTCGGAAAAATCCTGGCCTTCGTCGACGATCAGGGTATCGAAACGCAGCTCGTCGGGAACCGGTAGCGCCGCGGCGCGTTCGACCAATCGTCTGAAGACCGCTGGTTGCGAGAAATCGGGCGACTCGCCGTGCGCGCGCAGCAAACGCTCACAAAGCATGTGAAAAGTACAGGCAACGCCGCCGGGGGGAACCAGGGCATTGAAATGGTCGGCCAGCGGTCGATTGAAGCAGACGTACAACGGCCGGTCGCCGCGCGCCAGGGTGTCGCGGTACTCGGCCAGCGCCAGTTGCGTCTTTCCCGAGCCGGCGGTACCGGTCACCCGCAAGCGGTACGGGTCGATGCTCAATTGCCTTGCCCAGTGGGCCAGCCCGCCGGCGACGCGGGTGACCAGCGTACGGGCCCGTCCGACCAAAGCGCTGACGTCGCTGTCGAGACGAATGATGTCACCGAGCACGCGATGGACTTCCCGGGCAAACGGCGCTGTTTCACCGGGTGGCAGAATAGCCTGGATCGTCGGCAGCAGGCGTTCGCGGCGCGCGGCATCGACGATGCGCTCGGCCAGCAAACCAACGGTAGGCGGCGATTTGACGTGGTAATCGGGACAGTAGAGCAAAGTTTCGATGCGCGCCTGCTGGCCACCGGGGCGCGCCTGGATCTTCGCCAGCAGCGCTTCGCGTGTCCGCGACAGGTGCACCGCCAGATTGCGCCGGTGTCCGCCGTAGGCGGTGACCAGACCGTCGGGAGTTTCGCTGAGAAAACCGCTTTTCTGTTCGATCAGCAGCAGGTCGCCGGCGGCGTTGGTCACCACGAAGTCGGCGTCGCCGAAAACCGCGTATCCCGCTTCTCTCGCTTCCCCGTCCTCTTTACTGCCCAGGGTAGTCCAATGCACGGCGTGAAACACCGTGTATTGATCGGGCAGGTCCGCCAACTGGGCCAGCGTTTCGATTTCACGCTGCGCGGCACCGGTGACGGCCAGCTCGCGCCAGCCGTCGGGCAGGATGCGCGCCATGTTTCGTCCGCGCCCGAACGACGCTCAGTGACGGGTTTCGACCATCACCAGCGGTTCGTCCGAGATGACCGGCGGCGACCGCCGCCGCCGACCTGTCGCTGGCGTGGCGACGGGAGCCTGTTCGGGTTGCCAGGCTTGCAGCTTGTCGCGCGCGGTCTCGACCATCACCAGACCGCCGGCGTCGATCGCTTGCTGCAGATCAGTTGCTGGAAGCGCTGCCGAATCCAGCGGCTGTTCCACGCTGGCGGCCAGCGGCGGCGGAACGACGAGCGGGGCATCATCGTCGTTGGCGGTAGAAGGCGTTGGTGGCAGCGTCTCATCCGCTGCGGCCAACGGTTGCGTTGCGGCCACGACCGGCACCGGGACCACCGGCGTCTCGCTCGTCGTCAGCGGTGTCACCGGTTCGCCGGCAGGCGGGAGCATGCGTTCCGTGGTAACGATCTCGGCGGCCAGAGTGGGAAGCATGGGTTCGCTGGCCGACGCCGACGCCGTCTCGGCAGGCGTTACCGGCGGTTCGGCCGTTGCGTTGGCCAGTGGCGTGACGAGCGGCTCGCTCTCCGCCGGGGTGGCCTCGTTCGCCACCGGTTCCTTCAGTTCCCCGGCCACGGCTTGAGCCGCCGCTGTTCCAGCCGGTACTTCTGCGGGAGTGCTCTCCACCGCTGGCGACGGGTCAGCGGGAAGCGCTGTTGCCGCAGCGGCGGCGACTGCTGCCGCGGTCACCGTTCCCGCCGCGATCGGCGAGGGTTCAGCGCTCGCTTGGTTGGCGTTGAGCAGATCGAGTTGGCTGTCGTTGCGTTCGCCGCGCTCACGCCTCCCGCCACGACGCCCGCGGCGGCGTGGTGCGCCGCCCGTCTCGTCGCCGGCTTCCTGTGCCGGGAGTGGAACGACCGCTGGTGTGTTGGTTTCGCCATCAGTCAGGGCGGAAACGTTGTTTGCCGACGTTGGCGCCTCGCGCTCGCGGTTGCCGGCGCGCGGTTCGCGAGGCTTTCTCGGCTCGCGTGGAGGCGGCGTTTCACGCGGCTCTTTGCTTTCTCTCGACGGTTCTCTGGGTTCGCGAACCTTTGGTGCTTCGTTCCGGGGAGCGGGAGACGTTTCCCGGGGTTCGCGGCCGTTGCGCGGCTCGTTGCCGTTGGCTTCCCGGCGTTCGTCCCGGCGGGGATTGCGCGGGGGCGGGCCATTGCGCCGTGGCTCCCGGGGTGTCTCGCGCATAGCGGGAGCCGGCGGCGCAGGTGGAGCGGCGGGTGTTTCGGCGGCCGGCGTGACGGTTGGCGAGGCGCCGAACCATGAGCGCAGGGTGTTGAGCAGACGACAGAACAACGAAGGCTGGACAGCGGGCGCGACCACGGGCGCACGGTCGGCGATGTTCGGCGCCGGCTGAGCCGCGGTGATGCCCTTGATCGCCGCCTCTGGACGGCTGGTGCGTGTCTCGCCACCCGGCGTGGTTTCCCGGGCCTCGTCTTCGGAGGGCATTTCGACCATCCGGTACGAAGGTTGCTGGGCCTCCTCTCCCTGGTCGTCGCTGCGAAGCCGGGTGACGGTGTGTTGCGGGGTCTCGAGGTGGATGTTGGGAATCAGCAGGATGTTCACTTTTTGCCGCAACTCGACGGCTTGGACATCGGCGCGCTTTTCATTGAGCAGGAAGGTGGCGACATCGACCGGCACCTGCGCATGCACGGCGGCGGTGTTGTCTTTCATCGCCTCTTCTTCGAGGATGCGCAGGATGTGCAGCGCGGCTGACTCGGTGCTGCGGATATGGCCGGTTCCCGAGCAGCGCGGACAGGGAATGTAACTGGTCTCGGCCAGCGCCGGCCGCAGGCGCTGCCGCGACAGTTCGAGCAGACCGAAACGGCTGATCTTGCCGGTTTGCACGCGCGCGCGGTCGAAACGCAGGGCGTCGCGGACACGGTTCTCGACTTCGCGCTGGTTGCGCTGATTCTCCATGTCGATGAAATCGATGATGATCAGTCCGCCCAAGTCGCGCAGACGCAATTGGCGCGCCACTTCCTCCGCTGCTTCGAGGTTGGTTTTCAGCGCCGTTTCCTCGATGTCGGCGCCGCGCGTCGCCCGGCCGGAGTTGACGTCGACCGAAACCAGCGCCTCGGTGTGATCGATGACGATCGCACCGCCCGACGGCAGGCTGACCTGGCGCGAATAGGCTGATTCGATCTGGTGTTCGATCTGGAAGCGCGAAAACAGCGGGACGTCGTCGCGATAGCGCTTGATACGGTTGACGGTGCCCGGCATCACGTGTTCCATGAACTGCCGTGCCTGCTCGAACACTTCGTCGGTATCGATCAGGATTTCGCCGATGTCGGGCTGGAAATAGTCGCGGATGGCGCGGATCACCAGACTGCCTTCCTGGTAGATCAGGAACGCGCCGCTCTGCTGGGTGGCTGCCGATTCGATCGCTTTCCACAGTTGCAGCAGGTAATTGAGGTCCCACTGCAATTCTTCGGCGTTGCGGCCGATTGCCGCGGTGCGCGCGATCAGGCTCATCCCGGCGGGAACCTGCAACTGATCCATCACCTCGCGCAATTCGGCGCGCTCGGTGCCTTCGACGCGTCGCGAGACGCCCCCGCCGCGTGGATTGTTCGGCATCAGCACCAGATAACGGCCGGCGAGGCTGGCGAAAGTGGTCAGCGCCGCGCCCTTGTTGCCACGTTCGTCCTTGTCGACCTGGACGATCAGTTCCTGACCTTCGCGCAGGGCGTCCTTGATCGTTGCCCGGCCAGCTTCGACGCCGGGCTGAAAGAAGGCGCGCGAGACTTCCTTGAAGGGCAGGAAACCGTGCCTTTCCGAGCCGTAATCGACAAAAGCCGCTTCCAGGCTGGGTTCTATGCGGGTAATGACCGCTTTATATATGTTGCTCTTTTTCTGTTCCTTGGTGGCCGACTCGATGTCGAGATCGATCAACTTCTGACCGTCGACAATGGCAACACGGAGTTCCTCGACCTGTGTTGCATTGAACAGCATGCGTTTCATGTGTATGGCTCCCGCGCGCTGTCACGGGGGAACGCTAGATAGGGGCAGCCGGGAATGGGTTGTGGCAGTGAATCCTGGAGAAAATTTCCAATAAAGCAACCGAGAGGTGTTCGTCGACCCTGGGTCCGTCGGACCTCGTTGCCATCAAAAGGCTCGGGAATCTGCCTAGGCCGCCCCACAAGTGCCAGGCGCGCGCAGTTCAAGTAGTATCGCTACTTTGTGGTGAGCGTACTTAACCAGGTGATTGGCGTTGAAATGACCTTGCGCGACATGGCGCAAGTGAGGCCGCCGAGGCCTGCCGGAAAGTGCGTCGCAATGCAAAAAATCGCTGTTGCTCAACGGTCTAACGGGTCAGCGCCTCTTTCAATTCAAGACGCAAATCAAGTTAAGTATATTCAAAATGACCGAAATTAGCAAAAACTCGGTAATCAACGTCTTAATTACCGAAAACGAACACGGTCAGCGTCTCGACAACCTGCTGCTCAAGCACTGCAAAGGCGTGCCGAAAAGTCATGTTTACCGGCTGGTGCGCAGTGGCCAGGTTCGTGTCAACGGGCGGCGCGCCGAAGTCTCGTATCGTCTGCAACAGGGTGACCAGTTGCGTATCCCGCCGGTGCGCATTGCCGAACCGGACGCCGTGCCGCGTAGCGGTGGTGCGACACCTCTGCCGTTGGTGCACGAAGACGACAGTCTGCTGGTGATCGACAAACCGGCTGGGATCGCCGTGCATGGTGGCAGCGGTGTCAGCCTCGGGGTGATCGAAGCCTTGCGCCAGCAGCGTCCGTCGGCGAGGTTTCTCGAACTGGCGCATCGTCTGGACCGCGAAACCTCCGGCCTGCTGTTGGTGGGCAAGAAACGTTCGGCATTGCTTGCCCTGCACGAGACGTTTCGTCGGCACGGTGCGACCAGCGGCTCAGGTGGTGCCGAAAAGCGCTACCTGGTGCTGGTCAGCGGCCGCTGGCTGACGCCGCTGCGGCGGGTCAACCTGCCGCTGTACAAATATCTGCTCCCGTCGGGAGAGCGGCGGGTGCGGGTTGCTGACGATGGCAAACCGGCGCAGACCGTTTTCCGCCTGTTGGCGCGCTGGCAAAACTACAGTCTCCTCGAAGCAGAATTATGCAGCGGGCGGACGCACCAGATTCGTGTGCACTTGGCGCACCTCGGTTTCCCGATCGTCGGCGATGACAAGTACGGCCATTTCGATCTCAACAAGTCGCTGGCCCGTCAGGGCCTGAAACGGATGTTTCTGCACGCTTGGAAAATCCGCCTGCCGCACCCGGCCGACGGTCGGCAGATCGCTTTCGAAGCGCCACCGCCCGCGGCTTTGACCGATTTCCTGCATCGTCTTTCCAGCCAGGAAAGCCAGGATTATGGTGATCCGTGGTAGGCGCGGCCGCAGGCGGCCAAGCGGCTCGCCGCCTGCGGAGCATCGACGATGGCGAAAGGCAGGCGGCGATCGCCGGAAAGCCGCAACAGCTTGCGGTCACGAGTGATTAGCAGTTCGGCGCGACAGCGGACGGCCAGTTGCAGAAATTTCTGGTCGTCAGCGTCCCGGCAGCGCGGCAAGACCTCGGTTTCATCGTCCGGCGCTTCGCAGAAAGTCGTCAGCGCGCGATAGCGAACCAGCAAAGCCTGGCGGGAATCGGTGTCGAGAGCGAACTGCGGATAGGCGAGAACACGCTCGAATTCGCCGAAGCATCGACGGTCGCAAAAGCAGCGGAGATTGCCGTGCAAGATCGCCACGGATAATTCTGCGGTCCGTGGATCGGCAAAATGCAACAGATCGAGGACGATCTGGGTGTCGAGCACCGCGACACTGGGGCGCGGCTCAGTCAAGAGACAATTCCGCCAGGACCTGATCGGCAATCGCCAGACTGGCGGTCAATCCCGGCGATTCGATGCCGAACAGATTGACCAGCCCGGCGATGCCATGCCGGGTGGGTCCCTGGATCAGAAAATCGCCGGCCGATTCGCCCGGACCGACCAGTTTCGGCCGGATGCCGGCGAAAGCCGGTGCCAACGCATTTTCGGGCAACCCCGGCCAATAGCGGCGGATCTCGGCGGCGAAAGCGGTGCCACGTGCCGGATCGACACGATAAACCCGTTCATCGTCGCCGGGCGCTTGATCAAGCCATTCGACGTCGGGGCCGAAACGTGCCTGACCGGCAAGATCGAGCGTCAGGTGGATGCCCAGGCCGCCGTCGACAGGCAGCGGATAGATCAGCCGCGAAAACGGTGAGCGGCCGTTCAGAGCGAAATAATTGCCTTTGGCAAAAAACGGCTGCGGCAGGAACGCCACCGGGAAACCGGCCAACGAGGCGGCGACAGCCGGCGCCGCCAAGCCGGCGGCGTTGACCACCCAGGTCGAGCGCCAACGCAGACCGTCGGCGACCAACTCGATCGAAGCGGGGCCGACCGTCCCGCCGGTCAGCCGGCAGCGCAAGGCCAGTGTCGCACCGGCGCGCTCAGCGTCGCTGAGCAGCGCCAGCATCAACGCGCGGCTGTCGATGATCCCCGTCGATGGCGAGTGCAACGCCGCGACGCCGGCCAGTTCGGGTTCAGCGGCGCGAACGGCGGCACGGTCGAGCAGCCGCAGGTCATCCACGCCGTTCGCTTCGCCCTGGGCGCGCAACGCCAGCAGTTTGTCGTGACCGTTGCCTGTTGCGACGATCAGTTTGCCGCAACGGCGGGTAGCAATGTGCTGTCGGCGGCAATAGTCATCGAGTTGCCGCCGGCCGGCGAGACACAGCCGTGCTTTCAGCGAAGCGCTCGGATAATACAGTCCGGCATGCATCACCTCGCTGTTGCGGGCACTGGTTTCGCTGCCGATCCGCGCATGCCGCTCGAGAATCAGCGTCTCGATGCCGCGCTGCGCCAGCGCGCGCGCGCAGGCCAGACCGACCACGCCGGCCCCGATGACCACTGCCGCGACCTGCTCCATGTTACGAATTCCACAGGAAAACGGTCATTGTACGGCGGATGCTCCGCTGCTCTTTACCTGATCCCCTGCGTATCGCTACACTGCGACTTCCGCCTGATGCCGCCGGTCACCTGGCCGCCGAAACCATCCGAAACGCACGCCACGCCATGCCCACCGCTGATTCCGACCCGCGCCAGATTGTCGATGCCACCCGCCGCTGGCTGGAAAAGGCCGTCATCGGTCTCAACCTGTGCCCGTTCGCCAAGGGGGTTCATGTCAAAGGGCAGATACGTTATGTGGTCAGCACCGCCACTGACGAGGACGTCTTGCTCGACGACCTCGAAAATGAACTGCGCACCTTGAGCGAAGCATCGCCAGAAGTCGTCGATACCACTTTGCTGATCCATCCCTGGGTGCTCGGCGAGTTCGACGATTTCATCCGTTTTCTCGACCTGGTCGAGGTCGTCCTGCGGGTACATCGTTACAGCGGCGTGTTGCAGGTGGCCAGTTTCCACCCGCGCTATGTTTTCGCCGACACCGATCCCGACGATATCACCAACTGCAGCAACCGTTCGCCGTATCCAACGCTGCACCTGTTGCGCGAAGCGAGCCTCGACCGGGCCGTGGCGGCTTTTCCGGATGCGTCGGCGATTTACGACGCCAATCGGCGGACGCTGCGTCAACTCGGTGCGGACGGTTGGCGCGCCTTGGCCATCGATCATTGACTTCCGGAACAAATTTCCCAACGACCATGAGCGAAACGATCACGGCCGCCGATGTCTTGCACTTCTGGTTCGAGGAAACTTCCGCCGCGCAATGGTGGACCCCGTCCGCGGCTTTCGATCGGCTGATCGAACAACGATTTGCCGCGTTGCACGCCGCGGCCGGGCACGGCGAGTTGTACGGCTGGCGCGACACCGCCGTTGGCCGGCTGGCCGAAGTCCTCGTTCTCGACCAGTTTTCGCGCCACCTCTTCCGCAACCGTCCGCAAGCCTTCGCCAGCGACGGGATGGCGTTGGCGCTGGCCCAGGAAGCGGTTGCCCGTGGGGTTGACCGGCAACTGCCGCCGATGCAGCGTGCCTTTCTCTACTTGCCTTACATGCACAGCGAATCGCCGGCAATTCATCGGCTGGCGCTCGATCTGTACGCCGCGCCGGGATTGGAAAACAATCTCGAATTCGAGCGTCGTCACCAGGCGATCATCGAACGCTTTGGCCGCTATCCGCACCGCAACGCGGCACTCGGTCGCGTGTCAACGCCGGAGGAAATCGAGTTTCTCGCCACTCCCGGCTCATCGTTTTGATTGAGCAGTCGATGGCCTATCAACAGACTTTCGAAATTCGCACCCGCGGCCGCGGCACCATCGAAATCAGCGACGAGGTCGCCGAAATCGTTCGCGAATCGGGGATTTTCACCGGACTGGTCAATATCTTCGTCCGTCACACCAGTTGTTCGGTGGTGCTGACCGAAAATGTCGATCCGTCGGTACGCCGCGACCTGGAGACTTTGGCTGTCCGCTGGGCGCCTGACGGCGATCCGGCGTATCTACACGATGACGAAGGACCCGACGACATGGCCGCGCACGGCCGCAACATTCTCGCCGGTTCCTCGCTGACCATTCCTCTGGGCAATGGCCAGATGCAACTCGGCACTTGGCAGGGGATCTATCTGTGGGAGCATCGGACCTCGTCGAGCCGGCGCCGGCTGGTGGTGACGGTGGTCGGCTGAGAGGTTGTGAAGAAATGGTCACGAGCAGGCCGAGAGGCTAGGTGTTAGCGATATAAATGCAATATATATCAATTCGATAGGTGATGAGTAAGCGAGTGAGTAACGACGCCGCTTGGTAGATTCATTCACAAACTCTGAGGCGGAGCGACGGAACGACCCGCCAGGAACACGCAGGGCGCAGGCAAGCGACCCACACCAAGAATAATTTGCAAAGGACAGGCAATGAATATCGGCTTTATCGGACTCGGAATCATGGGGCGCCCGATGGCACTCAATCTGCTAGCGGCTGGGCACCAGTTGCGGGTGTGGGCCCGGCGGGCAGTCTCGATGCAGCCGCTGCTCGACGCCGGCGCCAGCGCGGCCGGCGGTCCGGCCGATGCGGCGGCTGATGCGGAACTGGTCATCTCGATGGTCGCCGACGCACCGGATGTCGAACAGGTCTGGCTCGGTGAGGGCGGTGTCGCCGATGCCGGCCGGACCGGGCTGGTTGGGGTGGATATGAGTACCATCCGTCCCGCCGCTGCCCGCGACATCGCCGGGCGCTTGCGCGGTGTCGGCATCGATTTTCTCGACGCGCCGGTCTCGGGTGGCGAAGTCGGTGCGGTTGCAGGTACGTTGTCGATCATGGTCGGCGGCAGCGAAGCCGCTTTCGCCACCGCCCAGCCGGCCTTCGCCTGCATGGGCAAGAATATCGTCCATGTCGGCGATTCCGGCGCCGGCCAAGTGGCCAAAGCCGCCAACCAGATCGTCACCGGCGTCGGCGTGCTCACCGTTGCCGAGGCGCTCAACTTCGCCGCGAAAAGCGGTGTCGACCCGGCGCGGGTCCGTGAAGCGCTGCTCGGCGGTTTCGCCTACTCGAAAATCCTCGAAAATCATGGCCAGCGGATGCTCGATCGCAATTTCAAGCCGGGGTTCAAGTCCTGGATGCATCAAAAAGACATGAACATCGTCATGCAAAGCGCCCATGAGCTTGGCTTGTGCCTGCCGGCGGCGGCGGCGACGGCACAGATGTACAACGCCATGGTCGGCTCGGGGCTCGGTGAAGAGGACTCGATCGCCATCCTCAAACTGCTCGAGCAACTCTCCGGCGGCGACCATTGATGTCGGTCGGCTTCGTCGGCCTGGGCGCCATGGGGCGTCCGATGACCCTGCACTTGTTGCGCGCCGGTCATCGTCTGGCCGTGTGGTCGCGCCGGCCGGCATCGGTTGAGCCTCTGCGCGCCGCCGGTGCGGAAATCTGCGCAACGGCGGCGGCGGTGGCACGGCAATCGACCGTCACCTTCACCATGCTCACCGCCGACGCCGATCTCGAACAGGTGGTTCTCGGCCCTGACGGTTTGCTGGCAGGCTGGGCTGCCGGATCGATACTGGTCGACATGGGGACGATGTCACCGACGCTGACTCGGCGATTGGCGCAACGGCTGGCGCAAGCGGGTGTGGACATGCTCGATGCGCCAGTGTCCGGCGGAGAGCAGGGAGCCATCGACGCAACGCTGGCGATCATGGTCGGTGGTCGGGAGTCGGTTCTCGAACGGGTTCGGCCGTTGTTGGCCCGACTCGGCAAAACGATCGTCCATATTGGCGATCACGGCGCCGGGCAGGTGGCGAAAGCCTGTAATCAGATGATCATGGTCGGTGCGATCCAGGCGGTCGCCGAAGCGTTGCATTTGAGCAGCGCCGCCGGTGTCGATCCGCGGCGGGTGCGACAGGCATTGAGCGGTGGCTCAGCAGGGAGCCGGGTGCTCGATCTGATGGGTCGGCGGATGGTCGACCGTGACTTCACTGCCGGCGTCGAGGCCCGCTTGCATCACAAGGATTTCCACATCGTCAGCGACGATGCGCACCGCTTGGCCGTGCCGCTGCCGGTATCGGCGCCGGTGGCGCAACAACTGAACGCCCTGGTCGCCAAAGGCTGGGGGAACTGCGATACCTCGGCGCTGCTCTGCGTTCTCGAATCAGCGATGGGGGCGAAATGAAAAAATCTTTGCCGATCGTCGTGCTGGCGCTATGGCTGACGGCTTGCGCCGGCGTGTTCGGTCTGGCGCATAAACCCGAAGTCAGCGTCGCCGGACTGAATCTGCTGCAGTTCGGCGTTTTCGAGCAACGTTTCGCACTTCGCCTGCGCATTCAAAATCCGAATGATGTCGAATTGCCGATCAGGGGATTGAGTTTCGATATCCAGTTGAACGGTCAGCCCTTCGTTCGCGGCGTTTCCGACAAGACGCTGACCGTGCCGCGTTACGGTGAAGCGGTGCTTGACGTGGCGGCAACCAGCACGCTCGGCAACGCCGTCAGACAGTTGCGCGAACTGCAGAAAGCCGGCCAGGAGCGCATCGATTACCGTCTGATCGGTCACCTCCAGTTACAGGGCTTGGGCAGCCTGCCGTTCGAACGTCGCGGAGATCTGCAACTGCCGGCTCTCGACAATCCACCCCGCAAAAAAACGCCGTCTACCGGCATCTGATACAGCAGCAGAACAACCTATCGCCAACCTGCGGTCTGCTTCATTCCGGCCGACGGCAATTCCTTCACGGCCACGCTTGTTGTTTTGTGCCAACGGGGGGCGTTATACCGAACGAGCGCTGTGCAGTCATTCACAAAGAAAAGACTGTCGCTTTGCGTAGGGTGGTTTTTGTTTGCGGCTTCCCTTGACGGGAAGGTGCCCGGGAATCGCGAAACCTGAGCGACCGCTCAGTATGCGGAGATTCTGATTTTTACTTATTGAAAGAAAAACGATTTCGATGAACGTCGAGCGAGAAGAGGGAAGAGATAGGGTTAGCTGAATTTGACGGGCTCGTCTTCCAGAATCTCGTCGGGATTTTGCCCGGTTACTTGAGATTCCAGTTCATTGAAAGTCGAGCGTGGGAGTTTGGCCAAGGCCGCCAAGCGTCGCATCAAGCGTTGCTGGGCAAAGGCTTGGCGTGGGTCAGGTTTGCCGAGCAGGTATTCCGAACCGCGCCGCGTGGTCACAACCATCGAGTTGGCGTCAAGGCTGTAACCGGTCACTGGGGAGGTTCGTACGTGTGATGAAGAAGGAAAGCGGGGATTGCTGCCGTACACCCGGCCTTCGATGCACACCAGGATTTCGCCGTCACTGGTTTTCAATTCCACTATTTTCCAGTTGTTGAGAATATTCATAGTGTTTCCCGATTCAGTCGAAGATGCGGATGACCACAGATAACAAAAAAACTGAAAAACTGCCGACTTTGGTGACGCAGTTTGGTGGTAAAAACTACCTGCGGAGCTTTTTTCGCCCCAAACTCGTCACCCCGTAGCGCCACATAAAAGGCGGTCAAACGCCTGCCTGGGACGGCAATATAGCCGTATCTCGACTCGCTGCCAAGGTCGACTATCCCTGTTCAGTGTAACAGATCACGGTTTATGTGACTTATTTTAGTGTTTTCCTTCCGAGGATGCGATTCTGTTCGTGAGTTGCCCGGAGGAACTCGCCGGGCCGACCGGTCACGAGGTGCCGGGAACGGACGATATTATTGGGGGTACGCCAAAAAAGTGCAGATCTGGGATGATGGTGCCGCGTGCTTCATCGGCACAACCAGATTCGTCTGCTTTCTTCGAAAACTCAATATCTTGAATAACTCGTTTCCAATGAGCGCCTCTGCATCCTCTTTCCTCAGCCTGACCCTCGCTGATTCTTACCCTGAAATCCGCGAAGCGATCCGTGATTTGTGCAAGCACTATCCGGATGCCTATTGGCGCAAGATCGACGAGCAACGAGGTTTTCCGGAGGAATTTGTCGATGCACTGACTGCGGCGGGATGGCTGGCGGCGATGATTCCGGAAGAGTACGGGGGGGCGGGACTGGGCCTGACCGAAGCCTCGGTCATTCTGGAAGAGGTCAATCGTTGCGGCGGCAACTCCGGGACGGTGCATGGTCAGATGTACAACATGGGCACCTTGTTGCGTCATGGTTCCGCGGCCCAGAAGAAAAAGCTTCTGCCGAAAATCGCCAGCGGCGAATTGCGTCTGCAGACGATGGCGGTCACCGAGCCGACGACCGGTACCGATACCACGCAGTTGAAAACGACAGCGGTGAAAAAAGGTGACCGCTATCAGGTCAACGGACAGAAAGTATGGATTTCACGCGTCCAGCATTCTGATTACATGATCTTGTTGGCGCGCACCACGCCGCGTGACCAATGCGCCAGAAAAAGCGAAGGGATGTCGATCTTTCTGGTCGACCTGCGCGAATCGATCGGCAAAGGGCTGGCCGTCCGACCGATTCGCAACATGGTCAATCACGAAACCAACGAATTGTTCTTCGACAACCTGGACGTTCCGGCCGAGAATCTGATTGGTGAAGAAGGCCAGGGTTTCAAGTACCTTCTCGACGGTTTGAACGCCGAGCGGGTCTTGATCGCCGCGGAATGTATCGGCGATGGTTACTGGTTCATCGACCGGGCGACGCGCTATGCCAACGAGCGCCAGGTTTTCGGTCGGCCGATCGGGCAAAACCAGGGCATCCAGTTTCCGCTGTCCGCGGCGTTCATCGAAATCGAAGCCGCCAACCTGATGCGCTTTCGGGCCTGCGGTCAGTTCGACGCCGGCTTGCCTTGCGGTCCGGCGGCGAACATGGCCAAGTACCTTGCGGCCAAAGCCTCGTGGGAAGCGGCCAACGCCTGCCTGCAAACCCATGGCGGTTTTGGTTTCGCCTGCGAATACGACATCGAGCGCAAGTTCCGCGAGACGCGCCTGTACCAAGTGGCGCCGATTTCCACCAATCTCATCCTGTCCTATGTCGGTGAACATCTTCTCAAAATGCCTCGTTCCTTCTGATTTGCCGGCCCGGTCACCATTTTTGGCAGCGAGGAAGCGATGAGCGCCGCCACCGAACGCGGTGACTTACCGCTTGACGGTATCACGGTGGTGTCGTTGGAGCATGCCATTGCCGCTCCGTTTGCCAGCCGGCAACTCGCTGATCTCGGCGCACGGGTGATCAAAGTCGAGCGCCCCGGAGTCGGCGATTTTGCCCGCGCGTACGACCACCGCGTCGATGGGCTGGCGTCTCATTTCGTGTGGACCAACCGTTCGAAGGAGAGTCTGACTCTCGATCTCAAAGATTCAACAGCACAAGAAATCCTTGCGCGTTTGTTGAACAAAGCCGATGTTCTGATCCAGAACCTGGCGCCGGGAGCGGCGTCCCGCCTCGGGTTGGCTTACGACAAGCTCGCGCAAACCAATCCCGGCTTGATCGTCTGCGATATCTCGGGGTATGGAGAAGGCGGACCGTATACGACAAAAAAAGCCTACGATCTGTTGATCCAAAGCGAATCCGGCTTTCTGTCGGTGACCGGCTCCCCGGAGGAAGAAGCCAAGGCCGGCGTTTCGATTGCCGACATCGCCGCCGGAATGTATGCCTATACCGCGATTCTCGCCGCGCTCTTCCAACGGCACAAAACCGGTCGAGGGCGCCACATCGAAATCTCGATGCTGGAAGCGATGGTCGAATGGATGGGCTTTCCGCTGTACTACGCCTATAAAAATCAAAGCCCGCCGGCGCGAGCCGGCGCCTCGCATGCGACGATTTATCCCTACGGCGTGTTTTCCGCCGGTGACGGCGGCCGGCTGATGCTCGGTCTGCAGAATGAGCGCGAATGGCGCAATTTCTGCACCCAGGTTCTGCAACGCCCGGAACTTGCCGAGGATCCCCGTTTCTGCAGCAACGCCTTGCGTTCCGAGCACCGCTTCGAACTGGCACAACTGATCAACGCCGTGTTTGACCGGTGCACCGCAGCGGAGATCGTCGATCGTCTCGAGGCGGCCGATATCGCCAGTGCTCGGGTCAATCGTCTCGAGGACGTGTGGCGGCATGCGCAATTGCACGCCCGTGAACGCTGGGTCGCAGTCGATTCGCCGGTCGGTCGGCTGCCGGCGCTGTTGCCGCCAGGGGCCGACAGCGCTCATCCGGCACGGATGGGGCCGATACCCGTGCTGGGCGAGCACACCCGGGCGATTCTCGAGGAACTCGGTTTTGGCGATCGGATCTCCGCCTTGACCCAAAAGGGCGTGATTTGATGGCGCTCGTCCGGCATGCCTGACGCGCTTCCGTTCCAGCCGACCGTTGATTCGGCCGGTGCCCGTGTCATGCCGACCCTGGCTCGCACATCCCGTTTCTGTGCCGGGAGTCTGTCGGACTTGAGGTGGCTCCGCCACTCCGTCGGGGATGCGGTTCATTTTTCAGCGACTTCTCGGCGCACGGGCCCACCATCGACTTCGCAAGCGGGGAAAGCGGATCCTGCTTGCCCACTCAGCTCGCCACGTTCGCTCAACTCCGATGGATTCTCCGTCTCCGGCTACCGTCTGCTGTGGTTGCTGATGCTGTTATTTTTGGCCGCCTGCGGACAGGAATCGGTTCATCGCCAGGAATCGTTCGTCTTCGGGACCCGCGTCGAAGTGACGATTGCCGGACTGCCGGCGGATGCCGCGCGTACGGCCGCGGCGACGGTGCTGCGCGAATTCGATCGTCTGCATCGGACGTATCATGCCTGGAAGCCTTCGGAGCTGAGCGCGCTGAACGAGGCGCTGGCGGCGGGACGGCCGACGCAGGTTTCGTCGGAAATGGCCGCATTGTTGAACGACGCGCAACGTCTGTCGCGAATCAGCGAGCATCTGTTCGATCCCGGAATCGGCCGTCTGATCGCCCTGTGGGGATTCCAATCGGACGATCTGCCGATCACCCTGCCGGATCAGCGAGCACTGGCCGGCTGGCTGGCCAGCCGACCCGGCATCCGCGATCTGAGCATCGAGGGGCAATGGGTGCGCAGCCGCAATCGCGGCGTGGCCATCGATTTCGGTGGTTACCTGAAAGGAGTGGCGCTGGATCGGGCGAGCGAGTTGCTCCGGGCACAGGGAGTACGCAACGCGCTGATCAACATCGGCGGCAACGTCATGGCGTTGGGGACGCGCCAGGGCGAACCGTGGCGCGTCGGCATCCAGCATCCGCGCCAGACGGGAGCCCTGGCGACAATCGAACTGGCCGATGGCGAAGCGATCGGCACCTCGGGAGATTATCAGCGCTATCTGGACGTCGCTGGCAAACGCTACTGTCACCTGCTCGACCCGCGCAATGCGGCGCCGGTGACGCACACCCAGGCGTTGACCGTGCTGATTCCGGCCGGCGAACAGGCCGGCACGCGCTCCGATGTGTGGTCCAAACCCTTGTTCATCGCTGGCGACGATTGGCCGCGGTTGGCCCGGCGGCTGGACGCGACGCAGGTGCTGCGCGTGGATGCGGCTGGTCGTCTGCAAGTCACCGCGGCCTTGCAGCGGCGGCTGGTCTACGTCGGTCGGGAGCCGGCAAACCGCGAAATAATCCCTTGAACAAACGGTCCGCAGGCCGCCCCGCTCCGAACGGAATCGCTTAGAATGACGCGCTGCGGTGAGGAATTTGGATGATGATTGGTATCTTTCTGATTACACACGGGACATTCGGTGAGAGTCTGATTCAGAATGTTTGCCACGTACTCCATAAGCGGCCGTTGCAGATCGCCCAGTTGGGCGTGGCGGCGCAGGACGATCCGTCGGACATCCTACCGCTGGCGCGCCTGCTGCTCAAAGAGGTCGATACCGGCGAAGGCGTGCTGGTGATGACCGACGTTTTCGGGGCGACGCCAGGCAATCTGGCGCTCAAATTGATTGAGCCGGGTCGTGTCGAAGGGCTCGCCGGCGTCAATTTGCCGATGCTGCTGCGGGCGCTGACCTATCGCGAACGTGGCATGGAAACATTGTTGCAGAAGGCGATCAGCGGTGCCCACGACGGGGTGATCCAATTGCCGGCTGCCTGATATCGAGAATAAAGAGGGAGTTGCAGATGGTACGCGCTGAAGCGGCGATTCAAAACAAGCTGGGGCTGCACGCCCGCGCCTCGGCAAAACTGACCCAATTGGCCAGTCGCTTTTCCAGCGAAGTGTGGATGGAAAAGGGCGGCCGGCGGATCAACGCCAAGAGCATCATGGGAGTGATGATGCTCGCGGCGGGCAAAGGCTCGACGGTGATCGTCGAAACCAGTGGCGCGGACGAGCAGGCCGCCAACGAGGCCATCCTGGAACTGATCGCCGACAAATTCGGCGAGGGAGAATGATCCGGCCATGAGTTTCACGCTGCACGGTTTGGCGGTTTCCGGCGGCATCGCCATCGGCCGCGCACACCTGATGTCGCACGCGACGCTCGAAGTGTCGCATTTGGTGATTGCGCCACGGTTGGTCGACAAGGAGATCGCCCGCTTCGAACAGGCCATCGAGCGCGTGCGGGCCGAGTTTTCGGCACTGAAGGGGCGGATGCAGAACACCTCCGCCGAATTCGGCGCCTTCATCGATCTGCATTCGATGATCCTCGCCGACCCGGAACTGTCGGAGACGCCGAAGCAACTGATACGCGAACGACGCTGCAATGCCGAGTGGGCATTGGTTCAGCAAATGGAATTGCTGGTCGATCAGTTCGAAGGTTTCGAAGACGCCTATCTGCGTGAACGCAGTTACGACGTCCGCCAAGTCGTCGAACGGGTGATCAAGGAACTCGTCGGCCAGCCTGGGCGGATGGCGCTGCGCACCGGCAAAGGAACCAAGGAAGAAAACCTGATCGTCGTCGCGCACGATCTGTCGCCGGCGGACGTCATCGCCTACAAGGAACATCACTTCGCCGCTTTCGTGACCGACGTCGGCGGATCGACCTCGCACACGGCGATTCTGGCGCGCAGCCTGCGCATTCCCGCCGTTCTCGGCCTGCACAACGCCCGGCAACTGGTCCGCGACAAAGAAATGCTGATCGTTGACGGCACGCGCGGCGTGCTGATCGTCAATCCCGACGAACGCGTTCTCGAAGAATACCGGCTGCGCAAAAGCCAGATCGAACTCGAGCGGACCAAGCTGCGGCGACTGAAGACCGCCCGTTCGGCAACGCTCGACGGCATCGACATCGACCTGCACGCCAACATCGAACTGCCGGGCGACGTCCCCGCCGCTCTCGATGGCGGTGCCGAGGGCGTCGGGCTGTTCCGTACCGAATTCCTGTTTCTCGATCGTGGCGACATGCCGACCGAGGACGAGCAGTTCGAGGCCTACCGTAAAGTGGTCAAGGGAATGGGCGGCCGGCCGGTGACCATCCGCACCTTCGATCTCGGCTACGACAAGGATCTGCACCCCGAAAAAGTGCTCGGCGGCCGACTGCAAAGCAATCCGGCGCTCGGCTTGCGCGCCATCCGGCTGTCGCTGGCCGAACCGAAGATGTTCCAGACGCAACTGCGCGCCATCCTGCGCGCCTCGAAGTACGGCAAGATCAAACTGCTGATCCCGATGCTGTCGCAAGCCCACGAAATCGACCAGACGCTGGCAGCGCTCGAACGCGCCAAAGCAGGCTTGCGCATCGAGCGCACACCGTTCGACGAAGCGATTCCGGTTGGGGCGATGATCGAGATCCCGGCGGCGGCGCTGGCCGTCGGGCTGTTTCTGCGCCGGGTCAACTTTCTGTCGATCGGCACCAACGACCTGATCCAGTACACCCTGGCCATCGACCGCAGCGATGAACAGGTCTCGCAGCTTTATGATCCGCTGCACCCGGCGGTGCTGATGCTGTTGGCGCATACCATCGCCAGCGCCGAGAAAGTCGATATCCCGGTGTCGATCTGCGGCGAACTGGCCGGCGACCCTACACTGACCCGCTTGCTGCTCGGCATGGGGCTGCGCCAGTTCTCGATGCATCCGGCGCAAATCCTGGCGGTCAAACAGCGAATCATGCAAAGCAACTGCGCCGAACTGGCGCCGCTGGTCCGCCGGATGCTGCGCAACGAGGAACCCGGCAGGATCAGGGAGCAACTCGACAAACTCAACGCGTCGAATTGACTTTTCGACAGGCGGCGGGTAACTTTCGCCCCCTTGGCGCCGATTTGAACGATCAGCTTGCGGGCGCTTGATAAATACGGCTAAAGCGCGGCAAACCCAGTCCGCCAGTTTAGTCGGCTGGGTTTTTTGTTGGTCATTTGCGATACGGTCAGGTATGTCAGTACAGAATTCGGTCGGTTGCGTCACCCCGCAGACGGTTCATTTCAACAGTCCGCTACGCTTGCGCAGCGGCGCCGTCCTGCCCGCTTTCGAGCTGGTTTACGAAACCTACGGCACGCTCAACGCCAACCGCTCGAACGCGGTGCTGGTCTGCCACGCCTTGTCTGGCAGCCACCATGTCGCCGGACGCTACGCCGACGATCCCGACAACGTCGGCTGGTGGGACAACCTGATCGGTCCCGGCAAGCCGTTGGATACCAATACTTTTTTCGTCGTCGGCGTCAATAATCTCGGCGGCTGCTACGGCTCGACCGGGCCGCTGTCGATCAATCCGGAAACCGGCCGTCGTTACGGAGCGGCGTTTCCGCTGGTGACGGTCGAGGATTGGGTGGCGGCGCAGGCTCGGCTCGCCGACCACCTCGGCATCGACACCTGGGCGGCGGTGATCGGCGGCAGCCTGGGCGGCATGCAGGCACTCGAATGGTCGCTGCAGTTTCCGGAGCGCATCCGTCATGCGTTGGTCATCGCCTCGGCGCCGAAACTGAGCGCGCAGAACATCGCTTTCAATGAAGTGGCCCGACAGGCGATCCTGTCCGACCCGGACTTCCACGGCGGCTATTATGCCGACCACGGCGTCGTTCCGGTCAAGGGCCTGCGTCTGGCGCGGATGGTCGGCCACATCACCTATCTGTCCGACAGCCAGATGGCCGAAAAATTCGGCCGCCAGTTGCGGCACGGGCAGCACCGCTTCAGTTACGACATCGATTTCGAAATCGAATCGTACCTGCACCATCAGGGCAACAAGTTTGCCGGCTTTTTCGACGCCAATACCTACCTGATGACCACCAAGGCGCTCGATTATTTCGATCCGGCCTACGATTATCAGGGCAACCTGGCGGCGGCGCTGGCGCGCGCCAAAGCGCGTTTCTTCGTCGCCAGCTTCACCACCGACTGGCGTTTCGCGCCGGCGCGTTCGCGCGAAATCGTCTTCGCCCTGCTGCACAACCGTCTGCGCGTGGTTTACGCCGAAATCGACTGCGATGCCGGCCACGATTCGTTCCTGCTCGACGACAAACATTACCACGCCGTCCTGCGCGCTTATCTGGAGAACATCGCCGTATGACCGAGCACGAGAGAAAAGTCAGGGCCGAGCAGCGCGAACGTTTCGATTTCGCGGTCATCGCCGGCTGGATTCCGCCCGGCGAACGGGTGCTCGACCTCGGTTGCGGCGACGGCAGACTGCTGCGCTACCTCAAGGAAACGCGCGACGTCACCGGTTACGGTGTCGAGATCGACCACGCCAGCATCCTCGGCTGTCTGCGCAACGGCGTCGATGTCATTCAGATGAACATCGACAGCGGACTGTCCGGTTTCGAAGACCGCTCGTTCAACCATGTGATCATTTCCCAGGCGTTGCAGACCATGCGCGCCACCGAGCACATTCTTTGCGAAATGCTGCGCGTCGCCGAGGAGGCGGTGGTCAGCTTCCCGAATTTCGCCTATCGCGGCAACCGGGCGGCGATCGCCGCGGGCCATATGCCGGTTTCCGAAGACCTGCCGTACGACTGGTTCGACACGCCCAACGTTCGTTTCTTCACCATCGCTGATTTCGAGGATCTGTGCGCCCGGCTGGACATCGACGTGCGCGAGCGCCTGGCATTCGACGAACTGGGCCAGCCGGTGGCGGAAGACCCCAACCTCAACGGCAGTCTGGCGTTCTACCGACTCGGGCGCCGCGCTTGAAACCGGTGTGGTGGCGGCTGCTGTTCACCCGGCGGATGCTGATCTGCGTCTTCACCGGTTTCAGCTCGGGACTGCCGCTGTACCTGCTGCTCAATCTGTTGCCGGCCTGGCTGCGCAGCGAAGGCGTCGATCTGAAGACGATCGGCTTTTTCGCGTTGATCCAGTTTCCCTATACCTGGAAGTTCCTCTGGGCGCCGCTGCTCGACCGCTACCGCCTGCCGCTGGGCCGCCGCCGCGGTTGGATGCTGTTGTCGCAGATCGGCCTGTTGCTGTCGATCGGTCTGCTCGGCGGATTCTCGCCGACCGACCAGTTGACGCCGGTGATCTGGCTGTCGGCGGCGCTGGCATTTCTGTCGGCGACCCAGGATGTGGCGTTGGACGCCTTCCGACGCGAGATTCTCGACGAAAACGAGCTCGGTTTGGGCAATTCGGTGCATGTCAATGCCTATCGGATCGCCGGTCTGGTGCCGGGGTCCTTGTCGTTGATTCTCGCCGACCTGTTGCCCTGGGGACAGGTGTTCTGGATCACCGCCGCTTTCATGCTGCCGGGAATGCTGATGGTGCTGCTGGTCGATGAGCCGGCGGTCAGCGGCGTACCGAAGACCTTGCGGCAGGCGGTGGTCGAACCGTTCCATGAATTCGTTGGCCGTCAAGGCGTTCGTGGCGCGTTGTTGATCCTCGGCTTCATTTTTCTGTACAAGCTCGGCGATTCGCTGGCCACCGCGCTGGCGACGCCGTTCTACCTCGATCTCGGTTTCAGCAAGACCGACATCGGTCTCATCGCCAAGCATGCCGGTCTGTGGCCGGCGGTCTTCGGCGGACTGCTCGGTGGCTTGTGGATGGTCAAGCTGGGAATCAACCGCGCGCTATGGCTGTTCGGCGCTGTCCAGGCGATTACCATTCTTGGTTTCGCCTGGCTGGCCTGGCGAGGCGTGACATCACCGGTCGGCCTGGGCGATCGAGTGGCGCTGGCGACGGTGATTGGCGCCGAGTGCCTGGGTGTCGGCTTGGGAACGGCGGCTTTCGTCGCTTTCATCGCCCGCGCCACCCACCCGGCGTTCACGGCTACCCAGTTCGCGTTGTTCACCAGTCTCGCCGCTGTCCCGCGCACCTTCATCAACGCCAGCGCTGGAGCACTGGTGCAGGCAATGGGTTGGGTCAATTTTTTCGTGTTCTGCTTTGTCCTGGCGTTGCCGGGAATGCTGCTGCTGCTCAAGGTTGCGCCGTGGAACGAACGTCTGCCGGACCATCCGACGTCGACCGGTTGATCGCCGCGGCCCGCCGGTTGTCGGCGTCGCTGGCCGGCTTGCGTTTCGCCGCACCGGTCAGCCACGTCTATGATCCCTTGACGTACGCCTGGGCGGCGCATGCCGACTACCTGCGCCGTTACGGCGCCGGCCGGAAACGGGTGGTTTTCCTGGGCATGAATCCCGGACCGTTCGGCATGGTCCAGTGCGGCATCCCTTTCGGCGAGTTGACCGTCGCCCGCGACTGGCTGGGCATCAGCGCGCCGATCGACCGCCCTGTTGTCGAAAATCCGGCCCGTCCGATCGAAGGCTGGGCCTGCCGACGTTCGGAAGTCAGCGGCCGGCGCTTGTGGGGCCTGTTCCAGCAGCGTTACGGTAACGCGGAGGCTTTTTTCGCCGAGCATTTCGTCGCCAATTACTGCCCGCTGGCCTTCTTCGACCGCGGCCGCAATCTGACACCGGACAAATTGCCGGCGGCGGAGACGGCGCCACTGTACGCCGCCTGCGATGAACATCTCCGGCAACTGGTGGCCATTCTGCAACCGAGGTGGCTGATCGGTGTCGGTGGTTTCGCCGACACCCGTGCGGTTGCCGCGCTGGCCGGCAGCGGCGTACGTCACGGCCGCATCCTCCATCCCAGCCCGGCCAGCCCGGCGGCCAACCGCGGCTGGGCAGAGGCGGCAACCCGGCAATTGCAGGCGCTCGGCGTGTGGTGAGCGCGGGTGCCATTGCCGGTTCAAGCGTCAATCGCCATCCCTGGCGGCTGTGGTCTCGGGTGTCGGGATGCCTGCCTTCGACAACGTCGTCATCGTGTTGCCGATACGTCGAGAATCGAATCAGCGATCGGGCGGACGGGGCGTATAGCCGTAACGGATCGCCAATTGCCACGGATCGGCCCCGAAAAAGTAGCGGGCGCGTAACGACCACATCAGCACGATGGTCCGCAGAACGCCGTGTTTTTGCCAGCGCCGGCCCGAGGTGCTCACCCGCTGACGCAGACAGTACGGTGGCGCCAGCCGCTTGAGCCGTTTCGACAGCGCGATGTCTTCCATCAGCGGCTGCTCCGGAAAGCCGCCCGCCCGAACGAAAAGGTCGCGACGAACGAAAATCGCTTGATCACCGGTGGCGATACCGGTGATTCGAGATCGCCAGTTGATCATTTTTTCGACCAGCCGCAGCAACGGCTGCGTTCCGTCGATGCGGACGTCGAATCGTCCCCAGTGCGCGCCGCGGTGTCGCGCGTGCAGGATCGCCGTGTCGGCATCGGCCGGCAAGAGCGTGTCGGCGTGCAGAAAAAGCAGAATCTGACGTTCGCTCGCCGCCGCGCCGGCATTCATTTGCGTCGCGCGGCCGCGCGGTGCGACGAGTACGCGATCGACCGCGGAACGTGCCAAGTCACTCGTCCCGTCGTCGCTGCCGCCATCGACCAGGATGATTTCGACGCCACGTCGCCGTAAAGGCTGCAAAGCCTGCAGGTGGTCGGCAATCGTCGCCGCCTCGTTGAGAACCGGAACGATCACGGTCAGGAAGGCGCCGTCGGTAGAAGGCTGCCGTGGTGCCGGCGCGTTGCCGGAGCCGCCGCTCACCGTCGATGTTTGTCGGTCGGCGGCTCGGTCGAGCGCATTCGTTCCGCCGTTCACAGAAAAAAAGTCGCATCCAGCGGTGCCGACGGTTCCTGGGGCGGCGGGGGATTGAGAACGGCATGGTGTTCGATCTCGTTGAGCACGACTTCCGACAACAATCGATGTCGCCACAGCCGGCGCGCCAGACGCAGAGCCTCCGGCCAGTTGCCACGTTCCCTCTCGACGCGTAGCTGCAGGCGCAACGCCTTCAGTCGCAGGCCGTTTTCCGCACGCAGCCGTTGCAGACTGGCGGTAGCGGCGGCGAATTGGCCTTGTTCGAGGGCGATTTCGGCATCGAGCAACAGGCTGGCGATCTTTGACGGCTGCTGACCCGCGTCGACGCGGGTCAGCCAGACCCGTGCCTGGCGCGGGTCGGCAAGACGAGAAGCGGCGTCGGCGGCAAGCAATGCGGTGACGGCCGAGGTTTCAGTTCCATGAAGCGCGTGCGCCTGTTCCGCCTGGTGCAGGGCGCGGGAAAATTGTCCGGCGTACAGCGATTGCACCGCCTGGGCGAACGCTTCCGCCGCTTCTTCACGCCGCCGCCGCTGACGGTAATCGCGCGCCTGGCCGGGTAACCTGGCGGCCAGAGACAAGGCGCGCAGCACGCCGTAAAGCAGCGCGAAGACCAGCGTGCCGAGGATCAGCGCCAGATTCAACGTCATCTCGGCGCGGTAGGACGGCAAAACCAGCAGCAGGTAGCCTTCATTGAAACGCGCGCTCACCGAAACGACGACGGCCAGCCCGAACAGCGCCAGCAGCCACAGCAGCGCTTTCATTTGCGTTCCTTGCCGACTTTGAAGGTTTTGATCGCCGCCAGACTTTCATTGAGCGTCGGCAACTCGATGTTGATTTCGGTCGACGCCAGCCGCCGCAAGGTGGCTTGCGCATGCTGCAATCCCGGATCGTGCGCGTTGAAATGCCGCTCGAGCCAGCTTTGCGCGCGGCTGAGTTCGTTGCGAAAGGTCGGTTGGTCACGAGCCAACAGGGCGAGACGGGCGTTCAGCAAACGCAGTTTGAGATTTTCGCGCAGAAAGAACTCCTGTCCCGGGGCCAGCAGCACCGGCTCATCGCGATCGAAACGCTGGATTCTGATCAGCCCTTTCACTTCCTGCCAGAATTCGCCGCCGAGCCGTCGCCAGAAAGCCAGACCGAGCGGCGACGCATTGGGCTCGTCGGCCGCTTCGGGGTCGTCTGGCGGCAACGCTTTTGGTCGATTGCGGGGCTGGCCGTCGACGGCCAGCGGCAGGGTATCGATGACCAGCAGCACGCTTTCGATGCGCTGACTGAGAACGGCGGTGTCGAGTTGCGGCAAGGCGCGCAGGCGGTCGAGGTCGCGGGCCAGCACTTTGCGCAGGCCGATGAACTGTGGCCGATTGCTGCCGGCGAGGCGCGCGTCGGCGGTTTGCAGCGCCAGCACGGCGCCCTGGATGTTGCCGGCGAGTTGCAATTGTTGTGCGGCGAGGGTGACGCCCTGTTCCACTTCGGCGAGCACCCATTCGTCGCGATTACGGGCCAGATCCTGATACAGCGTTTCGAGAACCAGTTGCTGACTGCGCGACTCGGCGAGCCGGGCTTCGAGCGCGCCGATCCGCGCCAGCACGGCGGCCGTCTGTTCCTGCGCCTGGCTGGCCAGCACCCGGCTTTCGGCATTGGCCGTGTCGCTGTGCGCCAGACGCTGCGCCAGCTCCTTTTGCGTATCGGCGATCAATTGCCGGGTTTCCAGCCACTGCCAGGCGACCAGCGCCAATGCCAGTAACACCACGACCAACCAGGGGTTTTGCCAGCGCGAAAAACCGGTCGACGCCGGACGAGCCGCCGTCGACGGGTCGAGATCAGCCATGCGTGTGCCAACGGTAACGGCAGAGCGCGGCGAAGAGACCGGCATCCGTCGGTTCGCTGGTGATGACCCGGCGCAAGCCGAGCGCGAGAGCCAATTCGGCGATTCGCGGGTGTGGGACGAACAGCGGGGTGTTCTGCAAATCGGCGCGACCTTCGACTTCGAGCATCTCGAAAAGATAACGCAAAGCCTCGCTCGAAGAAACGACCAGCGCATCGAGTTCACGGCAGCGCAAACGTTTGGCCAACGGCGTGATCTCCGTCGGACCGGATCGGCGGTAACAGGCAACGCAATCAACGATGGCGCCACGCTGCCGCAAGGTTTGCGCCAACAATTCCCGACCGCCGTTGCCGCGCAGGATCAGCACCCGGCGACCGTCGATATAAGACGGTCGCAACACCGGTAATTCGAGCAGGCTTTCGGAGTCGAAGCGTTCCTCGGGCAGCAGGGTGTTGGCGATTCCATACGCCGACAAACGGGCCGCGCTGCCCGGGCCCAGCGCCAGGGCCTGCAGATCGTCCGGCCAGGGCTGCCGGGCGAGCATCGATGGGACGCTGAAATCGACGGCGTTCGGACTGATGAAGACCGCCAGCGAAAAAGTCTCCAGACGCTCGATCGCGGCCTGCAACGGACGCGGATCATCGGCTGCCGAGATTTCGAGCAACGGAAAAACGAACGGTTGCCCGCCGTGACTGGCAATCATATCGGCCAACGGTCCAGACTGCGCCAGGGGACGCGTCACCACGATGCGCTTGCCGCGCAGGATTCCAGGATCGACGCCGTTCATGAAGCGGGACTTGACGAAAGCAGCGCATCGATGATCTCGCCGGCGCCGCGCTGGCGCAGCGTTTCGGCCAGCGAATAGCCGATCGCCTCGTCCTCCGTTGCCGGGCCGCGCTGTTCGCCGGCGATCATTCGCCGGCCATCCGGGGTGGCGACCAGGCCACGCAGCCAGAGCGTTCCGTCGTCGAGAACCGCGTGCGCGGCGAGCGGCACCTGGCAACTGCCGCCCAGCGCCCGTGAAAAAGCCCGTTCGGCGCGAACGCAATGGGCACTGTCGGGATCGTTCAACGGCGCCAACAGTTCGATCAGATCCGGCCGGCCGGCCGGCACTTCGATCGCCAGCACGCCTTGCCCCGGTGCCGGCAGCGATTGTTCGACACGGAGGATCGAACGAATCCGCGCGCCCAGTCCCAAGCGGATCAGACCGGCGGCGGCGAGAATGATCGCGTCGTATTCGCCCGCGTCGAGTTTGCGCAGACGGGTGTCGAGATTGCCGCGCAGACTGCGGATGCGCAAGCGGGGATGGCTGGCACTGAGAATCGCCGCGCGCCGCAGACTGGACGTGCCGACGACGGCATCGGCGGGCAGTTCGTCGATGCTCGCGTAACGTGACGAGACGAAGGCGTCGGCGGGATTCTCCCGGGCCGAGAACGCCGCCAGGACGAAACCTTCCGGCATCTCCATCGGCACGTCCTTCATCGAATGCACCGCCAGATCGGCCTGCCCTTGCTGCATGGCCAGCTCCAGCTCCTTGATGAACAAGCCCTTGCCGCCGATCATCGACAGCGGACGATCGACGATCTGGTCGCCGCGGGTGGTCATGCCGAGAATGCTCACCGCGCGCTGTGGATAATGCTCACGCAAGCGATCGCGGACATACGTCGCCTGCCAGAGCGCGAGGCGCGATTCACGGGAGGCGATGACGATCGGCGGGGCAACGGCAGGTATGGAATTCAAAGGAACTGTCCAGAAAAAGAGGTTCGTCGATGCGGCGAACGGGCCACACGGCCGACGCGTCGCAGTCAGAATTGGCGACGAAGTTTACATTATCTGGAATCTGCTCATGCGGCGATCGCGCGGCAATATCTGGAATAATTTGTTTTAACAATAAATTATTCGGGAATGGCCAAGCTGTGTGATGGCGCGATTGATGAAACCGGGCCCCGGTTGTGCCGATGGTGGATGAATCTGCGCGGGTGTCTGCCCGCCAGCTCGTTGAGCTTGCTGCGCTACGGCGGACTCAGCGGCAAAGATGCCCACCCAAGCGGTCTTGCCATGTCCGCTCCCGTAAAGAAACGCTGGACAAGTGTGATCACATGAAGCGCTATTTAGTCAAATAATACAATGCGCTAGCACCGCGCCTGATGGGTGAGTTCGACGACGGTGCACTGATGAAAGCTTTCGCGCAGGAAGGTGCGGGGATTTCCCAAGCCCGGTTGTTCTGATGGATGAAATAAGCGCGCTACAATGTCCGTCGCATCGGCTTGGCCGGTGAGATTTATGAGGAGTTCTGGACCATGACGGCCGAGCGACGGATCGTCCCCCGACGATCGTAACGGTCATGGAATCCGCACCATCGGCATTATTTCCGACCGTTACCCAGCCAGTTTCAGCAACGTGAGTTTTCTGAGCCAGTAGCCATCATGCAAACAAACGAACAGTCAAATCACCACACACGGGATCCCATACTGTCCTTCTTCAACCGGGTGATCGCCCAGGTTGCTCGCGTACTCGCAGCGATCATGGCAATAGTCATCATTTGGGGCGTAGCGGATGTCGTCTATGTGCTTTACCAGCGCTTGATGGCGCCGCCATTCATGTTGTTGGAAATCAAAGACATCCTGGCAACCTTCGGTGCATTCATGGCCGTGTTGATTGCCATTGAGATATTTCATAACATCATTCTTTATATCGAGGACGACACTAGCCACAACCGGCAACAGGCCGTTGAGATCGTCCTCGGAACGGCCTTGATGGCTATTGCCCGCAAGGTCATCATACTGGACTTCAACGAGGTGGGGGCTGACCACGTCTATGCAACAGCCGCAGTAACGCTGGCACTGTCCGTAGGCTACTACTTGATTGTCATCCGAGCAAAAAGCGAAAAATCTATCAAATAGGGCAAATAGGGGACAAACCACAATGACAATCGTGTCTGTCCCTTGCTGACCTTCGCACTTCGGGGAAAATGATTAAATGCAAGACCTGACCCCGATGTTGTTGACCCCGATGTCTGAATGGGAAAATGATTAAATGCAAGACCTGACCCCGATGTCTGTGACCCCGATGTCTGGGGTCGGCCATGAGGGATTTGGCCATGGCCTTCTCTCGGTCGTTGAGCTTCTTGGGTCGGCCACCGTGCCGCCCTCGCGCCCTGGCCGCTTTTAGCCCCGCCTGGGTGCGTTCGCGTATGAGGTTGCGCTCGAACTCAGCCAACGATGCAAACAGGTGAAACACCAGCTTGCCCGTGGGGGAGTGGGTGTTGATCTGCTCGGTGAGCGATTCAAAACCAACGCCACGCTCTTCGAGTGCGCCTACGATTTGCACCAGGTCGGCCAGGTTGCGGCCGAGGCGGTCAAGTCGCCACACCACAAGGGTGTCTCCAGCTCGAAGCGCCTTGAGGCAGTTGTCCAGCTCTGGCCGTGCGCGGCTTTTGCCGCTGGCGTGTTCCTGGTAGATGGCCTCGATGCCTTGGCCACGCAAAGCGTCAAGCTGGAGGTCGAGAACCTGGTCGTCGGTCGAGACGCGGGCATAGGCGGTAGGGGTCAAGGATAAGTGTTGCAATACTACGATTTTATAGCGTTTTGCAAATTTAATCTTGCAATGAGAATTGCAACACTTTGAGGTCATCAAAGGTCAGGTTTGGCCAGCCCTCGGGAGTTGTCGCATAAATCCTCGTTTTTGCGACAAGTGGGGAAAGGTGAATTTATCGTTTTCTTGGGGAAAAGGATAAACGATAAAACGGTGTTGAACTTATCGGGCAGGAAGTCGGCTTGACTTCTGGTAGTGAACGACTATACTTCGCACTACATTGTAATCAACCGACTATGAACACCATGACTGCTGCCACAGTCCCTATGTCCATCCGCCTGGATGTGACCGCACGGGAAAAGCTCAAGGCGATAGCGGTGCGCCAAAAGCGCACCCCTCATGCGCTTGCTACCGAGGCTATCAATCAGCTCATCGCGCAGAAAGAGCGTGAATACGCATGGCACGAAAGCTGTGATGCTGCCCTCAAGCACTTCGATGAAACAGGACTACACGCCACCCATGATGAAGTCATGGCGTGGATGGATTCATGGGGCGCGGATAAAGAATTACCTACGCCCGTATGCCATCCATAAAGTATTCAGCGCAAGCTATCGCAGACCTCAAACGGCTTCATGACTTCCTGGCAACGCAAGACAAAGATGTTGCCAAGCGGGCAGTTTCGGTGATTCGTGACGCGCTCCAAAAAATCGCCATCATGCCCGAACGGTTCCGTCCAGTAGAGGGCAAGATGTACCACCGCGAAGCCATCATTGATTTTGGTAGCAGTGGCTACATTGCTCGGTTCCGTCATTTGCCCAATGGCGATATAACGATTGCCAGAATCAAGCATCAAAAAGAAGATGATTTCAGGTAGGCCATGGCCAGGAATGTTGCCCTCAAAGTCACGCTGACCGATGCACAGGCCAAAACACTTGTCAACGGCGATTCAAAATTGATACAGATTTCCTTCGGGCAGCGATTTAAAACT
>JAVMKC010000106.1:52776-60809 GCA_031732795.1 Accumulibacter sp. | reverse complement strand
GTGCGCGGCGGCAAGGAGCCGCGCATCAAGCGGATGAAGGAAGTGCTGGGCGACAGCTACTTCAACCACTTGGCGAACCTGCCCGATCTGGTGCTGTTGATGGACGAATCGCACCGCTACCGCGCCAGCGTGGGCGTGCGTGCCATCAACGAGCTGAAGCCGCTGTTCGGCCTGGAAGTAACGGCGACGCCGTTCGTCGAAAGCAGCAAGGGGCCGGTGCCGTTCAAGAACGTGGTGATGGACTACCCGCTGGCGCGGGCGATGGAGGATGGTTTCGTCAAGGAGCCTGCGGTTGTCACCCAACGCAACTTCAAGGCCAGCGACCACACGCCGGAAGAAGTGGAGAAGACCAAGCTGGAAGACGGCGTGCGCTTGCACGAAACCACGAAGGTCGAGCTGCTCACTTATGCCCGCGAGAACGGTGTCAAGCCGGTGAAGCCCTTCATGCTCGTCATCGCACGCGACACCACGCACGCTGCGAGTCTTTTGGCACTTCTGGAATCGGAAGCCTTCTACGAAGGGCGTTACGCGGGCAAGGTGATCCAGGTCGATTCCAGCCGCACCGGCGCGGAAGAGGAAGAGATGATTTCGCGCCTGCTGGCTGTGGAGAGTGTGGACGAGCCGACCGAGATCGTGATTCACGTCAACATGCTCAAGGAGGGCTGGGACGTGACCAACCTCTACACCATCGTGCCGCTGCGCGCCGCCAACGCGCGCACGCTGATCGAGCAGAGCATCGGGCGCGGCCTGCGCCTGCCTTATGGCAAGCGCACCGGCGTGGCGGCGGTGGATCGCCTGAACATCGTTGCCCACGACAAGTTTCAGGAGATCATCGACGAGGCCAACCGTGGCGATTCGCCGATTCGCCTGAAGCAGATCATCCTCGACGTGCCCAGTGCCGACGACAAGAAGGTAAGCGTGCAGGTCGGCTCCGGTGCTGCAGCGCGGCTTGGACTGGCGGATGCCGCGCCCGCAGTTGATCCAGCCTCGGCGGCTGCCTACTCTGACTCGGATGGTGGCGAGGCAAAACCCGCGCCGACGCCGGTGTTCACCACCGATGCCGAGAAGCAAGCGGCGCGCGTGGTGATCGAAGTCATCGGCAAGCTGGAGACGCAGCGTGATCTAGTGCCGACCAGTGGCGCACTGCTCACGCCCGAGGTGCAGAAGGTCATTCAAGCGGAGGTGGCAGAACGCCTGAAGCCGATGCAGGGCAACCTGCTGGCAGGCGCGGACGATGCGGCACCGGTGATTGATCTGACCAAAGTGGTAGCCAAGACCACCGAGATCGTGGTGCAACAGACTATCGACATCCCGCGCATTGCCGTTGTACCCAAGGGTGAGGTCACGACCGGCTTTCGCCCGTTCTTGCTGGACGTGAGCCAGCTTCGCCTGCAACCGGGCGAGCGCGAGATCGTCGGCCAGATGCTGCGCACCAACGAACAATTTGCGCTGGCGGCGGAAATCGGCCTGAAAGAACAGCGCCCGGAGGACTACATCGTCCACGCGCTGGTGGACTTCGACGACATCGACTACTTCACCCACGCCGACCTGCTCTATGACCTGGCGGGCCAGATGGTGCGGCACCTGCAGAGCTACCTCTCGGAATCCGAGGCGGTCAACGTGCTGAATGGGCAGCGCAAGACCATCGCAAAGGAAATCCACTCGCAGATGATGGCGCACTTCTTCGAGGAAGCGACCGAGTTCGAGGTGCAGGTCAGTCGCGGCTTCACGGAACTGAAAGCCTGCAACTACACCGCTACGGCGGGACAAGCCCCGCGCCATTTCCGCGAAACGGTGGAGGACGTGGGCCGCATCAAGCAGATGCTGTTCGGCGGGTTCACCAAGTGCCTTTACCCATTGCAAAAGTTCGACTCGGACACCGAGCGCCGCTTCGCCGTCATCCTCGAACGCGACGCGAACAAGTGGTTCAAGCCCGCGAAGGGACAGTTCCAGATCTACTACAAGCTCGGCACCGAGCAGCCGGAGTACGTGCCGGATTTCGTGGTGGAAATGGATGCGTTCATCCTGCTGGCCGAGACCAAGAAGCGCGACGATCTGAAATCGGATGAAGTCGTCGCCAAGGCTGCGGCGGCATTGCGCTGGTGCAAATACGCTTCAGATCACGCCAGAAACGTCGGTGGCAAGCCGTGGAAATACATCCTGGTGCCACACGATGAAATCGCAGAGTCGAAGCGGCTGGCCGATTTCCTGCGGTTCGAAGTGAAGGACTGATTTGAAGGAGCGTTGATATGAGCCGTGCCCAGCTGCGTTTTCAGGTTGATTCCCGACTCGCCACATTGCTGAGTCAGGAATACCCGTCATCAGAGCGGGCGTTGAAGGAGCTCGTCGATAACGCGTGGGATGCCGACGCCGAGCACGTATCTGTCACTCTCCCGAAGCCACTGAGCGGTGGCTCCATCGTCATTGAGGACGATGGAAGCGGTATGACCGAAGAGGAGCTGCGGCGGCATTATTTGGCCATTGCATCCGATCGCCGCTCACGGCGCGGAGAACGTACCGCCGGGAAGAGCCGCCCGGTCAAGGGCAGAAAAGGCATCGGCAAGTTTTCTGGCCTCATGGCGGCGGCCACCATGATGCTCGAAACGCGTGCGCGCGGCCGCCTGTGCCGGATTTCGCTGCGCTTGGATGACCTTGCGCGCGTTGAAGATATCGAGCAGTTGGATATCAGCTTGCACAGCGAACCGTGCGCGCCCGAACTCCACGGGACAACCATTACGCTCAACGACTTGCACCAGGGTTTGGCTTACCCGGATGCCAACCGCCTACGCCAGATCCTGTTACAGGATTACGGTCGGCAGGATGACTTCGCGATCACGGTTGACGACAAGCGTCTGGATGTTGACGACGTATCAGGGCGTTATGCAGAGCAGGATCAGTCCTTGCCAAATGTGGGCAAGGTGAAACTGCGGTTCTCTATCAGCGATGGCAAGTCAGGATTGCGTCAGCCTGGCATTACCTTGCGCGTGGATGGCAAGGCCGTGGGGCGGCCAGGATTCTTTGGCTTGGATCAACGGGATGACTTCCCGCGCAAGTTACTTCGCAAGCTCTACGGCGAAGTCGAGGCGGACGGACTGCGCGATCACATCACTGCTGGTTGGGATGCTGCCGTTGAGAATAGTGAACTTTTGAAGGAGGTTGAGGCATACGTCCAGCCCATTCTCCGGGAGGCGTATGAGCAGCAGTACCGGCAAGAGATCCAGCTTGCACAGGCTCGACTGCAAAAAGCGATCCTTACTCGACTCTCAGCGCTGCCGGAACACAAAAGGGTTTTTGCAGATCGGGCGATCAAGAAAATCCTCGACAAGTATTACGGCGAACCGGAGAGCAAGGTCGAGCCGGTGGTGAATGTGTTGCTGGAGGCAATGGAACGATCCGATTACCGTATTCTTCTTGAGCACATTGCGGAAGCAACTTCGAGCGACGTTGCAGTGGTGGCCGAGCGGCTGGATGAGTTTGGCTTGGCAGAGATGGCATTCCTGGTTCAGCAAGCCGCAGCGCGCCAAGTTTTTCTTGATCAACTGGAACTGCTTGTTCGTGACGCAACAACTACCGAGGCCGTCTTGCACAAAGCCCTGGAACGTAACTTGTGGGTGTTTGGTCCGGAGTATTCCCTGTTCAGCTCAAACAGCACATTGCGGCGACAAGTGGAAGATGTTCTTGGGAAGGTCTATACGGGAGACAAGGCCGACAAACGTCCTGACCTGCTTCTCAACGAGAATCTGAGCGGCAAGTACTTATTGATCGAATTCAAACGGCCAAGCCACGCGCTGAATCACGGTGATTACGTACAGGCAATCGGCTATAGGCATGAACTGACAAAGTACGTTGGCTCTGCTGTTCAGGTTTTGTTGGTCGGTGGAGGCAGGTCTGCCGACTTTCCTACTGGAAATCGTGAGCCGGATGTTGAGGAGCGAATCTTTGGACAGATCATCTCCACAGCACGGCGACAGATTGAGTGGCTGCTCCGGACGGAGAGCTCTTGATCTCTTTCGGTTCTAAATATGCACCGAACGTCGATATTCGGTGCTGTGTGTGGTTATAAGTACTTCTTGAAGCTACCCGCAGTCAGGCTCACGGCCAGTCCCAGCAAGGCGGCGCTGGGCAGCAGGATCAGCAGTGGATGCACCGAGATCGGCAAGGCCAGGTACGTGATCCACGGCAGCACGGCCAGCGGCATCAGGCTCGCCTTCGCGCGGTGGTAGATGAAGCCGGATTCCCGGCCCGCGCCGAACCGGCGCACGTCCCGCCGCACAAGACCGTCGATCAGGCCGACGAACGCCGCGGTGAAGATCAGCGGCAGCGTGAGCACCAGAACCAGCAGGCGCACCAGGAACGTGAGGGTGGTGAAGGCCGCGGCAATCAGGTAGTTCTCGGCCCAGACATAGACCTGACTGATGTAGTAGCGGAAATTGAGCGTCTGCCCCTGGCTGGGCGTGCGCGCACGCTCGGCAGTCTGGCTCATACGCTCCAGCAGCCCCGAGCGCACGAAAACCCATTCGTAGCCGGTATCCACCAGTTCGTGCGCCGTGCGGCCCGGCTCCTGTACGACGACGCTGCGCGTGAAGTGGCTGGACAGATGCCCCAGCTCGTACTGCAACATCTGCTGGGAATGGCGCCAGCCCTGATCCTTCCAGAACAGGTGCATGCCGACGCACTCCATCACGATCGAGAACAGCAGCGAGCCGATCAGCACCCCGAGCAGCCGAAATGGCAGCGTTATCGTGCCGATAATCAAACCCCGACGGCGGTTCTGCTCTCGCTGGGTGGTGCTGGCCGCGTCGCTCATGGCGCTGCCTCGTCGCTATCCGTATCGCCTGCGCCAAAGGCGGCCGGTTCGGCTAGCGCGGCGTCATCCAGCAGATCATCAGGCAAGGCTGCGTCCTGCAATGCCGGGGCGCTGGTGAACTCCCACCACTGCGTCGCTTCGCTGTAGCTCTGGCGCATGTACCCGGCCAGTTGCTGCAAGTCTGCCGGCATCACCTCGTCCGGGTCCGGGGCCGGCAGCGGCATGCGCACTTTCCAAAGCTGGCCGCCCTGCAGCAGCGCGAAGCACTGGCCCTTGGGCAGGCCGACGACGTGCGACGGCTCGATCATCGGCACGCTGGACATGCTGATGCGGTCCTGGGTGTTCGACGTGAAATCCGTCGCCCCGCGAATGTCGGAGCTGTCGGTCGCGCCGCTGACGATGGTGGTGGTATAGACCTCGACCTTCGGCAGTTGCCGAGTCAGCAGTTCAGCGGTCGCGGTTTCGCGCACACGCAGCATGAACAGGTTGTTGAAGTTGCCGATCACCTGACCGGCCTTGGCGCGGTTGCCGATGCGGGCCTCGATGTCCGAGAGGGTCTGCGTGTACGCGGTGACCTGGAGGCCTGCGCCACCCCCCTTGTTGATCAATGGAATGAACTCGTCGCCCATCAACTCGTTGAATTCGTCGGCGTGGACATTGATGGGCACGCGCGCACCGGCCGATGCGCCCGGCAGGCCGTCGTCGATCCCGTGCTTGTAGATATGCCCGGCGACCGACACGAGATCGCTGAACATCGAGTTGCCGACCGCTGCGGCGACCTCGGCGTCGGAGAGTGCATCCAGGCCCACATAGACGATGGCCCTCTTACGGATGATCTGCATCCAATCGAAGATCGGGCGCGGGTCGGCCAGGTCGGAGTAGTTCGGGGCCAGGAGCTGCGCGATCTTGCCGCTGGTGAGCTTCTCCAGCAGCGGCAAGAGGCTGGCGACGATCTTGTCGAAATAGGTCTTGTCGTATCGGACAGCAGAGCGCAGACCATCCAGCACCGGGTCATAGTTGCGTGCCTGCGAGAGGTACTGCTCCAGCGCCACCACGCGCTTCTCGCGCCCGATCATGTTGCGCGGAATGTTCTTCTCGTTGAGCTTGGCCTCGATCTGGACGATCACCTCCCAGGCCTTGGGCTCGGTCTTGGCGAAGTAATGCTGGGCGTACTCGATGAACAGCGCGTCGATGTTGATGACGTGCCGCTGGATCAGCATGTAGTCCGGTCGCTGTCCCAGTTCCACCAGGGCGCGCGCGATGATGTTGACGAAGCGCCAGGCGAACTCGCGGAACGCCGCGCTGTTGCCTTCGCCGGAAAGCTGCCCCGCGACGCGGGTGGCCACCTCGCTGATGCGGCCGAAGCGCCCCACGGCGTTGTAGCGCGCGGAAATGTCCGGCCAGCCCAAATGAAAGACGTAGAACTCGCCTTCGCGGCCCGCGCGCTTGGCCTCGACGTACATCCTCTTCAGGAGATCGGCATCGCCCTTGGGGTCAATGACGATCACCACCTCGTGCTCGCCCGCGGCGTTCACGCGCCGGATGTCCTGGGTCACGAACAGTTCGGCCAGCCGGGTCTTGCCGACGCGCGTGGTGCCCAGCACCAGCGAGTGACCGACGCGCTCGCCGAGCGGCAAGCTGACGTCCACCTCGTCGGGCTCGATGCCGTGCAGACGGGGCAAGCCGCCCACGGGCGGAAGCGGCTGCACCGGGTTGAAAGGCACGTCCCAGCCGGTAAGCGCGGACAGCCCAGACAGCGGGAACGGCGCGAACTCCAATCGTTCTTCCAGCCGTCGAGCCAGCCGGTAGGCCGGCGTCGGCTCGACGTAGCGGCGGAACTCCGGCCGGTACGTCTGCATCAGCCTATGGGTGTGCTTCTGCTCCCACAGGAAACCGCGCCCCACGAACAGCCGCTGCTGGCTGACCGGCACGTCCTTGCTGGTCATCACGTAGCGCGGCAGGCGGCGGATGTTGCGCCGGTAGCGCAGGATGACGCGGGCATCGCGGTAGCGGATCGCGCCGTAGGCGCCGAACGCCAGCGCGCTGCCGACGCCCATGGACGGGCTCAGCGCGAGCGACCATGGGGCCACCAGGGACAGAAACGCGGCGCCCGCGCATGCGGCAACGGTGTATAGCTCCACCGCTGGGCGAAGCAGTACCTCGACCGGCTGTTTCCCCGACATGGCTTCATTGCTCGATGCCGGTGGCCGTGATCAGCGCCGGGTAGTGCCGCAAGCCGAGGCGCTCGGCCAGGTCGTCGCCGGACGCGGGCGCGAGGGGTACACCGGGCACCAGTGCGCGCAGCCGCGCCAGGCCCTGCATGGTCTCGACGTTGACCACCAGGCCGACCGCGCCACGCTCGCGCAGCGCGGTCGCCTGGCGGCGAAGCCAGGCATGGGACGCCTCGTCGTCGCCGACGACCACGAAAGGACGCAGGCCCGGGGCCTCGATGACCCGCCGCGCGACGGTGCCGGGCGTGAGCTTGGCGCTGCGCACCGGCAGCATCGCGGCCTCGTCCGCCGGCGTGGCGGGAACCTGGGGTGTCGGGATCGGCGGCCGGGCCGGCGCGTTGGCACGCGGCTGGAGGTTCAGGGCTTCGTAGTACGGCAGCGCCGACGCGCCGCCGCGGTCTTCGACCACGATCAGCGGCTCGCCGGCAAGCGAGGCCAGCGGCAAGCCTGCCAGCAGTACGAGCAGGCCCCGCAAGGCCAGATGGGATGTCGTCATGGGGATGTCTCCTGGCGTGCGGCGAGAACCGCGGCGGTTGCGCGCGCGCCCTGTACGCGGGCAAGGTGGCGCGACACGCTGCGGCGATAGCGGGCGGCGGGCTCACCGCCCGCAGGACGGTGATAGCGGCCGATCGCGAGCAACCAGTCCTCGCCGGGGGTGTGCTGCTCGCGCAGGATCTCGGCGGCGATGGCGAGGTTGCGGTACGGGTCCAGCAGGTCGCACGCGGTGGCGTAGCGCTGCTGGTGGTAGCCGAGGTTGATCTGGCCCAGACCCGCGTCGATGCGCGTGTGCGGCGTGGAGCGCATCGCCCGCTGCAAGCCCGCGCAGGCGTCGGCGCGGGTCGCATAGCGGCGCGACTGGCCGGCGACGTTGAGCGACCACGGCCACGGGACGATGCGCCCATTGCGGCGGATGCCGCTCTCCTGCAAGGCCACGGCGTAGAGCACCGTCGAGGGGATGCCTGCGCGCTGCGCGGCGAGCTGGTAGGCCGGCGGCG
>JAVMKC010000106.1:0-52676 GCA_031732795.1 Accumulibacter sp. | reverse complement strand
AGCACCGTCGAGGGGATGCCTGCGCGCTGCGCGGCGAGCTGGTAGGCCGGCGGCGGAACCTCCTGGGCCTGGGCCTGGGCGACGCAGGCGCCCAGGCCGGCGGCGAGCGTCAGTGCGCGCAAGAACTGCGAAACAGAGGTGGCGACTACGGCTGGCGCTGCCATTGGCCGTTCACCTCGCGCACGACTGCGGGCAAGTCGCCGGGCAGGCCCAGCGACAGCCAGCGACCGCCGTCGTGGTTGAGCGTGATGGTGCCGCGGCGCACGCGCGCCGGATCGACGTTCGCGCGCTTGGCCCAGTCGCGGATGCGCCCGTCGTCCTGGCGGCTGCCGACCATGTACAGATCGAATTCGGTGCCCGCCGATTGCAGGCGCTGCACGAGCTGGCCGCAGGCATCGCAGCCGTCCTTGACGAACACCGCTGTGCGGCCGGAGCCGCGCGTGGCTCCGGCGACCGGCTTGTCGTCCGGCAGGTTCACTCGCTGCATGCCGGGGTTCAGGCGCTGCCAGGCCTCGTCGTAGGCGCGCTGATAGGCAAGCAGCTTCTCCACGCGGCGCGCTTCGACCTGCACCTGCAGCTCTGCGTAGCGGCGCCGTTCCTCGTCGGTGCGGGCCTCGATGCCCAGGGCCGACAGCGGGTCCAGGTTGGGCGAGTAGATGCCCAGCGGCCCGTCCATCAGTTCGCGGTAGCGCGCCCACTCCTGCGGTTGCAGGCCCCAGTCGCTCGCCACCCGGTCATCCAGAACGCGAGCGACCAGCGGGCGCTCCTGGCTTTGCGCATTGCGGGCGGGGGCTGTGGCGGGCTGCTGCGCCCAGGCGGGCCACTGGGTGGACGCCAGCAAGAGCGCGGAAAGGATGATCGATGGCTTCATGCGATCTGCTCCGGTCAGGGGATCGCCACGCGGCGGGTCTGGTCGCCGGCCTGGAACACGGCGGTGTTGCCCTCGACGGCCTGCAAGCGCCACGGGCCGACCGCATCGCCGGGTAGCAGCACCTGAAGCTGGTCGGGCGTGAAGTCGCCATTGCTTGGCGCGACGGACACGCTGCGCTCGCCGGCACGCAGTTCGGCCCCGACGATGCGGAACGGGAGCGGCGGTGGTTCGGGCTTGGCGGTGGGCTTGTTCCTGGTGCGCGGCTGGGCGGGTGTAGCGGCGCGCGCAGCGGTCTGCCGCGCCTTGACCTGCTCGACTTCGGCGCGCAGCGCCTGAAGGTCGTCGGCAGCGGCATAGGCGCTCAGCGTTTTCTCGACCTGGGCTGCACGAGCTTCCAGGAATTGGCGGATGTCTTTGAGATCCGCCGCCGTTGCGACGGCCGGACGCTGCTGGATGGCCTCGATGGTCTCGGCCAGGCCTGTTGCCTGCGCTTCGAGGCGTTGCAGGCGGGAATCCAGGCGCTCCTGGTCGGCCTGGTCGTTCATCGCCTGGTAACCCAGGGCAACGAGGACACTGAGGCCGATCAGCCAGAGCCACATCAGGCTCTGCACCACCACGGCGGCCGTTGAACGATGGGCGGGCTGCGGGCTGTTCATGGCTGGCCTCCCGATGCCGCGGGCGCCAGCGGAAAGGTCTGCGCCGCCTCGGTGGCGGGCAGCGCGTGGGCGTTGTCGGCGGCCATGCTGTCGCCGGGCCGCTCGAAGCAGATTTGCCGTGCGCGGTCATCCGAATGCAGTTCCCAGGCCGGGCCAGCCAGCGTGAGCAGCGCATCGCGCAGGGTCATGGGGCCGAGGTGCAAGTGCGCTGCCGGCAGTGGCAGTGCGTACAGCTCGACCACGGCATGCGCGGTTTCGCAGAGTCGGTAACCGCTGCGCCTGAGCACATGCCGCAGCCCGTCGCCGACCGTGGCGCGGGCGTCTTCCGGCATGGCGACATCGATGGTCTGCAAAAGCAGGTCGCGCTGCGCCGCCGTGGGTGCGAGTTCCACGAGGGTATAGCGGCCGTAGCGCACGACGGGGATGTACTCCGGCGCCTCGGGTTCGGGCGCGGCCGAGACTTCCTCGATGGTGTGGGGCGCGACCGGCGCGGTCGTCGTCGCGCAGCCACCGGCCAGCACCGACCAAAGCAGGCCGAGAAAACCCGCCAGCAGGCGGCGTTCGGGATGGTGAAACCAGGGTGGAGAGGGGCACATGGCGCGTCGTCCTGAAACATCGAGCCCTCACCATCGCCGCTCGGGCCACGAGCGGCAGCAAACAATGCGAACCAGGCAGCGCCCGATTTACCGAAAGCCTCCCTCCAAAGAAAAAGGCCCCCGAAGGGGCCAGTGAAGATGCAGCCACGTCCACGGAGACCGTGGGCGTGGCTGCAAGGTGGGAACAATGGAAAGCCGGCGGCGCGAGGCCGGCGTTGGCGTGGGGATCAGGCGGCGACCAGTTGCCGGGCCAGCGCGACTTCGACGGAATCACCGTCTTGGTTGAGCACATCCAGGCCCGATTCGGGCACGTCGCCGGAGGTGGACTGCGAGACCATGATCTTCTTGGCCATCAGCTCCAGGCAGGTCATCTGCGAGGAACCGGCGTAGCCGAGGTAGATCACGCGCACCGGCTGTTTCTGTCCGATGCGCCAGGAGCGGCGTGCCGCCTGCTGGAGCGAGTACACGTTGTAGCCCGACTGCATGAAAACGATCGTCGGGAAGTCCAACAGGTCCAAGCCCGTCTTGACCAGCTCGGGGTTGGTGATGAGCACGTCGATGCCACGGTCCAGTTGCTCGGCGATCCAGTCTTCGCGGCGGCTGGCGTCCACGCTTGCGCGCAGCACTGCCACCCGAAAACCTTCTTGCTCCAGCAATACCTTCAAGCGCGACGTGGTGTCGCGCGTGCCGGTATAGACCGTGTAGGCCAGAACCTTGCGGCCCTGCGCCTTCTCCTCTTTGCAGATGTCGATCAGCTCGCGCTCTTTCGGCGTCACCTCGAACTCGTTGAACTGAGCCTGGACGAACGCCAAGGTGTTGCGCGTGCGCGGATGCACCACGGTTTCCGACCGGAAGCAGCAGTCCGGCCAGGCCAGCAGCACGTTGAGCACCACACCCAGCAGCGTCGTATCGCGTCGCGCCAGAGCCTGTTTCAGCTCCGCGGTCAGCCGACCCGCCAGGTCGCGGTAGGCCGCGGCTTGCGCCGTGTCCATTGCGACTTCACGGAACTCCTCGTCATACGGCGGCAGGACGTTGCCGCCGATGTCCTTGAGTTTGAGGAAGATCGTGAACGGCAGGATGCACCGCAAGACCCCCTTCGGCCCGAAGCCGGGAGCCTTGACCGTGCGCACCGATACCTTGGTGCCCCTGGCCGTCTTGTGCGCCGTGCCGGTGCTTTCGGAGTAGATGTCCTTGAGGACCCCGTGGTCCCTCATGAACGCCATGGCCGCCGAGGTCATGCTGCCGCTCGTGGTCGGGCGGTAGCCGTCTTCGATCATCCGCCCAGGCAGGGCTCGGAACAGCAGGTAGAACAGGTCGTCCCCGTAGCCGCCCATCAGCGTGCCTGTCAGCAGCAAGGTCTTGCGAGCCTTCGCCGCCAGCACGCCCATGGCCTGGCCCTGGGCACTGCCACCGTTCTTGTACTCGTGAGCCTCGTCCGCTATGCACAGGTCGAACGTGCCTTGCGGCAGGTAGCGCTTGATGAACTCGGACGGCTGGTAGCCGCCCTCGCCAAAGCCGAACTCCATGTTGGCCATCGCACGCTCCATGCGCGTGGCCTGACGGTCGGAAAACACCAGCTCGCCGTTGCCGTCCATGAGGTTGATGAACTCATGGATGTTGTCGCCCAGCATCGACGCCAGGAACCCGTCGCCGAACTTCTGCATCAGCTTCTGCGCGGTGACTTCCCCGATAGTCGGGATGCGCTTCAAGGCTTTCAGCACGGCTGAGGACTGGTCGCTGCCAGACAGGCTGCGTGGGCGGATCAGCGTCCACAGGGGCGCGGCGCAATGGCTGCACTTCCTGCGGTATTCCTCGGCTTGGAGTGCGACCGGGTTGACCGGCTCGCCGTCGAGGTCGGTGATGACCGTGCCGCAGTCCGGGCAAGCCGCCACGTTGCCGTGACGGGTGCGTCGCTGGGTGAAGACGGGCTTCCAGTGGAACCCCATCCGCATCCTGACCCGGCCCAAGACAAAGAACTCCTGGCCCGTGGGCTGGACGTTCAACTGCTCGCGCAGCTTGATGAGCTTGACGAGCGTATCCGGCCCGTTGAGCACCCACACCTTGGCACCCGCCACTGTTTCCTGGATCTCGCGCCGCCACTTGTAAACAAGGTGCGGCGGGGAAAGAACCAGGGTGCGGCGGTAGCCTTCGGCGTTGAGCACGGCGGCCGTGGCGATGCCGACGGTCGTCTTACCGCAGCCCATTTCGCCATTGACGATCGCGGCGCGTTCGCCACGATCGATCAGCAGCTCCGCGGCGGCGTGGACGACTTCGGCCTGGGCCTGGAAGAGCTTGCGCTTGAGGCTGGCGACGATGAGTTGTCGGTGCGCCTGCGGCTGGCCGTTATAGACCGGCGGGTTGGCGCTGTTGAGGGCGTCGAGCAGTTCGTCACCGAACTCGCCGACGAAATCCTGAAGGCTCAGGGTCAGAGGGGAAGATTCCGCATCGAGCAGTTCGCCCTGTACGGGCGCGGCTTCAGCGGCAGTGGTTTCGAGATCGAGGGACATGGTGATGCTCCAATGAAAAATGGGGCATGCACCACCCCCAGCGGGGCAATGGCATGCCCCGCAGTGGGAAGGAAATCGGCGCTTGGCCGAGGTGGTCGAAGTTGCCGGCCGTGGCGGCCTGCTGGTGAATCGTGCTCAGTCTTCGGACGGCAGCACGATGACGGTGGCGCTGCGCTGCGCATCGGTGACGATGCGGATGGCCAGCCCCGGATGGATCACGTAGCGGGATTCCAGCGATGCACCTGATTGCAGTGCAGTGCTGTTGGCCTGCCATTGCTGGAGGTTGACGTCGCCCCAGTCGCCACGGGTGTGGCGCCTGAAGTACGGGATCGGGTCGAGGCGACCCGTGCGGACCAGGCGGTCGATGCCTCTGCTGAAGATGAGCGCACCGATTGGAAACGCCAGCCTGTGGCAGTAGGTTTCAACGCGATGTGATGCCATGGGCTCCTCCTTGATGAGTCATTGAGCCACGACACCCCTGGCGGAGTGAAGTGGCTCCGTCAGGTGGATGAAGACGACGATGGTGCTGTCAGATCATGTCCCGTTCTTCGGGAAGCTGGATCACCGTGGTCTGGTGGTCCTCGCTGGTTTTGACGATCAACACCAGTTCGGGCGTGATCCTGAAGTGGGAGATCATCGGATCGTCCCCACGGATTGCGACATCTTTGGCTTGACGGGTGGCCTCATCGGTCTCGCCCCAGTCACCGCGCACATGGCGCTGGACAAGAGCCAAGGGGTCGATCAGGCCTTTGCGGGCCAGCCAATGCACCTTCTCGCTCAACTGCAACGTACCTGGTGCGAACAACGGTTGCTTCTGCGGCGCGGGCCGCTTGAACAGGCTTGAGAACATGGGTGTTTCTCCTTCGAGGTGGTACAGCAGGACGGCAGCGCGTCCGGTGGATTAACGGATGGTCAGGACCTCGCCCCGTGTAGCGGAGCCGGGCGTCATGTCCCACGCGCGGATGACGGGCACGAACTTGTCGGTGAGGATGCGGGTCTCGGCGATGGAGCCGTCTTCGCGTTCGGTGAATTCGCGTTGAAGCGTCTTGTCCTTGTGGGTGTCACCTTTGACGACGAGCACGCGCCCGGTCTTGGAGCGCACAACCCCCGAGATCGCGCCCGCGGCCAGGGCCAGGGCGAGATGCCAGTGGGACAAGGCACGCGCTGGCGGACGCAGCGACTGCTGCGCGGCCCCCAGGTGCGTGTCCTGCGACGGCCAGAGGCCTTGCAGCCGGCCGACTTCATCGGCGAACTGCTCCGGCTCCATCGTCACGCGGAAGAAGTGCTCTGGCTCGGCCGGACTGGCGGGGACGATGTACGGCAGGAACGGCCATTCGCTCGGCAGCTCCTCGGCTTCGACTTCACCAAGCCCGACCTGCAGCAGCAGATTGCGCACGGCCTTGAGCCCATCGGGTGCCAGCTCGCGCTGACGCACCCTGCGGCCGAAGATCACCACTTGCTTGAACTGCGTCTCCACCGCTCGGTAGATCCGCAGATCGGTGTAGTGGCGCGTCAGCCAGCCGACCAGCTCGGCGTCGAGCACGTAGCCGGGGACGATGAAGACCAGCACGCCGCCATACTGCAATAGCGAGAGGCTGCGCTGATAGAAGAGCTTCTCGAAGCGGGCACGGCCCTGGCCCTGATAGCCGATGTTGCCGTTGACGTCCTTGGACAGGTCGCCATACGGTGGGTTGAGCCAGAGCAGCCCGAACGATTGCTTGGAGATCATCGTGTCCATCAGGTCCGCGTGCAGGCAGTGATCGACCAGGCCGCGGGCATGGCGTGCCCGTTCCGCGTCGAACTCGACGGCGAACGCCTTGGCCTGCTCGCGCCCGAGGGCATGAGCGGCTTCGGCGATCGCCACGCCTTCGCCGGCGCAGGGATCGAGGATGCACATCGGCCCATCGCTGGGCATCAGTGCGTTGAGGGCTCTTTCGAGCGTGGGTTCGTCGGTCGGGTAATACCCGTTCTTGGCGAAATTGCGGGCGAGCCGCGGGAACATGAGGGCCATGGAAGTCTCCTGGTTGGCGGGGATGAAGTGCGAGAGCACGCCTTGGCGTGCTCTCGCGGGTGGGTCAAGCCGCTACCGCTTCCGGCGTCCAAATCTTGGCCGGATAGGGATAGGCGGTGAGCACGTCACTGCGGATCAGAGAGCCCAGCGCCAGGGTCAGCGCCGGCACATCGATGGCGAGCCGATGGCCTTCCAGCGGCCCGAGGGCGAACGGAAGGCGGGCCAGCATCTCGCGGGTCTGTAGCAGTTCCAGCACGGGTTCGCGCCAGTGGTCGAGTAGCGGAAGTGGGCAGGTGTCCCGTACCAGCATCCACAGGCGGTCAAGCCGGTGGGCGCTGCCCTTGGGCAGCAATGCCAGTGCGCTGGCGTTGGCCTTGTCGGGCTTGACGCAGCGGCGGTCGAACAGCCACACGTTGGACAGCGAACCGAACAGCGTTCGCCGGTAGGCGCGGGTCATGCGCTTTTCCAGGCGATCGACGTTGCTGACGAACACCGGGACGCTGCCGCCCTGGTCGGTGATGACGTGGAACTGGTCCAGGCCCTGTTCGTCGCGCCCGAGGGTCAGACGAGCGAGGAACTGCTGGACGGCGGTGTCGCGCGCCCAGATCGACAGAAAGATCAGATTGCCCTGGTCATCGCCGACGCAAGCGTCGGCCATCACGTCGGAGCATTCGTCGATGCGATACAGCGTGGTGGAAGAAGTGTTTGCGGGCATGGTGGTGTCCTCGGATGAACGGGAACAGCACCGCCCGCTGGGGCAAGTACTGCCCCAGGGGGTGGAAGAAAGCCGCTCAGTCCGGCTCGAACTGCCGGGTGTGCGGGTTGAAGTGCAGCGCCTCATCTACCGAAGTGATTGGCGTGAAGCCCTCCAGGTAGATGTTGTTGAGGTACTGGTCGCGGTAGGTCAGTGCCTGCCGTGCCTGTTCCTCGGTGAGACCGTTGCTGATGAAGTACTCCAGCATTTCCTCGTCGGACGAAACTTCGTCGTTGGACAAACTCCCTTCAACGAGCTTCAACAGCGAGGGCGGAAGCGCAGCCAGGATCGAGTCCATGTCGGTTCCTCCTGGCTCAGGCCATCAGCGCTGCGGTGGGTGCCGCAGGTGCCGTGGGTGTGCGCCGCCGCGCGTGGTAGGCGCGAACGCCTGCACGCCAGTCGGCGGACTGCTCCGGTGCGAGATCCAGATAGGACAGCGGGCACGAGTAGTAGTACGGGTGCATGGACTCGTCCAGCGGCTTGTAGCCCCACTGGCCGCCGCTGCGTTCGAGCAGATCGCAACGGATGTAGCGCAGGGATTGGCCCGGCGCCAGATGACGATGCACGCCTTCGACCTTGGCCGTCACTTCCGTGACGGACCAGAGGACGTTGCCGCGCAGCGCGTGGGCGATGACCTTGACGCTGGCGCGCTCGGTCTCTTGCGGTGCGATCAGTTCCGCGATCAGTTCAGACCGCGATTGGGGGGAGAAATACCAGCCCATGAGAGGCCTCCTGAAAAATGGAGCCGGAGGCCTCCCCGTGGGGGAGAACCCCCAGCGGGTGATGGAATACCGCGTGTGCGGCGAAGGAACCTATGCTTTGCCCTCAGTCCCAGTCGTCATCGTCGCGATCACAACCGGCCGGGCAGTAGCCGAACTCGATCCCATGCGAGCAGTGACCATGCTCCGCATTCCAGTCCTGGGTTTCCTGCCGTTCGGCAGGCGTTGCGTAGTCCCATTCCCGGGCTGCGATCTCCAGCGCTTGAGTGCGCTGGTCCTGCGGCAATCGACTGGCTTGCGTGTCGATCTCAGAACTGAAAAGCGTGACCCAGTGATCCCAGGACAGGCCGCAACCACGCTGGGCGTGCTCGGCGGCCGTCTTGCAGACCGCGCGCCACGCGGGTTCGTCCAGCGTGGAATGAGGTGCATCGCAAGCGATGGTGGACATGATGAAAACCTCCAGAAGAAAGCCGGAGCCTCCCCCGCATGGGGAAGTAACCCCGGCGGGTGGATGAAGAACACCGCGGATGCGGCGTCTGCGATCACGCAGGTTGCAGTTCGGCCTGGCGGCTCCACTCCTGCGTCTTGAAGTCCAGCGCGTAACCCAGTTCACCCAGGCGGGCGATCTGCGCGCGCAAGGTGCGGCGGTCGATGGTCGAATCCAGTTTCACGGACTCGCCCAGCGGCCAGAGCAGGCCGAACAGTCCGGCGTCGCCGTCTTCGGTGCCGCCGGGGGCAGCAGCCGCAGCGGGCGTCGGTGCATCCACGCCGAAGGGCGTGGTATCGACGAGAGGGTCCGCAGACACCTGCTCGGGGGCGGGCTTGGCGGGCCTGGACACCTTGGCGGGCTTGGCCGGCGTTGCCGCAGGCTGCGTCCCTTGCTCTTCATCGAGGGGATCGACATCCTGGGTGGCGAAACTGCGTGCTTCGTCACGGCTCAGTTTGTCGATGCCGTTGAGCGTCATTCCGTCGAGGCTGGCGCGGATTTCGAACCGCATGCCGCCACCGACCGGATAGGACCTCGGAAAGATGTAGCGGATGATGAACTCCCCGTCGTACTTGCCTTCGGGATATTGCTCCAGCTCGGGGTCCTTGACCTCGAACACACCGAGGTGCGTGGCGAGGCGACCCACCGTGAACGGGCCGTTTTTGCCGCGGATGGTGCGCAGCGTGAGCTGGCCCGGAACGACGATGGGCGATACCGATCTCTCGGGCGCCGATGTGGTTGCCATGATGGTTCTCCTGATGATGAATGACGGGCCGCCGACGGCACCCGGTGGATGAGAGGGAATGGGCCTCGCCCGAGATGGGCGAGGTCCGCTTGGCATCACGCCTTGAGTTGGCGCATACCTTCGGCCAGGAGCCACAGCGCCCGGTTCAGGCGCAGGTTCTGGTCGATGCCTTGCACCGGACGGGTGCGTTGATGGCGGCCGTTGGCCGAGCGTCCACTCAGCCCCCCTTTGACGAGGTTCTCCTGGACTTATGTGGACGACGCGCTTATGTGGAGCACCGTCGACAGACGGTAGTCAGCACCAGGGCTATGCTGTTCTTCTCCACATAACTGACAGCGTGAGGCGTAGGTTGTCTGCGGGGATCACCCCCGTCTGGAGGTTCTATGTCCGCACTCACGCAAGTTTTCGTCCGTGTCCATTCCCGATACGATCAGGATCGCTACGCTGATGATCTCGAACCGTTCGCCGCCTGGCTCCTTCGTGCCGGCTATCCCAACAAGAGTTGCCGCACGCATCTCTATTGGGCTCAGCAAGCGCTTCATGCCATCGGCCCTACGCCCGGCGCTGTCCTGGAGGCCGATGTTCTTGAACGCACATTTCGTCGCCTCGCTCGCCGATGCAGCAGGTGTCGCCACACATGCTCGACGTACGCCCGCTATCTGCGCTCCATTGGCCGGCTCGTGGAGAAGCCAGCATCCACAGATCCACTTGATGCGGTGGTACAGGAGTTTTGCACGCGACTGACGCGGCGACGTGGCCTTGCCGCGTCCACCGTCGCTGGCTATCACCACTGGATCTCAGATTTTCTGCGGCGAACATTGCCGCCTGGTCGGCCGCTGGCGGATCTGTCTTTGACAGCCTTGGATTCATACATCCAGCTCCGGGGCCCCGAACTTGTCAGAACCACTCTGATTACGGCGATCCATTGCATTCGGGCGTTCCTGCAGGACTGCTACCGACAGGGATGGTTGCCACAACGGCTGGACCAAGTCGATCTGGCCAGGGGCTTTCGCAGGGAGCTTCCACCGCGGGCCATGCCGTGGCCGCTTATCGAACGCCTGCTGGAGTCGATTGATCGCCGAGATCGGGTTGGCCGCCGCGATCACGCGATGCTGCACTTGATGGCGCACTATGGTTTGCGCACGGGCGAGTCGACCTATCTCACCCTCGACTCGATCAACTGGCGGGCACGCACACTGACCGTCTGGCAGCCCAAGACCCGATCGACGCTGGTACTCCCGCTGCACGACGTGACCCTGAGCATCCTCGATGACTACCTCAAGTTGGCCCGTCCGCCAACCGATCTTCCCTGGCTTTTCCTTCGAGGTTCCGCGCCGCTGGCACAGATGACCAAGTTCGCGGCCAGCTACATGTTCCGAACCCGGGCACGACGCAGCGGACTGCCGATCGATAGCTACTCGGCGTACTCCCTGCGTCATGCGTTCGCGCATCGACTCTTTCAGCGAGGCGTCGGGATGAAGGCGATCGGCGATCTGATGGGGCACCGAAACCTGGTCAGCACCAGCGTCTATCTGCGGCTTCAGTCTGAACTGCTGCGCGATGTGGCGCTGCAAGTGCCGAGCCCCGCGATCGGAGGTGCCGTATGAGTGCCGCCCAATTGCATCCCTCGATCTTCGCTCAAGAGAGCGCCGCCTATCTTCGACATTACCGCGCCCTCGGTCTACGCTACCGTGGTGTCGAACATGTACTCTGTCGGCTCGATCGTTATCTGGCACAGAACGGCGCCCAAGACCTTGACCGTTCCTTGTATGAGGGCTGGCGCGGCAGCCAAGCAGGGTTGCACGCCAACTCCCGTCGCAAAGCCGAGCAGATCGTGCACCGGTTCTGTCTATACCGCCGCCGATCGGATGCGACATTCTTCGTGCCCGACGTCGATGCTTTCAGCCGCTTGCGCCCCTACGTGCGGCCAGTGATTGTCGAACCCGAGCAGATCGCCCACATGTTGGCCGCCGCAGATCAGCTGGCGTGGCGCAGCAATTGCCCTTTGTACCCGACCGTCGCACGCATGGCAACAATACTGCTCTACACGTCCGGCTTGCGCTCAGGGGAAGTTCGGCGGCTGCGCGTGGAAGATGTCGAGGACGACGGCAGTGTGCTTCGCATCCTCGAGTCCAAGTTTCACAAGTCTCGGCTGGTTCCACTTTCTGAGTCGACACAGATGGAGGTGCAGCGCTATCTGCTGCGCCGCGCGGCATTCGCGACGGAGTCTCCGGATCAAGGCCCATTCCTTTGCAATCGCTCCCGGCGTGGCATCCGCGCATACAGCGCTGCGGGTTTCGAGGGCCTGATTCGTCGGCTATTCAAGCTCGCAGCAGTCGTAGACGGCGAGGGGCGCGTGCCACGTGTCCACGATCTGCGGCACTCATTCGCTGTACAGACTCTGATCCGGGCATATCGTGGCCAAGGAGATCCGCAGGCGCTGCTACCGAAGCTCGCGCTGTACCTCGGGCATGTGTCCATTGAGTCGACGATCCACTATCTCAGGCTCGTGCCCGCTGTGGCCAGACTGGCGAGTTCGCGCTTTGAAGCCGCTTTCGGACGGCAAGTGCTGGGAGAGCAATCATGAAGCGCCTGAACATCCCAGACCTCGGCCGAACCGTGGTCTCCTTTTTCGAGGAGTACCTGCCCATGCAGCGGGGCCTGAGCATCCACACGCTGCGCAGCTACCGGGATGCGATCGTCCTGTGGATGCAGTTCGCGGCGCGTGATGTCGGGCGGCGGCTTGAATCGCTCAGCATCACAGATTTCACGGCCGAACGCATCGAGCGCTTTCTCGACCACCTCGAAGCCGAGCGCGGCAATGGGATCAGGACGCGCAATGCGCGCCTGGCGGCATTGCATACCTTCGCCCGGCACCTCGGCGCCAAGCACCCCGAGCAACTCGGTCTGGTTCAAGGCATTCTCGACATTCCCTTTAAACGGGGTGCGCCGGAAGTGCCGATCGACTATCCGGAGAGCGAAGACATCCAGGCGATGATGAGCCACATCGATCGCCGCTCGCCAGCCGGTCAACGTGACTATGCACTCTTTGCCCTCATGTTCAATACGGGAGCGCGGGTACAGGAGGTTCTCAACCTTCGGGTTTGTGATCTACGGCTTGACCCACCCGAACAGGTTCGTTTGCACGGCAAGGGCGAGAAGATCCGGCTGTGTCCGTTGTGGCCGCGAACGGCGCAGCTGCTTCGCGACCTCATCGCCACGCAGATACCGACTGGGCCCGATCTCTCGACAGCCATCGTGTTTCGCAATCGCAACGGCGGAGCGCTGACCCGATTCGGCGTGCGGTACCTGCTGCGCAGGTATCTTCCGGACTATCGATCTGCCACGCAAGGGCGGCGCCTTCATCCGCATGCCCTACGTCACGCCACGGCAGTTCATCTTTTGAAGTCCGGGGTCGAGTTCGCGACCATCAGCCAACTTCTCGGGCATGCCAGTGTCACCACCACGATGCGCTACGCGCGCGCCGATCTCGATCTGAAGCGGCAAGCGCTCTCTCAGGTATTTCCCGACTCGCTCGATGTGCCCGTGGCGGGGCGCGTTCGGTGGCATGGGGCGGAATTGACGCGCTGGCTTCGCAGGCTGTGATTTTTATGTGGAGTGACCGCCCAGCCAAAACCCGCTCTGGGTACGTCTGCCGGTGGTGCTCCACATAAGCACGTCGTCCACATAAGTCCAGTTATGGGGAGCTCCCCATAATTGCAAGCGGTTGAAGACGGCCCACAGGTCGCCCTTGCGGTCGTCCCACCGTCGCGGGGTCAGAAGCTGGCTTTCCGTGACAGGCGTGGACTTGGCCGGGTCGTCATACTTGAGTGCGAGGGCGGAATGCGCAAATATTTCCGCTTCGCCTTCATCGAGGGTGATGGTGCGCATCGCGTCGCGCGAGTTCTGCACGCGCTCGAAGCCTTCGAGGACTTCGTAAGCACCTTCGATCACCTGGCTTGCCACGTCGCCCTTGTGGGGCACGCGGATGTCGGCGGTGGTGTCACCGCAGACCAGGCCGTTGTGGCAGACGAACCGGAACATGCCTGCCAGCATCTGGTAGCTGCTCGTGCCGTCGTGGCTGTTGAGCAGGATGATCTCGTTCGCCTCGTCGCCGTTGATCTGGCTGGCATGGCGAAGTCGGATGAGGTGCTTGGTGTATTCGCGCCGGTCTTCGTTGCGCACGCGGGTCTGGCACACCATGAAGGGCTCGAACCCCTCCTGGCGCAGCTTGGTCAGCACGGTCGCGGTCGGTATGTAGGCATACCGTTCGGACCGGCTCCCATGCGGAGCGTCGGCAAAGATCGATGGAGCAACGGAACGGATGCGGTCATCCGAGAGTGGGCGATCGGAACGCAGGATCGGGGACTGCGGGGCAAAACGGGATGCCAGAGACATGGTTGTTCTCCTTGGAGAAATGCGACAACCGCGCGGCCCTGAAACCACGCGGAACTCGGGGGATGAAGAACGCAGACGCGCTGGGCGCCAAGGGGCGCAGCGGTTGCGGGGATGAGAACGGCAAGGCCCCGTGAGGGGCCATGCCGGTTCAGAACGAAGCAGCCAATGCCGGCTCCTCCTCGACTTCGCCTGCGGGCTCGCGCTCGGCGGGCTCGACAGGCTGGTCGGCAGCGGTGTCGGCGGCAACCTCGGCTTCGGGCGCGGGTGTGTCCTCGGCTTGCGGCGCCTCGGCTTGCGCCTGGCTCGTCGGATAGACCTGGGTGCCGTCGATCTTGATGAGACCGATGTGGACCAGCGTCGATTCCAGGCTCGCTCCCGGTTCCCCGGCGCGCTCGCCCTTGGTGCGGATGTACGGATCGATCTTCATGTCGTTCAGACGGAAGGCGATTAGCACCTTGCGGTCCCCTTCGATGGCCTGCACGCACCGGCGAACCAGGTGCTCGGCTTCAGGGGTGGCGACGATGGTGTCGAAGTACCGATATTCCGGTTCACCGACAGGCCCGGCCAGTGCCGCGACGCAGCACGACAGGAACGGATCGCCATCCTTGGGGGAGACGTCCTTCGGACGGCTGAGGTAGCCGATGCCGCGGGTGATCAGCTCGTGCTGCTTGATCGAAGCCAGTTCGGCCCGGTCAAGCGGCTCGGCCTTCAGCAGTCGTGCTTTCAGAGACGCGGCGGCCTGGCCCTTGTGCTCACCCTTGTCGCGGATGTACGCATCGCCCCAGAGGTCGCCGAGGCGGAAGCGCACCAGGGGCCGCTGCTTGGGATCGTCAACGCCGATGTAGCGCTCGACCAGTTTCTTGGCCTCGGCACCCGAGACCTTGACGTCGAAGTAGCGGTAGCTGGGGTCCTTGGCGGAACCGACCAGTGCGGCGATGGTGCATGCCAGGAAGGGCTGCGCACGGCGGCCGCCCCGGACGGGAACCTCGCGGGCACGCTGGATGTACCCGATGCCCGAGGTGTGGAGGTCGAAATACGATTTCTCGTTGGACGTGGTGCTCATGGTGGATCTCCATTGGGATGAAGCGGAGACACACCGGCCCCACGCATGCGGGGAAAGGTGCGTAACCCCGCGGTGGGTTGATAAGGCGAAAGCATCCGCCACCAGGACTGGTGGCCGCTCGCGGATGGATGCGGTGCGAGCTGGCTCGGTCACGCAGTGGGAACTGCGCGGCAACCTCGAAGACCGATGGTTGCCTGGCATGTCGCTGACAACGTCAGCAGGCATGGGGGCAGCATGTCCGGGCCTCGCGCGCGCGACAGCAAACAATGCGCATTCGGTCGCTCCCGTCTTTCCAGCACGCCGTGGAAAGAAAAAGCCCCTCGAAAGGGGCTGGTCGGGTCAGGCTTCGTACACGAAGTAGTGCTCGCGCGGACGCGGGAAGAAGACGTGCTTCCACGTGTCGCCGCTGGTGTTGCCGCCGTCGAACACGACCATTTCGTAGTCGTCAATGTCGGTGTCCATCAGGTCGGCGCTGGCGATATGGCGCATGTGCAGCGTGCCGTGCGTGCGCTGGAATACCAGAATCTGGCCGATGGCGTCGTCCTGGCCCATGGCGTTGACGCAGGCTCCAAGCTGGTGCTCGAAGTCGGGTGCGCGTGAGATGAGGTCGGGGAACATGAGGTTGCTCCTATGAAAATGGACCAGCCCGGCTCCTTGGGAGACGGGCTGGCATGGGGGACAAAGAGGAAGATTGGCGCGTCGTGCGGCTGCTAGGACTCAGCCAGCGGCAGGCCCAGCAGCGCAGGTGCGTCGGCGTCGAGGATCAGGATGCGCACATCGGCCTGGCCAGCCAGGTCAAGGATGTTCGCCAGGTCGTCCGGCATGCCCTTGTTCCGATGCTCCTGTCGAAGCTGCTCCGCGGTGATGCCTTCGGCGTGCTCCAGGTTCTGGTCCGTCCAGGGCGTGGAAATCAGCTTGACGCCGATCGCCGGGCTGTACGGCACCCGGAAGGCGATGAACAGCATGGCCTCCGGCGTGGCGAGGTCCGCCAGGTTGGCGAGGTAGTGCCAGGTATCGACCGTGATGTGCTCACGGCTGATCTCCCAGCATCGGCTGTAATAGCCGGTCTCGAAACTCAGGCGCTGCATCACTTCCCGCGCGGCCTCGGCCGAATAGGCGTCACCGACGTGGACTGGGCGGCCGTCGAAGTCCTCGCCATGGATGGCATAGACCACGGCACCGATCACACCTTCGCCGCTGACGCCTTCACCGGCATCGCATTCGGCCAGTACCTCGGCGCTCACGGCTTCGCGGCCATTGCTGACCACGGCGAAATCGCTGGCGACGATGCAGGACGATGAAACCAGTTCCTCGTCGGAGAGGTGTTGCTGGCTCGCGTGGATGTTGCGCCAGACATGCGGGCTTCCGTCCTCGTAGCTGATGCACAGCGTGCGGATGATTTTCAGATTCCAGTAGCCGCGAAGAAAGGGATTAGGTTTCTGAGACATGGGAACTCTCCAGATTGAATAATGGAGCCAATTCCCGCCACCGGGAACTGGACCCGGTGGGTTGAAAGTGGAAGATGCGTCAGACAACGCTGACCACGGCGGCGTCAGCACTGCGCTGGACGACGGGAAATAAATTGAGGGACATGGCCTCGTGGGCGCATGTCCCTCATGGGGAGTGAACGAAGACGCGGTGGTGTGCCGGAGACCGGCTCACCAACCGTTGTAGTTCACCAGCAGGTCGGCGATGACCCTGCGGCGTTGCAGGTCGAGACCGTCGAAATCCGACAGCCCGTGGAAGTGGCAGCGCTTGAGCATGGCACCGCCCTCGCGCGCGTTGTAGAAGCTGACCATGGCGGACAGGAACATGCGTTCTCCGCTGCTCAGGACGCCGAGGGCGTCGTTGAGCCGCAGCATGTTGGGCCGCAGATCCCACTTGCTCTTGGCCTGGTTCAGACCTTCACGGGTGCCGTCGCCGAACCACTCGGGGCCAGCGATCTCGACACCGCGCTTCCAGGCCTCGAAAAAGGCTTGGGGCGCGGCAGCGAAATGCTGCTCTTCCCGCATGATCTGATCGACGACTTCCCGAGGCAGTAGCTGGTTCATGACGTGATTCCTCCAGTTGGATCAAGGAACGGCGAGCTGGGACCAGCCGCCTCTTTCGAGGGCACGTTGAGCCGCGGCGTAGCTGCGGAAGTACTCGCGGGATTCCCGCGAAACGGGGCCTTCGGTATCGCGCGTGCCGATGTAGTGACCGGCGGCGCTTTGCAGGACTTCGAGCGGCAGGAACTTGCCGCAGTAGGTCGAGGCCAATTGGCCGAAAGAGGCTTGTTGGGACATGGACGGGCTCCTTGGAAAAGCGGGGCCTCGTCCCTCACGGGATGGCAGCTCCCGCACGCGGTTGATAAAAAGCATCGACGTCACGGGGACGCGCGTCCGCAGACCTGATGCGATGCGGACTGGTGGGCAACGCGGGAGAGACCCGCGGCAGCCTGGAACCCTGGCTGCTGGCATGTGCTGACGAATCAGCGAACATGCGGGCAGCTTCGTGCGCGGCCCGCGCCGCGTCAGTTAGAAAACGGCATCCGGGCCAGCCCCGATTGATGCGCGCAGAAAAAAGAAGCCCCGCATCGAGTGCGGGGCTGTCAGGAAGGTGCGTCGGTCCTGGGTCAGTCGGGCGTGTCGCCCAGGATATGCTTCTTCCACAGGTCAATTGCCTGCTCGGGCGGAAGCTCGGCAAGGATGATGATGGGCTGGGTCTGCCGAGCGCGCAGCGAAGCGAAGTACGCCTTGCGGTCCGCGATGGCCTTGAGCTTGATGCCCTTGATGAACAGAAGTTTGCCGTCCTTGATGAACAGCACCCTGTTGCCGATGTCGCGCTTGAACGCGGCTCGCAACTTGCGTTCCCCGTGCATGGCTTCGGCCAGTTCATCGACCAGGAAGTCGAGCGTCATGTCGATGTAGTGAGGGTCTTCGCCCTCCTGGCCGAGGTCGAGCGGAGCAGGCGGCAGACCCTTGGCGAAGGCTTCGGCCTGAGCCAGAAGCGCCTTCTTGCCATCGAGCGCACGCAGGAATGTCGAACCGCCGTTCCCGCCGTTGTGGGCCTCGGCAATGGGAGTGCCGTCGAACACGACAATGGCGGTGAAGCACAGCGTTTCGTCGCTGGCGAAGTCGGACACTCTGAGGTCTTTCAGCGTGATGCGGTCTTGCTTAGTGATGTTTTCCATGGGAAGTCCTGAAATCAACCGGGTGGCGACATGCCCCTGGCGGGACGTGGCGGCCATCCCGTGGGTTGGAGAAAAGAGGCATCGATGCCCCGGTGGGCAGCGTTCGCCGGTGAGATGCCGGGGCGAACTGGCGGGTGGCGCGGGTCGAACCCGCGGCAGCCTTGACACCCTGGCTGCGGGCTGTTGCCGATACATCGGCAATGCAGGAGGGAGAATGGCGCGGCCCGCAGGCTGCGTCGCCGATCAATCCGAAGCGGTCGAGCCCGTCTTGTTCAGGTACTGCACCAGGCGCTGGCCCAGCCATGTCATGCACGGACTGGCACGGCATGCCGCCGACCAGGACGTCGGGCGCCGGCACGGTGCCGGCGCGCACCTGGCGGGCGATCGCGGTCATGCCGCCCAGGTTGGGCACGCGGGGGTAACGGTGGGCGAGCACGGCGCTCGTGAACGGCTCGATTTCGGCGAACCACGCGGCTTCGAGGCCGAGGGGTTGCCAGGCGAGGCTCACGGCCTCGATGCCGCTGCACACGCTGCCGTACAGCAGTGGCGCGGCCTGGGGCGCACCGCGTGAGGTGCGAGGTTGCGGGTTCATAGTCGGGTCTCCTGTTCGTGTGGCCCTGGACCGTGTGGCCGGGCCGGGACGTTGATTGGCAGGAGAAAGGCGCCGAAGGCCCTGCGGCCTTCGGCTCGGGAGGACAGAACCACCCGTGGGCTGATTGGCAGGCCCGGTCGTCGCTAGAACCGTCTGCTGTCAGCAATCACACCCGGCGCATATCGTGGTTGGCGCCGGCATCTTCTGGCGCACATCCGCGCACAAAAGGAGCCCAGTTTTTCGCCGTTGGGCACGGCGTCGAATACCGCTGACCACGAAGGGTCTCCGGGTGGCTCGCGCTACTTGGCAAGCCATCGGGGGACCCTTCGCAGAGGCGGAAGAAATGCAGATCAGCAGAACGCGCGGGTGGCGGTTCGCGGAGAAGCTACCTTCAGGCCCCGCAGCCGGGAACGGCTGGGCGGGACGCGCACACGGACAAGAGAAGGCGTTGCGCGCTGGGCGTCCCGCAGGGCGTGCGGGACACGGGCCACGCCGCCGATGGCGGGCACGGCTCTCGGGGAACGGGGTTGGTCAGGAGCCTTTGCGGCCGCTGCTGTTCCTGCTTGGGGGGCGCGAGGCACCACGCTTGGACGCACCGGATTCGACCGGCAGCGTGCCTTTGCAGTCGGGGTAGCGACTGCACGACCAGAACGGGCCGGTCTTGCCGGTGCGCTGGCGCGTGGGTGCGCCGCACTGCGGGCAAGCGGGCCCGGAGGGAATCTTGATGGACAGCGAAGTACTGCCGTACTGCGCGATCAGCTGCGAAATCCAGGCGGCTTGCTTGCCGATGAACACGTCCAGAGTGAGCTGTCCAGCTTCGATCATGTCGAGCGCCTGCTCCCACACGGCGGTAGTTCCGGGGTCAGCAATCGCCGCAGGCACGGCGTCGATCAGTGTGAACGCCGTATCCGAAGCACGGATGGAACGGCCCTTCTTCACGAGATAGCCCCGCGTCAGCAGGCCGGTGATGATGTTTGCGCGCGTGGCTTCGGTGCCGATGCCCGTCGTGTCCTTCAACTTCTGTTTCAGGCGCGGGTCGGTCACGAAGCGCGCCACGCCTTTCATCGACTTGACCAGTTCGCCCTGCGTGTAGGGCTTGGGCGGCATCGTCTTGAGCGCCTTGATCTCGGCTTCGGCCACCTGGCACGCCATGCCCTCGCGCAGCGCAGGGAGCACCTGGCTGCGCGCCGTGGCTTCTCCATCCTCGTCCGCTTGCGGCTCGGCCAGCACCAGACGCCAGCCTCTGACGACCACCTGCTTTCCGGTGGCCGCCAGCTTCTGCTGGCCGCAGGAAAGCTCGGCAACGGTGCGGTCGAACTCGTGGTGAGGGAGGAACTGCGCGAGGTAATGCGCGCGGATCAGCCGGTACACCGCCAGTTCCTTCTCGCTCATCGCAGAGAGGTTCGCGGGTTCGAGCGTCGGGATGATGCCGTGGTGCGCCGTGACCTTGCCGTCGTTCCAGGCGCGTGAGCGCTGGGAGCGGTCGAGCTGGCCCATGATGGGATGCAGCGAGGGGTCGGTCTTGAGCAGGCTGTCCAGGACAGTCGGCACTTCCGCGAACATGCTTTCGGGCAGGTAGCCCGAATCGGAGCGTGGATACGTCGTGGCCTTGTGCGTCTCGTACAGGGCCTGGGCGATCTCCAGGGTCTCCTGCACGTCCAGCCCAAGCTGCTTGGAACAAACCTCCTGAAGCGTTCCCAGGTCGAACAGCAGCGGCGGACCTTCGCGCACGCGCTCGGTCTCGACCAATACGACCTGGGCGCTGCCTGCAGCGCGGATCTGCTGCGCGGCCTGCTGGGCGATAGGCTGCTGCAGGCAGCGGCCGGCGTCGTCGGTGCAGCCATCGGGCGGAACCCACTGCGCGCTGAAAGTCTGTCCACCTGCGGAAAGGGACGCGTCGATGGCCCAGAACGGCACCGACTGGAAGGCCGCGATCTCGCGGTCGCGGTCCACGACGAGCTTCAAGGTCGGCGTCTGGACGCGACCGACGGACAGCACGCCGTCGTAGCCGGCCTGGCGCCCGAGCACCGTGAACAACCGGCTGAGGTTCATGCCCACGAGCCAGTCGGCGCGTGAGCGCGCCAGTGCCGAGTAGTACATCGGCAGCGTGTCGGATGAGGGCCGCAGCTTGCCGAGCGCGGTGCGGATCGACGCATCGTTGAGCGCCGACAGCCATAACCGCTCGATGGGGCCGCAGTAGCCGCACAGGTCGATGATCTCGCGGGCGATCAGCTCGCCCTCGCGGTCGGCATCGGTGGCGATGACCAGATGGGTCGCCTTGGCCAGAAGCGCCTTGACGACCTTGAACTGCGTGGCGGTCTTCGGTTTGACATCGACCCGCCACTGCTGGGGAACGATGGGCAACTGCTCCAGCGACCAGCGTTTGAGCGCCGCGTCATAGACCTCGGGAGCTGCCGCTTCTACGAGATGGCCGATGCACCAGGTGACGGTGACGCCGGAGCCGCTGAGACAGCCTTCACCGCGCTGTGTCGCGCCGAGAATTCGGCCAATGTCTTTGCCCTGGGAGGGCTTCTCGCACAAGAACAGCCGCATGTCCGTCCATCCGAATTCCGTGGTTCATTGAGTTGCTGGAATCGAGGATGCCGAGCACCACCAGGGGCAGCAGCAAACAAGCCGCACACGGCGGCGACCACTTTCACGGGATGGAATGGCGGGGACGGGAGTGGCGTGCGGCCGGGAGGGTGCGGTTCGGGAGCCGCGGTTTTCGGGAGCGCGTGGAAGCCGGTGGACGTTGATGGAGCTATCCCCTGGGGATAGCTCGCGAGGGCGTGGGGCGACGGACGACTGCCGCCGCCCCATGCCGGGTCACTTCCTGCGCTTCGGCTCCTTCGGCGCGGCCGGTTCCTGGGCGGCCTGGGGATTCGGCTGCGTGTCCTGCGTGGTCTCCTGCTGCCTGGGGCTGAGGGTCACGGACTCGATGCGGAACGGCAGGATGCCGACACTGCGCGCGTTGATCTGCCAGGTCTCGCGCGGCTGATCCTCGTTGTCCGTCCAGGGTTCGCGCTCCATGCGGCCGACGACCAGCACGCGCATGCCCTTCTGGTAGAGGTCCTTCCAGTGCGCGGCGTCGCGGTGCCAGATTTCCACCGGCGCCCAGAAGCCGCCGCGATCCTCGAAGCTGCCATCCTTCTTGGGAATGGGGTTGTCGAAATAGACGTTCAGGCGCAGAAGGCGGCTGGGCTCGTCGTTGCCGTTGGGGAACTCCCGGTACTCGGGGGGCGAACCGATGTTGCCCTCGCCAGAAAAGTGCGTGCTCATGTTGCAATCTCCGTGGTGGTTGAAAAACCCGCACCTGGTTGGCGGCGGGCGCGTGCTGGGGTGCGTGGCGCGATCACCGATCACGCATGGCGGATGGCATGGACTTGAGCCGGCGCAGGTAGGCGTCTTCCGCCTCGGCGGCCTTGCTGGCGCACTCCTGCGCCTGCCGGCCCAAGGTGTGCAACAAGCTGATCTGCATGTTCAGCGTGATGCGCTGAAGCTCGATGGCGTGCAGGTCGACCAGCAGGTTGACCGGCGTGCTGGTACTCGCCATCAGCTCCTGCCACAAGGCGACGCCCATGGCCGAGCGGTCGTGCTTGCGCCAGCGCAAAAACACCGTGCCTGCGCCAGTGGTCTGCTGGGCCAACTCGATGGGCAGCAGGTGGAAGGGATGCCCGACCGCCTGTGGCAGCACCTGTCGCTGCGCCAAGCCAATCAACTCGTCGCGCATGGCGAAGCACTGGCTGGCCCAGACCTCCAAGTCCCCTTTACCTTTAAAGGGCTTCAAAAGGCCTTTTAGAGAGCCTGCGTGTTCCAGCCGCATGAAGGCGGTCTGTTGCAGCGGGCGGAAGTAGCGGGTGTCGCGGTTCGGGTCGCTCATGCCTGCGCGTCCTCGTCCGCGGTAGTCTCGGGTGCCTCGGTGGTGGTGGCCTCGTCGCTGGGCAATGCGGCTGCGGCAGGACCGTCACCGCGCTGCTGCAGGCCACGGCGCACGATCGGCGGCGCGAACTTCGAGCGGCGCGTGCCTTCCAGCACGTCCTGCGGCAACTCGCCGAATTTCTCCAGCGCCGCCCGTGCTGCGGCATTCTTGGCGGCGAAGTCGTCGCGGGTGCAGCCCGAGTAGCGGTACTGCTGCGCCAGGCTGAAAAGACTGCGCAGTGCATGGGCGCCTTCGTTGAGCCAGCGTTCGAGCGTCGAGCGATCGATCAGCGCGGTGTGGTGCGCGAGGATCAGCTTGCGGGCGATGTCGTCGTAGTCGGCCAGCAGATACACCGCGGCAAAGCCCAACTGCGCATTGACGAACAGCGGCAGCTTGACGGGCTGCACGTTGAGGTTCTCGCCCAGGGTGAGTGCCGGCGGCACGCTCGCCAGGGCCTGGTCCACCTGCTCGCGCAGCGATTGCAGCGTGGCCTTCGTCTGGTCGAGCTTGTCCTCGATGCGCAGCATCCAGAAGTCGCTGTACGGGTCGTCCTGCTCCGAGCCGCGCCGCATCTTGTTCATCTGGGCGATGTAGCCGTTCAGGCCGACGATGCCCGGTCGCCCCTCGGCGGCGGCGCGGCCGTGCCAAATGCGCGAGGCGTGGTGCGTGTGCAGCGTCAGCGACATCGCGCTGCGCAGGGAGCCGAGATTCAGTTGCAGGGGTTCGTTGGTGGTTGCCATGGTGTCCGCTCGTTGTTGGAAAAGAGCGGACAGCTTCGGCAGGTGGCGGAAGGCAGTCAGTCAACAAACCGAAACCCGCCAGTCCCCGGTTCACGCGGCGGGCGCATGAGGCGCGAGCTATCCCCAGGGGATAGCGCCATGGAGCGCCAAGGAACGCTGCACACCTGGATCAGCGTGGACAGGGCCGATCCCACGGCGGGCGATCGAGGCCTGGCGTGCAGCGGTTCGACGTCGTAGCTGTCAGTGGAACTATCCCCAGGGGATAGTTCCATGGAGCGCCAAGGAACGCTGCGCGCCCGGATCAAGCGCGGACAGGGCCGATCCCGCCGCAGGCGATCGGGGCCTGGCGTGCTGCGGTTCGACGTGTAGCCGTCAGTGGAACTATCCCCTGGGGATAGCTCTACGGGAAGCCACTGGCATCCACTTCACCGCCTTGCAGGCCCGCTCACTTGCTGGCGAGCAGGTTGCGCAGCCGCTCGATGTGCTGCCTGGCGACTTCCGGCGGCACCGGCTTGCCCTGCGGCTGGGATGGTGGCGGTGCTGGTGGTGGCCGCTCATTCGGCGGAGCGTGTGCCGATGGCGCGTCTTTCTTGGCCCAGGCGTTGAACTCGCCATGGATGGCCCGCTGGATGATGCCGAACAGATACCCCGCAGGATTGCGGATGCCGTGGCTGCTGCATCGTGCGGCCCATTCGTCCAGCACGGCCTGCCTCAGCGCGGCATCGACCTGCTGCAATGCCACCCGCGCACCTGTTTGCTGCTCTGCCTTCAGTTCCGCGAAGCGTTTGGGCCATTGCAGGTCGCCCAGCGCGCGCGCCTGCGCCTGTGCCTGCGCGGTAGTACGTACTTCATTGATACGACTACTACGTACTGTACGGGCCTGCTTCGGATTCCGAAGAGAGGCGTCTGGCGCGGGTTTCGACCCTGCTTCGGATTCCGAAGTGGGGTCATCGGAATTCCGAAGAAGGCTCGTCGGCCCTTCTTCGGATTCGTGTGCGGCATCCTCCTGTGGATAACTTTCGTGCGCCCCGACGCCCTGGCTGGCGAGGCGCTCGGCCAGGACTTGCAGCCTCGACGGCAGGGTGCGCCCGGCCAGCATCGGGTCTTCGCCGATTTCCTTGAGGGTGTGCAGGCCCACGATCTGCACGGCTTTGGCCGAATGGCCGAGCGCCTGGCTGACGAGCTGCAGGTAGTCCGGGTCGAGCTGCATCGCTTCAAAGGGGGTCAGCGGCTCGTCGTGCAGGACATAGAGATTGCCGAGAATGCGGCCGGTCTTGGCGTCGCGCCGTCGCCGCACCAGGCTCAGCCATCGGGTCAGCCGCAGCAGCGTCAGGGCTCGCGCCACGGTTTCGTGCGAGGCCTGCCCGGCGCAGGGCATCGAGGCCAGCCAGGGCCGCAACTGCTCATAGGTGGGGAATGCGGTCACGCCGTCGTCGTTGAGCATCAGCCGGAACACCTGCCAGGCGTTGCGCTCCAGCGGCGTCAGGCGGCGGTCGAGGAACAGCCGCCGCGGTACAGTCTCATGCCGGTTGCCGCTGAAGAGGAACGCATCGCCGGACGCAGCCGGTGTCGCAGGTGACGGCGCAGATATAGGCATGCGCGTGGGCGTGGGCGGGCTGGGCCTGGGCGCAAGGTCTTTCAGCGCCGCGTCGAACAGGTCAGCGAGTGCGACGGGGCCATGGCGTGGTGCGGTGTCGTCCACGGCCATGGCTCAACCCAGTCCCTGATCGACCCACGACTTGATCGCGGCCCAGACCACCGACAGCGGCAAATCCATGCCTTCGGCGAGGTCCATGGCCGCGTCGAGAATCGAGGTCTCGTCCTCCAAGTCCACATTCCTGCTGCTGGTGAGCGCTTTCCAGCGCCGCCACAGTTCGACGTCCTGCTTCTCGTCCAGGACAGGGTGACGCCCCTTTCGCTTGGGCAGGCCCAGCACCTCACGGCGCAGGGCGACTTCCTGATGGGTCAGGCCATAGAAGCGGCTGACCATCTCCGTGCTGGCCCCCAGGCGCAACATGCGATCGACGGTCGCGATTTCCTTCTCCACGTCCTGCGCCTGCGAGAGCAGACGCCGGAGCACCTCGCGGTTCACGGACACGGAACACCACGAGACATTGGCGTTGGCCAGCACGCTCACCATGGCGGGATGCTTGAGCGCATCCAGCTCGGCCTCGCTGAAGCCCATCGCCTTGCAGCGGCGCAGTTGGCCGTTGCGCAGGTCGTAGAGCGCCTGGGCGATGACGGCTTGATTGAGCGGGTGCGGGGCGGACATGCGGGTCTCCTTCCTTCATGCCCCAGGGCCTGCGACGCCGGATTCCAGGTCCAGCAGGCGCCGGGCCAGGCGCAGCAATCGGAACAGCTTGACCAGCGCGGTGTCGCTCAAGCGGCGTGTCGCATCACCTTGGCCGTGCAGCAGCGCCGGCAGCTCGGCGGCAAGCTGCCCGCCGTCCAGATCGGCATCGGTGAAGCTCTGGCCTGCCAGGCTCGCCAGCAATGCCAGCACGCCGCGGCCCTGGGGTGATGGGGGCTGCGCGCTGGCATGGCATGCGAAGCCCACGCCGTCCGCGCGGTCCTCGATGCACTGATTAAGGCCTGCCTCACCCGCGATCTCGCGTGCGAACTGCGCGATGTGGATGCGCAGGCGATCGGGCGTGTCCAGGCCCGCGTCGATGTGCCAGACGTCGGAAATCGGGTAGAGACCGCCTGCCTGGACGGGAATGGACTGCAAGACGTTGGCCGAGAAATCGGGCAGCGCATCCCCCAGCTCGTCGGCGACCATCCGCTGAATGGATTGCAGCCGCTCCGTCGTAGGTGCGGGCGAAACGATGTGCCCCTGCAGCAGATCACCAGGAGCCGCCACGGGGCTTCCTGCGGGCGAGCCGTCCGTCCCTGAGCTGTCCTTGCGCTCGCGCGACCCAGGTATGGCCGCCGGCGTCGGGGCCGATGGGGCCGGCGCGGCGGGCGGGCGGGCCACGGTGCCAGGCTCAGGAAGTGCGGGCGGTGCCGATGGCGGGGTCGGATCGCTGACCAGGGCGCGATGGCGGCTTTCGGATTCCGTGAGGTCGAGCGCCAGCACGTCGTAGTCGATGCCGAGCAGCTCGGACATCTGGCCGATCAGCTCGTCCTGCACGCGCTGGGGGACGAACTCGTCGGCCTGCGTGTCGAACTGCGACAGCACCTCCTGAAAGAAGTCGTCGAAGTCCTGTACCAGCGTGCGGCCCTTGGCGTAGCGCTCCCACGCGAGCATGCAGGCCTTGCGCATGACCGACAGGCGTTCGACCTGGTGGCGGCCGAGCCCGCCGTAGAGCACGGTCGGGATCGCCGGCAGGAGGTAGCGCACCGCGTCGTTCATCCGGCTGATGTGCGACTGCTGGACCGGGAAGCCATCAGCGGCGAGACGGCGGGCCAGCTCGGATTGGCTCAGGGCGGCGCCGCTTTCCTGCTCGTAGAACTCGCGCGCCTTCTCGACGCCGAGGGCGCGCTCGATGAACGTCAGGCCCCCACGCAATTCGTTCTCGGCCAGGTGGCCGGTCAGCATCACGACTTCGCCGCGGCTGGGCCAGGGCCGGAACAGGCACGATATGCGGAAGAACCGCTCGTCCTTGGTCTCCGACCACAGTTCGCGCAGGATCGCCAGGCGTGTGTTGCCGCCGTTGCGGATGATGTAGTGGCCCTCGCCCGGGCGTCGGGTGATCGCCGGCGCCGCATCAAGGCCGCGCTCGCGGATGGACGCCTTGATGTCCTCGTAGGCCGGATTGCGCTTCTTCCTGGGGTCGTGGTCGTAGGGACGCAACTGGTCCAGGGTCACGAACATGGGCGTGTCGGCGATCGGGTCGCTCAAGGCCGAGGTGGATGGGCCGCTGCGCTCGAACCCGGCCGCGAGCAGCTTGCCGGCCATCTGCTGGGAGGTCATCTCAACCATGGCGGCCTCCCTGCGCTGGGGATCGGGCCTCGCGCTCGGCGCGGCGGATCTGCGCCCGGGCATTGAGGGCCGCCCGGTGGTCGCTGGCGGTCGAACTGGTGTAGATCGCGGCGCAGCCGGCCTTGGTGAATTTGAGGTGGCCGCCTGGCGTGCGCTTGACGTGCCAGCCCTCGCCGACGGCGAACTCGATCAGGGCGCGTAGCCGCTTGTGGCCTCGGGCCAGTTCATGTGCGTTCGCCATGGGGCCTCCCGGTATCAAGAGGAAATGGCGGGCGGCCGGACACCGTGGCAAATCGGTGCTGCCATTGCGGGAACAGTTCGCCAGCGAGGCCGCGCATGGTGTCGAGCGCGGCGGGGGCGACTCTGCCCGGTGGCTGGCGGTACTCGACCCGATGCACCGGCAGGCCGCGCGTCGCGGCGCGCGGATAGGCTTCGATGGCCGGCACGTCGGTGGCCAGCACGCGGATGCCGGTGTGGTGCTGGAACAGCTCGCGCAGGGCCTGCTGGATCAGCCGGGCGTTCGCCGACACCGGGTGGACCCGGTTGATGAGCAGGTGCAGCGGCGGCGGCTCGATGCCCAGGTGCCGGTACGGGGCGATGTCCTCCAGCAACTGCATGGTGCCGCGCCGCAGTTCGCGGGCGGCGAGGATTTCCGGGGTCACGGGCGACAACGCGAGATCGGAGGCGAGCACCGCCATCTCCAGCGTCACCGAGCGTGCGCCCTGGGTGTCGATCAGCACCAGGTCGTAGAGGGGAGTCAGTGCCGGCAGCAGGTGCCGTAGTCGCAGGCGTCCGTCCGGCGCATGCAGCAACAAGGTGTTCAGCTCGCCCCGGTGGTCGTTGGACAGCACCAGGTCCAGGCCTGTGATGATCGTGCGGGACACGAGCTGGCCGAGGTCGCGCTCATTGAAGGCCAGCAATTCATAGATGCCGCCGGGCGCGCGGTGGGCCAACTCGTAGTACGAGGACAAGGTGGGCTGCACGTCGAGATCGAGCAGCAGCACGCGCAGCCCCGCGTCGGCGGCGAGCCCGCCAAGGTTGGCGGCCGTGGTCGTTTTACCGACGCCCCCTTTGGTCGAGACAATGGATACAACCTGCATGGCGTTCTCCGTGTGAGGATGGGAAGTCCGCGGGAGAACGGGTCAGGCCCGGCTGTTGACGCGCTCGGCGATCCACTGGTCGATTTCGATGGAGTCCCAGCCGACGGCGCGCACGCCCAGGCGCAACGCTTTGGGAAACTTGCCGGCGCGCATCAGGTTGTAGAGGTGGGCGCGCTTGAAGCCGGACTTCGCTTCGACTTCTTCCAGGCGCAGGATGCGGCGCTCGTTGGGCGGCAGTACAGGTGCTTGCGACATGGCGGTCACTCCTGAACGCTCAGTGGCGTTTGTTGGCGTGACACCTATTCAAATGTCGGCTTCTGTCCCAGACCACCGTAAATGCGGTTTCCGCGACCGCAGATACGGGCTTGCAAACATCAAGAAACGGCGGCCCGTAGCTTGCGTCGGGCTTGCGCAAATTTGGCTTGCAGCGTGCGATCCGTAATGCCCATGAGTTCGCCGTGATGCGCGATCATCGCGGTAGCGATGGATTCCTGGCTGTTGAAGCTGGAGTACGGTGTGCCCGACGGGGATTGGCCGAGCATCAGTTCCAGCATCGTGCCGATGATGTGCAGGTACGTGGCCTCGGCACGGTCGCTGATCGGGCACTGGGCGCATGCAGGAATCACCGTGGACTGCTTGAGCAGCGCGTCGTGCTGGTCCTGCAACTCGCGCAGTTGACGCTTGCACTGCTCCAGGGCGGATTTGAGGGCCAAGCGCTCGACGAGCATGGCTTGGCCGGTCTCCAGCGAGATGAAGGGATGGGCGATGCGTTCGCTGCGGCAGAAGAGAAAGCCGGGCCGCTGCTCGGGGTAGTGCTGGCGCATCCAACGCTTCAGATCCACGTGACGAACCGTCAGGTCAGGGGATTCGATCAGCGCGATGTCGCGTGCGGTGATGCCGTTCTGCCCGAAGGGCAGTTCCCCATTGAGGATGCCGTCGTAGATGCGATCGGTGTACAGCCGCAGTTCGCCCCAGCGCGGGCAGTCCAGCGATTGCGGAAGATTCCTTGGCGACGAAACCGAGGCCAGGATCACTTGCTCATATCGCAGCAGCCCAGCCCAGCGGATGGACGCTTCGATCGGGCGGTAGAACACCTTTGATGTGGGTGCATCATTCTTGTTCTCGTGCATGCTCGGTCTCCTTCCAGGAGAAGAACTACATGGCCGACTCCTTTGCCGCCGACCTCATGGTCGGCCTGTTACCTGTGCAGGAAGCGAGTTCCGATGCCCGCTTCGTCATGGGGCTTGAGTACTTCTCACCAGTTCGCGCTACTGGTAGCCGTCGTGTGCTCGATGTGCAAAAATTCATCGATCGCTAGATGGTCGAGCGTCGGAAAGCAGACTCGACAGCTACGCTCACGCTATCAGGGTCGTAAGAAGTTACGGTCCCTGCAAAACCGTCTAGGTATGACGTGATATGCCAGCGGTTTCACCGGGCACGAGGGGGATGGCAATCGCTGTCCAACGTCCAGCCGGACGTAGTGAATCCACGCCTGTCATGCTTGCCCGAGCATCCTGATATATCGACAAAGAATCGTGCGCCGGCTTGCCACGGCTAGGGTGTGCGTTCTTTCGGCGCAACTTGAGCAGACCGGCAATGCGCGGCGCGTGTGGGTCCTAGACGGTCCTAGACGGCATCCGCGATAGGCCGGCGCCAAGAGCATCGGCTCGGTCGTCATCGTGTTGATGGTGTGCGGAAGCAGAGGGCAAGGCGTAGGCGACCAGTTCGAGACTGTCGCGGACGACGCAGTGCTGGGTGTGGGTCCGGTGCGCTGAGTACGGGTCTATGGCCGTCAGTGGAAGTCTTTGGACGATCTTGTTGCCGGGGACCAAAAACAAGGCTACAATTGAGGTCCTCGCTGAGCACCTCGGCGAAGAAACTGTTCGGGAAACAACGACTTACGCGCCTAGTGCAAGTCTCGTTTCCCGCTCCAGACAGCCGAAGGGGAGATGCGAAACGCTTCTCCCCTTTTCCATTTTGGCCTGATCGTTGGCGGTATCCATTGGTCTTTGCCGGCCATGGTGCGGTGAGTTCTTCCTTCACTGATGCCTCGACGGTTCTTTGCTTCAAGTGACGACTCCCTCTTATCGGCAGACGGCGTGCGTTTTTGACCCCTTCGTGCCATGGTGGGCCGGTGTGGCGGGCTGTATGGCCGGCCATGACGACCCATTGATGCGGACTTTTTCGTCTCTCATGCGGGTTGTTGCCGGGCCGCTCTCACTCACCAGTTGCCAGCAATCTCTTTTCCGACGACCATAGCGCGCTTGTTCGTCCTGTCAGTCAGAACCGTTCATGTCGCCAGTCTTGATTCGTTTTCTCGCATGGTTGTCGGTCGTCGCGGTGTTATTGGCTGGCGCCGGGTGGTGGTTGACACGGCCTAAGCCGGTGGTGGTGACGGTCAAGGAAATCGGCCGCGGAACAGTCGAATCGACGATTGCCAACACCCGGGCCGGCACGGTCGAAGCCTGTCAGCGCACCCGCTTGTCAACGATCAGCGGTGGTCGGATCGAGCGGCTGGCGGTAAAAGAAGGTGACCGTGTTCAGCAAGGGCAGTTGCTGCTCAAGTTGTGGAACGACGATCAGCAGGCGCAGAGCGCGCTGGCGCAGACACAAGTGGCGACGGCGCAGCAGCGCGTCCGCGAGGCGTGTACGGTCGCAGCGAATGCCCGAAGCGAAGCTGAACGGCAGGCGGCGCTACGCGGCAGGGGATTCGTTTCGGCGGCGCGCGAGGAAGCTGCTCGCAGCGAAGCAGCGGCTCGGCAGGCCGGTTGCGATGCAGCACGTGCCGAAGTGACGCAGGCGAAGTCGAGAGTCAATGCCACCCGTGTCGAACAGGGGCGGACGGTGTTGTATGCGCCGTTTGCCGGCACAGTGGCCAAGATCGTTGGCGAAGTCGGTGAGTATTCGACGCCGTCGCCGCCAGGAGTGCCGACACCGCCAGCGATCGATCTGATCGACGATTCATGTCTTTACGTCAAAGCACCGATGGACGAGGTTGACGCCCCGAAAATCGCCGCCGGTGCCGCTGTGCGCATCAGTCTCGACGCCTTGCCGAAGCGCTCGTTCACCGGCACGGTGCGTCGGGTGGCACCCTATGTTTCGGCGGTCGAGAAACAGGCGCGGACAGTCGATATCGAGGCGACTTTCGACGACCCCGCCGCACCGGGCCGGCTGCTGGTCGGCTACAGCGCCGACGTGGAAGTGATTCTGGCGACGCATGCGTCGGTGGTGCGGGTGCCGACCTCGGCGTTGCTCGAAGGCGGCCGTGCCCTGGTGGCTGGTAGCGATGGTCTGTTGCACGAACGGAAACTGCTGACCGGCCTGGCCAACTGGGAATACACCGAGGTGATCGACGGGCTGCAACCCGGCGAACTGGTTGTAACTTCACTGGAACGTGCCGGGGTCAAAGCTGGCGTTCGTTTCCTGGCCGACGTGCCGGCGGCCGGCAACACCTTGTGAATGCCACGCCGCTGATCGAGCTGGCCGGAATCGAACGCGTTTTCCAGCTCGGCGACAGCACGGTGCATGCCTTGCGCCCGCTTGATCTGCAGATGGCGGCCGGTGAATATGTGGCGGTGATGGGACCTTCAGGGTCGGGAAAATCGACGTTGCTCAACCTGCTCGGTCTGCTCGACCGGCCGAACGCTGGCACGTATCGACTCGAAGGCTGTGATGTGACGACTTTGTCGGCCGAGGAGCAGGCGCGCGTGCGTAGCGAGCGGATCGGCTTCGTTTTCCAGAGCTTCCATCTCGTGCCGCGGCTGACCGCTGCTGAGAACATCACCTTGCCGATGGTTCTTGCCGGGTTGCCGCCGACGGCGCGTGACGAGCGGGTGCGCCGTGCCTTGCGCGATTACGGTCTGGAGAATCGTGCCGATCACCGGCCGGATCAGCTTTCCGGCGGGCAACGGCAGCGGGTGGCGATCGCCCGGGCAACGATCATGCAACCGGCGATGATTCTCGCCGACGAACCGACCGGCAACCTCGACCGCGCCACCGGCGAGGAGGTGGTGCGTTTGCTCGAGGAACTGAATACCACCGGGGTGACGTTGATCGTCGTTACCCACGATGCGACGCTCGGCGCCCGGGCGCATCGACAATTGTTGATGGAGGACGGTGCGCTGCGGCATGATCGGTATCGTTCGACAACGCCGATGACGGCGGACTGAGCGTGCGGACGGCCGATCTGTTCCGCTTCGCCGGCCGTGCGGCGACTGGCAATGCGCTGCGCACCCTCTTGCTGATCGTGGCGATGGCCATCGGTGTCGCGGCGGTGGTGGTGCTGACCGCTCTCGGTGACGGCGCACGGCGCTATGTGCTGAACCAGTTTTCGTCGATCGGCAGCAATCTGGTGATCGTGCTGCCCGGCCGTTCGCAGACTGGTGGCTTCAACCCCGGCAACGCGATCACGTCGACTCCGCGCGATCTGACCGTAGACGATGCGCAAGCGCTGCTGCGCGCCAGCACGGTGCGTCGCGTTGCACCGCTGGCGATCGGCACCTCGGAAATCAGCGTCGGCGGCAAATTACGCGAAGTGATGGTCGCCGGCACCACTGCCGAATTCATCGACGTTCGCCGGCTGCAGATGGCGCAAGGACGCTTTCTGCCCGTCGGCGATTGGCGGCGCGGACCATCCGAAGCCGTGATCGGCGCCCGTATCCGCGACGAACTGTTTGGCAGTGCGTCGGCGCTTGGCCAGTTGGTCCGCGTCGGCGATCGCCGTTTCCGGGTCGTCGGCGTCCTGGCCACGACCGGGCAAGGGTTGGGAATGAACACCGACGAGCTGGTGATCGTTCCGGTATCGCTGGCGCAAGCGATGTTCAACAGCCGTACCCTGTTCCGCATTCTGATCGAGGCGAACAGCCGGGAGGCGATCGAACCAGCCAAGGTACAGGCCACTGAAATCATCAAGTCGCGTCATGAAGGTGAACTCGACGTGACGCTGATCACCCAGGATGCGGTATTGACCACATTTGACCGCCTGCTTGGCGCGCTGACTCTGGGCGTCGCGGGCATCGCGGCGATCAGCTTGGCCGTCGCCGGCATTCTGGTGATGAATGTGATGCTGGTTTCGGTCGCGCAGCGGACCGCCGAAATCGGCCTGCTCAAGGCGCTGGGGGCTACCGGGGCGACCATTCGTCAGGCTTTTCTCGCCGAAGCAGCCATGCTGTCGTTGTTCGGCGCTCTATTCGGCGTGTTGCTCGGCCATGCCGGCGCGGCGTTGATCCGCCAGTTGTATCCGGTGTTGCCGGCGTTTCCGCCGGCATGGGCGGTGTTCGCCGGTCTGGGAACGGCGCTGATTACCGGCGTGCTGTTCGGCGTGCTGCCGGCGCGGCGCGCGGCGGCGCTCGATCCGGTGCAATCGCTGGCCCGACGATGATCCGGTTTGCCGATGCCTGGATGTTGGCGTTGCGGGCGATCGCCGCGCACCGGCTGCGCAGTTTCCTGACCCTGCTCGGTATCGCTGTCGGCATCGCGGCGGTGATCCTGCTGACCTCGATCGGCGAAGGAATCCACCGCTTCGTTCTCGCCGAATTCACCCAGTTTGGCACCAATGTGATCAACATCGCTCCGGGCAAGGTCAAAACCGCCGGTCCGGCGCCGACCGGCATCCCGACGTCGGTGCGTCCGCTGACCCTCGACGACGCGCAGGCGCTCGCACGTCTGCCGCAGGTTACCGGTCTGACTGCTACCGTCTGGGGTAACAGCGAAGTCGGCGCCAACGGTCGCTTGCGCCGGACGACGGTCAACGGGGTCAGCGCGGCAATGCTGAAAGTCTTCAATATCAAGGTCCGCAGCGGCCAGTTTCTGCCGGACGAAGACGGCGAAAACGCCCGCCCGTTCCTGGTGCTCGGCGCCAAACTCAAGGACGAATTGTTTGGCGCCGCCAATCCGTTGGGCGCGCGGGTACGGGTGGGCGGTCTGCAGTTCCGCGTCATCGGCGTGCTCGAAGCCAAAGGGCAGTTTCTCGGCATCGATCTCGACGATGCGGCGTACATTCCGACGGCGCGGGCGCTCGAACTGTACAACCGCGACGGATTGATGAAAATCGATCTGTCGTACGAGGAAAGCGCCACGGCCAGCCGCATCAGCGCGCTGGTCCGCGCTACGCTCAAGGCACGACACGGGCGCGAGGATTTCACCATCACCACCCAGGAAGACATGCTGCGCACCCTGTCGAACATCCTTGATGTGCTGACGTTGGCCGTTGGCGCGCTGGGTAGCATTTCACTGCTGGTCGGCGGTGTCGGCATCGTCACCATCATGACCATCGCCGTCAGCGAACGCACCGCCGAAATTGGCTTGTTGGTCGCCCTTGGCGCGCCGCGGCGGACGATTCTCGGTTTGTTTCTTGGCGAGGCGATCGCCCTGTCGGCGTTGGGCGGCGCACTCGGTTTGCTGCTCGGCGGCCTGCTGGCGCAACTGTTACAGGTTTTTCTGCCGACGCTGCCGGTGCACACGCCCTGGCGTTTCGCACTGCTGGCCGAATGCATCGCCATCGCCATCGGCCTGCTCGCCGGGGTGCTGCCGGCACGACGAGCCGCGCGTCTGGATCCGGTAGAGGCTTTGCGAGCCGAGTGATGAGCGGCGACAGATGTTGTCGAAATATTTTACATCCACACCGTCCTCCTCCGGAGGAAAGCATCTTTAGTTCATTAAAAATCAATACATTAATTAATGGGCGCGCTTTTTGCTTCGGTTCCCATCCTGCGGCAACGGCCAATGCTCCGCCGCTCGGTGCACCGAAAAATCGCGATTGGCCTTGTGTTTAGGAAACGCTGAATTATTCATCTTGCCGATTTCTGGATTGTTTTCAACTGGCAAGTTACGACCTGCGAAATATACGCTGACCGAATAATTCAGCGTTTCCTTTACGAGAAGGCACTGCCCATCACCATTGCCCGAAGGGACTCAAAATGAGGAAATTGTTGAGCTCGGTATCATTGGCGCTGACGCTTGGTCTGTCATCGACCGCCCACGCCAGCCTGCAGCAGTTGAGCAACCTGTTCGTCTTTGGCGACAGTCTGTCGGATGGTGGTAACAGCGGCTTGCTGACCCAGGCGGCTACCGGCGGCGCATACACCTTCCCGCCAGCGCCCTATGCCGGTGGTCGTTATTCCAACGGCCCCGTTGCCGTCGAGCAACTGTGGCAGTTGTACAACCCAGGCGACACCAGCTTCAAGCCTTCCTTGGCCGGCGGCACTAACTACGCCATCGGCGGAGCGACCAGCGGCCTGGAGAACTATAACTCGGTCAATCCAAGCACCGGCGGGTTGGCGCCGATTTTTGGGCAAAAGGGCAATGCTTGGCAATTGGCCACCTTTGCCGCGCAAAACCCGACTTTCGACCCGGCAACCTCGCTGTTCGTCGTCTGGCTGTTTCCGAACGACGTCTTCAATTGGTCGGTGACCGGCCAGTTGCCCGGCACCGCTGTCGGCGCGCCCGGCAGTGCCGGTGATGTCAGCGCCTTGATCGGTAACGGGATCAACAACATCATCGCCACGGTCACCTTTTTGGCGGCGCATGGCGGGCGGCATTTCCTGGTGCCGAACATGCCCAATCTCAGTCTGACACCTGCTTTCGCCGGCAGTCCCGACTTGAACAATTTGAGCAACGCTTTCGACGCCAACCTGGCTTTGGCGCTGAGTGGCTTGCAAGCGGCGGTTCCGTCGATCGAGATCGTCCAGTTCGACACCAACGCCGCTTTCCAGAATCTGATCACCAACAAAGCCGCTTATGGGTTGACCGACACCAGTACCGCCTGCCTGTCGTCGCCAACGTGTGATCCGAATACCTGGCTGTTTTGGGACGGCGTGCATCCAACGGCCAAGGGGCATGCGCTTCTTGCCGCTCAGTTCAAGGCGGCCATTCCCGAGCCGTCGTCGATCGTTCTGCTGATGACCTCGCTGCTGATGTTTACCTTTGGTGTCGCGCAGCGGCGTTCTCAGCGGCCTTGATCGACAAGCGGACTTCGTCGCGCGATGAGGTCCGCATTGCCAGACAGATACCCGTCTCAACAGTGCTCCTCTTTCCGACGGCGCTGGGGGTTCTTGCCAGTCAAACCGGGCGCAATTGGCAAGGGCGCCGCATGGTTGCTGGTATTCGCCGCGTAGAACCGGGATCTGAGCATGTTGACAACCGCCGTGGCGTCTTTTTCACTGAATTGATCGATGAGCAACGACATCATCCGTATCTATCATAACAACCGATGTTCCAAGAGCCGGGCGGCGTGTCATCTCCTTGCCGCCACTGGCTTGGCAGCCGAGGTGATCGATTATCTGAGCGATCCACCGAATCGCGAGGAACTGGTTGAACTGCTGGCTTTGTTGGCGATGAAACCGGCGGAAATCGTCCGGCGCAGCGAAACGGTATTCAAGGAATGTTACGCCGGAAAGACTCTCAGCGACGATCAATGGCTGGAGGCGTTGCTGACGCACCCGATCTTGATCGAACGGCCGATCGTCGTCCGCGGCCGCAAGGCGGTCATCGGTCGTCCGCCGGAAAAAGTGCTCGAACTGCTATAAATTCCTTGGTCGACGGTTCAGCGGCCCGAAAAAGAGGCTACGGGCCACCCGAATAATATCTATAACTCTACGCTGTCGGTTTGGCCGACCACGAATCGCGCAGCGTCACCGTGCGGTTGAATACCGGTGCGCCCGGTCGTGAATCGACGCGGTCCGCAACGAAATAACCGTGCCGTTCGAATTGGAAACTCTGCTCGGCATCGGCCTGCCGCAGCGCGGGTTCAAGCCACGCTGAAATCACTCGTCGGCTGGCCGGATTGAGATCGTCGCGAAAATCGCGTTCGTGGCCGACGGGATCATCCGGACGGTTTGCTCCGGGTGATGGCACGGCAAACAGCCGGTCGTAAAGCCGGACCTCGGCGTGGCAGGCGCCGGCCACCGACAGCCAATGCACATTGCCCTTGACTTTGTACGCGTCGGCGCCGGGTGTGCCGCTCTTCGAATCCGGGAAATACTCGGCATGAACGACGCTGACCGCGCCACTGGCGTCGCATTCGAAACCGGTGCACCGGACGACGTAGCCGTAACGCAGCCGTACCGCATTGCCGGGGTACAGCCGATGATAGCCTTTGCTGGGCTGTGCCATGAAGTCTTCCCGCTCGATCCACAGTTCGCGGCCAAAAGGCAGTGCTCGCTTGCCGAGTTCCGGTTTGAGGGGATGATTCGGCGCCAGACAGTCTTCAATCTGATCCGCCGGATAGTTGTCGATGACCAGCTTCAACGGATCGAGAATGGCGATCCGCCGCTCGGCGTGCGCATTGAGCGTTTCGCGCATGCAATCTTCGAGCAGCGAATAATCGATCAGCGAGTCGGAACGCGAAACGCCGACCCGCTCGGCGAATAACCGGAAACCAGCCGCCGGATAGCCGCGCCGCCGCGCACCAACCAGGGTCGGCAGACGCGGATCGTCCCAGCCGTCCACATGTCCTTCCTCGACCAACTGGATCAGTTTTCGTTTCGAAAGAACGATATAGCTCAAATTGAGCCGCGAAAACTCGATCTGTTGCGGCAGCGGACGCTGCAGCAGACCACCCTCGGCCAACCGTTCGAGCAGCCAGTCGTAAAACGGCCGCTGATCAGCGAATTCGAGCGTGCAGATCGAATGGGTGATGTTTTCCAGAGCGTCCTCGATCGGGTGCGCATAGGTGTACATCGGGTAGACACACCAGCGGTCGCCAGTGTTGTGATGACTGGCGTGACGGATGCGGTAGATTGCCGGATCGCGCAGATTGATATTCGCCGCGGCCATGTCGATCTTCGCTCGCAGAACGTGCGCCCCGTCGGCAAACTCGCCATTTTGCATCCGTCGAAAAAGATCCAGGTTTTCCGCCACGGTGCGTTCGCGAAACGGTGAATCGCGGCCTGCCTCGGTCAAGGTGCCGCGGTGGGCGCGCATTTCCTCGGCGCTTTGACTATCGACGTAAGCGTGCCCGCTGCTGATCAGATATTCGGCAAAACGGATCATCCACTCGAAATAATTGGACGCAAAATAAAGGTTGTCTTCCCCGCCGTGGTCGGCGTTTGCCGCGTCCCAGGAAAAACCCAGCCAGCGTACCGAATCGATGATCGAATCGACGTATTCCTGCTCCTCCTTTTCCGGATTGGTGTCGTCGAACCGCAAGTGACAGCGACCGCCATAATCCTGCGCCAAGCCGAAATTCAGACAGATCGATTTGGCATGGCCGAAGTGGAGATAGCCGTTAGGCTCGGGAGGAAAGCGCGTGCGGATACGCGCCAAGTCAGCGCCGCCCGTCAGTTGCTGGTCGGCTGGGCCCGGACGCCCGGACCAGCGGCGCTCGGCGTATTTGCCGGTAGCAAGATCGGCTTCAATCAGATTGCGGATGAAGTTGCTGCCGGTCAGCGGAATACTGCCAGCGGGAATATGGGGCGTTTGACTGACCATACCTGCGTCCTTGTAGCGATAAGCTTCGCATTTTACCCGCCGGTACCCCCATTGCGCTCGGCGATCAGTGTGACTTGCCCGTACCGGAAGCTGTGATTGTACTGGCGGCCAATGCATTGGCTCGCCCCTCGAACGCGGCCACCATCGTTGCTCCCAACGGCACGACTACCATCTGCACGAATGGAATCAGCAACAATGATCCCGCTTCGCAATCGAGCGAGAAATCGACCTGACAACGCGTCGGACCGAGCGGGGTAAATTCCCATTTGACTTCAAAATGTCGAAACGGCGGATCGGAAGAAATGACGATGATGCGTTGCGGACGTTCAAGGATCGTCCGGCTGCGAAAACGTTGCGACATCAATCCGAGCACCAGCGTTTGCTCGGTCTGGTAACCCGTTTCGTCACGGGCAATGATCGTCGCCCGCCGCATCAACGGCAAAAATTCAGGGTAGCGTTCGACATCGGCGACGATGTCGAACAGCCTTTCGGCGGAGTGATCGATCACGCGGCTCTGTCGATGACTAGGCATCGTATATTTCCTGATGTGGTTGAATCGGACAGACGGTATCAATGCATGATGACAATCTGTTTTCAAATCATATATGAAGCTCAAAGCCGCCCCGCCCTGACGGAATTACTAGGAACTTCTCGACGGTTACGAACGAAGCCTCCGCAAGAAAGGCTCCCGGTGGTTTTTAGTCCACTGCAAAGCGTTACGGGAGACTTGACGGCGCGTTGTACCGTTGGGCCCTCACTGATTTTTCGTTATCCCGCGCGAATTGTCGCAGTTGTTCGTTGAAAAAAACGATTCCTTTGTGGTCAGTGCGGTTGGGGACGGCGCCAATCGTCTGCGCAAGCTTTTCCAGGCCCGGCCGGCGATTTCGACGGCCAGCAATGCCAACCCGACGAGAGTGCCCGGATTGTACGCGACGATACCGTGCCGCTCCCGACGATGGCTCATCCATATCCGTTTGTACGAATCGTCGCCAATCAAAAAATCGACTTCTTTTACCCGGTCGATGTCGATGACGTGGCGCAAGAGATGCGCGGTCAGAACGGTTCCTGGCGAGTAAGCTGCAAAATCCTCATGGTAAGCCACCTTATAAATGTAAGCCTTACCTTGAAGGACGTACCACAACTGCCCCGCGATCACTTGGCCCTGCAAACGGGCGAAACCCAAGCGCAAGCTGCCCTGTTCGGCCAAGTGTCGAATCAGCGAAGGGACAAACCGCGGATAAGGTTCGGGTTGTTTCCAACTCGCGGAATAAACGTTCTCAAAGTCGACGATGGAACGCTCGATATCATCCATCGTCGTGACGATATCCAGAGTTCCACCTTCGGAAAAAAACCGTTTGCAGCGACGACGGATCGCGGAGCGCAGATTACCACTGCGAGTCTTCAGATAATTCTCCCAGTTTCCTTCGACTTTCAGGTACCAGTTGCCGAAACAAAAATAGGAAAAGGGAATCCAGTCATTGGCTTTCAGCGCGTTCCTCAAGGCTTTGAAGGCTTGAGAATCAGGATCCATCGGCGAAAACTGCATGACATCGGGTGGACGACGATCGTTCCTGATGGTATTGATGAGAGATTCCAAATCCAGAAAATCTGTCTTTTCTCGGACTAAAGGGGTATATAAGGGAGTGTAATAATTGCTTAATGCTTCAACTTTTTTGACAATACCTTTATTGACAATTCTCACGGGGAGAATTAATTTAGGGACCTGCCTTTCGGCAACAAAATAGTATCGGTTTTCATCGTCATAACCCACATTTTGTTCAAGAATGGAAAACCAGGCGACGGATTTTTCCAAATCATCCTCGCTGGAAAATCCAGCGAGGTCATACGATGCGCTCTCAAAATCAGCAATGCTGCCGACATTTTTTTGACCAGTCGTGTGCGCACTGGGTATTTTATCGTCGGCCGATTTAAAAACTCGCCGTCGCCAAGCCCGCACAAAGGAAAAAACGCTCGCACAGGCATGATTTCTAAACAGTTGTAGGTTTTGCATCGCACAGACAAATGTTGCCCATTCCTTCTGGTCACTAGTGGCGTTCGTGTAAAATTCGATGGTTCTGCGTTCGGGCTTTTTGAATTCTTCTTCGATGACCCGATAAAGCAGCAGCCGTCCAGGCGCAAATCGTGAAATTGATTCGTCATAAGCCGTTTTCAGGCAAACCAACATTTGACCATTGTTGATCGTCAGCCTCGAAGAAGCCAGATGCGCTCCGAAGTAGAGTTCATAAATCATTGCTTGGCCACTGTCGGCAAAGCGGCGTAGTACCTCGCGATAAAATGCGCCCTGCCGATTGTCGCTGGCTACCGCGGTGCCTGCTCGAGCCTTCCAGCCGGTTCCTTCCAGCTCTCCATAACGAACGATCGCTTCGCCCATCTCTACGGGATTTCTGAGTGTGCTGAGCGAGGGGCTGGTCCAATCGGTCTCGACGCGCCGGAAGTATCGCGAAATATTTGCCGCCAGTTTTTTTGGTCGACTACGCCAGTAGCCCGCAAATGTTTCTTCAGGAACGATGCCGATGGTTTGTGCCTGCGGATACGAAATCATCGGACGAGGCGAATTCGAGAAATCGGGCGCGTATCTGGGATCGATGGCGTACAGTTCGATGCTCCACACCCAACCGGGCAGCGCCGACCATAGAGACTCGATGACGCGAGGATCTTCGAGAAGCAATGGTGTAGCTTGTAATTGTGCCGGACGAAAGGTTCCCCACCGGCCCAGTTTCTGGTTCTCCAGAATCAATGCCGCCGATAATCGCTTGCCGGTCCTGTAAAGACATAATTTTTCGTTACCAGAGGAAAAATATTCCAATAATGTGCCGATGAAGCGACTGTCGAAGTAAGGATGCCCCTGATACAGCATTTCATTCAAACGGTCCCATTCGTCACTGAATTTATTGAAATGCGCTTTTGCACCGTAGATTTCCCAAGCCATTACTGATTGCCCTTTGTCGTGAGGTGCATCGCTTTATTGAAAGTGGTGGTCATCCATGCCAACTGTTCCGAAGTGAGCGCTTGATGGCAGGGCAGGTGCAAAAGATGCAGTCGACAACCCTCAGAAATGGCGCAAGATGACGCGCCCATTTCATCCCAACGCCAAATCGGTACCCCTAGATGTTTTAGTCTGTAAAAATCTGGGTAGGGACGGTCGATATAAACCGGAAACATGTAAGGTATGCTGTCCTGCGGTAGCTGAGAAAAAACCGCCCGACAATTGGGTGTTTGCGCAATGGCCGAGGTCCACAGAGTGAAATTCTGTTGACGTTTTCTGGCGTTTTCAATCGGGGAAGATTGGCGAACCATTAGCCGAGAGTAGCGCAACGAAGAACGATTTTGCAGGTTGATCGAATAAAAATCAGACGGCGCTTGTCGTTCCTCGAGCAAGTCTTTACCGGCCGCCAGGCGGGTGCTGGCCAATGAATCGAGAAGAGAATCAATATCAGGAATCCGATCGGTCGACGTGCCCCAGCGACTTTTCTCATAGGTATGCTTTATCCCGACCAATTCGTCGAGAAATGAAGGGTTCTCTGTATGCACTGAATCGAGTCGGCTTTCCTCGCGCGAATAAAGCAATCCTCCGTCGGCGCAGGAAAAAAATTTATAAGGACTGGCGATTACCAGATCGCCATGAATGCCGCTGCCGGGCGCTTGAAAGTTCTCGGTGAACAGAACATGGGAGCAATCTTCAATCAAGAGGATTTGTCTAGCGCGGCAAAATTCCGCAAGTGACTTGAAATCCTGGATCAAACCGAAATAGTGGGTGGCGAGCACCGCCTTGACCGGCTGCTCGGCATTCGCTACCAGTTCGTGCAGATGCTCGATATCGGGCGAGAGATCGGCTTTCAGGCGATAAAGACAAACGGTAGCCGATAGGGCCAGAGCCGGATCGATCATGGTCACGCAGTGATACGCTGGCGCCAGATAAATCGTTTGCCGGGTCACTCCGGCTAGTCGGCATGCCGCTCCCAGGGCATAGCGCCCACGGGAAAAATGGCGGAAATGTCGCGAATGCCAACTGGACAGGTCTTTGGCCGGGTGACCGCGCCCTGATGGGAAAGAAGGTAAATTTGGCAGTGGAGATAGTTTGGGTTTCGGGAAGCCGCAGCCATGAGGGTTGAAGCGGTGAAATTTCATTACGTCTTGGTTCCGTGAAACGGTCGCTCGTCAAACAAAGGTCTGCACGGTCTTCTCGGATCGCTGGCGATATGTCGCAAAATCAGAAAAGAGTATCCAGCCAACCACCGATCTGGCCGAATCGTCGGCAAGGCACGGGCCGCGAAGGACTGCAGCTGGCACAGGGTGTCGGTGTCCAGGTGCCTTGTTGCCAGTTTCTACGTCTCGATGATTTCAAAGTCGTGTGTAATCTCGGCCGTCTTCCCGAGCATGATCGATGCCGAGCAGTATTTTTCTTTCGACAGTTCAATCGCTCGCGCGACTGCCTCCCTTTTTAACTGCTTGCCGCTGACGCGAAAATGCATATGGATGCGCAGGAACACTCTGGGGTCCGAATCGGCGCGCTGCGCCTGCAGACTCACCTCGCAACCACTCACTGCCTGACGGCCCTTCTTGAGAATCAACACTACATCATAGGCTGAACATCCGCCAGTTCCTGCCAACAGCAGTTCCATCGGTCGCGGGGCGATATTGCGCCCCCCCGCTTCGAGTGCCCCGTCCATTGCCACGACATGGTGGCTGCCAGTTTCGGCGAAGAACGACATCCCTTCGCCGGTCCACTTCACTCTACATTCCACGCTTTGCTCCCGAAAACCATGGGTGCGACGCTACGCATCGAAAGTCATTGTTGCGGCGCCGCAATTGTGATGCCTGCTCAGCAATCCGTTTCTTGCCTATAACACCATACGAGCCAACGGACAGCTTTCAAGGTCCCTTGGGTGCCAATTCTAGTGGCAAAGAAGGTGAACCGGGCGCCCAGTTTCATATTGCAACGCATCATTTTCCGCTTGTCAAAGCCAAAATAAACTCATTATAAATATTAACTATTGAGAAATCCGTGTACTTAATTTGATTTATATGCATGATATATATATATTTAATTGTATCCTATTTTTGGTGTATGGTTTGTTTTTAAAAAAAATTGCGCGACGCACAAAAAAAGCTTGATTTCTTGTTGCGAAGCAGCCATAATGTTTTCAACGTAAGTTTTGTAGCAGCTATTGTTATCAGGTGCTCTCCGAGTGTCTCCTCCACCCTCCTCCTTTGGTGTGGATTTAGCGCGGCTTCCACAAGCCGCGCTTTTTTTTGGTTTTTCCAAGTGCAAGTCTTCGATAAAAATCACAGCCAAAGAAGACTTGGTCAGGATGTGGAATAGTAATAATAATAGTAATAGTTCTCATGCGCACCCCGAGTGAGCCAATTCAGGGTTCGTCGTCGATCAGCGTTGGACAACGACGTCATTGCCGTGCAGTTGAATTTTTCATTTGCATTTAATGGGAAGCGGGCCGTTTGCAACGGGTGATTTGTGGTCATTTTCAGATGTTTGGGCGGAGTTCGGGTGATACATGCGTGGCTGCCAAATGGTTTGTTTGAACGGATAGTGGTTCTATTCTCAGCCAAGCCAACGATTCGGGGCTCGTAGCTGCCGACGATCGGTGGTCCCGTCAAAGCGGTTTCGTGGGTTGTTCTCTACCGGCGTACGAAAGCTGGAGCTTCGAAGGGCGGGGTTTCCAAAGTGACCCTCGGGAATCAGGGAATCAGGAAATCTGGAAACCAAAACGTGATAGATGATATGGCGGTAGCCTCGCTGTTTTTTATTTTTTGAAGTGTCATTTGGTAGTCTCGATGCCGGTTCCTCTGGCAAGCCGAAATATGTTCGATGTCGTCCTCGTATACCCCGAAATTCCGCCGAATACCGGTAACGCAATTCGACTGTGCGCCAATACCGGTACCCGGCTGCATCTGGTCGAGCCATTGGGTTTCGAGTTGACCGCTGCGCGATTGAAGCGCGCGGGAATGGATTACGCCGAATTGGCGCCAGTACGCATACACGCTGACTGGTTTCGTTGCGTGAACGCGTTACGCGAGCTTTCGCCGGCTGGCCAGTGGTATGCGTTGACCACCAAAGGGACGCGCCATTTTGCCGACAGTACCTTCCGGGCAGGCGACGTCTTTGTTTTCGGTTGCGAAACGCGAGGACTGCCGCCGGAAATTCTCGCCGGTTTCAGCGACGAGCAGCGTCTGCGTTTGCCGATGGTTCCCAACAACCGTAGCATCAATCTTTCTAATGCTGTTGCTGTAACGGTTTATGAAGCCTGGCGGCAGATCGGCTATCCCGGCGCGCTTTGATCGAGAAAAGTGCCGGGAGGGCTCAATTCGCTGGTACCAGTTGCCACGCCGTGTCGCAGTAGCGGGCGTTGGGATAGTACTGTCCAGAAGTGGGGCAATAGTGCCAGAAATTGCTGGTGACAGGTTGTAGCGGCGGAGGCGGTGCCATCACCGGAGCGGGAGCGACGCGAGCGGGCCGGGAAAGCGTTACCGCTGCCAGACCGGCGATCGCCAACAGAGCGACCGGTGCCACCCAATCGCCGCCGTGATGGTGTCTGTCGTGGCGTGGCGGAGCAGGCTGGTGATACACCGGAGACGGCGGCGGCGCGTAATACCTTGGCGCCGGCGGGTGCGGGAAAATCCGCGGTGGCGCGTCATGATGGTAAGCGTCATGACGATAGTACGAACCGTGTTCGGCGAAGGCGGGAGAGGTGGCACCCAGAGCGACGGCCAGGGCAATGCACAAGGGGGTTTTCGGCGTTTTCATGCTCTTGATAACGACCGTCGGGGACGGCCGATGACGGCAACAGCAGCCAGTTTGCAACAGTTTGTAATGGGGCTGTCCGGTCGGCTCGATTTCACCAATCCCGTTTTGCGGCCCCATTTTTATCGCCAGTCCAGCGGTTACCCCGATGGTGCAGATCAACGCAGGTCTGCTTCGTGCGGGCGGGCGTGGTGATCAGCCGACTCCTGCGCGGTCATCGGTCGCGGTTTGGCGCAAGCCGAGCCGGCGCAGCGTTCTTTCGGCGGCCAGCACGCCTCGATAGTTCGCCTCTTCAAAAATCGAAAAGCCGCTGGCGTCGGCGTGCGCGAATCGCAGGTGCGGACCGTCAGCGGCGAAGCATTGCCGTGCCTGACCGGACAACAGTCCGGGCAACGGACGAGCCATGGCATGGGGGTGCCGGTAAATATCCAGCCGTGTGGTGATCGAACGCAGGTCGGGATGTGCGACTTGGAGTTCGGTGAAGATGTGTTCAGCCCACTCCTCACGGCTCGTATCGTGCAGCAGTTGCCGGCCTTGGCGGGGATCGATGCTGTCGAGCGCCCGGTAATAGGTCCATACCGTCCCGCCGGGCCGCAGCCGTAACCGCTGGTGGGTGGCGATGACGTACCCCAGACCGGCGGCTTGGTAAAGAACGTTGTCCCAGGCCGGTGGCGCGCCATGGCGTTCCTCGGGTGGCCGACTCAGCGTCAGATTGGCCACCAGCCATGGCGCGTAACTGTACGCGGCGGCGGCCTTCTGCAGGGCTGGATGGCCGACGAATACTGCCGGCAACAGGAATACCGGCGCCGCCCAGATCAGTTGCCCGGTCTCGATGCGCAAGGTCCGTTCTTCGGCAGGCAGCCACAGGTCGACGACGACGCGGTCGTTCCGGGCACTGCTTTCGCCACCGGCGACGCGGAAGGCCAGCGCATTGCCGATCAGCCGGTCGCCGACGCGAGTAGTGATGGAGCGCGACAGCCCGTGGGCCAGCCAGGCGTTGCCGCCCGGGGTGGTCAACACCGTTTCATTGCTGGCGTTCCGCGCTTTGCCGTCGCGGCTGGCGAAGTAGTGAATGCCGGCCCAGGCCGAGACCTCGGCGCTGCGGGTGCCGTAATCGTCACGACAGGTGTAATCGACGTACCAATGCAGCGAAGGTGCGTCCAGTCCCTGCGCCAGCAGCCAGTCGCGCATCGTCAGCCGGTCGAGCGCCAGGAGATCGGCGTCGCGGCTGGACAGGGCCATCGGCAGGGCAAAGGCACGCCGGCCGTGACGGTCGCGGCGTTGCCGATAGCCGTCGATCAATTCGTTGAAACGCTGATGTTGTGCCTGCTCGGCGGCACTCAGGCCGTGTTGCGGCAACAGACCCTCTTGCCAGCGCCCGTCGCGGTACAGCCGTTCCTGCGGTGTCGCACACAGATAACGCTCGTCATAGACCGGTTTTTCAGCCTGTGGATCGCCATGCAGCACGCCGAGTTCGGCGAGCAACGCACGAACCGCCGTCGCTTCGCGATTCGGCAAGGGCAGATAATGCGCTCCCAAGGGATACGTGCTGACTTCGTTTCGACCGGCACGCGAATTGCCGCCGGCTTCGTTTTCAAGTTCGGCGAGCGCGAAATCGCCGAAATCGGCCTTGGCCAATCGCCAGGCGGCCGACAACCCGCCGATTCCGGCGCCGACGATCAGCACCGGTACCCGACGTGTTTCGGAAGGCGGCGGAAAGCCGCCGCTGCGCAGACGGTGGCCATGGATGATCGACGGACCGCCGAGTTCGCCCGGCGGCAAAGGCGGCGCCGGCGCACGATGACACGCGGCCAGCGGCGCCGCACCGGCGGCCGCCAGCGCCCGCAGGAAATCACGGCGGTCGATGCTCAACGGATCACCTGTCGCCACTCATTTTCGAAATAGCGCACCAGCACCTGGTTGTTCAAACGGTTGATTTCGGTGTCGACGCGCGCCATGTCGCCGGGAAAGACGAACAGCGCTGGAGTCGTTTCCGGAGTCAGAAAACGCATCGCCACCGGATACTCCGTCGGCGGCCGATAAGGGTGCCGGCTGGCCAGAACGAACCCCCATTCGCCGAACGAAGGCACCAGCGCATGGTAGGGCGTGGCGACCAGATCGACGCTGGCGATGGTATTCACCACGCACCAGAACGACCGCCGGGCGTAGAGCGGCGAGGTGGATTGGATCACCGCCAGGGCGCCGCCGTTGAGATGTTTTTCCAGCAAACGATAGAACGAGGCGCTATAAAGTTTGCCGATGGCGAAATTGGACGGATCGGGAAAATCGACGACCACGAAATCGAAGCTGGTGTCGTTTTCCTCCAGCCATTGCAAGGCGTCGGCATTGACGACGGTGACTTTCGGCGAAGAGAGCGAGTCGGCATTCAGTTTGCGCAGAGCCGCGGCACGGGAAAACAGGCCGGTCATCGCCGGGTCGAGGTCGACCAGCGTGACGGCTTCGATCTGCGGGTATTTGAGGACTTCGCGCAGGGCCAGTCCGTCGCCGCCGCCGAGAATCAGCACCCGTCGCGCGTGCGGCAACGTCGCCAGCCCCGGATGGACCAGCGCTTCATGGTAGCGGTATTCATCACGCGAACTGAATTGCAGATTGTTGTTCAAGTGCAGACGCAGATCGTCCTTCCAGCGGGTGACGACGATGCGCTGGTATGGCGTGCTTTCGCTATGGACGATTTCATCGTGATAAAGCTGCGCTTCGGCCAGGGAGGTCAGCCGGCCGGCGGCGGCAAAAGTGACCAGCAACAACAGCAAGACGCCGATTCCCTGCGCACGCAGCCGACGGGACGCGGCGGCCAATTGTTCGCTGAACAGCCAAGCCGCCCACAAAGCAACGGCAACGTTGAGCACCCCGAACAACAGCCCGCTGCGCATCAGTCCGAGATGCGGCACCAGCAGTACCGGAAACAGCACCGACACTGCCAACGCGCCGAGGTAATCGAAAGTCAATACCTGCGACACCAGATCCTTGAATTGCAGATCGCGCTTCAGGATGCGCATGATCAACGGAATTTCCAGCCCGACCAGGATGCCGATCGTCAGCACCGCGAGGTACAGCAGCACACGGAAGGGCGCCGGTGACCAGGCAAAAACGAAAAACAATCCGGCTGCCGACAACCCGCCGAGCAGACCGACCAGAAGTTCGACCTGAATGAAGCGCGCCACCAATTGCTGTTCGATATAACGCGACAGCCACGAGCCGATGCCCATGGCGAAGAGATAGGCGCCGATCACCGTCGAGAACTGGAGGATCGAATCGCCGAGCAGATAACTGGCCAGCGCGCCGGCGATCAACTCGTAGGCCAGGCCACATGAGGCAACGATGAATACCGAGAACAACAGAGCGTGATTCATGTTCGCGCCGTCGGGAAAAAGTGAGCGGAGTGAGTCAGGCGTCCAGTCTTTCGGAGAAAATCATCCGCCGCCCGCATGGGCGTGGCGCGATGAAGAATGATCAGCAGCGGATCAACAGCAGCGCAGACAGGTATTCATTGTATGTCGATCTGCGCACATCCTCCGGCAGCAAAGTGCGCCAGCTCGAGCCGAACAGCCCGCGCCGGCGGTAATGTCCGGTGCCTGCCAGCCCGCTTCCGGGATACACTTGCCGGAACGATGCCAACCTGCCGCCGGACCGGGGGAACGGTGACTTGCCAGCCGTCTGTCACCGTACTCGACCGTAACCGTCTGGACAACGGCGGCAACTCTGATTCTCCCGGTTTGCCGATCCACCCGAACGAGGAGAAAAACCGTGTTTGACCCGGAGTTTATCCCGTGTACCCGTCGTATCCAGTTCTATCGCCGCTGAAAAATCGCCGCCGGTCACCTCGAACCCGATCAGGTAGTCCGGCTTGATCGGCGTCGACGGACTCGACCAAGCCCTGCTGGCGGGGGTAATGCTGGCCGCTTTTGCCGCCGGTCTGGTCGATTCGGCGGTCGGCGGCGGCGGATTGATCCAGATTCCGGCGTTATTCAGCGCGCTGCCGCATTTCGACGTGGCGACGCTGTTTGGCACCAATAAATTTTCCAGCATTTTCGGCACCATCAACGCCGCCTGGCGGTACACGCGACGCGTGCACATGCCCTGGCGGACCACTCTGCCGGCGGCGCTGGCCGCTTTCGCCTGCGCGTACCTCGGCGCGATGGCCGTCGCCTGGCTGCCGGCGGCGCTGATGCGGCCGTTGATTCTGTTGCTGCTGATCGCCGCCGCCGGGTATACCTTCATGCGCCGCGATTTCGGCGCCCGGCACGCGCCACAGCACAGCGGTGGCCGCGAACTGGTTTATGCGGTGCTACTCGGCGGAGCGATTGGTTTTTACGATGGTTTTTTCGGCCCGGCGACCGGCAGTTTCTTGATTTTCCTGTTCATCCGCTTTTTCGGCTTCGACTTTCTGCACGCGTCGGCTGCGGCAAAAGTGGTCAATGTGGCGACCAATCTCGCTGCCTTGGTCTATTTCGTTCCGCACGGTCATCTGTTGCCGTGGCTGGCGGTGGTGATGGCCGGCTGCAACGTGCTCGGCTCGCTGTGCGGCACCCATCTGGCCCTCCGCCACGGCAGCGGCTTCCTCAGAGTGGCATTTTTGTGCGTCGTCAGCGCCTTCATCGTCAAGTTTGCGGTGGATACCTTCCGTTGAGCCAATCGTGATACGTAGCAAACGGCGCGGGACGGCCTGCGCTGTGCCCGATGGGAGGAATCTGTCGCCGCAGATGTCTCTGACATCGGTTTGCCGCCTTCGCCGGTGACGGAGCGGCGACTCGCGTCTAACCGTTGGCGCTGGCGTTGACGGTCGCGCAGGCGCGTTCGAGCGCGGCGATCACGGCTTGCGCGGTGTCGAAACCGGTCTGCTCGGCGATCTCGACCATGCACGTCGGGCTGGTGACGTTGATTTCGGTGAGCCAATCGCCGATCACGTCGAGTCCGACCAGCAGCAATCCGCGGGTGGCCAGGACCGGTGCCAGCGTGCCGGCGATCTGCCGGTCACGGTCGCTGAGCGGACGGGCGACGCCGCGCCCTCCGGCGGCGAGATTGCCGCGCGTTTCGCCGGCTTTGGGAATCCGCGCCAGGCAGTAGGGCATTACTTCGCCGTTGACGACCAGAATCCGCTTGTCGCCGTCGACGATTTCCGGGATGTAGCGTTGAGCCATGATCGTTCGCTGCCCGAGACGGGTCAGTGTCTCGACGATGACGTTGCGATTGACGTCGTCGTGGCGGACACGAAAGATCTCGCTGCCGCCCATGCCGTCTAGTGGTTTGAGAATCACGTCGTTTTCGATGTCGATGAACGCGTGCAGCCGCGCCGGATCGCGGGCGACGACCATCGGCACGGCGAATTGGGCGAATTCGGTGATCGCCAGTTTTTCCGAATGATCCCGCAGAGCCTGCGGCCGGTTGAAGACCCGGGCGCCTTCGGCTTCGGCCCGCTGCAGCAACCAGGTGCTGGCGACGTATTCCATGTCGAACGGCGGGTCCTTGCGCATCAGCACCGCTTTGAAGTCGCGCAGGGCGACGGTGTCACGGTCGATTACCACATGCCAGTCGTGGTCGTCGGCGAGCAATTCGATATGCACCGCGTCGGCGCAGACGCCGTGCAGCGCCGACCAGTGGATCTTTTCCTGCTGAATGGTCCATACCGCGTGGCCGGCGGCCTGCGCGGCGCGCATCATCGCGATGCTGCTGTCTTTATAGGCTTTCAGCGATTCGAGCGGGTCGACGATGAAGGCGATGCGCATCAGAGTTTCTCCGGTGGTGCCGTCCGTTCAAGTTCGAGCGAGGCGGCGAGCTGCGCCAGGCGGGCGACGACGCCATAGGCGTAAAAACGGTTCGGCGCGGCGTCGGGGTTCTGGCAATGATCGGGCAGCGAACAACTGGTCTCAAAAGCCAGCGGCTCGAAGTGCATTCCCGGCGCGTTGAGGTTTTCATCCTTGCCGCGCTGTCGATGGACGCGGTAAAAGCCGCCGACGACAAAGCGGTCGATCATGTACACCACCGGTTCAGCGACGCCCTCAGCCTCGCCTTTGCCGATTTGTTCGTAGGTATGCACGCCTTCCTGGATGATCACCTGCGAGACGGCCATGCCTTCCTTGATCACCGACATCTTGTTGCGCTGTCGACGGTTGAGCCCGGTGATCTGCGCGGCGTCCTTGACCGTCATCACGCCCATGCCGTAGGTGCCGGCGTCGGCCTTGACCACCACGTAGGGCGTTTCGTCGATCTCGTACTGGCGGTATTTCTCGCGGATCATCTGCAGCACCGCGTCCACGTTGGCCGCCAGACAGTCCTCGCCCTGCCGTTCATGAAAGTTGACGCTGTCGCAGACCGAGAAATAGGGATTTATCCGCCACGGATCGATCCCGACGATTTGCGCGAAATCGGCGGCCACCTGATCGTAAGCGGCGAAGTGGTTCGATTTGCGGCGCAGCGCCCAACCGGCGTGCAGCGGCGGCAGAACGAAATGCGGCGCCAGATGTTGCAGGATCGGTGGAATCCCCGCCGAAAGATCGTTGTTGAGCAAGGTCATGCACGGGACGAAGCCTTCCAGGACCAGCCGCTCGCCTTCGCGGCGCAGCGGTTCGAGGACCAGCGTCGAGCCGTCGGGTAGCTCGACTGGCGTCGGCCGATCGATTTCCGGCAGCAGCGACCCCAGACGCACTTCCAGGCCGGTCAGCCGCAGAATGCTCGCCAGCCGTGCGACATTCTGCAGATAGAACTGGTTGCGGGTATGGTTTTCGGGGATCAGCAGCAACTGGCGGGCGTCCGGGCAGACCCGGTCGATCGCGGTCATCGCCGCCTGGACGCACAACGGCAGACAACTGGGATCGAGGTTGTTGAAACCGCCCGGAAAAAGATTCATGTCCACCGGTGCCAGCTTGAATCCAGCGTTGCGCAGATCGACCGAACCATAAAACGGCGGGGTATGTTCCTGCCATTGACCGCGCAACCAGCGTTCGATCTCTGGCATGGCGTCGAGAAAACGTCGTTCGATGTCGAGAACGGGGCCGCTCAAGGCGGTGGTCAAGCGTGGCACCATCGTTTGGCTCTCTGATTGAGTCGATTTTTGCCGGGAGTGGCTAGGGTCTGTTCACAGTAGCTGATTTGTGTTTACATCCTGGAATTTGGGTGTAAGACATGGATCGACGGATGTTGAACGACAAACAATGGTTGCGGATAGCGGATTTACTGCCAGGCAAACCGACAGACAAG
>JAVMKC010000105.1:0-12425 GCA_031732795.1 Accumulibacter sp. | reverse complement strand
CGGCGTTATCAACGTGAGACGATGATGTCATCAATGTAAAGTTAGCGCTTATGCCTATCGCCCGGCACATCTTTTCGACCGTTGGACAAAGATGGCGTCGGGCGTTTTTTCCGCACGGCAGCCTACATTCTCTCTGGAGCAGTATCGACCTCTCAATGATGGTGCTTGATGCCATCGTTACCAAAAAGCACTGTTTTTATTTATTTTTTGATCGGAAACTATGAAAAACAGCTACTTCACCGATCAATTTGACAGCTGAAGTCCGTTTGGGTCTGGACGCGGTTCATCCGGGGGTGCGCAAGACAATTCTGAAAAAACTCCCGTTGGTGGTGTTGGCGACGACCCAGGCGCGCATCCCGAACACGACGGAGTGATCAACGCCGTAGCTTGGCCGCGCAGTAGATTCATTCACAACCTCTGAGCCGAGGAACGGTCCGAGATGCCCCTGCGTCCTGTGTCTAGCGCGTTTGCTGTAATTTCCTACCGACCGCACGATTTTCAGCCACATCGATGCCCACCTGGCCGAGCGAGGCGTGTTCCCACGCCAAGGGATAGCGGTTGCGCCACCCTGATCGCTGCACAGCCTTTCACCAAGAATCGCACCGGTGAGCGGGATAAGGAGATGCACCCGAGCAAGGAGGGCAATCAATGGCCCCTCGGCATGAAGGCACACATTGGGGGTCGATGCCCACACCGCCCTGACACAGACGGTGATCGGCACGGGCGGCAACGCCAGCGACATCAGCCAGGCCAACGCTCTTCTGCATGAGGAAGAAACGGATATTCGCGCCTGACGCTCAAGGTGCGTCTTGAAAGCGGAAATCAGCCCAGAGCCGGGCCATCTTGCCGAAAAATCGCACCAGAACTCGCGATTCTTGCCAACTTGGCAGTACCTCTCTCTCGGCATGCGATTCGTTCAGCGCGTCTTTGAAGCTCCTGTCCGATTGTTTTCACTACAATAGCTTTTGACCGCTCGATACCTCTCGACATTTTTCCGGGGAATTGCCATGGCCGGCGCCAGTCTGCTCGTTCTGATCGACGATATCGCCAGCGTGCTCGACGACGTTGCCTTATTGACCAAAGTCGCCGCTCAAAAAACCGCTGGCGTTCTCGGCGACGATCTGGCGTTGAACGCCCAGCAAGTGGCCGGAATCCGCGCCGAACGCGAGTTACCGGTTGTCTGGGCGGTAGCCGTTGGCTCGCTGAAAAACAAGCTGATCCTGGTGCCGGCTGCGTTGGCGATCAGTCGGCTGATGCCGGTGGCGGTGATGCCGTTGCTGATGATTGGCGGACTGTACCTGTGCTATGAAGGTGTCGAAAAGCTGGCCCATAAATGGCTGCATGCGCCTGGCGAACACGAGGCCGAGCATGCCGCCGAAATCGCCGCGCTGGCTGACGAATCGGTAGACATGGCTGTCGTCGAAGCCGAGAAGATCAAAGGCGCCATCCGTACCGATTTTGTCCTGTCCGCGGAAATCGTCGTCATCGCGCTCGGCACTGTCGCCGACGCGCCGTTCGGCACGCAGGCGGTGGTTCTCAGCGGCATCGGCCTGTTGATGACCGCCGGCGTTTATGGCGTCGTTGCCGGTATCGTCAAGCTCGACGACATTGGTTTCCATTTGATGAAAAAACCGGGCAGGCTGGCGCGTGCTGTCGGCAAGAGTCTGGTACTGGCTGCGCCGCGGCTGATGAAAGCCCTGACCGTCATCGGCACGGCGGCCATGTTCCTGGTTGGCGGCGGTATCATCAGTCACGGTCTGCCATCGCTGCACCATTCGATCGTCAACCTGGCTCAGACAGTTGGAAGCATAGGGTCGGTCATCCTGCCGACGATTCTCGAACTGCTGGTCGGTCTGGCTGCCGGCGCGTTGAGCTTGGCCGCTGTCCGTGGGTTGAACGCACTGCGCAGCAAATTCAAGCCGTAGCCACCGCTTTGCATCCTGGTAGCCTCCTGCTCTCTCGAATAGCGTTCCGATCTTTTTGATTCAAATCCAGTTCCTCGACAGAGTGTCCTTGCATCACCTTCGTCCATCGCGCACTATTTACAATGTTCCGCGATTTCATTGCTTCCCTGGTTTTGCGGTGCGGGGGTATTTTTTTCACTTTGCGGTGCCAATTCTGAATTGACAGCGAGCCACAACATGGAACCACTGGCAATCACCGACCAGGAATTCATGCTTTTCAAACGGTTGATCTACAAGATCGCCGGCATCGACTTGGCGGACAGCAAAAAAGTCCTGCTTGTCGGTCGCTTGCAACGCCGTTTGCGAGAACATCAATTCACCACCTTCACCCAGTATTACCGACTGGTGACCGGTAACCAGAATGCGCGCGAACTGCAAACGATGGTCGACCTGTTGACCACCAACGAGACCTATTTCTTCCGCGAACCTCGTCATTTTGACTATCTGCGCCAGGAAATTCTGGCACGACGAGTCCGCGGCGACCGTTTCCGGGTCTGGAGCGCCGCCAGTTCTACTGGCGAAGAAGCGTACACTCTGGCGATGGTGCTCTCCGAAGCGTTGCCAAATGCCGCCTGGGAAGTCTTCGGCTCGGACATCAGCACCCAGGTTCTGGCCAAAGCACGCGCCGGTCATTATTCGCTGGAGCGTACCCAAGGCATCCCACCCGAATTGATGCGCAAATATTGCTTGAAGGGAGTCCGTTCCAACGAAGGGACCTTCCTGATCTCGCCGACTTTACGCGAACGCGTCACCTTCGAGCAGATCAACCTGACTCAACCCATCCACCGTCAGCTCGGCCCGTTCGACGTCATCTTCTTGCGGAATGTGATGATTTATTTCGATGCGGAAACGAAACGCAAGGTTGTCGGTCATCTTCTTCCTCACTTGGCATCCGGTGGCCATTTCATCGTCGGTCACTCCGAGTCGCTCAATGCGATCACCGATCAATTGGTCACCGTACAGCCGACGATCTATCGGAAACCGTAGGGCTGTCTGAACATGATCAATGACGCTCTCAGATGCCAAAACATGAACAAAACAGGTTTGCTGATAGCACCCACGCTCTGAATGCCGCCGGTTTAAACTTCATAGAGCCGGGTCAATAGGCGATCGCCCCTACTCCCGACTCTTCGCATCGCCATCATCAACACGCTGACCTACCTGCGCATGCCGCAATCCGTCCGGGCTGGGCAAATTGCGCCTGTCGCATGAACCAGGATGGGTCGAGGGGAGGTTCATGCCAAAAATTGTGTATGTAGTCCAGCATTGCATTAGAAATCGCTAATAGTGCACGGACGCCATCGGGAGTCGAAATATGGAGCCTGTCGAAAGGGCGGTTGCGGGCTATTGCCAATGGCTTACACTTTCCGCTGCTCGAAATGCTGATGCAGCATTTCAAATCCGAGAGCAAAACGTGCCAAGTACTTGCGTAACCTATCGGCATCGTTGTTTTGTTTCTTTGCTGATCGAGAGACGGCAAACAGTCGTCGGCCGGCTTCCGAAAGGCTGGGGCTGGCCCGACATACGGCGATGACAGCATTTAGTTGGCTGCGATCGAAGAGATCCAGCTGTTCTGCTGCGCTGCCGAGGACCTGGGAACAAGCGTCGAGTGCGGGTTCTTCGGCCCAGGTGGCGGTGAGGCGGACGATTTCGTCGGCGACGTCGCTTTCCGTAATGCGTCCGGCGGTGGCCAGTGTGGCGAGGCGGGTCAGGGAGGCCCCGAGTTCGCGGAAATTGCCGCGCCAGCGGGCGTCCTTCGAGGTGGCGAAGGCCAGGTAGCGGCGCCGGGCTTCGACGTTGAAACGTACACGCTGGCCGTGTTCGGCGGCGAAGCGTTCCAATTCGTAATCGAGGTTGGGCTCGATGTCTTCCGGTCGGCCGATGAGGCCGGGCAGGTCGAAGGTCCACAGGTTGATGCGGGCGTAGAGGTCTTCCCGGAATTTGCCATGGCGCACCCACTGACGCAGGTCGCGGTGGGTGCCGGCGATCAGTTGGAAGTCGCTGCTTGCTTCCTGGTCGCTGCCAAAGGGAAAAAATCGCTTTTCTTCGATGGCTTTGAGCAGCATGGCCTGTTCGTCGAGGCCGAGCTCGCCGATTTCATCGAGAAAAAGCAGGCCGCCATCAGCGGAGCGCAGCAAGCCCGGTCTTTCCTGCTGCGCGCCGGTGAAGGCGCCTTTGCTGTGGCCAAAGAGGGCGGACATCGCCGAATCGCCGCGCAACGTGGCGCAGTTGACCTCGATGAAGCGGCCTTTCAGTTGCTGGCGCTGGCGTTTCAGTTCAAAGACGCGACGGGCGAGAAAGGACTTGCCGGCGCCGGTCGGGCCGACCAGCAACATCGGCGCGCGCGAGCGGCCGGCAACCTGTTCGATCTGCTCGATCATCCGGTTGAACGCCAGGTTGCGCGTGGCAATGCCAGATTTGAGGAACGACAGGTTGTCGTCGCGTTCGCGGGCAAAGCGCTGGGCGATGCGGTCGTAGCGTGACAGGTCGAGGTCGATGATCTCGTAGCGGCCGATACTGTTGGCGATCTCCTTTTTGCGCGGCGGCGAGGTCTGCAACAGGCGAGCCGGCAGATAGTGCGCCTCGGCGAGCAGGAACCAGCAAATCTGAGCGACGTGCGTGCCGGTGGTGATATGGATCAGGTAATCCTCGTTTTCCGTGTCGAAGGGGTAGTTGCGCGCCAAGTCGTGCAGGGCAGTGTAGACCTCCTCGAAATCCCAGGGGTCGCGTAGTTCCATTTCCACGCGTTTGAATTCGGTTTCCGGCGAAATGCGGGCGATGTCGTTGCCGACGCGCTCGACCAGAGCGCGGCTGCGCAGATCATGGATCAGAACCAGCCGGTGTACGACCAGGTCTTCCTGCTGGCATAGGGCGACGCTCGGCCGCCACTTCTCCCAGCGGCCGCTGTTTTTGCCGGCGTAGTCGAGTTGGGTGCCGAGAAAGCCGATGACGACGGTTTTTTTCATGGTCCGAAAGTCCTGCGATCGACGGGAAAAAGTAAACGCCTTCCAGCTTCCTTGTCCGGGGTTGCCCGGCTTCTTCCAGCGGTTTCCCCCTGACAAGAGGCGGCTGGGCGGGGTGGGTTTCCCAGTCTGCCAAAAAGCGATCGGCTGCTGTGTCCTGTAGATGAATTTATAAATGACTATATCAAAAGATCGTCATTAATGAATTCGAACGGCCGATGATATCGATCAACATCATTTTATTCAATATCTTGCGAAGGAAATGCCAATCTGGCACGCCTTTCGCAACAAGCGTGTCATCGCCGATTCGCGGCAAGGCCGACGGGCAAGGGGGTTCCACCCCGCCGGTGCGGTGGAATCAGGAGTCTTCCGGTCATTCCGCCGTATGCCGCCGTCGCGGAAAAGCGATATTGGGGTGCCTGGTGGCTCGTTCGGGTTCGATTCCCGGTCATCCCGCCACTGGATAGCTCAGTCGGGTAGAGCAACCGTCCAATCAACGGTCTGACGCGGGTTCGAATCCCGTTCCGGAAACTGTCCTTACACGACAGCGGTTTATTGCAGTACCCGTCGGCCGCGGCATGCGCAAGCACCCGCCGTCGGTCCGGCCCGGTGCTTTGGTCCGCTGGTGCGGCAGAGTATCCGCCGTCGGGCAGCAGGGGCCGCGTGGCTTGGGTGATTTCGCCTGAGTTGCTGCTAACCCCGCCTGTCCGCAGCGGTTGCTTCCCCGCAAGAGCCACCCGCAGCGCCCGTCGGGCCGACGTGAGCCGGCAAGTTTGCTGACGAATTGTGAAGATGAAGAGGGAGTAAAAAATGTTGAAGCGTTTCATCGTGAAAAAGAACGAACGAGCCGCCCTGCTGCGCAACGGCGATTTCCAGCGCATCCTCGATCCGGGCCGTCACTATTTTTTCGATCCGTTCAACGAGCTGTCGTTGACCATCTGGCACACCGATACACCGATGCTTGATAGCGATCTCGTCGATTACCTGCGCCAGAACGAGCCCGCCGAAGCCGAACGCCATTTCGTTGGTATGGCGCTGAACGAGGACGAAGTCGGGCTGCGCTATGAAAACGAGGTGCTGGTCGAAGTGCTGGCGCCGGCGACGCGGCGTTTCTTCTGGCGCGGTCTGGTGGCGCAGCGCTTGGAAAAGATCGATTTGCGCGCTGGCGCCGCCTTGCCGCCAGACATGGTGAAGCGCTTGTTGCAACCGTCCTTGCGCGGTCGTCCGATGCTCGGGCTGAACGGTGTCTTAATCGTACAGGTGCCGGCGGCCCACGTCGGCCTGCTGCGTATCGACGGCGTGCAACAGCCGTTGCTGCCGCCGGGTGTGAGCGCCTACTGGCGCTTCAACCGCGACCTGCAAGTCGAGTTGGTCGATATGCGCTGGCAGACCATGGAAGTGACCGGCCAGGAAATCCTCACCCGCGACAAGGTCGGTCTGCGCTTGAACCTCGCCGCCACTTGGCGTTTCGACGACGCGAGCACGGCTTTTGCCAAGCTGGCCAAGCCGGCCGAACACCTCTACCGCGAGCTGCAATACGGCTTGCGGGCGGCGGTGGGTACGCGCAACCTCGACGAACTGCTGGAGAACAAGCAGTTGATCGATGAAGTGGTGAGCGGTCATGTTGCCAAGAAACTCGCCGGTTTCGGCCTGGAAGTCGGCGGAGTCGGCGTCAAGGACATCGTCTTGCCGGGTGAGATGAAAGCCATCCTGGCACAGGTAGTGGAAGCGGGCAAAGCCGCCGAAGCCAACGTGATCCGCCGGCGTGAAGAAACGGCGGCGACCCGTTCGTTGCTCAACACCGCCAAGGTCATGGAGACAATCCGGTCGCCTTGCGCTTGAAGGAACTGGAAACACTGGAACGAGTGGCCGAACGCATCGACCGCATCTCGGTTTTCGGCGGCCTCGATCAGGTGCTGAACGGTCTGGTGACGCTGGCGAAGTAAAAATTTGGCTGGAATTTCCAGGTGAACACAGGATTTTTTGGCGACCGCGTGCAGGAAGGAGAAAAGAGCGTGGAAGGTTACAAAAGCGGGAAGCAGCGCCGTGCCGAGATCAAGGCGGCGCGACGGGTGCATCGCATGGCGGCGCGTGTCGCCAGCCGGGTCGTGGTGCTGCCGCCCGGCCGCGTCGTGCCGGTGGATTACAGCAGGCTGATGGCCAACAACCACGATGGCTTGAGCGCCTTTGCCCTGCGCGGTTACTACATCGATAGGCCTTTCAGTTGCCAAGATTGCGGTGCGCCCTGTGTGTGGAGCGCCGAGCAACAACGCTGGTGGTATGAAACCATAGGTGGTTCGCCGCATGCCATCGCCAAACGCTGCCGCCCCCGCCGCCAGCGCGAGCGGCAACGCAAGGAACTGGCCCGGCAGGTGTCACAGGCCGGCAGGTTGGAGAAACAGGCGCGCCTGGTTGCTGCTGCCCGATAATAAATACAAGACGAATTAAATCCGGTTCGCTGCCATCGCGGCCGGGAGCAAAGGAAAACGAGAGATGACCTATCAGGTACAAGACGTGGCTGGCGGAAAACCGATCAAGCTGTGGACCGAAGGCGTGCCGGTTGAGGATGATGCCCGCAAGCAGTTGATGAACACGGCGAAGATGCCCTTCATCTTCCGACACTTGGCCGTGATGCCGGACGTGCATCTGGGCAAGGGTTCGACCATCGGCAGCGTGATCCCGACGCAGGGAGCGATCATTCCGGCGGCAGTCGGGGTCGATATCGGCTGCGGGATGATGGCGGCGCGTACCACGCTGACCGCCGCCGACCTGCCGGACAACCTGCACGGCCTGCGTTCGGCCATCGAGTCGGCCGTGCCGCACGGGCGAACGATGGGCCGCGGTCGCCGCGATAAAGGTTCCTGGGAAAACCCGCCAGAGGCCGTCGATGCCATGTGGGGCGCCTTGCTGCCAGGTTTCATGCGCATCACCGAGAAGTACCCGCGCCTGAAGAACACCAACAACCACAAGCACCTGGGAACCCTGGGAACCGGTAACCACTTCATCGAAGTCTGCCTGGACGAGGACGATCGGGTCTGGTTCATGCTGCACTCGGGTTCGCGCGGGGTGGGAAACGCCATTGGCAGCCATTTCATCGAACTGGCTCAGGCCGACATGCGCCAGCATATCGCCAACCTGCCGGACAAGGATCTCGCCTACTTCGAGGAAGGTGCCGAACACTTCGCCGACTACGTCGAAGCCGTGGGTTGGGCGCAGGACTACGCCCGGCGTAACCGTGACGTGATGATGAACAACGTCGTTGCCGCCGCCCGCCAGATCATCGCCACGCCGTTCACCGCTGACGTGGAAGCGGTGAACTGCCACCACAACTACGTACAGCGCGAAACCCACTTCGGGAGAAACGTACTGGTGACGCGCAAAGGCGCCGTGTCGGCGAAGAAGGGTGAACTCGGAATCATTCCGGGGTCGATGGGCGCCCGCAGCTACATCGTGCGCGGTCTCGGAAACGAGGAATCCTTCTGCTCCTGCAGCCACGGCGCCGGCCGCACCATGAGCCGCAACGAAGCCAAGCGCCGTTTCACCGTGGACGACCAGATCAAGGCCACCGCCCACGTCGAATGCCGCAAGGACAGCGACGTGATCGACGAAATTCCGATGGCCTACAAGGACATCGACGCCGTGATGCACGCTCAGCGCGAGCTGGTGGAGGTGGTGCGTACGTTAAGACAAGTGGTTTGTGTGAAAGGGTGAGGGATGCGACGGGAATTGTTCGAGGAAGCTTATCGCAAATTCTGGGACTTCATAGAGGCTCAAGAGACTCCTCGTTATCGGTGTAATTCATACGATCTGTGCGATCTCGTTAGCAAGGCCGAATGGTGCATCCCGTTCGTCGGCTTTATGGTTGATGGTGAACTTCGTGAGTCGATAAACGAATTGAATGCATGGATGTGCTATCTGGATGATTTGAAAGTCTGGCTTGAAGTGCTGAAGAGTTACGGCGAGGAGGATGCCTGGAGTTTGCGTGTGCACTTTGTTGAACCTCTGGTGCGCTATTGCATGTTGCAGCCAAGTTCCAGCCGGGACCGCCTCGGACAGGTGGCAGCGAATGGCGCTCATCAGGCGAATCTTTGCGTAGATGCTGATTACAAGGACGTCTTGGATCAAGACAAACTCAGGCCCGGTCAATTTATGAGCCGTAAGAAACTTGAAGCTCAGCTGGCAAGACTTCTCAAAGCTTGGAAAAGCGGAGAGCAACTGATAGAGGCTTTGCAAAGAATGGATTCGGAAACCTACCGGCAGCAAACCTACGACTACCGCAATGAAGCCAGTCATTTCATTGCGCCTCGTGTTGAGTTTGGCGAGGTGCAGTTTGTTAAGCGGAGAAAAATACCTTTTCTTGAAGTGATCAAACAGGAAGATGGTACTGCTCGACTTATCAAAAATCTAGAAAAGCCTCGTGTTGCCTATGTCATAGGCGGCATTCGGCCGCTGACGCTTGCAGAAATCATAGAGATCAATTCGCAGGAATACGATTTTGCCGTTGCCGCTTTGAGAACCTATTCCGATTTACTCCGTGAAGCCTTGCCTCAGATTGCCGCCAGACAGAAAACACGAGAAGCAAATGCAAGCAAGCAATCCGAAAATTCTTAGCGACCACCCATTGGTCCGGCGGTTCGTCACAGAGTCATGCAGGCGCTTGCCGACATCGCGTCCGAACTCGATGCTTTTCTGATGCGGACGATCTGGCGGTTTCCTGAATAACGAACAACGTAAAGAACAACATGGAATGGATGGAACTGGACGGTTCCCGCGGTGAAGGCGGGGGCCAGATTTTGCGGACGGCCTTGAGCCTGTCGATGATTACCGGCATCCCCTTCGCCATTGAGCACATTCGCGCCGGACGCAAGAAGCCTGGGCTGCTGCGCCAGCATCTGACGGCGGTGCAAGCAGCGGCGCAAGTGTGCGGTGCTGAGGTGGAAGGTGCCGAAGCGGGCTCGCAACACCTGCGCTTCAGGCCGGGTCCGGTGCGCGGCGGCGATTATCGCCACGCCATCGGCTCGGCCGGCAGTTGCACGCTGGTGCTGCAAACGGTGCTGCCGGCGCTGTGGTTCGCCGACGGCCCGAGTACGCTGCGGATCAGCGGTGGCACCCACAACCCCGCGGCGCCGCCGGCGGATTTTCTCATCCGCTGCTGGCAGCCGCTAATGCAGCGGATGGGCGTGACGCTCGATCTGCAGTTGCTGCGTCACGGTTTCTACCCGGCGGGTGGCGGCGAGGTGCTGGCGACGACAGCGCCGGTCAGCGCTTGGCAGCCTTTGCATCTCGATACACGGGGTGATCTGCGTCGTCAGTCGGTAGTCGGGGTGGTTGCGGGTGTGCCGGTTGAGGTGGCCAAACGTGAAATGCAGCGGGCGGTCAGCCAATTGGGTGTCCTGGATGAGGAATTACGCGTGTTACCGAGCAACGAGGGGCCGGGCAATGTGTTGCTCGTGGTGTTGGAATACCCGGAGGTGACGGAGGTGTTTTCTGCATTTGGCGAGCGTGGTGTTCCGGCCGAAGCGGTGGCCGATCGCGCTGCCCGCAATGCGCGCTTATTCCGCAATAGCTGCGTGCCGGTTGGCGAACATCTGGCCGATCAGTTGGTGCTTCCAATGGCTTTGGTTGGTCAAGGGAGCTTCACTACACATGTCATCTCTTCGCATCTCAGGACCAATTGCAAAATTATCGAGGAATTTCTCCCGGTTCATTTCGTTTTTGAAGAGAGTGAAACATGCATCCAGATTAGCTTGGCCCGGCCTCAGATATGAAGTACGACCCGTACCGGGAGGTAATGGGTTGGTTCCGCGCAATTCTTTCCGATCACGCTGCGGCATGCCGGAGTGTCTGGCTCCTGGCGCTCTGGAATTCGTGTTTCCGGGTACACGGATATTTCCAAGGGTGCCCCCGTTGCTCCGGGCCGGGGTCGTACAACCAGCGGATAGCCTGCGGCCGCACACGATCTGTCCTTATTCGTCAGGCACTTGCTTTCGGACCTTTCCTGCGCCGCCAAAGCTTCCGCCCGCTCCAGAAGACGGCGGCAAGGACGATGGCCCAAGGGATCAAAAACGCAATGCCCGTAATGGCAGCAGAAATCCCCTGTGACAAATTGCCGCCAAAGTCCGCAATTGCCAAACTGATCGGTCTCCAGAAAGCGCGATGCTCGACCGAGCGGATGAACACATTGAGAATTTCCGTCTCCACCCGCTGAACCAAGTGAGCATGCGTTCCTTCACTGGCTTCGAGTTCGCTCTGGACTTGTGCCAACTCCCGATTTACTTTGATGAGCGCATCAATGTCATGACTGGCGCGGCCACGAAGAGCCTCAAGCTTTGATCGGTAGTCCTTGAGCATTGCCAATTTCTTCGCTGCATCTGCAATTGGCGCCTCCAGGTCTTCTGCGGTAGTCGATTGATTGGTCACTTCGACCTGTTTGCTTAATGCGGCAATCATTTTCCTGATGCCGTTTGGTTTGGCGCGGAATTTCAGCGAAGCTGACACAGCCCGTCCGGAACTGACACGAGACTCCAAAACGGTACAAAGCTCGTCGGCAGCCTCACGACAGGCGGACTGCGCCGCTTCCAAGACCACAGCAACTTTTTGTTCCTCTGTGTCTACCGACAGTGAGTGCTCGTAAGCCAGAAACGAGGATACTTTTCTTGCCGGTTCCTGCGCCTGCGTCATGGCTGGGGCCGGCGACATCGCCGCGGATTCTTCTTTCTTGGCGCAACCTTGCGCAACTGTCAGAATTAAAAAACAAAACAATAGACGTTTCATGAGGGCTCCAAAGTGCCTAACGAATAAATGTATCAACAACGTTCAAATTCACGATTCGGGAAGATAAAAGGTTGGATCGTGGCTTCGCAAGCTGTGCCGACAAAGCCTGATTCTGCGTGGCCGACGCGACATGCCCGTAGACCGCCAGATGACTCAGAAAGGCCTCGACCTCCGGCGCTCCCATCTCGCGCGGGTGGCGTTTCCCCATGGAACAGCGCAAAAATTTTGACCCACAGCGCATATTGTGATCCACGGCACATGCTGTGATCCAGTACGAATGTTGTAATGGTGCAGCCGAATCTGAGTACGTACCTGGACGAGCAGTTTCGGTTCGGAGGGGAATTTTCCAGGTGCAGAGGGGAGCGCCGGAGGGGTATTCATCGGATCGACGGGGGGAATCATGATCATAGAGTCCCTGAAAATCAGTGCAATACGTCAATGGCGCCGGTGTGTACTCCGAGTACGGGATGAAAATACACCTGGTCGGATATTTGCCGTCAGCGGGATATACACCTGAATCGGTATCTACTAAACGTTAGGCGCATCGAAATCGGCTCTGCGTCCCGCGATGGTGTTGTTTGCTTTTGAAAGAAGATTCGAATGGAAAAGGCGAATGGAATCAATGTTCACAAGATCTTCAAGCTTGGCAAGGCGTCAGCCAAGCGCGACTCGGCAGTGCAACTTTCTTTCTGTAAATATTCCGAGGTGATGTCATCGGGATGAT
>JAVMKC010000104.1:0-62195 GCA_031732795.1 Accumulibacter sp. | reverse complement strand
CCCTGCGTCGGCGTGGTGTCGTCGATGACGACGTTGCCGGTCGGCGCGTCATTGATCGCCACGATATTTACCGTCGTGCTGCCGGTTGCAGTGAGGGCGCCGCCGCTGCCCTGGGCGCCGCTGTTGCCGTCGCTGAAGGTCCAGTCGATCTGTACCGAGGCTGGCAGTGCGTCGCTGGTGTGGCTGTAGGCGATCTGCCGCATCGCCGAGTTGACCAGGGTGTTGGTGGCGCTGGCGTTGAAAGTGAGCAGCAGCGTGCCGCCGCTGTTGGTGGTCACGGTACCGATCGCTGTGCCTCCGACCACCAGGCTGGCACCTTGGGTGAGCACACTCAGCGTGCCGGTGGCGGAGAAGACGTCGTCGCCGTTAGCCGCGCCGTGGCGGACGAGGGTCAGCGTGGCGCCGTCGAAGTTGTCGGCGACGGAGAGTTCGGCGTCGAAGATCCGCACGTCGGCGTCGAGTACCACCGCCGTGCCGTTCTCGATGTAGGTCGGTGAGCCGAAACGGCTGTCCAGACTGCCGTCCACATTGAAGCGAACGGCGGTAAAGTCGAAATCGGTTTCACTTTGTGCGAAGCCGCCGACGACAATCCGGCCGTCATCCTGGACGACGACCATCGTTCCTTGCGATTCGCTACCGGTGTACACATGCCGGGTGACGCCGCCAACGCCGAAACCGCTATCCAGCGTGCCGTCGGCTTGATAGCGCAGCACGGTGAGCTGACGAGCGTTGCCAATTGTCGCCATGCCGGTTGTGAGGAGCTTGCCATCATTCGCCAACGCGACGCTGAAGCTCTGATCCTGTCCGGTGCCGAAATGCGCGCTTACCTTTCCGCCGATACCGAACGACAAGTCTGGCGATCCATCGGCGTTGTAGCGCGCCAGCAAGCTGTCGGTGGTCGCGCCGTTGTCGCCATAGCCGGCCACGACAATCTTGCCGTCCGGCTGCACGAGCAGACGCGTGCCGATGTCCATGCCGCCGTTGAAATCGGTCGTGACGACGCCCGCATTGCCGAAACTGCTGTCCAGCGACCCGTCGGCCAGGTAGCGGAGGAGGAGCAAATCCAGGTTGCTGCCCACTTGCGTCGAACCGGAAATAAGGATGCGGCCGTCCGCCAGTACCACCACGCCGATGCCTTGGCTGAAGTTGCTGCTCAGGGAGGAAACGACCATGCCGCCGTTGCCGAAACCGCTGTCCAACGACCCATCGGTGTTGTAGCGCACGATCAACATGTCTTGCCGTCCGATCTGCGCGGACGTGCCGACGGCGACGATTTTTCCATCCGCCTGCAGAGCGACGCCGAAGGCCCCGGCGCCAACATGGTCGGGAACATTCGAGGTCGTCGTGATGCCGCCGTTACCGAAGCCGCTGTCGAGGCTGCCATCCGGGTTGTAGCGGACGGCAAGCAAAGATCCACTGCCGTAAGCCGTATGCCCGACCACGACGATTTTGCCGTCGGCCTGCAGAACGGCGCCGTAGCCGCCTTGCGCGTCGCTCGATCCGATAGCGGTCAGCGCACGACCATTGTTGCCGAATCCGGTATCCAGCGTGCCATCGGGGTTGAGACGCAGCAGAGCGACCTCGTTGTAACTGCCGTTCCAGGCAAAACCCGCCAGAACGATCTTGCCGTCGGGTTGCCGCAAGGTGCTGTAACTGAGGTCGTCGGATGTGCCGATCGGGATGGTCACCTGACCGCCACCGGAAACCAGAACGGGAGCGTCGTTGGTCGGTGCGATATTCACCGTGCTGCTGCCGGTGACCGACTGCGCGCCGTTTACGGCCGAATAATCGCCATCCTGGAAAATCCAGTCGATCTGCACGCTGGCCGGCGGGACATCGGCGCTGTTACGGTAGGCGATCTGCCGCAGCACCTGGTTGACGAGCGCGTTGGTGGCGTTGCCGTCAAAGCTCAGCACCAGCACACCGAGGCTGTTGGTGGTGACGGTGCCGATCACCGTACCGCCAATCGTCAGGTCGCCCCCTTCGATCAGGGCCGACAGCGTACCGGTGGCCGAAAAGGCATCCTGGCTGTTGGAGCCGCCGCTGCGGACGAGCGTCAATGTCGCGCCGTAGAAGTTATCGGCCGCCGACAGCTCCGCGTCGAAAATCGATGCGTCGTTGTCGAGTACCACCGGCAGTCCGGCTTCCGTATAAGTGGGCGCGCCGTCGAGTTGACCAAATATCGCCGCGTCGTTGACCGCGGTGATATTGACGGTAATCGCGCCGCTGGCGGTCAGGGCGCCGCCGCTTCCTTGTGCGCCGGCGTTTCCGTCGTCGAAGGTCCAGTCGATCTGCACACTGGCCGGCGGCGTGTCGCTGCTGTTGGCGTAGGCGATCTGCCGCATCGCCGAGTTGACCAGAGCGTTGGTGGCGCTGGCATTGAAGCTCAGAAGCAGTGTGCCACCACTGTTGGTGGTCACGGTGCCGATGGTCGTACCGCCGACCGTCAGATCGCCACCCGCCGTCAACGCGTCCAGGTTGCCCGTGGCGGAGAAAACGTCCTGCGCGTTGGCGCCCCCGTTTCTCGCCAGGGTGAGCGTGGCGCCGTCGAAGTTGGTCGACGAAAGTTCAGCGTCGAAGATCGCCACATCGGCGTCCAGCACCACGGCCGCATCGCCTTCGGTGTAGGCCGGCGCGTCGTCGAGTGTGTTTACCACGCCGAACGAGGTGTCCAGCGTGCCGTTGATGTTGTAGCGCAGCAGCGCGAAACCATAGTCGCTGCCGATCAAAGCGCTACCGGCGACCAGGATTCTGCCATCCGGTTGAATGGTGATCCCGGTGACATAATCGTCGCCTACGCCGACCGTCGTGGTGACCATGCCGCCGATGCCGAAGCCGGTGTCGAGACTGCCGTCGGCGTTGTAGCGGAGCAGTGCGACATCCTGGTCGCTGCCGTTGTCAGTGCAGCCTCCGACCAGAATCTTGCCGTCCGGCTGAACGGTGACGCTGCGGCCATAATCGTGGCCCGCGCCGATCGCCGTGGTGACCTTGCCGCCGGTGCCGAAGCCGCTGTCCAGACTGCCGTCGGCGTTGTAGCGGAGCAGCGCGACATCGTTGTTTGCGCCGTTATAAGCGGTGCCGGCGACCAGGACCTTGCCGTCCGACTGGAGGACGATACTCAGTCCTAAATCGTCGGCCGGGCCGACCGCCGTGGTCACCTTGCCATCGGTGCCGAAGCCGCTGTCCAGGCTGCCGTCGGCGTTGTAGCGGAGCAGCGCGACATCGTTGTTGGCGCCGTTGAAAGCAAAGCCGGCGACCAGGATCTTGCCATCCGGCTGGACGGTGACGCTGTAGCCATAGTCGTTGTTAACGCCGACCGCTGTGATGACGACGCCGCTGCTACCGAAGCTACTGTCCAGACTGCCGTCGGCGTTGTAGCGGAGCAGCGCGATGTCCTGGTCATTGCTGTTGCTGTTCGAGGTGACGCCCGTGACCAGGATCTTGCCGTCCGGTTGGACGGTGACGCAGAAGCCTTGATTTTCGCCCGTGTCGATCGCCGTGGTGACCTTGCCGCCGGTGCCGAAGCCGCTGTCCAGGCTGCCATCGGCGTTGTAGCGGACCAGCGCGAGATCGTACCCGGTGCTGCCGGTGACCAGAATCTTGCCGTCCGTCTGGAGAGCGACGCTGTAGCCATAATCGTCCACTGTGCCGATCGCCGTGTTGACCTTGCCGCCAATGCCGAAGCTGCTGTCCAGACTGCCGTCGGCGTTGTAGCGGATCAACGCGAAGTCATAGTCGCTGCCGTTGAAAGCGACGCCGGCGACCAGAACCTTGCCGTCCGGCTGAACGGTGACGCTGTTGCCGGAAGCCTCACCCGAGCCGATCGCCGTGGTGACCTTGCCGGTGCCCGCCGCGAAGGTCGGCGCGTCGTTGACCGCGGTGATGGTGGTTCCGAATGAGACCAGGCTGGAACTGATGGGTGAGCTCCCGCCAGGATTGGACGCGTCTGCCGTCACTCGCGTGGCGCCGCTGGTAAATCCCCCGGCATAAGTGTTGTCCAGACCTCTGAATGACAGGACGTCGGGTGACCCGGTGTAGTTCGTGGCCGGCACGAACCGGATGTGCGCGGCCGTATCCAGGGCCAGCGCGTGAGGATAGGCAATCGCCCCGATGTCGTACCAGTTTGCCCCGCCATTGGTGGAATACTGCCACGCGCCCTGCGCGGTATTTTCGGGGTTGTGCGTGACGAGGATGCCGGCCAAGGATGCTCCGCTGTCGGGATCGCTGAAGGTTCCGGCGATCATGGAAGCGATGGTGGCTCCCGATGGATTGGTCGTGTCTTCCGTGATGGCAGGTACCGACCCGCCTCCGATCGTGGGACTGTCATTGACCCCGCTGACCGCCACGGTGGTGTCGTAGTTCGCACTCGTGCCGCCATCCCCGTCGGTGAGCACAAACCGTACGGTGCGCGCCCCCGTCGTCGGCGCATTGGTGTCCGTGTTCTGATAGGTGATGTTCTTCACCAAGGCCGTCGCCGCTGTTGGCGTGGCGTTGCCGTTGAAGGTGATGACGAGATTGCTGCCGCCACTGCCACCGGTGAACGTGCCGATCGTCACGCCGCCGTAGGTCACGTTGCTCCCACTCACGCCGATCTGCCCGACCCCGGTCCCTTGATTGCGGAGACTCAGCACGTCCTCCGCGCTGTCGCTGCCCGCCGTGAATGAGACGGTGAGGGTGCCCGTGTCGAAGTCTGCCGAGTCGATGTCGCCAACCGTTGCGTTGCCGCCCTGTTCGATCACCACCCACCCATCGCCTTCGCTGTAACCCAGACTGTCGCCACTCAGATTCGTGATGGTCGGCGCATCGTTGACCGCGGTGATGGACACCGTCGTGCTGCCGGTGGCAGTAAGCGTGCCGCCCGCACCCTGCGCGCCGCTGTTGCCATCGCTGAAGGTCCAGTCGATCTGCACGTTGGCCGGTGGGGCGTCGCTGGAATTGCTGTAGGCGATCTGCTGCATCGCCGAGTTGACCAGCGCATTGGTGGCGCTGGCGTTGAAGGTCATCACCAGCGTGCCAACGCTGTTGGTGTAGGTGCCGATAGTGGTGCCGCTGACCACCACGTTGCCGCTGGCCGCGGAGAGGGACGACAGCGTGCCGCTGGCGCTGAACACGTCCTGGTTGCTGGCACCGCCGTTGCGCACGAGGGTGAGTGTGACGCCATTGAAGTTGTCCGCTGCGCTGAGCTCGGCATCGAAAATCTGGACGTTGGCATCAAGCACCACCGGGGCGACTTTTTCGGTGTGCGCTGGCGTTCCATCCAGCCCGATGAACGCCGGAGCATTATTCGCCGGCGCAATATCGATGGTCACCGTGGCTTCACTTCCAACGCCACCGGGTGTTGTCGTAAGCAGCAGGTTGTCGAAGTTCGCAGCGTTATAGCTCACTGTATTCTTGATGCGGATCTTGAGCGCCTGACCGTCCAGTGCGTCGAAGCCACTGCTATCGACGTTCAGGCTTGCCCGAACGAACGCGCCTTTCACGGGCGTCACGCTGCTCTGGTCGACAAAGCCCAACCGGGTTGCCCCGGCCCATAGCTCGAGCTGGAAACTAGGTGAGAGCCATGCCATCGACCAGCCGACATCGACAGACAGCACGTAGTCGAGGGTCGAAGAGAACGTCGCACCGAGCGTCTGACTCATCGATGACGAGGCACCGAGCGAGAAAACCTGGTCGTGGTCGGCCGGGAACGAGCTCGATGGGAGGTGGGCCATATACGTCGTGCCCGTTGTGGTCCACGGTGCGCCGAGCATGGCACCGGTGCCCTCGACGTAGGTGATGCCGGCTTCGGCATCGGGGTTTACGATCGTGATCGTCTGCACGGGAATGAAGTTGAACGCCGCATAGTCCGTGCGACCGTTGCCCAATCCGACGATCGGCGAACTGTCATCGCCCCATTCGTTGGTGTCTGGGACGAAGCGCAGACCGCCGGCATCGATGGTCGCCTTGGTTACGGTTTGTCCGACCGTGGCGGGCTCCCATGAAAAGCCGTTCGAGGTTTGCAGCACACCGTCTGCCGACAACGCGGTGATCTGAATCGCCGTTGAATTGGTGATGCTCGAGTCGATGTCGGCCACGGCGAATTCAGCCCACGTGAATACGTGCGTCGTGTTCTCGCTGCCGGTGATATGACTCCCGCCCGCAGTCGGCGCGTCATCAACCGCGGCGACGCTGATGAACTTGGAGGCGACGGCCGATGTACCGCCGTTGCCATCGGTCAGCACGGCTTCGACGGTGCGGGTGGTGGTCGAGGGCGCCTCGCCTGCCACCCAGAAGCGGATGTTGCGCATCACTTCACGCACGGCGGTCGCATCGGCGTTGGCGTTGAAGGTGACTGTGAAGGGCACCGCACCGATGCCGCCGCCCTGCGTGCCGATCAGCGTGCCACCGTAGTACACACTGGTGCCACTGACGCCGATCTGACCGGCGCCCATGCCGGTGTTGAGCAGTTCGACCCGATCGTCGGCACTGGCATTGGCGCTGATCGTGACGGTGAGCGTACCACCGTCGAAGGTGGGCGTATCCGCATCGCTGACCGTGGCCGCGGCGTCGATCATCACCGCCAGCATGCCTTCGGTGAAGGTTTTGTCGCCTTCGCCGAAGCTGAGCAGCGGCGCGTCGTTGACCGCGGTGATCGTCACCGTGGTCGAGCCGGTGGCGCTGAGCGCGCCGCCGCTACCCTGGCCGCCGTTGTTGCCGTCGCTGAAGGTCCAGTCGATCTGCGCCGAAGCCGGCGGCGTGTCGCTGGTATTGCGGTAGGTGATCTGGCAGAGCAGATGGTCCACGTCGGCGCTGGTCGGCGTCTGGCCGTTGGCGTTGGTGAAGGTGACGACCAGTTGGCCGGTGATGCCGGTGATGTCGAAGCTGGCGATCGACACGCCGCTCTTGAGAATTTGACTGCCCGACAGGCTCAGGCCGTTGCCGGCGTTGAAGCCGAAGATGTCTTGGCTGTTGGCGCCGCCGTTTCGGGCCAGCGTCAGCGTGGCGCCGCTGTAGTCGCCCAGACCGCCGTTCAGTGCGTCGAGTTCGGTGTCGAGTACACCGACGTCGGCGTCGAGCACCACCGGCGCGCCGTCTTCGGTGTAGGTCGGCGCGCCGTCGAGGGGGGCGGTCGGCAGGCTGTCGAAGCTGGGATCGAGTGTGCCGTCGCTGTTGTAACGGACCACGGTGAAATCGTACGCGTACGAATTGATGGCGGAGGAGACATATCCCGCCACGGCGATCTTGCCGTCGGCCTGTACGGCGATGCCGGAACCGTAGACATAGCTCTCGCCGGGAACCGCATCGGTGGTGACGATGCCGTCTCCTCCGCCGAAGCTGGTATCGAGCGTGCCGTCGTTGTTGTAGCGTACGACCGCGATGTTGTCATCGCTGCTGCCGTCATAGCTGGAGCCGACGATCAGAATTTTGCCGTCGGCTTGCAGTGTGCCGTTGTAGGCGTAGTCCGAGCCGGTCCCCACGAGGGTGGTGACGATGCCGTCGCCACCGCCGAAGCTGGTATCGAGCGTGCCGTCGGTGGTGTAGCGTACCAGCGCGAAGTCGTCATTTCTATTGCCCATCACCACGATCTTGCCGTCGGCCTGCAGCGCGAGACCGGCGCTCCAGTCGCTGGCGGAGCCCAGATCAGTGGTGACGATGCCGTCGCCGCCGCCAAAGCTGGTGTCCAGCGTGCCGTCGCTGTAAAAGCGCAACAGGGTAAAGTCGGTGTTGCCACTGTTGTCGCTGGTTCCGGCAACGACGATCTTGCCGTCGGCCTGCAGCGTGACGTCGGCACTGTAATCATTGCCTGTTCCCACCGCGGTGGTGACGATGCCGTCGCCGCCGCCGAAGCTGGTATCGAGCGTGCCGTCGCTGTTGTAGCGTAGCAGCGCGATGTCGACATTGCCGCCGTTTTCGCTTGTGCCCGTGACGACGATTTTGCCATCGCTTTGCAAAGTGAGGCTGACGCCTCGTTCATTGCCGCCCAGGTCGGTGGTGACGATGCCGTCGCCGCCGCCGAAGCTGGTGTCGAGCGTGCCGTCGCTGTTGTAGCGGTTCAGCGTAAGGTCATTATTGCTGCCATTATGGCTGGCGCCCACGACGATGATCTTGTTGTCGGCTTGTAGCGCGACACTTAGCCCATAATCAGATCCGGCGCCGATGTCGGTGGTGACGACGCCGTCGCCGCCGCCAAAACTGGTGTCGAGCGTGCCGTTGGTGTTGTAACGCACCACGGCGAACTCGAAGCTGCTGCCGTTGTAGCTGTCACCTACTGCCACGATCTTGCCATCGGCTTGCAGTGCGATCCCATAACCGTCGTCATAACCGGGGCTGACGCTGGTGATGACGATGCCGCTGCCGGTGGCGAAGGCAGGCGCGTCGTTGATCGGGTTCACCGCGACGCTGATGGTGTCGGTGGCGGACGAGAAGGCGGTCGTGCCGCCGTTGTCGGCGGTGCTGACCTGCGTGCCGGCGCTGCCGCTGCTCTGGTCCCAGGCGCGCAGCGTCAGGGTAGCGGATTGCGTGCCCGCGACGTTTGCCTTCGGCTGATAGTACAGTCGCGTGCTGGCGTTGTCGGCCAGCAGCAGCGCGCTGGCGTCGCTGACCGTGCCGACCAGCGTCCAGTTGACGCCGCCGTTGATGCTGTAGTACCAGGTGCCGTTGGTTTCGTCGGTGGCAGTGATGGCGATGCCTTTGACTGCGCCGCTGTCGGCGTCGGAGATGCCGCTGGTGAAAGCACTGATGAGCGAGCCGACCGCGCCGGAGGGTGTGGCGGCGTCTTCTGTTACCGCCAGGGTCAAGGCCGTATCGGCCAGCACCGGCGCGTCGTTGAGCGCGGTGATGATCACGGTGACGCCGCAGGTGGTGGCCAGCGCGCCGCCCGTGCCCTGGCTGCCGCTGTTGCCATCGTTGAAGGTCCAGTCGATCTGTACGGAAGCCGGTGGGGCATCACTGGTATTGCGGTAAGTGATCTGGCGCAGCAGATGGCCCACGTCGGCGCTGGTCGGTGTCTGGCCGTTGGCATTGGTGAAGGTGACGAGCAGTTGACCGGCGGTGCCGGTGGTGTCGAAGCTGGCGATCGACACGCCGTTCTTGAGAATTTGCCCGCCGGACAGGCTCAGGCCGTTGCTGGCGTTGAAGCCGAAGACGTCCTGGCTGTTGGCGCCACCGTTGCGTACTAGCGTCAGCGTGGCGCCGCCGTAGTCGCCCAGACCGCCGTTTCGCGCGTCGAGGTCGGCATCCAAAATTCTGGCGCCGACCGCCAGAACGACTGGAGCGTTGTTCTCGGTGTAAGCGCTGGGGTTGCCCAGGGTATTGCTGGCGACGTTGAAGTCGGCATCCAGCGTGCCGTCGCTGTTGTAGCGCACCAGGGCGAAATCGTAGTTGCCACCGCTGTTCAGACTGTATCCGGCGGCCAGAATCCTGCCGTCGGCCTGCATGCACACACTCGATGCCTGCTCATTGCCGGTGCCGATGGCGGTGGTGACTTTTCCGCTACTCCCGAAGCTCGTATCCAGGCTGCCGTCGCCGTTGTAGCGCACCATTGCGAAATCGTCGTTGACACCATTCGAACTGCGCCCGACCAGCACCAGTTTGCCGTCCGCCTGCGCAGTGATCGCAAAAGCATAGTCATTGCCGGTGCCGATGGCGGTGGTGACTTTTCCGCTACTCCCGAAGCTCGTATCCAGGCTGCCATCGCTGTTGTAGCGCACCATCGCGAAATCGGCATCGCTGTGTCCCGCCAGGACCAGCTTGCCGTCCGCCTGTACCAGCATCGCATAGGCGAATTCTTGAAGGCCGATCAACGTGGTGACCTTCCCGCCCGTGCCGAAGTTGGTATCCAGGCTGCCGTTGCTGTTGTAGCGGACGACGGCGAAATCGTCACTCGTGCCATTCCAGGTCTGCCCGGCCAATACCAGCTTGCCGTCCGCCTGCACACGCACGCTCCAGCCGTAGTCATCGCCGGCGCCGATCGCCGTGGTGACCTTGCCGCCCGTGCCAAAGCTGGTGTCCAGGCTGCCGTTGCTGTTGTAGCGGACCAGGGCGAAGTCATAGCTGCTGCCGACACGGCTGTTGCCGGCCACGACGACCTTGTTGTCAGCCTGCACGCACACACTCCAGCCATTATCATTGCCGGTGCCGATTGCCGTGGTGACTTTCCCGCCTGTCCCGAAGCTGGTGTCGAGACTGCCATTGGCGAGGTAACGTACGACGGCGATGTCGTTGTTGCTGCCGTTGAACGTGGTTCCCGCGATCACCAACCGGTCATCGGCCATGACACTGAGGCTGTGCCCGCGGTCCAGACCGGCGCCGATCGACGTGGTCACCACACCACCGTTGCCAAAGCTGGTGTCAACACTGCCGTCGGTGTTGTAGCGCACCAGCGCGAGGTCATCGTTGACCCCGTTCCAGGTCCACCCGGCCACCACGGCCTTGCCGTCACTCTGCACGACGACGCGGTAGCCGTAATCGTTGCTCGCGCCGATCGCCGTGACGACTTTGCCGGTGCCGCTGGCGAAGTTCGGCGCGTCGTTCACCGCCGTGTAATTGACCGTCGCCGCCAGGGTGTTCGAGTCGGCCGCGCCGTCGTTGACCGTGACGCTGAAACTCGGCGCGACTTCGTTGCCGTCGTCGACGAACTGCACCAGACCGGCGGAGAGTTGCGCGCTGGTGAAGCTGGTGATCGGCGTGCCGGCGGCACTGGAGAGCTGGAAGGTGCCGCCGTTGAGGCTGCTGATGGTATAGATGAGGCTGGCGCTGTCCGGGTCGGTGACGGCGAAATCGGCACCGCTCAGAGTGACGGTCTGTCCCTCGATCACCGTCAGGGAAGCACTGGTGACCACCGGCGTATCGTTGGCTGCGGTGATGGCGACGGTGGTGCTGCCGGTGGCGCTCAGCGCGCCGCCCGTGCCTTGCGCGCCGGAGTTGCCGTCGCTGAAGGTCCAGTCGATTTGCGCGCTGGCCGGTGGCGTATCGCTGCTGTTGCTGTAGGCGATCTGCCGCATCGCCGAGTTGACCAGGGCGTTGGTGGCGCTGGCGTTGAAGGTGAGCAGCAGCGTTCCGGCGTCGTTGGTGGTGACGGTGCCGATGGTTGTGCCGCCGACCGTCAGGTTGCCGCCTTGCGTCAGCGCGGCAAGCGTGCCGCTGGCGGAGAAGACGTCCTGGCTGTTGGCACCGCCGTTCCTGGCCAGCGTCAGCGTGGCGCCGCTGAAGTTGTTGGCGGCGGTGAGTTCGGCATCACTGAGGGTGACGTTGTTGTCGAGTACGACGGCGCTACCGTTTTCGGTGTAGGTCGGTGCGCCGTCCAGGCTGGTGAAGACGGGCTGGTCGTTGGTGGCGGTGATCGTCATCGTGGTGCTGCCGCTGGCGCTGAGCGCGCCGCCCGTGCCTTGCGCGCCGGAGTTGCCGTCGGCGAAGGTCCAGTCGATCTGCGCGCTGGCCGGCGGCGTGTCGCTGCTGTTGCTATAGGCGATCTGTTGCATCGCCGAGTTGACCAGGGTGTTGGTGGCGCTGGCGTTGAAAGTCAGCAGCAACGTGCCGCCACTGTTGGTAGTCACCGTGCCGATGGTCGTTCCGCCGACGGTGAGATTGCCGCCCTGGGTCAACGCGGCGAGCGTGCCGCTGGCGCTGAACACGTCCTGCGCGTTGGCGCCGCCGTTGCGCGCGAGGGTCAGCGTGGCGCCGTTGAAGTTGTTGGCGGCGGTGAGTTCGACATCGTAGATCTGGACGTTACTGTCCAGCACCACCGCGCCGCCGCTTTCGGTATAGCTTGGCGCCTCGTCCAGGGTACTGGAGGCGAAACTGGTGTCTAGCGTGCCGTTGCTGTTGTAGCGCACCATTGCGACATCTTGGTAACCCGAGTTGTCGGTGGTGTAGCCGACCAGCACGATGCGGCCGTCGGGCTGCAACGCCATGCGCGACGGCAGGCTGTCACCGTTGCCGATGGTCGTCTTGACTCCGCCGGTGCCGCTGAAGCTGGTATCGAGCGTGCTATCGGTGTTGTAACGCAGGATCGCGAAGGTTCGCTTGCCGCTGACATTGGTGCTGTAGTCGCCGACGAGAATCTTGCCGTCGGGCTGGATCGCCACACTGACACCACCGTCCTCGGTGGAGCTCAACGTGCCGATCCGCGTGCCGCTGCCGTTGAAGCTGGTGTCGAGCGTGCCGTTGGTGTTGAAGCGCAGGACAACCATGGCGTTGCCGGCGCCGACCCAGCCGACGGAGACGACCACGATTTTTCCGTCCGCCTGCACCGCCACGTCTTTGCCGGCTTCGCGCGTACCCCAGACCCATGCGAGCAGCTTGCCGTCGCCGCTAAAGCTGGTGTCGAGCGAACCATCGGTGTTGTAGCGCGATACGGCGATGACGTAATCGGAACCGCTGGTGGTGGAGCTGCCGGTGACGACGATCTTGCCGTCTGTTTGCAGGGTGACGCCGTAGGCCTTCTCGTCGCCTGTGCCGAAGGTGGTGGTCTGCTTGCCGTCGCCGCTGAACGTGTTGTCCAGCGAACCATCGGCGTTGTAGCGCACCAGACCGAAGACGGTCCTGCCGCCGATGGTGGCCGTTCCCACGACGACGATCTTGCCGTCGTCTTGGATGCGCATGGCACTGGCTTTATCGTCGGCGCCGCCAAAATTGGTGGTGACGAAGCCGTTGCCGCCGCCAAAGGTCAGGTCGAGTGTGCCGTCGGTGTTGTAGCGCGTCAGTGTGAAGTCGTAGTGGCCGCCGATCTGGGCGCAACCGGCGACGAGGATCTTGCCGTCGGCCTGAATCGCGACCGCGGTGGCGTAGTCGTCGGTGGCGGAGAGGGCGGTGATCAGTCTTCCGTCATTGCTGAAGCTCAGATCGAGCGATCCATTGGTGTTGTAACGCAGCACGACGGAATCGTTGTTGCCGCCGCCGCTGCCGACGTAGCCCACGGTGACGATCTTGCCGTCGTTTTGCAGGGCGACGGCCGTCGCGCCGTCGTTGCCGGAGGATAGCGCGGTGGTGACGATGCCGGTGCCGACCCCATAGGCAGGCGCATCATTGACGCTGGCGATGTTGACATCGACCGTATCGCTGGCGCTGGAGAAGGCGGTGCTGCCGCCGTTGCTGCTGGTATCGGCGGTGCTGCCATTGCTGCCGGTGGTGCGGTCCCAGGCGCGCAACGTCAGCACTCCGCTTTGCGTGCCATTGACGTTGGCGGCGGGCTTGAAGTACAGCCGGGTGTCGGCGTCGGCGGCAAGCAGCCGCGACGAGGTGGCGTCGGGTGTGCCGAGCGCGTACCAGAAGCTGCCGCCGGTGGTGGTGTAGTACCAGGTGCCGTTGGTCTGCACCGCGGCGGTGACGGCGATGCCCTTCAGGGCGCCGCCGTCGGCGTCGCTGATGCCGCCAACCAGACTACTGACCAACGTGCCTGTCGCGCCAACGGGCACGGCATCATCTTCGGTTTGGTTGATCGAAAGCACCGTGTCGGCCAGCACCGGCGCGTCGTTCGTTGCGGTGATCGTGACGGCGGTGCTGCCGGTCGCGCTCAACGCCCCGCCCGTGCCTTGCGCGCCGGAGTTGCCGTCGCTGAAGGTCCAGTCGATCTGCGCGCTGGCCGGCGGGGTGTCACTTGAATTGCTGTAGGCGATCTGCCGCATCGCCGAGTTGACCAGGGCGTTGGTGGCGCTGGCGTTGAAGGTCAGCACCAGCGTGCCGCCGGAGTTGGTGGTGACGGTGCCGATGGTCGTGCCGCCGACGGTGAGATTGCCGCCTTGCGTGAGCGCGGCGAGCGTGCCGCTGGCGCTGAACACGTCCTGCGCGTCGGCGCCGCCGTTCCTTGCCAGGGTGAGCGTGGCGCCGTTGAAGTCGTTGGCGACGGAAAGTTCGGCGTCGAAGATCTGTACGTTGTTGTCCAGCACAATGGCTGCGCCGTTTTCAGTGAGGGACGGTGTGTTGTCCAGGGTGCTGGTCAGCGCGAAACGAGTATCCAGACTGCCATCGGTATTGTAGCGCACCAGAGCGAAATCGTCGTTGGTGCCGTTGTTGCTGGAGCCGGTGACGAGAATCTTGCCGTCCAGTTGGACGGCAACGCTGTAGGCATAGTCGTTTCCTGCGCCGACTGCCGTGGTGAGCATGCCGTCTCCACTGAAGCTGGTATCCAGGCTGCCATCGCTGTTGTAGCGCACCAAAGCAAAATTGTGCTTGCTGCCGTTGAAGCTTTCTCCGGCGACCAGGATCTTGCCGTCGGGCTGGATGGTGACGCTGTACCCGATGTCAGTACTTGACCCGATGGCCGTAAGGAGCATGCCATCATTACTGAAGCTGGTATCGAGGCTGCCGTCAGCGTTATAGCGCGCCAGCGCGAAATCCATGTTGGCGCCGTTGTAGGCCTGACCGCCGACCAGAATCTTGCCGTCGGGCTGGATAGCCAGGCTGTAGGCGGTGTCATAGCCTGGGCCGATCGCCGTGGTAAGCATGCCATCGCCACTGAAACTGGTGTCGAGACTGCCGTCGGCGTTGTAGCGCACGACCGCGAAATCCTGGTCGCCGTTCAGTCTGAAGCCGGCGACCAGGATCTTGCCGTCGGGCTGGAGGGCGACGCTGTAGCCGACATCGTAACTGGGGCCGATGGCCGTGGTGAGCATGCCGTCGCCGCTGAAGCTGGTGTCGAGGCTGCCGTCGGCGTTGTAGCGCACCAGGGCGAAATCGCGGTTGGCAACAATGCCTTCGCCGGCGACCAGGATCTTGCCATCGGGCTGCAGGACGACACTGTAGGCATAGTCGTTGCCTGTGCCGACCGCGGTGGTCAGCATGCCGTCGTTACTGAAGCTGGTGTCGAGGCTGCCGTCGGCGTTGTAGCGTACCAACGCGAAATCCATGTTGCTGCCATTGTGGCTGTAACCGGCAACCAGGATCTTGCCATTGGGTTGAACGGTGACGCTGTAGCCGATATCGTCACCCGAGCCGATAGCGGTGGTGAGCATGCCATCGTTACTGAAACTGGTGTCGAGGCTGCCGTCGGTGTTGTAGCGCACCAATGCGAAATCATTATTGCTGCCGTTGTAGCTGTAACCGGCAACCAGGATCTTGCCGTCAGATTGAACGGTGACGCTTCGGCCTATGTCATGGTCAGAGCCTGGCGCCGTGGTGAGGCTGCCGTCGCCCAAACCGAAGGACGGGGCATCGTTTGTTGCGATGATGGCAACTGTGGTGCTGCCGGTGGCGGTGAGCGCACCGCCACTGCCTTGCGCGCCGGTATTCCCGTCGCTGAAAGTCCAATTGATCTGCACACTGGCCGGCGGGGAGTCGCTCGTGTTGCTGTAGGCGATCTGCTGCATCGCTGAATTCACCAGCGCGTTGCTGGCGCTGGCGTTGAAGGTGAGCAGCAGGGTGCCGCCGCTGTTGGTGGTGACGGTGCCGATGGTCGTGCCGCCGACGGTGAGATTGCCGCCTTGCGTGAGCGCGGCGAGCGTGCCGCTGGCGCTGAACACGTCCTGGCTGCTGGCGCCGCCGTTCCTCGCCAAGGTCAGCGTGGCGCCGTTGAACTGGGTCGGCGACAGTTCGGCATCGAAGATCGCCACATTGGCGTCCAGCACCACCGCCGCGCCGTTCTCGGTGTAGGCCGGCGCGCCGTCAAGCGTGTTCACCGCGCCGAACGAGGTGTCCAGCGTGCCGTTGGCGTGGTAGCGGAGCAGCGCGACATCATTGTCGTTGCCGTTCCAGGTGGTGCCGGTGACGACGATCCTGCCGTCGGGTAGGACGATGACGCTGGTGCCGTCATCGTCACTCGCACCGATCGTCGTGATGACCTTGCCGCCGGCGCCGAAACCGCTGTCCAGACTGCCGTCGGCGTTGTAGCGGACCAGCGCGACATCGTTGTTGCTGCCGTTCGAGGCGTGGCCGACGAGCAGGATCTTGCCGTCCGACTGCAGGGTGAGGCTGTTGCACACATCCTCACCGGAGCCGATGGCCGTGGTGACCTTGCCGCCGGTGCCGAAGCCGGTGTCCAGACTGCCGTTGGCGTTGTAGCGGAGCAGGGCGAAATCGTTGTTGCTGCCGTTCGATGTGTAGCCGGCGACCAGGATCTTGCCGTCCGGTTGGACGGTGACGCTCTGGCCGATATCGGTACCCGAGCCGATGGCCGTGCTGACCTTGCCGCCGGTGCCGAAGCTGGCGTCCAGACTGCCGTTGGCGTTGTAGCGGACTAAGGCGACATCGTTGTTTCCGGCGGCCATCGTCCAGCCGGCGACCAGCACCTTGCCGTCCGACTGGACGGTGACACTCATGGCAAAATCGAAACTCGCGCCGACCGCCGTGCTCACCTTGCCGCCGGTGCCGAAGCTGGCATCCAGACTGCCGTTGGCGTTGTAGCGGACCAGCGCGAAGTCATAATTGCCGCTGATGACCGTGGTGCCGGCCACCACGATTTTCCCATCCGTCTGCACGTAAACGCTGCTGGCAAAATCGTCGCCCGCGCCAACCGCCGTGGTGACCTTGCCGCCGGTGCCGAAGCTGGTGTCCAGGCTGCCGTCGGTGTTGTAGCGGACCAGCCCGAAATCGTTGCTGTTGCCGTTCCAGGTGTTCCCGGCGACCAGAATCTTGCCGTCCGTCTGGATGGCGACGCTGTTGCCAGAATCGCTACTGGCGCCGATGGCCGTGGTGACCTTGCCGCCGCTGCCGAAGCTGGTGTCCAGCGTGCCGTCGGTGTTGTAGCGGAGCAGCGCGAAATTATAAGTGCTGTCGACAAGAGCGTAGCCGGCGACCAGGACCTTGCCGTCCGGCTGGACTAGGGTGCTGGTGCCGGAATCATTACCCGTGCCGATTGCCGTGGTCACCTTGCCGCTGTTGAACGTCGGCGCGTCGTTGACCGCGGTCACCGTGGCGTCGATCACGTCGGTGGCGCTGGAGTAGGGGGTGGTGGTGCCGTTGCCGCTGGTGTCGACCTTGGTGCCGGTGCTGCCGCTGCTCTGGTCCCAGGCGCGCAGGGTCAGCGCGCCGCTGGCGGTGCCGTTGTAGTCGGCGACCGGTTTGAAGTACAGGCGGGTGTTACCGTCGTCGGCGAGGAGCAAGGACTGCGCGACGCTGACGGTGCCGACGGTGCTCCAGTGGGTGCCGCCGTTGGTGCTGTAGTACCAGGTGCCGTGGGTCTCGTTGGTGGCGGTGATGGCGATGCCCTTGAGCGCGCCGCTGTCGGCGTCGGAGATGCCGCCGGTGAAGGCGCTGATGAGTGAGCCGACGGCGCCGGACGGGGTTGCGGCGTCCTCGGCGATGGTGATCGACAGCGCGGTGTCGGCGAGCACCGGCGCGTCGTTGACGGCGGTGATCGAGACATTGCGAGTCGCGGCTGCACTGTCAAGAGCGCCATCGTTGACCACGAAAGCGATGGTTCGCGTGGCGGTGTTCGGGGCATCGCTTGAATTGACGTAGGTTATCGACCGCAATGCCGTCTGGTAGTTGGCTTTGCTGGTCGTTCCCGAAAGCGTCAAGACCCCCGTTCCCGCATCCCAGCTTCCCGTGATGCCCAACTGGTTGGTGAAGGCGAGCGCATCCTGGCCGACGGTGTAGTTTGCCGAAATCGTGATACTTGCGCCGCTGAGGTTCGCGCTATCGACATCGGTCAGGGTCAGTGACGGATCGATGATCGTCGCCGAAGCATTTTCGGTGTAGACCAGCGTCGTCCCGGTGGTGGCGACGACCGGCGCATCGTTGACCGCGGTGACGGTGATCCAGACGAACTCGCTGATGCCGTTCGATCCGCCATTGGCCGTACCACCGGAGTCCGTGACGTTGTATTGAAACGCCGAGATGCCGGTGGCGTCGGTTGAGGGTTTGAACTGCATGCCGCGGATGTCGGACAAGGTGTAGGAACTCGTGGTATCCACCAGCGTGGTGCCATCGGCCAGATACACCTTGCCCAGGCCGCTCGGAAGAGCCGTGACCGAGTAGGTCAGCGTCTGTCCGCTCTCGTCCGCGCCGCCGCCGGGGCTGTAGGCGACACTCCCGAATCCCAGCGAAGTGAAGCCGGAGTCCTCCAGTACCGTCAGATTGGCGACTGTGCCGGCGGTCCGGACCGGCGCGTCGTTGACCGGATTGACGGTGAGCGCCACCGTGTCCGTGTCGCTGGCCGCATTGCTGTCGGTGGCGATGACCGTCAATGTGTCGCCGCCGGAGTAGTTGGCGTTGCCCTGGTAGCGCAGCGTGCCCAGCGCGGTGTTGATCTGCGCCTGCGTGCCGGCCAGGGTCAGCGTGGCGCTGCCGTTGGTGCCCGCGGCGATGCTCGCGCCACCAGCCAGGTCGACCGTGAGGGTGCCGTTGCCGACGGTCAGTTGCACGCCGCTCAGGTTGCCATCGGCATCGGCGACGGAAATTCCCGACAGAGTCAGCGCGGCGTCCTCATCGACCGACTGCGCGCCGGGCACGGTGATCACCGGCGCCGTGTTCGACGAGGTCGCCGGCAGATTCATCGAAAATTCCGAGGTGCTGCCGTAAACACCGCTGCCCAGATTGACCGTGGCGGTGGCGCTGATCCGGTCGCCCACCGCGACCGTCGCCGCTTGTGGGGCAAGGTCGAAATCGGCGTGTCCGCTGGCATCGGTGGTCACGTCGACGGCGAAAAGAAAGATTTTGCCTTCGCCGTAACCGGTGGCGTCTTCGCTGCCCAGCGGGTTGTTGAAGAATTCCAGCCGGAAGGTGGTATTTGCCGTCGAATCGATTGCGCCCTTCACCGCCAGCGTGCTGCCGGTGGTTGCGGCGGTGTACAGCACCGGGAAATTCTGCAGGTCGTTGGCGCCGCTGTCACCATCCAGATTGATCGCGGGATCGTTGAGCGTGACGCCTTCCGCGTCCAGATCGATACCGATCTCGCCGCTGCCGTAAATGCGGTTGCCGAGGAAGGCATTGCCGCTGCCTGTGTCCGGGTTCGTAAGAATCGCGTTGTAGGCGCTGTGGGCAATGACATTGTTGCGCACCATGTTGTCGTGCGCCGGACCCGTGAAGCGCACGCCGATGGCGTTGCCCCAGTTCTGCGTCAGGCTCGCGTCGGTGCCGATGGTATTGCCTGTGATCTCGTTGCCTGTCGCGCCGGCATCCGCCAACCAGATCGCCGCACCCGGGCTGCCGGCAAACAGGTTGCCGGCCTCGGCTGTCGCGCCGCCGATCACACTGCTGCCCGCCGCGTAGAGCATGATGTGGGAACTGCCGTTGGCCAGCACGGCGCTGCCGTCGGCGGTGGTGCCGAAGCGGTTGCCCTGGATGAGCGTGCCGTTCGAGCTGTCGACCCAGATGGCCACGCCGATATTGCCGCTGATCGTGTTGCCGGCGCCGGCCGCGGTGCCGCCAATGGTGTTGTCGTGCGAGGCGTTGCCGATCAGAATGCCGCCGCCGTTGGCCAGCGCTGCCGCCCCGGTGGCGTCGGTGCCGATCAGGTTGCCTTGCACGATGGCGCCAGTGGTGCCGAAGTTGAGCGAAATCCCCTCGCTGCTATTGCCGGAGATCAGGTTGCCGCGACCGACGCCGCCGATGACCACGCCGGCCGAGCCCATTATCTGAATGCCCTTGTCGGTATTGGCCACGGCCTGCAGGCCGTCGTCGTCGGTGCCGATGTAGTTGTTGCGGACCACGGTGCCGTCGGCGCCGGAGACGATCTTGACGCCGTAATTGGCGTTGCCCGAGATGACGTTGCGCCAGGCGGCGGTCGGCCCGCCGATGGTGTTGTTGGTCGAACCGCTGATTTCGATGCCGGCCAAGTTGTTGCCCAAGGCCAGTTCGCCGCTGATGTCCACACCGATGTAGTTGCCGGCAACGGTATTGTCGATGCTGGCGTCGATGATCAACACGCCGCGCTCGTTGCCGGAAAGAATGTTGCGCGCTTCGGGAGTGGATCCACCGATCAGATTGTCGTGCGAGCCCGCGCGAATGCTCACCCCGTCACCGGTATTGCCGCGCTTCACCGTGCCGGTGGCGTCCAGACCGACGATGTTGCCGGCCACCGTGTTGCTGTTGCCGCCGAGGATGGCGATGCCGTGCCCGGCGTTGGCGGAAATCACGTTTCCGTAAGCGGAGGAGCCGCCGATTACGCTGTTGCTCGCCGAAATGGCGATGCCGTGACTGCTGTTGCCGAGAGCGGTGAGGCCATCGGCCGCCAGGCCGACATAGTTGCCGCGCACGGTGTTGGCCGCATCGGCCAGCCAGATGCCGTAGCCGGTATTGCCGGCAATCACGTTGCGGTCGGCCGCCGTGGTGCCGCCGATCAGGTTGTTGCGACTCTGGACGTGAATGCCGGCGCCGCCCATGCCGCTCCCTGTGGCCGTCCCCGCGGCGTCGAGCGATCCGATGTAGTTGCCGGCGATCGTGTTGCCTTCGGCGCCGGCTTGAATCTCGATACCGTCGCCGGTGAAGTTACCGATGACCAGACCGCGGATGGTGCTGCCGTCGGACCCGTCGGCCAGTACCAGGCCGTCGGTGGCCAGACTGTTGCCATCGAGCGCGATAGCCAACTGCCCGCTCACGGCGTTGTAGCTGTCGTCGGTCGTTCCGTCGATGGTCACCTTGTCGCTGATCGTTGGCAGCGCACTGGTCAGCTTGATGGTGTGCGCGGACAGTCCCGCGAGGTTGAAGTAGATGCGGTCCGCGTCGATACCGCTGTTGGGCGTGTTGTTGGTGGCGAGAAGCGCTTCGCGCAGGCTGATCTGCCCGTCGGCACCGAGGTTGGCCAACAGCGCGGTGATGCTGCTGGTGTCGCCATCGGCCGTATCACTCTCCGTGGTCACCCACAGATCGCGGTCGTTCTGAATGCGGATGGTCTTGGTGATGGCGACCGCGTCGCCGCCGTCGCCGTCGCTCAATCGCATGCGCAACGTGCGCGCGGGCGAGAACGTGTCTTCCGCGGCGTCGAAGCTGATGTTGCGCATCACCGCTTGCGCCGCCGCCAGATCGGCATTGGCATTGAAGGCCACATCCAGCGGTGCGCCCGAGCCGCTCCAGGTACCGATCGCGACACCCCCGTAATAGACATTGGCGCCGCTGACGCCGACCTGGCCGGCGCCCATGCCCTCGTTGCGTACGGCGATGCGGTCGTAGATCCAGCCGTTGGTGGGGATGTCCACCAGCAGATGACCACCGGCAAAATTGGCACTGTCCGCGTCGGAGACGGTGGCCGTCGCGTCGATGATGATCGCTCCGCCGCCTTCGACAAACGTCTTTTCGCCTTCACCGTAGGCGATGGTTGGCGCGTCGTTGACCGCGGTGATGGCGATCGTCGTACCGCCGGTGGCGGCGAGCGCGCCGCCGGTGCCCTGGGCGCCGCTGTTGCCGTCGTTGAATGTCCAGTCGATCTGCACACTGGTCGGTGGCGCGTCGCTGGTGTTGCTGTAGGCGATCTGCTGCAGCGCCGAGTTCACCCGCGCATTGGTGGCGCCGGCGCCGAAGGTCAACAACAGCGTTCCGGCGCTGTTGGTGGTGACGGTGCCGATGGTCGTGCCGCCGACGGTCAGGTTGCCGCTTTGCGTCAGCGTGCCGAGCGTGCCGCTGGCGCTGAACACGTCCTGGGCGTTGGCGCCGCCGTTTCGTGTCAGAGTCAGCGTCGCGCCGTTGAAATTGTCGGCCGTGCTCAGCTCGGGGTCGGCGATCTGAGCCCCGGATTCCAGCACGACTGCGCTGCCGTTCTCGGTGTACGAGACCGCAGCCCCCAAGGTCGAGGTCGAGCCGAAATTCTTGTCCAGCGTGCCGTTGGCGTTGAAGCGCAGGAGCGCCAAGGCCGACGACGCGTAATTGGAAGAGAAACCGGCGGCAACGATCTTGCCATCGCTTTGTGTCGTGACGCTGTAGAGCCAGTCGATGCCGGCCCCGTCCGCCACGAGAGCGATGCCGTCGCCGCGGCCGAAGCCCGTATCCAACGAGCCGTTGGCGGTGTAGCGGACAACTGCGAAGCTTTGCAAACCGGTTACGCTGTCGGCAGCGTAACCGGCCAGGATGATCTTTCCGTCTGCTTGCAGCGTGGCGTCAAAGGCGCTGGCGTTGCAGCCCACTGGGTTGAGGACGGTGGTGACGGTGCCACCGCTGCCGAAGCTCGTGTCCAGCGCGCCGTCGGTGGTGTACCGCGCAAGCGCGAACGCGGGACCGTCGGTGCCGGTGACGATGATCTTGCCGTTGGGCTGCACGATCAAGGCTGACGCGTTGCTGTGGCCCGCTGGAAATGACGTGGTGGTGATGCCGTCGCCGCCGCCGAAGCTTGCGTCCAGCGTGCCGCTGGCGGTGTAGCGCAGCAATGCAAAGGTGCTGGAACTGCCGTCGGCGGTGACGCCCGCGACAAGAATCTTGCCGTCCGCCTGCATGGCCACGCTGGCGCCGTAGTAGTTGTGGGCGTCGACCGCAGTGGTCACGATGCCGTCACCGCCGCCGAAACTTGCATCCAGCGTGCCGTCGGCGTTGTAGCACAGGAGGGCAACGTCCGCCGTGGTGCCGTTCAACGCCGAGCCCACGACGACGATCTTGCCGTCGGACTGGATGGCGAGACCTTGGGCGGAAACGCTGATCGCCCCCATCGAGGTGGTGACGATGCCATCGCCGCCGCCAAAGCCGGTGTCCAGCGTGCCGTCAGCGTTGCAGCGCACGAGCGCGACTTGATAGGCGCTCCCGACGTAGATTCCGCCCGCGACGACGATCTTGCCGTCAGCTAGCATGGCCGCGCCACGCGGGTAGTAATTTGGGCCTATGGCGATGGTCAACTTGCCGTCGCCACCACCGAAGCTGGTGTCCAACGTGCCGTCGGCGTTGTAACGTACGAAGGCGAGTTCGTTATCGCTGCTGTAACTCTCGCCCACCGCGAGGATCTTGCCGTCCGGCTGGACCACCGCTTCGTAAGCCGTGTCGGTGTACGTACCGATGGTCGTGGTTACGATGCCCGAATTGCCGAAGGTGGGCGCGTCATTGACGGTCGTGATGTTGACCGTGCGAGTACCGATTACCGCGGTCGGGCCTCCTAACCCCTGGGCGCCGGCATTCCCATCGTTAAACAGCCACCTGATGGCGACGCTGGCCGGCGGCGCATCGCTGGAATTGGCGTAGGCGATGGCTTGCATCGCCGAATTGACCAGTGCATTGGTGGCACTGGCGTTGAAGGTGAATACCAGCGTGCCGCCGCTGTTGGTGTAAGTGCCGATGGGGGTGCCGCTGACCACCACGTTGCCGCTGGCCGCGGCGATCGAACTCAACGCGCCGGTGGCGCTGAACACGTCCTGCGCGTTGGCGCCGCCGTTGCGGGCCAGGGTGAGCGTGGCGCCGCTGAAGTTGTTGGCGGCGGTCAACTGGGTGTCGGCGATGGTGACGTCGGCGTCGAGCACCACGGCCGCGGCGTTTTCGGTGTAGGCCGGCGTGCCGTTGAGATTGCTGAACACGGGCGCCGTATTCGTGAACTGCACGTTCGTGGTGGCGCCGGCGCTGTTGACGCCGTTGCTGACGGTGAAGGTCAGCACGCGACTCGCGCCGGTGGGGACCGACGCCGCGTTGTTGTACGTGATGGTGCGCAGGACCTGCTGGTAATGCGCCACCGTATCCCAGCCCGACAGCGTCAGCGTGCCGGTGGCGCTGTTGTAGCTGGCGGCGATGCTGGTGCCGGTGGTGTTGGCGGCCAGCACTTCGCTGGCGCCGTCGGCGAGGCCGGCGTTCTGCACGGTCAGCCACTGCAGGTCGGTGGAGCCGCTGTCGGTGATCGTGGCGTCGGCATCGGCCACGGCCTTGGCGCCGCCGCCGGCCGACCACGCGGCGTTGAAGCCGGTTCCGGTGGCGCCCGAGCTGTTGTCGGCGTCGAGGTCGAGCACCGGCGTGCTCAGGGTGTAGTCGGCGACAAAACTGTCGTTGGTGCCGCCGGGTGTACCCACCGTTTGGGTGGGCGCCAGCACGTTGGCGGCGTTCGCGCCGTGGCCGGCGACGATGATCGATCCGTTCGCGTAGGCCAAGCCGCTCGACAGTTCATCGTTGGAGCTGCCCAGATAGGTCAGGTAACCGATGCGCTTGCCATCGGGCGAGATGGCCTCGAGTGCGAGGTCGTAGCCGCCGTTGTAGGTCGTGTCGGCGGCGTTCGGCGTGGCCGGCGCGCCGGCGTAGGTCGTGTCGGTCAGGAGCCAGACGTTGCCGCTGGCGTCCAGGGTTATGCAGGTCGTCGACCCCCCCGTGCCGCCGTAGGTCGACCACAGCAGCCCACCGCTGCCGCTGACCCCGAGGTCGAGCTTGGCGGCGAACGAGTCGGTCGTCCCCGACAGCGTGGCCCGCGCGGCACCGGCAGTGATCGGGAAGGTGGCCTGCGTGGAATAGGTGAAGCCGCCCAGGTAGACATAGCCGCTGGCATCGACCGCTACCGATTCAGCGTAGTCGATGCCGCTGCCGCCAAGGTAGGAGGAATAGGTCAGCGCGTAACCGGTGCTGACGCGCAGCACGACCCCGTCGGTGCTGCCGTTCTGGGTGGTGTCGTAGGCGCCGGCGGTGGTGGTCCAGTCGGTGGACGAGGAGTAGCCGGCGATGATGGCGTTGCCGCTGGCGTCCTGGGTCACGCTCATCAGGATGTCGCTGCCGTTGCCCCCGAACACGCTCGAAAACAGGCGCGAGGCGGACCCCGTCAGGGTGGTGTCGAAGCGGGCAATGAAACCTTCTTCGGTGCCGGCGACGGTGGTGTCGATCGGGAGGTACTGGGGAAACTGGATGGCCGGCCCGGCGCTCAAGGTCGATGTCGTGTAGCCCACGACCCAGGCCTTGCCGGTGTTGTCCACGGCTACGCTGTATGCCACCTCGGTGCCGCTGCCGCCCAGGTAGGTGCCATACGTGACGGCGCTGCCGGTGGTGTTGAGCTTGATGAGGAAGGCATCGGTGCCGTTGACGCTGTTGTCGTAGGCGCCCGGTACCGGCAAGTCGGTGGACGTCGTCTGGCCCACCACATAGGCCGCGCCGGCACTGTCCACCGTAATGCCCCAGGGTGCGTCGCCGCCGTTGCCGGCCAGGTAGGTCGAGTACACGCGCGCGCCACTGCTGTTGAGCTTCAACACGAATGCATCGGGGGCGGTCGATGCGGTCGTGTACGCGCCGCCGGCGGCCGGCAGATTGGTCGAGGAGGTCTGGCAGATCAGGTAGACGTTGCCCGCCGCATCGGTGGTGGCGCCGGTGGTGATGTTGAAGCCGTTGCCGCCGAGCACGGTGTCCCAGCTCAGCACCGGGTCGATGACGAGTTCGCGCGTGGTGTCGTATGCGCCCAGGGCGAAGCCGACGCTGCCGTCGGCGCGGATTTCGTAGCGGCTGGCCACCGCCAAGCGCTGGCCGTCGGCATCGATCTGGTAGGCCACCGGCGCCTTGAAGCTCAGGCTGTGGCCGGCGTCGTCGAGCGTCACGCGCAGGCTGCCGTCGTCGACCACGGCTACCGATTGCGCGCCGTCGAGCTTGAGCGCGATGGCGTGGGCATCGGCGCCGGCGGCGACGATGAAATCGTATTCCAGTTGGTTGTCCGTGCCGTAATAGCGCACGTCGACGCCGTTGAATACATCGGCATAACGCACGGCCGAGTAGTTGGCCACGTCGGTGTGCCATTGTGACTCGTCGTTGCCGATGAGGTAGTTCGATCGCCCGTTCTGCAGTCCTTCGGCAGTGGCCTGTCGGGCTGTGTTGCTGCCCAGCATGTCGACGCGGACGACGTGGCCGCTGCCGTCGCCGTAGCCGACGTTGATGAGCGCATCCCCGCCAGTGAGCAGCACGCTGTAGCCGCCGCCGCGCGCCACGTAGTCGATGCCGGCGTCGAACTGGCCGACGTTCTGTTCGAAGGCCAGCGGTGGTTTGAGCGAGGTGACGCTGGTGGTCGAGCCTGACGCCGGTAGCGGGTCGGTGGGTGGGGTACTGGGGAGCGTGGTGGTGCCGGTGGTCGTTGCGCTGTCGACCGCCAGTTGCCCATGCCAGGGAACCGCGGCCAGGCCGACCGTTTCGATGCCGCCGTCGGTGACTTCCAGTTCCCAGTCGCCGCCGAGATCGGCTGCGCCGGTAATGTCGTCACTGGCCGCCACGTCGGCACCGGACAGCCGCGCCCATTCGGCGATGAAGCTTTGTCCGCCCGCTCCCTCGCCGACCTGGCAGCCGTAGAGCAGCAGGTCGCCGTCGGCGGACAGCGATTGTCCCCAGCGTTGCAGCAGGTCGCTGTTTTCTTCCAGTGTTTGCCGGTCGATCAGGCGGTTGCCGAGGACGATTTCGCCGCTGGCGCCATGGCTGACCAGGTGTACCGCGGCCAGATCGTTGAATTGCGACAGAATCTCGGTGATCTGTTGCAGCCCGTCGCGGCTGGGGTCGAGGAGCGCAATGTCCAGCGTCCGGTCATTGCCGGTGCTCGGCAGATCGGCGATGAGTTCGGGCCAGTCGGCGATGCCGCCGTCGACGATCACCACTTCGTGCCGTTTTTCGGTTTGGCTCTGGACGGTGCTGGCCGGTGCGGCGCTGGGGGGCGCCGTCGTTTCCAGCACGCGGACCTCGCTGCCGCTGTCGGCGGCCAGCATGTGCAACGGCGACAGGTCGGCGGAGTACAGCAGTCGCGGTTCGAGTTCTTCGACGATCGGGCGCTTGCGGAAGGGCAGACGAGCGTTCATGGCGGCTACTCCCGATCAGGGGGGCTGGTGGATGATCCGGGCTGGATGATGCGCGGCCGGTGAACCGTCGAGGAACGCATTGCCACTCTCAGCCTTGTTTCTGATCGCCGGCGATCAGCCATTGACCGTTGCGATGGACCAGCGTCATCAGCCGGGTGGTGACGTAGGTTTCATCGCCGGATTGGTAATTCAGACGAAGCTGGATGCGGGCCCGTCCAGGGTCGTCGAAGGTGATCTGCAACGAGTCGTAATGGACGCGGATCGGGCTGTTTTCGGCGAAGCGTCGCCGCCGTTCCTTGGCCAAGGCGGCCAGCGGCCGGCCGTCCGGCATGCGGAAGTCGGCGTCGTAGCAGGCGAGATAGGCGGCGAGATCCTTGTTCGACCAGGTCGTGCGCCACTGTCCGAGAGCTTTTTCGATCCCGTCGCGGTCGTTGCCCGTGGGTAGCGGCCGATTTTCGGTTCCCGTTGCTCCCGATGGGGGTGGCGTCGCGCTGCCCGATGTCGTCGTAGCCAGTGCCGCGGTGACGGGCATCGGTGTGGCTGGTGTCGAAGCGCTGACCAGGGTGGTGATGACGGCGGGTTTGTTGGCCGCTGCCAGGCGCGCGGCGTAAAAATCGGCATTGGCCATGGCGATTGCCGAGGGATGGCTGAGCATCGGCTCAGCCGAAGCCGGGTCGCTGGCAGCGATGATCGGCATCGACGCGGCGCTGTTCAGCCCGGTGCGGGCTTTTTCTTCCGGGGCGGCGCCTGGGGCGTTTGAGGGGGCGGACGGCGTCCCTGGAACGGTGGCCATCGGTTTGTCGGCTTTGGCCTGACGCGCCGCGTAATAGTCGGCATTTGCCGTGGCGATCGCTGAAGGGCGGCCGAAAGCCGGTTCGACCGGATCGGGGTGGCTGGCGGCGATGAGCGGCATCGACGGGACGGTGATCAGTGCGGCGCTGGCTTTGGCTTCCGGAGCGGCGGTCTGGCGGACGGTGGACGCGTTCTCGGCGGGCGTTGTCGCGTCGTTGGCCGGGGTGGCCGGTGGAGTGAGGGGCGAGGGCGGCGGATTTGGCTGGGATTGAACGGTGGCGGCGATTTTTGGTGGTACCGGGCGGCTGACGGCGGCGGTGAAATCGGCCTTGCAGCGCAGGCCGGCGGGCAGGCTGAAGTCCGGGTTGGGCAGGTGCAGGACGACGCGGAAGGTGTTGCTGGCCGGGTCGACGATCTTGTCGACCTGGACGACGGTGGCGGCATGCGGCTGGCTGTTGGGCATTTCCGGCAGCACCGACGCCGTGTCGCCGACGCCGATCTGGCCGTACACGCCGACCGGCGCGACGACCTGCACCCGCAAGGGGTTGACCTGTGCCAGCCGCAGCACCGGTTTTTCTTCGACCCGTTCGCCGGGCGACAGGTAGCGCTCGGCGACGATGCCGTCGAACGGGCTGCGGATCTGCCGTTGCGCCAGTTGCGCCTGAACGTAACTCAATTCGCGGTCGGTGACGCGCTTCTGCTGGCGGGCCAGACTGAGTTTCTGCTGGCTGACGTCGGCTTCAGTGTGCGCCTGGTCGAGCGCCTGCCGGGAAATGAAGTTTTTTTCGAACAGATCCTGCGAGCGCTGGTATTGCTGCCGGGCGAAGGCGGCGCTGGCTTCGGCGGCGCGGACTTCGGCGTCGGCGTCGAGCTTGGCCTGGGCGACGCCGACGGCGGCCCGTTCGGACTGGGCGTGCAGCATGGCCACCACCTGTCCTTTGCTGACCCGGTCGCCGCGTTCGACGGGGATGGCTTCGATCACGCCGACCACCTGGCTGCCGATTTCGGCGGTGCGTTCGGGTTCGATCAGGCAACCGAGCGGCTGCGCGGCCCAGGCGGGGGGAGCGCACAGGCTGGCCAGAGCCAGACACAGCAGTTGCCGCAGGCGGTTGGGCGAGAAAATGGCTTCGGCGGTCATCGTCATTCGGCGCGTCCAGCGAAGGAGAGCCGCCGTTCGAAGGTCTTGTCGTGTTCGAGCAGTCGGTGGCGTTGCAGGGTGTGGTGCGCTTCTTCCCAATGTTGCGCACCACCGGCGATCTGGCGGATCAGCCAGGAATTGAGTCGTGGGATCTGCGCGTGCAGGCGTTCGAGCAGCCAACCCGGGAAGTGGCGGCGGAACAGCGCGTTGTCCAGCGACAACCAGGTTTCGACGCTGCCCGGGTCGCCCTGGCGGGCGCAACGGCCGGCGAGCTGACGGTCGATGCGCCGGGCGGCGTTGAGCTGACAATTGATCACGTGCAGCCCGCCATGCTCGATCACCCCTTCGGCCAGCCGGATGTCGGTGCCCCGGCCGGCCATGTTGGTGGTGACGGTGATCCGGCCGGGCTGACCGGCTTGGGCGACGATCTGGGCTTCCTGACAGTCGTCGCGGGCGTTGAGGACGACGTGATCCAGGCCGCTGGCGGTGAGGTATGCCGACAGGGCGTCGGAGTCGGCGACCGATTCGGTGCCGATCAGTACCGGTTGCCCGGCGCGTTGCCGTTCTGCACAGCGTTCTCCGACGGCGCGCCACAGGGATTCCCGGTCGGCGAACAGGCGATTCGGCAAAATACGGCGCTGGTCCGGCCGACGTAAGGGTACGCGCCGCACGGGCAGACCATAGACCGCCAGGAGTTCGCGGCGCGATTCGTCGAGTGTGCCGCTCAGACCACCGAGCCGCAGGTAACGCGGGAAGAAACGCTGGTAGGTGATCTGTGCGGCGGTGGTTTGCGGCGCGCTCGGCGGGCAGCCTTCCTTGATTTCGATCAGTTGATGCAAACCGCGCGACCAGATGCGGCCGGCGGCGGTGCGGCCGGTGGTTTCATCGATGATCTGCACTTTTTCGTCACGCACCAGATAGTGGCGGTCGCGGTGGTAGAGATGACGCGCAGCGAGTGCCATGCGTACGGTCTCTTCGCGGTGCAGGCGGTTCCGCCAGGCCGGGCCGGGCGCATCGGCGGTTCGTTCGAGGCGCTCGCGGCCGGCGGCGGTCAGTTCGATGTGGTTCGTTCCGCGGTCGAAAGCAAAGTCGACGCCGGCGCGCAAACCGTCGGCGAGCGCCAGGGTTCGCGCCAGAAACTCCTGCTCCTGTGGGTTGCCGGTGGCCTGCGCGAGAATCAGCGGTACGCGTGCTTCGTCGATCAGGATACTGTCCGCCTCGTCGACGATGGCCAGGCACAGGCCGCGCAACAACGGTTTCGCCCTGGATGCGCCGCAGAGTTGTTCGAGATGCCAGCGCAGTTGTCCGCGGGTTCGGCTGATCGAGTCGCGCAAATAGTCGAAGACCAGTTCCTTGGCGGTGCAGTAGGTGATGTCGTTGGCGTACACGATGCGGCGATCGTCGGGTTCGACCTCCTGGGTGATGGCGCCGGCCGTCAACCCCAGCCGACGGTACAGCGGGCGCAGGGTGTCGAGGTCGCGAACGACGAGATAGTCGTTGGCGGTGATGACGTGTACCGGCATGCCGCTCAGTGCGGCGGTGGCGGCCGCGGCGCCGATGGCCAGGGTTTTTCCTTCGCCGGTGGCCATTTCGGCGAGGCGGTTGTCGAGGACGATGCCCGCGGCGATCAACTGGCTGTCGTAGAGACGCCAGCCGAGTTCACGCCGGCAGGCCTCGGACACCAGTGCCAAGGTCTGCGCCAAGGGCGATCCGTTCAGTCCTTCGTGGCGTACGAGTAGACGCAGGCGTCGGCTTTCGGCATCGAAAGCGTCGTCGTCGAAATCGCCGATGGCCTGTTCAGCGGCACGTACGGCGGTCAACAGCCGCCGTTGTCCGAGTTCTTCCCAGATACGCCGCGGCTGGTCGACCGCGACTTGCAGGCGGCCGGTCAGCACCGGGGTACGCGGTTTCAGGCGGCGGCGTTCGGGGTAGGCTCCCCAGAGCAGGCCAGGGCAGGGCAGGGCGGCGGCTTTCATGGCGCGATCTCAGATCTCAGTCGACCGGGTTGAAGTGTTTGAGGAACAGTTGCGACAGACGGCGGTAGGCTTGCAGGGCCAGCGGCTGGAAACCATGGTCGAAACGGACCCAGGCGCGCTGACCGACCCGATCGAGTTCCTTGCCGGGCAGGGAGAGATCGAAGAGGAACACCGGTTCGAGCAGCATCACCCCTTCCTTGTCGGCGGTGTCGGTAGGGTAGGGACCACCGGAGCGGTCGCCGAGCGCCGGACTGGGCAAGCGCCGGGTCGCGGCCTGCGCGCTGGGGCGCAGGCTGGCGGCGATTTCGTTCCGACCACGTTCGGCCAGGCGCACGGCGGCGGTCTGTGTCTGCTGCTGTACCAGAAAGGCGTCTTCGACGGGCACGGCGGCGCGGATCAACGCGTCGCCTTCGGAGAGGATGTAGCCTAGCGGCACCCCCTGTTTGGCGAAACGGCCGGGCAGGTCGCTTTGTCGCGGCATCACCAGCCGACCGGCGCTTTTGGCAAACAGTTGCAACTGGGCCAGACGCTCCTCGGCACGTGCCAGCTCCGCTTCGGTGCGGATGATCTCTTCAGCCTGATTCTGGGCGCCGAGCGGGTCGCGCAGCAGCAACTGATAATGTTCGGCGCGCAGGCCGAGCAGCCGGCTTTCGACGCGATCACGGTTGGCGACCAGTTCCGGATTGTCGAGCACGGCGATCAATTCGCCGGTCTGGACCATCTGGCCGTCCTGAACGGCCAGCCGGTTCACGAAACCCTCCACCTCCGGCCGGATGTAGGCTTGGTCCGGTAGCCAGACCACCGCCGGGGCGAGAGTGGCGAAGGGGAAGGGCAGGGCGAACAGCAGGAGCCCGGGAACGATGGCCAGCATCGACAATTTGAGGCGCAGACGGGTGGTCTCGCGGCCGGGAGCGGTGCTGCCCAGCGATTGCCGTGCCCAGCGCAAGAGGGGTTGAAACAGCAGGCTGAACAGCAGATAGACGCCGGCCAGTACGCCGAGGACGAACCATTTGCTGCCGATCCAGAACAGGATCTGCAGCGAGATCAGCACGCGGTACAGGTAGGAGAGCGGGGCGTAGAACAGCAGCCATTTCCGTTCGCCCTGGCCGATCTGCGGTGTTTCGCTGCGCAGGCGCAGCAGATGGCGGCGCAGCAGATGCAGCCAGTAGGTGTTGCTGCGGCTCGACAGATTGGGCAGGTCGAGCAGGTCGGTGAGGATGTAATAGCCGTCGAAACGCAACAAGGGATTGCTGTTGAAGAGCAGGGTCGACACGCTGCCGATAGTCATCACCACGAAGGCGACATCCTTGGTCCAGCCGGCTTCGCTGTTCAACCAGACCACCATCGCCAGAGCGGCCAACCCCAGTTCGACCATGATTCCCGAGGCGCTGACCAGCACCCGTTCGCCGCGGCCGAGAAACGCCGAGGCGGCGGTGGCGTCCACATACGGTGCCGGCACCAGCACCAGCAGCGAGATGCCGAATTCATGGACCTCGCCCGACCAGTGACGCACCGCCAGCCCATGGCCGATTTCGTGCACCGTCTTGATCAGCGGGAAACAGATCCAGGTCAACGCCAGATAGCGCGGCGTCAGCATATGGTGCTCGGCGTGGGTCTGCAGGATGTCCCAATGCGTGGCCGTGGCGATCATCGCCACCAGGATGGCGATCAGCCACAGCCAGAAGACGACGGGGCGGAAGAGCAGACGTCCGATCGGCTGCAGGCGCGTCAGCCAGGGTGTCGGGTCGCCCAGCGGCAGGTGGAACGCCAAGGGGTTGACCATCGCCTTCTGGCGGCGGAAGGCTCGTTCGCTTTGCCGCAGGAACAGAATGTCGACTTCCGGGTTGCGGTCGAATTGCAACAATTCACCGTCGTACAGCTTGGCAAGCAGGTCGATCGTTTCGTCCTGGGTCGGCGCACCGTCGCCCAGCGCTTCGAGAACGACGTCCCAGACTTGGTTCACCGTCTGGCGGCCGTCACAGCGGCCGATGAACTGGTAGGCGGCGTCATTGATCCGGTGATGGCGGCCGGTGGCGTCGTCGGAGAGGATGTACCATAACTGATCGCGCCAACGCTGCCGTTGCACCTTGACCTGCGCGCGCAGCCGCGGCTTCATTTCGGCGACGCGGTACCATTGCTCGCTGAACAGGCTGCCGCTCATTTCAGCCCCACCACGACCACACTTTGAGGCGCAGCCAATCGATCAGCCGGTGGCTGAGCGTCCACGCCAGCGGCTGGCTGCCGGCGCGGATTTTGGCGACGCCCTGCATTCCCGGCCGCAAGGTGTCGCTGACGGCCAACGGCGTTGCTTCGACCTCGAAGACGTTGCGACCGTCCTTGCTGGTGGCCACCGGGATCACCCGCTCGACCTTGAAATCGAGACTGTCGCCCGGCAGGGCCGACAGCGCTACCTGACCGTGCGCGTCGGCGACGACGTCGGTCACGTCCTGCTCATCGACGTCGATGATCAGCCGGTATTGCCCGCGCGGCGCCAAAACCATCAATTCTTCACCGCGACGTACCGGCGCACCCAGCGCCTGGGTCAGGTCGCCCTTGATGACCAGGCCGTCGATCGGCGCCAGCACCTGCATCCGCGACAGTTGCCCGCGGATCAACTCGAGTTGCGCGCGCGCTTCGGCGGCCTTGGCCTGGCTGACCGAAAACAGCGCCCGGTCGTTGCGTGCCATCGCGGCGATGAAGGTATTCTCGTGCTGCGATAGTTCGCCTTGCCATTTGCGCATTTCGAGCTGCAGATCCTGGTCGACCAGTTCGATCAGCACGTCACCGGTTTTGACGACATCGCCGGGGCGGACATGGGCTTGGCGCAGAAAGCCATCCATCGACGCCGCGAGAACGCGTTGCTCGGCGCCTTCGATATGCGCCGGTGCGCTGATCCGGTAGGGCAGGGGCAGCAGCGTCAGGACCAGCAAGGCGATGACGCTGCCGATGGCCACCATCCGCGGGCGGGAGTCCTCGTCGTGCCGGATTCGTTGCCAGAGGGCGGTGAGCGCTTCGGCGGCGCGGGTGCGCACCGGGCGATCGGCGCGTTGTTTCAATTCGACGATCGGTGCGATCAGGCTGGCCAGATGCTCGCAGAGCGCCACCTCCGACTGCAGCGGCGGGGTGCCGCCGGCGCGTTCGAAGGTCAATGCGCCAACGGGCTTGCCATCCTTGATCAACGGGATGCTGCATACCGCGGTGCCGCTGCGCACCGCCAGCGCGGCGTGCGCCAGGACGATCAGCGGTTTATCGCCGGGCCGGGCCGGGTGAACCAGGGTGCATCCCTGATCCACCGCTTCGTCCATTGCCGCTCCCAGGTTGCGCAACAACTCTTGACTGCTCTTGAATTCGGCGTTGTAGGACAGGGCGACGATGCGGTTGCGCGAGTTGTCGATGACGCCGAGGCTGACGCGATCGAAAGACAGCGTCGCCGCCAGTTCGTTGACCAGTTCCAGAGCGCTGTCTTGCAAGCGGTTGCGAGTCAATAGAGTCGCCTGCCATTGCAGCAACTGTGTGGCGGCAATCGAATTGACCGTCGAGGGCCCGCCCAACAAGGTGCATAGATCGCCGCTGGCGCGTTGCAGATCGGCCAGGAAGCCCTGGATCAAGGCATCGTCGATGGTGCGCAGGCCGATCGCCACCGCGCCGCGCGTCTGTTCGGCGGTTTTCAACGGCAGGGCGACGATGCGTTCGAACTGGGCGTCCGGCAGGGCGACCGGCGGCACGATGACCAGAGGCTGGCCGCGTTTGAACGCCGCCGTCGCCGAGCCGGTCAATGGCTGGTTCTGCTCGCCGGCGGCCGGCCATTCGACCAGAACGTCGATCTTGTCGACGCCGGCGCCAGTGGCGAGGCCGACGATGACGCCGCAGGAAGCGATCGTCGACCGCTCGCAGTAGTCGGCCAGCCAGCGCTGCAAAGGGGTCGGGACGGCTGACGTGGCCTGCCCGGAACCGTGTCGAGCGTGGGTATCGCTGGTGGCGGCTCGTGGCGGGTTGGTCGGCCAGTTCAACATGTCGTTATGCATGGTTCCCTGAAGGGATGCCCCGATCGGTGGTAAGGCGCCAATGGATCAGACCAGAGATGCGCTCTTTTTCGGTCGAGGGTTGCGGAGAGAGTTTCGGCACGTTGGCCGTCGTCCCGTCACCCGAATGAGGACGAACGTCATCGAACGGCGAGAGCGGCAGCCGGGTGGACGGCAAAAAAAAGAAAACTGAAGGCACGTTGTTCATTAAAGGCGCTGCTTGACAATATGCAAGGCACGATGACACACCGGGAGTTGGGTTAATGCGGCCATGCACTTTCCCGGCAACCCGGTTCAAATCAACTTTATGATTAATTTACTTAATCAATAGCATCGCCATAAATTTGCCATGTGTTGCGACATGCCCAGGTTTTATTGCGTTCCGTCGTCGACTCATCCGGCGGACGCCTGAAGCTCGGACACTGGCGTTAGCTGTCGTTGTGAGGCTGCGGAGCGGCTCGACGGTTAACTCGCGCACTTCGGAACTTGACCCACTCTGTAATCACCTCTCAGGTACCGTAACGGCACCCGTCGTGAAAACTGTAGGGTGATGGGTTGAGAAAAGTGTTCGAGAGTCTTTTCGCTGGCGGGGTGACCGACAAACGGGGCTCGGTCAGCCCGCGGCGATGAGCAGCGACCGGAATTCGGTTTCGGGGAGCGGTTTGCTGCAGAAGTAACCCTGGTATTCGTTGCAGTGGTGCTCGCGAAGGAATTGCAGTTGCTGTTCGGTTTCGACCCCTTCGGCAACCACGCGCAAGCCGAGTTGGTGGCCCATCGAAATGATTGCTGCGACCAGGGTGGCGCTGTGACGGTCGCTGTCGACGCTGGCGAGGAATGAGCGGTCCACCTTGAGTTCATTGAGCGGGAAGCGGGTCAGGTAACTCAACGACGAATAACCAGTGCCAAAATCGTCGACGGCCAGTTCGATGCCCAATTCGCGCAGTCGGGCCAGTGAACGCAGGCTTTGCTCGCTGTCCTCCATGACCGCGCTTTCGGTGAGTTCGAGGATCACCTGCCGGCCTTCCAGGCCATGCGTTGCCAGAGTTGCCGCTACTTTCTCGGCGAAATCGGCCTGCCGGAACTGGTGCAGCGAAACATTGACCGCCACCCGTGGCAGCAAAAGTCCCGCCTGCCGCCATTCGCTGATCTGCCGACAGGCTTCATTGAGCACCCAGTCGCCGAGTGCCAGTATCGCGCCACATTCCTCGGCGACGGTGATGAAGCCGGCCGGACCGATCACTCCCAGGGTCGGATGCTGCCAGCGTACCAGCGCCTCGGCGCCGGTGATCCGACCGTTGGCGACATCCACTTTCGGTTGGTAGTACAGCCGCAGTTCATCGTGATCAATCGCCCGCCGCAGATTGGTCTCGACGCGCAGTCGCTCGATGGCCCGGTCGTTGAGATCCCGAGCATAAAAATTGAAGGTATTGCCGCCTTGATTGATCGCGTGCTGTAAAGCGTTGTTGGCAGCGCGCATGATGTCGTCGCGGGTCGTGCCGTCGTCGGGAAAAATGGCGATGCCGATCGAACAGGTGCTGATCAGTTCGTGGCTGCCGGCGCGAAATGGGGTTTGTATGCTCGGCAGAATGCGGCGGGCGATCATCGCCGCCCGGTCAGGCCGGTCGATATTGGTCAGCAGAGCGGTGAATTCATTGCCAGTCAGCCGTGACAGCATCACTTCGCCGTCTTCCAGATTGGCGTTGAGGGTGATGATGTCGGTGCTGCGCACCGTCTGCAGCAGGTTTTGCGCGGTTGCGCGCAGCAGCCGGTCACCGACTCCCCAGCCCAGGGCATTGACCACCTGCTGAAAGCGGTCGAGCGAAATATGCAGAACAGCGCCGACGCCCCCATAACGTTGGCTGTAGCGGATGGCCCAATCCAATCGATCGACATAGCGTTCCCGGTTGGGCAGACCGGTCAATTCATCGTGAAAAGCGGCCCGTTCGCGCAGCGCCTTGGCGACCAGGGTGTTGTGCAGCCGTAACAGCAATTCCGCAGGGTCGACGGGTTTGGCCAGCAATTGTGCGTCGTGCGATTGCAGGATGCGCAGTTTCAGTTTGCGGTCGAGGTTGGCGGAAAGGACCATCAACGGGCGTTGTTGCCCGTTGCGTTCGCTGCTCAGCTTTTCGAGCAGGCCCTCGCCGCCCAGGCCGGTCAACGCATCGCTGTCCAGCAAGACCACATCCGGTTTGTAATCGACGAGCAGCGCTTGTACGGTCTCGGTATCAGGTGTCGAGGCGATGTCCAGGTAACCGGCGCTGGCCAGGAAGGATTGCAGCAGTTCGGCGCTGGCTTCATCCGGCTGCACGATCAGTATCTTGGCCGTCTTGACAGCGCTTTCTTCCATCTGCGTGTCGCCAGGCGGGGTGTTCAGTGACGGCGTGTTGATCGGGGTCGGAGGAGGGCGATCCACCTGAGTCTTCCTTGTCATCTGCTGCGTAACCATGCTCTCAGTGTAGATCGTCGTTGCTGGGCTGGCGGACGAATGGGGTGAAATCGATCACGCTTGCCACGAGATTCTTCCGCCGCTTCCTTTGTCGCCCGTCGATCGAAGCGAGACACGTTTGGCGAGCGTCCAGAAAGCTGCCGGTGACATTTCTGGATCAACTGGTTTAACGCGATTCCTTGATCAACCGGGAGAAAACGGGTTGAATCGGCCGGACGTTGTGACGGTAGAGTCGCGAGAAGATGGCCAGTTGTTCAGGGGAGATTTGCTGGGGCTGCTTCAAGACCAGCCATAGCACCCCTTCAGTGCACGGCGGCGTGGTCAGCGAGCCCATGTACGTGTAGTAGCGACGATCAGCAGGCAGTAATTGCGCGATATCGATTTGCGCCTCGGGCGGTGTGACGTACTCGTTTTTTTCGAGCGGCAGATGGTTCCAGACCGTCTGGATCAGCGGGTGCTCGCTGCCTTTTTCGAGCAGGACGGCGACGACTGCCAGCCTGCCGTCCTCCGAGCGGTGCACCAGATGCGCGACCATGTCGAAAGTCTTGCCATTCACCCGTTCTTCGGCCGGGCGGTGAAAGTGGAATTGGATCAGCTCATAACTCGTGCCGAGCAGGCTGATGCGGCTGCCATCGACATTGACCTGGACCGTATGTCCGTTGTCGATGACCCGAAAGGGCGACGGTCGGTAGGTGAATTGGATCGGCTCGAGGTCTACCGGTAAACCATCGCGGATGTCGATCGGCGATTGCCGCCGGCCCGTGGCGCAGGTCGCGTAATCCGCTTTCAAATGCCCCCATTGCTCGGGGCCGGTTGTGCCGTCGTAGCTCCAGTGAATCTCGGCGTGGTGGGTGTCCGGGAGTTTCTTCGCCGGTTGATGTGTCGCCAGTGGTGGGTGCGCAGCGGCGTGGATTTGAGGGTGCGATCTGACCGGCGCGGGACGTTTACGGGCGGGTGGAGGGCGATGGGTGTTGACCGGCGGAGGTGGTGCGACTGTTTCGACGGATGCCGGTTCGTCTGACGGGGGCTTGTCTGCTGCCGGTTTGTTTTTTGGAGTGATTTTTTCCGCGACTGCATTTTTTTCGGCAGCTGGGGCTTGCATGTTGGCCCGCTTGATATCCTTCTGAATCAGCGCTTCATTGGCTTTACGTAAGTCGCTGGCGGCTTCGTTGACCTTGTCGACGGTCCGGTTGGCGGCGACGCTCGCTTCCGGTCCGGGCTTTGGGCGGCAAACCTCGCGTAACAGCTTGTCGTCGATCATCCCGCTGCGGACCGGTGAGTCGATGGGCGCGCGAACCTCTTCTTCACGAAGCAGTTCGCCCTCCGCCTTGTAATAGCTGCGTTTGACGGTGCCGTAGGTGCGTGCTTGGCAATCGTAACGATTGAGCGCCTGGACGATGCGATAGTTGCCGGCGGTCTTGGCGTCGATGATGGGCTTGTCGAGTACGACGCGGCCCAGCGCCAGCGTTTTGCCGCCCTCGTCCTTGCGAATGCTGCCGCGGTCGATTTCGACCCGCTTCCCTGGCTCGGAAGATACGGTTTGCCAGGCGCCGGACGCCGGGGTGACGGTGATCGCCAACAGGCAAAGAAGGGACAGGTGGCGACGGGAAAACATCGTGGGCGGTCTCGGTGCGTTCAGGGTCCTGGTTTACTGATTGACGGCGCGACAGGTAAAAACTTTAGCCGTCAGAATTCTCTTGTCCTCAGGATGGACCGCGGCCGACAACGTGGTTGGCAACTTCGCGATTTCGTGGCAAGAAAAAACCCTGGCGGGCTTGGCGCCCGCCAGGGTTTCCGAGGTTTGATGGTTTGATCGAAAGATCAGTGACTGGCGCCGGAAGCCCCATAACCGGTTTGCGCGCGTACATACTGATCGTCGAAGGCGTCCTGCTCCTGGCGAGCACGCACCGAGGAATCGCTCTTCGAAAAGATGTACGCCAGAATGAAAGCGATCGGCATGGCGAACAACGCCGGCTGGGTATAGGGAAACAGCGCCGCCTTGTTGCCGAGCACGTCCACCCACACCGACTTCGAGAACAGCACGAAGAGCACAGCCGAGATGACGCCACCGTAGCCGCCCCACAGCGCACCGCGGGTGGTCAGGCCTTTCCAGTACATCGACAGGATCAGCACCGGGAAGTTGGCTGCCGCGGCGACGCCAAAAGCCAAGCCGACCATGAAGGCGATGTTCATTTTCTCGAACAGGATGCCGAGAACGATGGCCAGCATGCCCAGACCGATGGTGGCAAAGCGCGACACGCGGATTTCTTCCTGTTCGGTTGCCTGTCCTTGGCGGATCACCCGGGCGTAGATATCGTGCGAGATTGCCGACGCTCCGGCCAGCGCCAGACCGGAAACCACCGCCAGAATGGTGGCGAAAGCCACCGCCGCCAGGAAGCCGAGCAGCATGTTGCCGCCGACGGCTTTGGCCAAGTGCATGGCGACCATGTTGCCGCCGCCGATCAGCTTGCCGCCGACGGTGCCGCCTTCGAAGAACTCGGGGTTCTGGCCGACGATCAGCACTGCGCACAGGCCCATCAGGAAGATGACGTTGAAGAAGAAACCGACGAAGCCGGAGGCGTAGAGCACCGATTTGCGGGCTTCCTTGGCGTTGCCGACGGTGAAGAAGCGCATCAGGATGTGCGGCAGGCCGGCGGTGCCGAACATCAGGCCGAGGCCGAGCGAGATGGCGGTGATCGGATCGGCGAGCAGGCTGCCCGGTGCCATCAGTTTCGGACCGAGCTTATGCACCGCCTCGGCTTTTTCCAGCAGAGTGGTCAGCGAGAAACCGAACTGGCTGTACGCCAGGATCAAGGTCAGCGTGCCGCCGAACAGCAGCATGCAGGCTTTGATGATCTGCACCCAGGTCGTCGCCACCATGCCGCCGAGGGTGACATAGACCATCATCAGGATGCCGACGACGAAAATGGCGATGTTGTAGTCCAAACCGAAGAGCAGCTTGATCAACTGACCCGCGCCGACCATCTGGGCGATCAGGTAGAAGACCACCACCACCAGTGACGAAATCGCCGCCATCGTCCGCACCTTGCCTTGATCGAGGCGATACGAGGTGATATCGGCGAAGGTGAAGCGGCCCAGGTTGCGCAACCGTTCGGCCATTAGGAACAGGATGACCGGCCAGCCGGCGAAGAAGGCCAGCATGTAGATGTAACCGTCGTAGCCCTGGGTGTAGGTCATCGCCGTCAGCCCGAGCAGGGTCGCCGCCGACATGTAGTCGCCGGCGATGGCCAGACCATTCTGGAAACCGGTGATGCCGCCGCCGGCGGTGTAAAAGTCCGCCGTCGATTTGGTCCGGCTGGCCGCCCAGTAGGTGATGCCCATGGTCATGGCGACGAAGATCAGGAACATGATGATCGCGTGCCAGTTGGTGGCCTGTTTGGCGCCGCTGGCGTCCATGGCTGGACCGGCGTAGGCCACTCCGGCAAGCAGCAGCAGGGATAGTGCTGGAATCAGTCGCGTGATCATGCTTTCTCCTTTTGCGCATCGCGGATCATTTCGGCGGTCAGGTCGTCGAATTCACCGTTGGCACGACGGACGTAAACCACCGTCAGCAGCCAGAAGAAGACGAACAGCACCAATTCGATGGTGTAGCCGATCGGCCACATCGATCCTTCGGCGATCTTCTGTCCGAGCAGCCCCGGATTGAAGGCGACGAGCATGAAAAAGCCGTAAAACAGGATCAGCACGATGGCTGACAAGGTCCACGCGAAACGTCCGCGCTTGCTGACCAGTTCCTGGAATTTGGGATTGACCCGCATTCGCTGATAAATAACGCTACTCATTATTTCCCTTTCCTCCTCTAACTAACCATTAATGGTTATGCGAACAGCAGTTTTTTGGATCGTTCAGCCAGGTTGTCCAAATGACCGGCCCCTTGCCGAGCGGAATATTAACCCAGATCAAAGAGCGGTTCAATTCGGTGATTACCAAGATTTTTTCGGTTTGCGACCTTTCGTCTCCCACGGAGAGAGGTGATGTTGCGTGGCATCCGGCGCGTTTTCGCGCTGTTCGATAACCATGAAAGACGGATGTTTTGTCCTTAATTACTTGCTTGTCCGTGCAAAAATAAAAAGCATACAGTAAGCGATTATCAGCGATGTGGTCGATCGATGCGGCAATGCACAATGCAATGTCAAGAAATAGGTTTAGAATCGCCGGGAATTAAAAAAGGACGTGGCCGCGCTGTGTCGAATGGCCGCCGCCCTGGAGGAGACACGATGGCCGAATTGCTCCACGAAGCAGTTCCGGAAACGTTTCCGCGCTGGCTGTTACGACATGCGCTCGAGCGGGGTGACCGGCCGGCGATGCGCGAAAAAGACCTCGGAATCTGGCAATCCTGGACCTGGCGGCAGGTGGCCGACGAAGTCCGCGCGTTGGCCTGCGGACTCAGCGAACTGGGGTTCAAGCGCGGCGACCATCTGGCGATCGTCGGTGACAACCGACCGCGGATGTACATGATGATGACCGCCGTGCAATGCCTGGGTGGCGTGCCCCTGCCGCTGTACCAGGATGCGGTCGCCGATGAGTTGCTGTTCGTTCTGCTCGACGCCGAGGTTCGCTTTCTTTTCGTCGAAGATCAGGAACAGGTCGACAAAGTCCTCGAAATCCAGCCGCAACTGCCTGATTTGCATCATCTGTTCTACGACAACCCGCGCGGCATGCGGCATTACACGCAGTCGTTCATTCATGATGTGCGCGAGTTGCTGGCGATGGGGCGCTTGCATGACGCCAACCATCCCGACCTGCTCGACGGCGAAATCGCCGGCGGCCGCGGTGACGATGTCAGCGTGATGTTATATACCTCGGGGACCACCGGGCGCCCAAAAGGCGTGCGTCTGACGCATCGCGCTTTCATCAGCGCGGCGTTGGGTGGCGCCGATTTCGACCGCCTGACCGCCGACGAAGAAATCCTGTCGTATCTGCCGATGGCCTGGGTCGGCGATCACCTGTTTTCGTTTGCCCAGGCGCTGGTCACCGGGTTCACCATCAACTGTCCGGAGTCGGCGGAAACGGTGATGGCCGACATGCGCGAAATCGGCCCGAGCTACTATTTCGCCCCGCCGCGGGTTTTTGAAAACCTGCTGACCCAGGTCATGATCCGCATGGAAGACGCCAGCGCGGTCAAGCAGAAGATGTTCCACCGATTCATGGCCGTCGCCCGCCGTTGCGGCGCCGAGATTCTCGATGGCCGGCCGGTGCCGCTCGGCGATCGGCTGCTTTATGCCCTGGGCAACGTCCTGGTGTATGGGCCGTTGAAAAACGTCCTCGGCATGAGCCGCATCCGCGTCGCTTATACCGCCGGCGCGGCGATCGGCCCGGACTTGTTCCGTTTCTACCGCTCGATCGGCATCAACCTCAAGCAGCTTTACGGGCAGACCGAAACCTGCGCCTACGTCTGTCTGCAACCGGACGGCCAGATCCGCTTCGACAGCGTCGGCAAACCGGCGCCGGGCGTGGAGGTCAAAATCGCCGATAACGGTGAAATCCTGGTCAAGGGGCCGATGTTGTTGCAGGAATACTACAAACGGCCGGATGCGACCGCCGAAGCGCTGACTGCCGACGGGTATTTCATGACCGGTGACGCCGGCCTGGTCGGCGACGACGGTCATCTGCGGATCATCGACCGGGCCAAGGATGTCGGCAAGCTGGCCAACGGAGCGATGTACGCGCCCAATTACATCGAGAACAAACTGAAGTTCTTCCAATACATCAAGGAAGCGGTGGTGTTCGGTGCGGGTCGCCAACGGGTCTGCGCCTTCATCAACATCGATCTCGGCGCGGTCGGCAACTGGGCGGAACGGCGCGGCATCGCCTACTCGGGTTATGCCGATCTGGCGGCCAAGACGGAGGTGTATGCGCTGATCCAGGAATGCCTGGAAAAAGTGAATCGTGAACTGGTCGGCGAGGGCGCGCTCGCCGATTCACAGATCCATCGCTTCCTGATTCTGCACAAGGAACTCGATCCCGATGACGATGAATTGACCCGGACGCGCAAGGTCCGCCGCAATTTCGTCGCCGAAAAATACGCCGTGCTGATCGACGCCCTGTACAGCGACAAGCGCAGTCAGTTCATCGAAACGACGGTCAAGTTCGAAGATGGCCGGCAGGGGAAAGTGTCCGCCGATCTGGTCATAGAGGAAGCGGCCACATTTACCGAAGACGGAAAGGGGACGCGATGACCCGGCAAATCGGCGAAGTGATTCTCGACCTGAAAAACGTTTCCTTGTCGTTCGGTGGTGTCAAAGCGCTGACCGACATCTCCTTCAACGTCCGTGAGCACGAGATTCGAGCGATCATCGGTCCCAACGGTGCCGGCAAAAGTTCGATGCTCAACGTGATCAACGGGGTCTATCGGCCGCAACAAGGCCAGATCGTTCTCCGTGGCGCGCACTTCAACCGGATGAATCCGTACAAGGCGGCGCGTGCCGGCATTTCGCGGACTTTTCAGAATATCGCGCTGTTCAAGGGCATGAGCGTTCTCGACAACCTGATGACCGGGCGCAATCTGAAAATCCGCAGCAATCTGCTGCAACAGGCGTTGTGGTGGGGGCCGGCACGGCGTGAGGAATTGGCGCACCGGGCGAAAGTCGAGGAAGTGATCGATTTTCTCGAAATCCAGCATATCCGCAAAACGCCGGTCGGCCAGTTGCCGTATGGCTTGCAGAAACGGGTCGACCTCGGTCGCGCGCTGGCCATGGAGCCGAGCATTCTGCTGCTCGACGAACCGATGGCCGGGATGAACGTCGAGGAAAAACAGGACATGTGCCGTTTCATTCTCGACGTGAACGATCAGCTCGGCACCACCATCGTACTCATCGAGCATGACATGGCGGTGGTGATGGATATTTCCGATCGGGTGGTGGTGCTCGACTACGGCAAGAAGATCGGCGACGGTGCCCCCGACGACGTGCGTGCCAATCCGGAAGTCATCAGCGCCTATCTCGGCGCCAGTCACTGAGGAGCGCAGCGATGGGATTCTTTCTCGAAACGTTGATCGGCGGACTGATGGCCGGAATGCTCTATTCGCTGGTGGCTCTCGGTTTCGTGCTGATTTTCAAAGCTTCCGGGGTGTTCAACTTCGCCCAGGGAGCGATGGTGCTCTTTGCCGCGCTGGCGATGGCCCGCTTGTCGACCTGGATTTCAGAGGCGCTGGGACTGGAAAGCGCAACGCTGGCCAACATCCTGGCCTTTCTCGCCGCCGGCGCGGTGATGTTCCTCGTCGCCTGGCTGGTCGAACGGCTGGTGCTGCGCCATCTGGTCAATCAGGAAGGCGCGACCTTGCTGATGGCCACCCTGGGCATCGCTTACATTCTCGAAGGCGTCGGCGGCACGATATTCGGCAGCGACATCTACAAGATCGACGTCGGGATGCCCAAAGACCCGGTGATCATTCTCGAAAATCTTTTCGAGGGCGGATTGCTGGTCAACAAGGAGGATTTCGTCGCCGCGACGATCGCCGCGCTGCTGGTCGCGCTGCTGGCCTTGTTCTTCCAGAAGACGACCACCGGCCGGGCGTTGCGCGCGGTGGCCGACGATCACCAGGCGGCGCAATCGATCGGTATTCCCTTGCACCGGATCTGGTTCATCGTCTGGTGCGTCGCCGGCGTGGTGGCGCTGGTGGCCGGCGTGATCTGGGGATCCAAACTCGGGGTCCAGTTTTCGTTGTCGACGGTGGCGTTGCGTGGCTTGCCGGTGGTGATCCTCGGAGGATTGACCTCGATTCCCGGGGCGATCATCGGCGGATTGATCATCGGTGTCGGCGAGAAACTGTCCGAAGTCTATCTCGGGCCGCTGATCGGCGGTGGCATCGAAATCTGGTTTGCCTACCAGTTGGCGCTGGTTTTTCTTCTGCTCAGGCCGCAAGGACTGTTCGGTGAAAAAATCATCGATCGCGTTTAAGGAGGAACACAAGCATGCTTTATCGCGAAAATGGGCAGTTCAAGACCTCCTACGCCGACGATCAGCAGCTTTTTCCGATTGCCCAGGATCGCTGGTCGATTCTGGCGCTGATCCTCTTCGCCTTCATCGCCATCCCCTGGCTGGTGGACGAATATCTGCTGCGGGCGATTCTGATTCCCTTCCTGATCCTGTCGCTGGCGGCGCTCGGCGTAAACATCCTGGTCGGCTACTGCGGGCAGATCACGCTCGGTGCCGGCGCGTTCATGGCTGTCGGCGCGTACGCCGCCTACAATTTTCACAGCCGTCTGCCGGGCATGCCGCTGGTGCTGTCGTTGCTGCTCGGCGGCGTGACCGCGGCGCTGGTCGGCATCTTCTTCGGCATACCGAGCCTCCGTGTCCGCGGTCTGTATCTGGCGGTGGCAACCCTGGCGGCGCAGTTCTTCACCGACTGGGTTTTCCTGCGCGTGCCCTGGTTCACCGACTATGCCGCTTCGGGTTCGGTGTCGGTGGCCAATCTGCAGATTCTCGGCTGGCAGATCGCCGAGCCGGTCGATAAGTATCTGTTCTGTCTGTTCTGGTTGACCGTTTTCGCACTGCTGGCCAAGAACATGACCCGCAGCGCCATCGGTCGGCAATGGATGGCCATCCGCGACATGGATGTCGCCGCCGAAGTGATCGGCATCCGTCCGCTGTTCGCCAAGCTGTCGGCTTTCGCCGTCAGTTCGTTTTTCGTCGGAACGGCCGGGGCCTTGTGGGGATTCATCCACCTGTCGTCGTGGGAGCCGGCGGCATTCTCGGTCGACCGTTCGTTCCAACTGCTGTTCATGGTCATCATCGGTGGCTTGGGATCGATCATGGGCAGTTTTTTCGGCGCGGCGTTCATCGTCGTTCTGCCGATCGTGCTCAATCAGTTCCTGCCGGCGCTGGGCCGACTGGTTGGCCTGAACATCTCGACCGCCGGCGTTTCGCACGCCGAGTTGATCATCTTCGGTTCGCTGATCATTTTTTTTCTGATCAAGGAACCCCATGGTCTCGCCCGCCTATGGTCTACCGGCAAGGAGAAGTTGCGTTTGTGGCCTTTCCCGCACTGAACTGTCGACGAGAGACCGGCCGCCGGCGGCGGCCGTCAGCGCAGCACCGCAGTAACACCCACAACAATATCGGAGGAGCTCATGATGAAATCGATGAAACGGGCTATGACCGGCGCGGCGATCGCTTCGCTGCTGGCCGCGCCAAACGCCATTGCGCAAGCCAAGGAGCAGTTCTTCCCGGTGCTGGTTTATCGCACGGGTGCCTACGCGCCGAACGGCTCGCAATGGGCCAACGGCTATGTCGACTATCTCAAGCTGGTCAATGCCAAAGGTGGAATCAACGGCGTCAAGATCAGCTTCGAGGAGTGTGAAACCGCTTACGCCACCGATCGCGGTGTCGAATGCTATGAACGGTTGAAAGGCAAGAATGGCGGGGCGACGGTATTCCAGCCGCTCTCGACCGGAGTCACCTTCGCCTTGACCGAAAAAGCGCCGGTAGACAAGATTCCTCTGATCACCGCCGGTTACGGACGTAGCGAGTCGCAAAATGGCGCGGTGTTTACCTGGAATTTCCCGCTGCTCGGCACCTATTGGGTCGGCACCGAAGTGGCGATTCAGCACATCGCCAAGAAGGAAGGCGGCTGGGCCAAGCTGAAAGGCAAGAAAATCGCCCTGGTCTACCACGACAGCCCGTATGGCAAGGAACCGATCCCGGTATTGCAGGAACTGGCCCGGACCCACGGTTTCGAAGTGCAACTGCTGCCGGTGGCTCATCCCGGCGTCGAGCAAAAAGCGACCTGGCTGCAGGTCCGCCAGCAGAAGCCCGATTACGTCCTGCTCTGGGGCTGGGGGGTGATGAATTCGACGGCGCTGCGTGAAGCGCAATCGACCGGTTACCCGCGCGAGAAGATGATCGGCATCTGGTGGGCCGGCGCCGAGCCGGACGTCAAAGACGTCGCCGAAGGTGCCAAGGGCTACAACGCGCTGACCCTGCAGCACGGCGCCGAACCGAACTCCAAGGTCGTCAAGGACATGCGTGAGATGGTCTATGCCAAAGGCCAGGGTACCGGACCGAAAGAAGAAGTCGGCCAGGTGTTGTACATGCGCGGCCTGATTTCGGCGATGCTCGGCGTCGAAGGCGTACGCAAAGCGCAGGAACGCTACGGCAAAGGCAAAGTCATGACCGGCGAGCAGGTGCGCTGGGGATTGGAAAATCTCGTCCTCGACCAGAAAACGCTCGACGGCATGGGGTTTGCCGGGGTGATGCGGCCGGTGCAGACCTCCTGTCTCGACCACATGGGATCGTCGTGGGTCCGCGTGCATACCTGGAACGGCAGCAAGTGGGATTTCACCTCCGATTGGTATCAGGCCGACGAAAAAGTCCTCCGTCCGATGGTCATGCTGGCCTCCAGCAAATACGCCGAGGAGAAGAAACTCAAGCCGCGCACGCCGGAAGAGTGCAAGAAATAACCGTCTTGATCGATATCGGTCTCGAAATCGCGGCCCGCGACGGCGGGCCGGCCGGTTCCCCGGGCGCGCAAACGACGCCCGCTACTTTCCTTCTCTGGTGAGACGCCATGACTGACACCAGCCCGCCGCTTCTGCAGGTCAACAGCATCGAAGTGATCTACAACCACGTGATCCTGGTTCTCAAGGGCGTTTCGTTCAGCGTTCCCGAAAAAGGAATCGTCGCCTTGCTGGGCGGTAACGGCGCCGGCAAGACGACGACCTTGCGCGCGGTAAGCAACCTGCTGCGCGGCGAACGCGGCGAGGTGACCAAGGGGACGATCGCTCTGCGCGACGAGCGCATCGACGCCCTGACCCCGGCGGAGCTGGTGATGCGCGGCGTGATTCAAGTAATGGAAGGCCGGCACTGTTTCGGCCATCTGAGCATCGAGGAAAATCTGCTCACCGGTGCCTATACCCGTCGTGACGGCAAAGCGGCGATCAGCGAAACCCTGGCCAAGGTCTATGACTATTTCCCGCGCCTCAAGACGCGGCGCAACAGCCAGGCGGCGTACACCTCGGGCGGAGAACAACAGATGTGCGCCATTGGCCGGGCGCTGATGGCCAATCCGCGCCTGGTCCTGCTCGACGAACCGTCGATGGGGCTGGCGCCGCAGATCGTCGACGAAGTCTTCGCCATCGTCCGCCAGCTCAACCAGCAGGAAGGCGTGACCTTTCTGCTCGCCGAGCAGAACACCAACATGGCGCTGCGCTACGCCGATTTCGACTACATTCTCGAAAACGGCCGGGTGGTGATGGAAGGCGCGGCCAAGGATCTGGCGGTCAACGAAGACGTCAAGGAGTTTTACCTCGGCCTGTCGACGGTCGGTCGCAAGAGCTTCCGCGATATCAAGCACTATCGTCGCCGTAAGCGCTGGTTGTCGTGAGGGGTCGCGGAATGGCGAAAAGCCTGGCCGGCCGGGCGCGGCTGTGCGGCCTGTGCCTGTCGCTGCTTGCCGGAGCGGCGGCTTCCCCCGCGGCCACCGGCCCCATGCCGCAAGTCGGCGATTGCGTGATTTTTCGTGAAGGTGGCGAAGGTTGGCTGCTCACCACCCCGATCTACTGGCTGCGGGGAACGATCGTCGCGCTGTCGCCGCAACGGCGGCTGGCGACGCGCTGCCCGATCATCGACAAACCGACCGTCTCCTATACCCGCGCGGACTGGCAGCGGGTTGCCGCGGCGACGCCCTGCGTTGACCGGGACGAAGAAATCCGCGAGGTTGACGTACTGCGGGTGCACGTCGGCGTCGAAGACTGGGAAACGCCGTGGTCCTCGGCGCACGGAACCGCCGGCTGGCTCTTTCGCGGCCAGTTTCTTGAACAATCGTTGAGCAAAGGAAAGGTGATCGACATGGATGCGAGCTGGCTGCAACGCTGCGAGCCCCGGCAATGAGCGGCGGACCGTTGACCGGCGTTCGCGTCCTCGATCTGACGCGCTTGCTGCCCGGACCGATGGCCACCTTGCATCTCGCCGACCTGGGCGCCGACGTGATCAAGATCGAAGATCCCGGCGCCGGCGATTATGCCCGCACTTTAGGCGACGGCCCGGAAGGAATCAGCGTTTTCTACCGTTGCGTCAATCGCAACAAACGCGGCCTGCGTCTGGACCTCAAACAGCCGGCCGGACGGGCGATCTTCATGCGCCTGCTGCCGGATGCCGACATCGTCGTCGAAAGCTTTCGTCCGGGAGTGGCCGACAAATTGGGCATCGGCTACGCTGCCTTGCGCGCCGTCAAACCGGCGCTCGTCTATTGCGCGATCACCGGCTACGGGCAAACTGGCCCCCTGGCGCAGGACGCCGGCCACGACCTGAATTACATCGGTTTTTCCGGCGTCCTCGAACAGATCGGCGTTGATGGCGGGCCGCCGGCGATTCCCAATCTGCAGATCGGCGATCTGCTCGGCGGCGCGTTGACCGCGACGATGGGCATCCTGGCCGCGCTGTTCGACGCGCGGCGCAGCGGCCAGGGGCGACTGGTCGACGTGGCGATGAGCGAAGCCGTGATGGCGCACAACCTGTTTCCGCTGTTTGCCTTGCAGAACGAAGGCCAAGTGCCGGAACGAGGCGGCGATCTGCTCAGCGGCGGCAATGCCGGCTACGGCGTTTACCGGACCGCCGATGGCCGCTACATGGCCGTGGCGCCCTTGGAAAAAAAATTCTGGGACATTTTCTGCGACGCGCTGGAGCGGCCGGACTGGAAACCCCGCTACGGCGCACGTGGCGCCGCCGCCCAAGCCTTGCGCGACGAACTGGCGCAAGTCTTCATCCGCCGGGATCAGCAAGACTGGAGCCGGTTTTTCGCCCCCTTCGATTGCTGTGTCACCCCGATCCTCGACGTCGGCCAGGCGCTGGCGCATCCCCAGTTCATCGCCCGCGGCATGCGAGTCGACGCCGATGGCGTGACGCAATACGCCCCGCCGCTCAAACTCTCCGGCTGGGATTTCGCCGTCGAGCGCCATGCGCCGGCCCCGGGCGAACACAGCGCACAAATTCTCGGCGAAGCCGGCTATTCAGCGGCCGAAATCGCCGCCCTCCAAGCCGCGGCGGTGATCTGAAAGACCACAAAACAAACCCCGGGCGGCGGCGAGCCGGCCCGGGGTACATCCGCATCGAAACAAATTGCCGCTTGCGGCGGGCGGCTTGCGAGAAGGCTCCAGGCGCTCAACCGCAGCCTAGGAGCCTGTCGGACTTGAGGCTGATCGACTACGCCGGTGGGAAAGCGGTCCATTTTTCCCCGATTTCTCGTTGCATAGATCCACTATGCGCCTCGAAATCGGGAAAAACTGCCCTCACTTTCCCACTCGGCTCGCAACGATCGCTCAAGTCCGACAGGCTCCTAGCTGCCTTTCCCCTTCGGCGACTTGTTCGACGCGTCATCGCTGCTTGCCGGCGGCGTGACCGCCGCGGCGGCCGTACTGGTCGCCTTCTGGATCTGTTCCTGCATCTGCTGCATCAAAGTCAGCGGCCACATCGCCGCTTGTCTGAGCGCGTCGCCGCTGCTGGCGGTCAAAGAAGGATTGGCGCCGGCGGCCGGCGAAGCGTTATCCGCTCCCGAACCATAGCTGGTGGCCATCTGCCCCATCGCCCGCACCGCATTGAGCGTCACCGACTGCATTTCCAGCCCTTGAATGGTCACTTGCAACATCGACAAATTCATTTTCAGCCAACTTTCAACCGCTTTGAGATCTTTGATCTTCTTCTCGATCTCCTCGACATCCAAGGTTGGGGTCACCAAGTTCGGCAGATTCGGCAAGTTGAAGCCCAAACCTCCCCACATCTTCCGAACCATCGCAAAAGGATCGTTCATCGAATCGAAATTGGCCATCTTGTCTTCTTCTCCAGGAGTAGTTGTTGGTGCGACAGATAGTAGCAAACTTTTCCAGACGATGATTTTCAAGTGTGGTTCGCACGTCGCCCGGAAACCGCTCAAAGCCGATAGCAATACAAACGCGTTCCCCGCTCATCATTGATCTCGATGATCTGCTGCGGTTCCACATCCGGAATCGGAAAACTGTTACTGATGAACTCGCTGCCCGGCGACATCTGCTGCTGGGCCTTCTCCCACAGCGCAGCCATCGGCGTTGGCGACAGAAACGCATGCACGACATCGAAACCAGCGAGATCCACCTGCCACAGATCCCCCCAACGCCAGACGCAGTTGCCCAGGCGAGCGCAACGCAGGCGGCCGATCAGCCAAGTCAGCGGCGCGTTCTCGACGCCGGTGAACCGACCATCGGGCCGCCGCCTGGCCAGCGGCACGACCACGCTGCCGACACCCGCACCGAGGTCGACCAGACGCACCGCCGGCCGCCGGGCGATATGCTCGGCCACGGCCGCCGCCGTCTCCACGTTCGACAAATAAAGCGGCACCTGCCCGCCGAACGCACCGCGAAAAATCAGCATCAACAGCAAAAAAGCCAACAAATACCAGCCCGGCGCGATCGCCAACTGACTGGCGCCCCAGACCAGCGGAGCGAAAACGGCATGAATCGATTGCCACCACCAAGGTTGCCGGGTCAGTCGCGCCAAGAGCCAGGCCACCCCGGCGATGGCGAACGCCGTATGCGGCCAAGGCCATTCCACCCCGCGGAAAGCGAAATAAGGCCAAGCCAGCACGGCCACCGAAAAAGCCGCGGCCAGTTGCAGATGAAGCTGGCGGATTTGCGAGCCCTGGCCGGAAGCGGCGGGCTGAACGTCCAAAGGCTTGAGCGAAGTCACGGCCGGAGAAGCGCCTTTCTGCACGAAGAAGCGCCGATTGTAGAACCATCAGCGGCGCTTCGGCGACCCGCGCCAAAGAACGCCACCCGCGCCAGCCATTGCCCCGGCGATCATCATCGGCGGCCGCCGGAGCTCGATCCCGCCGGCCGCCGCGAGCAGAGCGTTCCCGGCGCCTTGCCGTCCTCACGATCTGCCCCGCGCACAAAATTTCGGCCAGGCGCCGATCCGCCCGGCCGAACGGGCCGAAAAACCGGCGGATCGAGCGTCAAGCCCGGTCGAAACCACGCCACGACTAGTTGATCGATAGTCAAGCTCGAGCTATGGAGTGCCAAGCCTAAGCTACAGAGCGCCAAGCTCGATCTATGGAGCGCCAAGCTCGACCCATGGAGTACACAGCTCGATTCGTGGAGTACAAAGCTCGATCTGCGGAGCGCCAAGTTCGATTAGTGGAGTGCAAAGCTCGATCTGCGGAGCACCAAGCTCGATTTGTGGAGTACAAAGCCCGATCTGCGGAGCACCAAGCTCGACTTGTCAAAGCTCTGATCTCCGCGCGTCGAGTTCATAACTCAGTCGATGGTGTTCCAGACTCGGCTGATCGAGCTCCGGACTCGGCCGATTGAGCGCAACACTCGACAATACGGAGTTCCATACTCGATTTGCCAAGCTCCATGCTCGGTTTGTCGAGTTCTACGCTTGGCTCGCCGAGTTTCACCCTCAGTAAACCGATCTTCACCCTCGGCGGGCCGGCTTCCCCGCTCGGTCGGTCGAGCGTATCGCCTGATCGATCGCCACGACCGCTCGGCGCGTTGAGCCGCCGGCTCCACGTGTCGAGCGTAGTGCGCGGCCGATCGAGTGTGCCGTCCAAGCGCCCCGGCGCGCCACCCGGCCGATCGTTTCCTGGTTAGTTTTCCTGGTTGGTTTTCCTGGTTCCCAAGGACCACCTTGGGAACCCTGTTTCGGACGCTCCGGCGTCCTTCTCCCCCGATCTGCAGAGAGCGAGGCGGCCAGAAGCTGACGCTTCGCAGAGTGGGCTGGGGTTCCCAAGGCGGACCTTGGGAACCAGAGAAACCCGTCAAGCTGCTTTTCTGATGCAGCGCCGTAGTGTTGGCCTTGACGCAATCGTCGAATTGGTTAGCGAACGCATGAGTGGTGTATATCGTTGATTATGTGAGAAACCATTGCTGAATTCATGCAAAATGACCATGATTGACGCAATACTTTGCGTCAATTAGGATGTCTACTTCACGTTATACGAGATATTAACTACGGCAGTTCAACCTAAATTGAAGAGGAGCGTTATATGGCATTTCCTGTGGCAATAGTAGTGGAAGCAGTTTCATATGCAGCAGCCGAAGCAGCTAAAGCTGCTGGAGTTGAATTTGTAAAAGGCTTACTTGAAACGTTATTCAATCAGCAATCGATAAACAACCAGCTTGTTGAAATCAATAAGAAGCTCGATCAGATTATTTCTTTTTTGAAAGATCAATTGCCAGAACTCTTGGATAACGCCAATGACAGGCAGAATGTGAGAGTGTACCGAGATAAAATATTTGCTCTCACAGGGACATTGAATGCAAGCTACAAAGACGGCAGCAGCCTAGCAAAAATTAAGGGCGAGGCAAACCAATGTTTTGATGCTGCCATGTCAATATCACAATATTCTCAAGGGTACTTTTTAGATGTGTGCATAGGTTTTGCTGTAGGTCTTTCCGCGCTGAAGCACATTATTGAGAATGAAAAAGATGAAGAGCAACTAGAAAGAGAGTGGATGGGGGTGATAACAAGGGCCCACCAATTTCAAATTCTTCTTGAACCCGCGGTGAATGAAAAAGATCAGAAATCAATATTATATCGCCTTAATCAGCTTCAAGCCGAATATAGCCTCGCTGCAATTGTTGTACCCCAAATAACTGGCAAGTGGGGAAGCTTTCTGATTAGCTACAAAGCATTTCCAGTTAATCCGGAATTCCCAGATGAATATCCAGATGGATGGGTTTATTTTTATGGAGGGAGTTTCACCAGACTTAATGCCATCAGCAACGATGGCAGGCCGCTGCAATCATTACCGATCCGCTTGAATTCTGGTGAGAAATTCTTATACAACCCGATTGATTCAAGAGTTCCGTATCCTATTGCTCCTTGGTGGCCAGTTAATGAAAGTTCTTATCCCCTTGACACTTACAATAGCTTCGCAGCTAGCTTAAATGCTTTATGCCAAGCCCATGATAATCATCCTACCAAAATTGCCACTCTTTTTCGGATAACATCTGCCATTCAAGACACGTTAATGGGAATAAGGGAAATCCTTGATGTCAGAGGAAAATATGATGCAAGAAAAACGTTGTTGTCGTTAAAAACTGGGCAATAGTGGCAAAAAATGTCAAAACACGGGTTCAAAGTCAAAATCAAGGGCGCGTATAACAAGTCGTTCAAGCGGACCGCGCTACGCGCGGCCGCTTAACTCCAGCGTTGGGCCTTTCGGGAGGAAAGCGCTTGAGCATTCGTTCTCTTCGCGGCCGCCAGCCGTGTTGCTTCGGCGGCACGCGGTCCGGCGCGGCGGCGTGGTGGGCGGTCGTCGTTTACCGGCGGCCGCGCGGGCTTTCGTGCCGGCGGCCTCGCGTGCCGGGCAGGGACGCCTTGCCGGAGACCGCTTCCGTTCGTCGCGCAGCCAGCGCGAGCGTTTTACGTCCCGTGGCCCAACCCGGCGCTCAACCGGACCGCCTGCAAGCTACGCTTGCAGGTTCGCTCCGGCCTTCGGCCTTCGCCGGCCGGTTAGCTCTACGTTAGGCCGCACAGGAAGCCCCGCAGCATGTCCACCGCCAAGACGTTTCGCCACAGCGCCGGATTCGGCAAGCGGATCGAGTACTGGGTCATTGGACTCATGCTCAAGGAGGGCATGGATGTCTACGTTCCCCTCGTGGACGACCACGCCGTCGATGCCATCGTACGCCGGAAGGACGGAAGCATCGCGCTGGTACAGATCAAGGCGCGATCGAGCACGGTCAAGGACGGAGACGCCGCGCTGTACTCAGCCATCCCGCACGACCAGGTCCGAGCCGACTACTGGTTTGTCTTCTACTCAGAGCGGCTTGGTCTGACGTGGCTGATGACGTCCGAAGAATTCGACCGCGAGGCCGTCAAGAACAAGACTGGCAAGAACATTGGACTGCGCTCCATATGGTTCAACGGAAAGCGGAAAAGCAAGCTGTCGGGCGAGACGGAGGAGTACTGCAAGCCGCAATGGGAGAAGTACCTCGTCACCAACTTTCAGCGCATAGCGCAAGGTGCGGCCTAACCAGTCGCTCAAGTTGACGTCCAGCGGCGCGCGGCCTGGGCCGCGATGCCGTGTTGGCTATCATCGGCCTCGCGGCCCAGGCCACACGCCGCCGGTCGCAACTTAGCTCCAACGTTAGGCCGCATACGACAGCCTTCCTAACCTGCCCATGAAGGTCAAACCCCTGCATGTACGAAGTCCACGCATTCACCGCGACAGCGGCTGCAACAGCAGATTGCGTGGGGCCGTATCAGCCTGGAGATCGACACGCCATGCTTGCTCTGCTCCGACAGGCCCAAAACTCCGAACATGACTGGAGCGCAGTCAAAGGCTGGGTTGAGAGGGCTGGCTGGACCGAGGTCAGCCTTGAGCGCGCCGGCACATTGAGTCCAGAGAACCTAAATGGCGCCGCCGACTACTTGGTGAATGCCTTTGAGCGTGCCGTCCATGACGAGTTCGGATTCGTCGTCTACGAGCAAGTGCTGCCAGACGATGAAGCCGATTGAACGTGCTTCCAACGCGAATGCGGCCTAACCCCTCGCTCAAGCTGACCCGCTACGGCAGGCACTGTAAGCCCGGGCTGAGGCACACTGTGCATCATCTCAGCCCGGGCTTACAGTGCCTGCCTCCGCGGGCAGCTTAGCTCGAACGTTAGGCCGCATGAATCGCATGACCGTCGGTCCTCGAAGCACCGTCAAGCTCCTTGCCGGCGACAACCCGCAGGTCGCCAAGTCCGACGGCGATGCCGCTGTTGAGGCCTACATTTCCGCCATCCCGGGCTGGAAGCAGACCGTCGCCAGGCGCCTCGACGAACTCATCGTCCAGCACGCACCGCAGGTCAGCAAAGGAGTCCGCTGGAACTCCGCCATGTACGGCATCAAAGGTCAAGGCTGGTTCGCCAGCTTTCACGTCTTCAGCAGCTACGTAAAGCTCACCTTCTTCAAGGGCACCGCCCTGCAACCCGCGCCGGGTGGTGGCACAGCCAAGGAGGCGCGGTGGGTCAACGTCACCGCCACAACCCTCGACGAGACGCAAATTGCATCTTGGGTCAAGCAGGCGGCCGCAATCCCTGGTTGGGGCAGGCAATAGGCTCCCATGCGTCGGCAGCCGAATGCGGCCTAACACGTCGCTCAAGCCGACGCGCTACGGCATGCAGCGCAAGCCTGGCACGCTGGCCTTGAGGCATCATCGCGTACCAGGCTTACGCCGCACGCCTCCGCTTGCGGCTTAGCTCCAACGTTAGGCCTCAGAGAGGCAGGCGCAGCGCTTGTTCCGTCATGTTCTTGCGCCGATGGCGAAAGCAGACTATGCTGAATGCCCTCAACTAGAAACCATGCGCGGAGGAGTCATGCTTGCTCTCGGCCTCGCTTTTCGCAAGACGCTCGGTGTCTTATCTGTAGCTGCGCTTTGTTGTCCAGCCTTCTCTGCACCGATAGTGTTCTTTGGCTTGGATAGCAATCCTGTAGATCCTCTGCCCCTCCTTGTCCATCCAAACGCGGACGCGGCGCGCGCAAGTTTCCTGAATCAGCTGGCTCCTGCAACCGGTATCCAGGGGTTTGAAGCCAGTGCTGCGCCGTTGACATTCCTACCCCTGGGGTCAACGGCCACGCTTTCTGGACCGGCAACGTTCGCAACAGGCAATCACCCTGGCGGACTCTTTCCCATTTCCGGAGCCGGCTATCTTCAGAGCTTTGTGCTAGCCAATACGCCGCGAACGCTATTCACTCTGACCTTCGACACACCAGTTCAGGCAATCGGATTCTACGGAGTTGATTTCTCTGACTTCTTTGGACTACCGGATCCTGGTGGATCACTTCAAGTGGTGCTCGCGGGGCTGGGTGCGAGCCAAGTACTAGATGCGCTCCCCGGCATGAATCCAGTCAACATCGCATCGGGCGCAGTTCACTTCTGGGGAGTGATTAGTGCTGACCAGCCGTTCTCTTCTGTATCGCTTGTCGCACCAGCAGGGGCTCTTTGGCTAGACGAGGGAGTAGCGATAGACGATCTTCTCGTAGGCACACCCGCATTGGTTTCTGCCCCCTCATCGCTGACATTGCTTTCGCTTGCACTTGCGCTCATCGGCTGTCAGAGAGTCAGAACGCGCCAACCTACTGTGACTGAGGCCTAACCAGTCGCTCAAGCCGACGCGCTACGGCAGGCGTCGTAAGCCCGGGCTGCGGTACGCGGAGCATCATCGCAGCCCGGGCTTACGCCGCCTGCCTCCGCACGCGGCTTAGCTCCAACGTTGGGCCTTTCGGGAGGAAAGCGCTTGAGCATTCGTTCTCTTCGTGGCCGCCAGCCGTGTTGCTTCGGCGGCACGCGGTCCGGCGCGGCGGCGTGGTGGGCGGTCGTCGTTTACCGGCGGCCGCGCGGGCTTTCGTGCCGGCGGCCTCGCGTGCCGGGCAGGGACGCCTTGCCGGAGACCGCTTCCGTTCGTCGCGCAGCCAGCGCGAGCGTTTTACGTCCCGTGGCCCAACCCGGCGCTCAACCGGACCGCCTGCAAGCTACGCTTGCAGGTTCGCTCCGGCCTTCGGCCTCCGCCGGCCGGTTAGCTCTACGTTGGGCTTCATTAATATCGACGGAGGCAGCCAATGGATGAATCCAAGCATAGTTTTGGCATCGAAAGCTACAAGCAGATCAGAGCCGAGGTCGCAGTTCTTCTTGCAAGAATCGAGAATCTCTTTCGATCGTCATTAATTGCGAGCTCTGCGGTTTTCGCCTGGGTTCTGACACAAGCGTTCTCCGTAACGGACAAGGCGGCAATCTGTCTGAAACTTCCTAAAGAGGCTTTAGTCATCGCTTGGTGGATTCCGCCGGCCTTTATAGCGCTCAGCGGTTTTATCACACTCGCAACACACATTCGCGTCATGCAAATGTCGGGCTTTCTCGCTAAATGCGAAACCGAACTGGGGGTGCCTGAGCTCAGTTGGGAGGCCTACCTTCAGCCCAAACCACCGTTGTTCACAATCACAACCGTCCTTGCTTGGCTGCTAATGCTCGCAGCTGCCGGCTATGCAACGTGTGTTGGGCTCTCTATGAGCGGGTTTTCCTATTGTATGGCAAGCAAGTGACACCGACGCCCAACAATCCGCTCCACCGGACCGTCGGCCAGCTTCGCTGTCCGTCGTCCGGTGAGCTTCAACGTTAGGCCTCACTTCACACTTCGGCCCTCCTGGCCATCCAGCCATCCATCAAAATGCGACTACTTCATCGACTGACATCAATCGCCATTCTGATAGGCGGCGTATCACTCATATTGGGCGGCTTCGCCGGCGGCGTTCAGGCCATATTCGACGGCCGCATAGATCTCAACGTGAAGTTCATGACAAATTTGTTGGCAGGTGGAGTGAGCCTCTGGTGCGCCTTCGCGGCATTCAAGGGAAGCGCAGAGCATTCGCGACTAATTGTCGCCCTTTTGCTGGCAATCTCCGCGCTCTATGCAAGTCTACTGGCACTCAAGTTCTGGGGCGGTGCATTGTTCTCGTACGACAAGGAGTATGTTGTGGTTGTCGTAGCCGCACTTGTTTGCGCGCTGCTCTATGCTGTGACCTCACCTCAAGCCAGTGAGGCCTCTCAAGAAACACATCTCAACCAATTGATTTAGATATGTGTAAATTTTTACCATGACGCGCAATATGCCGGTGAAAGACTTGTTTCTTCGGGACGATTTGCGGCCCGGCCCGATTACTTCGCTAACCAGTCGCTCAAGCCGACGCGCTACGGCAGGCGCCGTAAGCCCGGGCTGAGGGCCTTCGTCCATCATCCCAGCCCGGGCTTACGCCGCCCGCCTCCGCGCGCGGCTTAGCTCCAACGTTAAGCACCACAAAGTACGCCACCTCAGCGACGCCGGAAGCCATGTCATTCAAGCCCGATTCGGACTTTGTCTATCTTGAGCAAAACGGCAATGCCCGCATCATCCCTGGCGGGGAGGCCTTCTGGTCACTACCAGAGAGTGAAATGGAAAAATTTGGGCGCGGGTGGCTCATCACTGAGTTCGAGTGCACTGAGGACTGGGCCAACTGGGAAATGCATCCACTCGCCGAAGAGTTCGTGTACGTCCTGAGCGGAGACATCGAGTTCCACCTTGAGAGACCAGAGGGAACTGAAGTCACCCGAATTGTTGGCCGTGGTGCGGTAGTTGTCCCACGTGGCATGTGGCACACAGCAAAGGTGTCACAGCCAAGTCGCATGCTCTTCGTCACCATGGGCGCCGAGACAAAGCATAGGGCGGCGGGTGGTGCCTAACCAGTCACTCAAGCCGACGCGCTACGGCAGGCAGCGTAAGCCCGGGCTGAGGTACGCTGCACATTGTCTCAGCCCGGGCTTACGCTGCCTGCCGTAGCACACGGCTTAGCTCCAACGTTAGGCGTCGCATCAACGAGCGCAGCAGTAGATAACCCGCGGAACCACTGGCGAGCGCGGTGCGCTTCTCTCGATCCGACGGTCGAAACGAACAGCAGGTTGACAGGCTCGCGCCAAGCATGGCAGTCTGGCTCGGTGACCTTTGGAGTTCACCTATGACCAGCCAGAAGCCTTACCCACCGTCGAAGTCGGCGCTCCTCGCAGAACTGCGCTCGACCCAGTCCGTCCGTCTCTCGCGGGCAGCAAGCGACCGGCTCGAACGCGCCCCTTGGCAGTGGGCGGCCAGCCTGCTTCGACGGGCAGCAACTTTGCCGCCGCACTATAGGCTGCACGTAACGGCGCCCAATCGGCTTGTCCCCGGAGGCACAAACAGGGTTGCGCTCGAGGCCATTCCAAAACGCGACGCCTAACAGGTCGTTGAAGCGGACTCGCAACGGCAGGCGTCGTAAGGCCGGGCCACGGCACTTCGTACTATTGTCGCAGCCCGGCCTTACGCCACCTGCCGCTGCGCGCCGCTTAACTCTGCGTTAGGCATCACACCGCAGCCACCCCAAGCGGGTCACCAACCTCCTCTGGATCGCGCAATGCCCTCCCAAACTCCTGTTGAAAACGAGTATTGGTACGACGTCGAGGACGGGATAACTCTGGAATGGTTCCTCGAATATTTCGCTCAAATAAGCCGGCTCTCAAATGATGCGGCAAAGGTACGGATTGAAGTTTGGATGCGCCCTTCCGCGACGACACGGCGCACGATCGTCTACAGCAGCGAGCAGGCTGTCGCTTTAGTTACACGAGATTGGGCAGACATTGAGGAGACTGTAGTTACTCAGTTCGCTGGAAAAGTCAGACAGTCGGTTCTTCATCATCAGCACCACTATCTCAGAATTCGACTAGACGAAAATCCTGACGATCCCGCAGCCAGCGCTCTCGATGAGCTTCGAAAAACCTGCACACTGACTCCAAGCAAGCCGCACCCCTACAAGTATCGGAAGAGCTCGATTGAATTCGAAGTCGGACAATGGAATCCCAAGGACTTCGGAGTCGGTGTGGAAGCAATCGCGAGAGCGATCGGTCCCAACCCTTATCTCGAGAACGCTTTCGTAAAGTCGTTCGATGGTGACATTGAAAGACTTACACCCTTCTTCACCATTCCGTCGCTCCTCGAGTACCTCAATCGACGAGCATCCACTTTTGGGGAAGTGAGTGTGCAATTGCGCGCGCGGAGCACAACCGTAGGCATTGGCTCCCCAACCGACCACAAGAAGCTTCGCATCAGAACGTCCATACCACCGGAGAAGGTTGATCCCCTGATAGACGCATGGCCAAGCACGCTCAAACTGAAACAAGTGAAGGCCGTAGATACTGGCGACTTCTTCACAGGTTCAGACAGCAGCAAGAAGGAAGAAAGCAAGTGGATAAAGCTGGGATTGCCAATAGCAACGGCGTTTATTACTGCATTCTCGGTGACTAGCATAGTCACCCTCAAACGCGCGGTCTGGCCGGATCAGAGGCTCGTACTGCTTAGCCCGAAACAAGAAGGTGCGGCTGCGACATGGGTTGGCAAGCGACTTGAGGTTGACTGGCACCTTCAACCGGAACAGCCGTCATTCCGGTCGATTACGGTCGAGCCAGCAGTTGTGCGCCTAACCGATGCAGAGGGGCACGCCAAAGAGTTGGTCGGGAAACCGCCCGCAGCCTTCGATGTAGTCGTCGGAACCTACAACTTGGCGGTGACTGTCGAAGGTTTGCCAACTCTTCGGACGCAGGTGAAGGTGGAGGCTCCGACGAGTGCTGCCGCTTCCGCGCCACGGCAGAAGTGATGCCTAACCCCTCGGTCAACCTGACCCGCGACGGCAGGCGCTGTAAGCCCGGCCTGAGCCAGCAGTACTATCGTCTCAGTCCGGGCTTACAGCACCTGCCTCCGCGGGCAGGTTACCTCGAACGTTGGGCCTTTCGGGAGGAAAGCGCTTGAGCATTCGTTCTCTTCGCGGCCGCCAGCCGTGTTGCTTCGGCGGCACGCGGTCCGGCGCGGCGGCGTGGTGGGCGGTCGTCGTTTACCGGCGGCCGCGCGGGCTTTCGTGCCGGCGGCCTCGCGTGCCGGGCAGGGACGCCTTGCCGGAGACCGCTTCCGTTCGTCGCGCAGCCAGCGCGAGCGTTTTACGTCCCGTGGCCCAACCCGGCGCTCAACCGGACCGCCTGCAAGCTACGCTTGCAGGTTCGCTCCGGCCTTCGGCCTCCGCCGGCCGGTTAGCTCTACGTTGGGCCACACATTCATCCAGTCTTACCAAAAGGAGAAATCCATGAAAACCTCTGTCATTGTTCTTTCGATAGCCGCCCTTGCATGCACGCCAGCTTTTGCAAAAGGTGGCGGTCATTCCGGCGGTAGTCACTCAAGCAGCAGTCATAGCTCCGGAAGTGGCAGCCACAGCATCAAGGGCTACACGAAGAAGGATGGAACATATGTCGCACCATCACACGCAAAAGACCCGAACAATTCGAAGAGCGACAACTGGTCAGCCAAAGGCAATGTGAATCCATATACCGGCAAGGAAGGCACCAAAGATCCATACACAGGGAAGTAGCAGGAGCTTATCGGTCGTGGTTAGCACCGTTCCACCAACGCCGACTTTTGGTCGCACCAGTCTCTCTTCCGAGCCGCGGCCCAACCCGGCAGTCGAGCGGACCTGCGCAAAAAGCCGCGCAGGCCGCTCACTTCTACGTTAGGGTTTTTGACATGGAAGTCAGGCCGCATCCAACACACGCTAGAACTACCAAAAACATTATGATTGGCTTCGGCATCATTGCTGTTCTAGGCTGGGCAATCGCTATGGTAATTGGTCGGCATGGTCAAAACCCAGAAATAGTTACCCGCATCATTTTTGTTGTCGTTACATCAGGTTTGTAATCATTCACTCCCCTACACGGTTGCCGGGATGGCGGGGATCGTGGGGAGC